>DASPTW010000025.1:0-44959 GCA_035623215.1 Candidatus Acidiferrum sp.
GGCTCAAGAGGCCAAATCTAAAAAACAGGAATGAGGCAAAAGATGAGACGGAAACTTTTCGTGATTTTGGGAGCGGCTGGACTGGCAGTATTGGTTGGCCGGTTTGCAGGGAGCGCCGTGCACGCGGAGGGTCACGCGAAAACCGCATTCACACCGGAGGCAATGCAATGGGTTAGCGCGCCGCCGCAACTAGCAGCGGGCGCGCAGCTCACGGTGCTGGAGGGCGATCCAGGGGCAAACAGCGGAGACTTCACGGTGCGTTTGAAGATGCCCAGCGGATACCGCATTGCGCCGCACTGGCATCCGCATCGCGAGAACGTGACGGTCCTTTCCGGAACGTTCAAAGTCGGGATGGGAGACAGCTTCGACACGGCCAAAATGGGTGCGTTCCCGGCCGGGAGCTTTGCCTACCTTGACCCCGACATGCACCACTATGCCATGGCAGAGGGAGAGGTTGTGGTGCAGGTTCACGGCGCATCGCCCTTCCAGATCAATTACGTTCACCCTGACGACGACCCAAGCCGGAGAAACTAGGACTAGTCGCCGAGCCTCATTGCCACTGTTTCCAATGGCCACGCGCGACCCTATTACGAAATCGGCCGAGACATTTCGTATTCGAGGATGGCGGGATCGTTCGGGTAGGGTTGCGCATCACCGGTGCGCGTGAATCCTAAACGCTCATAGAAACGGATTGCGGGTTCGTTGTGCGAAGTGACGAGCAGGAGTAGAGTACGGGCATTTCGCGAGACCGCGCCCACTCGAGAACTGCATCGACCAGAAGGCGGCCGACGCCGCGGCGACGGTGGGTTGGCGCGGTCCACATGGAGATGAGCTGCGCGCGAGTCGCGTCGTTCTGGTCGAGGAACGAGCCCGCAATGCCGCAGGCGGTGTCGCCATATATGGCGAGAAAGCCGATCCCTCGTTCACCATTCCAACGTTGTGTGCGCTGGAGCCAGTCCTCGTCGGTAAGCTGCGACTCATTGGCGTAAGTCGCACTGAACGCAAGCGGAGTGTCTTGCAGCGCGCGCAGGCGAACCTCCTTGAAGGTCGAGACGTTCTGCGGCGTGATCTGCACAATCGTGATCATGCGAGAGTTCAAGGTGACGTTTCCATTGGCAGAGGAGTAGAACCAAATTGGCAAATTCGACGTCGTGCAACCGGTTGGGCGCGGCCCACGTTCCCGTCTGCGATGCACGTTCGAGGCAACCGCCCAGAACGGCGGACAATGTTTTTTGCGCGCATTTGACTTGGGTTGTTTGCGGCACGTAACATTTCTCGCGAAATGGTCGGCCAAACAATTTCCCACTACCGCATTGTCGAAAAGCTAGGTGGCGGCGGCATGGGAGTGGTCTACAAGGCCGAGGATCTGTCGCTCGGGCGATTCGTGGCCCTGAAATTCCTGCCGGATCAAGTGGCCCAGGATGCGGGAGCGCTGGAACGTTTTCGAAGGGAAGCGCGAGCGGCCTCTGCGCTGAGCCATCCCAACATCTGCACGATCTACGAAATCGGGGAAAGCGACGGCGCGCGCTTCATCGCAATGGAGTATCTCGAAGGAAAAACGCTGAAGCACGTCATCGCGGAAGGCCCGATTGAAGCAGAGCGATTGCTTCCCTTGGCGATCGAAATCGCGGACGCCTTGGACGCGGCCCATGCGGCGGGCATCGTTCACCGAGACGTCAAGCCAGCGAACATTTTTGTGACGAACCGCGGGCACGCAAAGATCCTTGATTTTGGACTGGCGAAAGTGGACGAGCGAAGCTCCTCGGCCAGCCGAATCAGCGCGGCGAACACGCTAACGGTCGATGAGCATTTGACCAGTCCGGGGTCGACACTGGGAACGGTGTCGTACATGTCGCCGGAGCAGGTGCTGGGCAAACCGCTGGACGCGCGGACGGATCTGTTTTCGTTTGGAATCGTGCTCTACGAAATGGCCGCGGGCACGCTGCCGTTCACGGGTGATACCGCAGGGGCGATTTTTGACGCGGTGCTGCACGGAACTCCGGCCCCACCAAAAAGATGGAATCCGCAAGTTTTACCGGAACTGGAGAGCGTGATCCAAAAGGCGCTCGAAAAAGACCGGGAAGTTCGCTACCAGCACGCTTCGGAGATGCGAGCGGATTTGGCGCGAGCACGGCGAGATACAGGCTCGGGATCATCTTCGCGGAGCATAGCGGTTGCGGCTAGAAAACCAATCCCTCGCAATTGGTGGATATCGGCGGCGAGCGCGGCGGCTCTGCTGGTCCTGATCGCAGTGGTGCTGTGGCGGTGGCGCGGAACGCTGGCGCCGGAGGCGAACCGCGCAGCAGCGGCTCTGCCGAGTCTTGCGGTTCTGCCCTTTCAGAACGTCGGCGGAGACAAAGAAGCCGACTTCCTGCGGATGGCGTTGCCCGATGAAGTGGCGACCACTTTGAGCGCCGTGCGCGCGCTATCGATGCGTCCGTTTGCGACCACCGCGAAGTACGCAAAGGGCGACGTGGATTTGCAGCAGGCCGGAAAAGAAATGCACGTGGGCCGGATTGTGACGGGACACTACCAGAAGGTCGGCAAGCAACTGCAACTGACTCTGGAAGCGGTGGACGTCGACGATGACCGCGTGCTGTGGCAGGAAACAATGAATGTTCCCGCCGAGGATCTTGTGGCCATGCGCGAGCAAGTTACGGCGAAGGTGCGGTCAGGACTGATACCAGCGCTGGGCGCGACGAACGCCGGAGAGAGCGGAACGCGCCCCAAGAACGAAGAAGCTTATGACTTGTACTTGCGGAGCGTGGCGATGGCACACGACGGGACGCAAAATACGGAAGCCGTTCGGATGCTGGAACGTTCCGTGGGGCTGGATGCCACGTTTGCGCCGGCTTGGGCCGCGCTCGGGCAACGCTACTACTACGAGGAGGAGTATGGAGCCGGAGCGACTGGATTGATAACGCGCCGGGAGCCGGCGCTGCGGCGCGCGCTAGCCTTGGATACAAATCTCGAAGATGCGGAGCGACAGATTGTGCTCATGGATACGGATACGGGGAAGCTGGCACAGGCGTATCAAGAAGGCAAGACGATGGTGGAAAAGCATCCGCAGAGCGGCATCGCGCATTTTACGCTTTCGTACGTCCTCCGCTACGGCGGCATGTCCAAAGAGTCCGAACAGGAGTGCGAGATGGCACTCCGAGTCGATCCGGGTAACTACCAGTTTCGCTCGTGCGCAACCGTGTTTATGTGGAATGGACAGTTGGATCGAGCAAGGGAGTTTGCGAAATTGGACGCCGGGTCCGAATGGGAAAAGAACGTGGAGATCAATTTCCTACTGCGTGAAGGTAAGACGAGCGAGGCGCTGGAGAGATTGCACAAGCTGCCGGACAGCAGCTTCTTCCATACACGCGGAGTGGAAGCATGTTACGCGCAGCCCCGGCCCTCGAATTTCCAACAGATTATGGAGCAGTCCGAGAAGGAGATTTTTGCGTTTCATGATCCGGAGCCCAAATTCAACTTTGCGGCTCTGTACAACGGCTGCCTGGGGAATGACTTCACGGCGAGGCTGCTGAAATCCTCGATTGACGGCGGGTTTTGTTCTTATGACTACATGCAGATGGACCCGTTGCTGGCGGACTTCCGTAAGTCGGCACAATACACGGCATTGCTCGATTCGGCGAAGCAGTGTCGGGACAGATTTTTGGAGGAACGCGAGCGTTCTGCAGCCGCGAGCAGCAACGGGACGGCCGAAGGAAAATCACACTCAGAATTCGCTGCATTTATCCCATTCAAAGAGTTGATTTGACAGCAGCGCGGGTTCCGAACATAATTGTATGTACGTCAATCCTGTGGAGGGCATAGAAGCCCGGCTCGAATGCGGGCTACCTGGATGGCGCCAAAATATATATTTGTTACCGGCGGAGTTGTATCCTCACTGGGAAAAGGCGTAGCAGCCTCCTCAATCGGTTGTCTCCTCGAAAGTCGCGGTTTCAAAGTCACGCTGCAAAAATGCGATCCGTACTTGAACGTGGATCCCGGCACCATGAGCCCGTTCCAGCACGGCGAAGTGTTTGTGACTGAAGACGGCGCGGAGACGGACCTCGATCTGGGGCACTACGAGCGGTTCACGCACGCCAAACTTTCCCGCGACAATAACTGGACTACCGGCCGCATCTACGAAACGATCCTCGGCAAAGAGCGGCGCGGGGATTATCTCGGAAAAACCGTGCAAGTGATTCCGCATGTGACTGACGAGATCAAGACGAGCATCACGAAGGTTTCTGAAAACGTCGACGTCGTCATCGTAGAAATTGGCGGAACCGTGGGCGACATCGAGTCGCTTCCGTTTTTGGAGGCGATCCGCCAGATGCGGCTGGAATTGGGCGCGGAAAACACGCTATTTGTGCACGTGACGCTGGTTCCTTTTATTGCCGCAGCGGGCGAACTGAAGACCAAGCCGACGCAGCACAGCGTGAAGGAGATGCTGGGCATCGGGATTCAGCCGGACATTCTGCTTTGCCGAAGCGACCGGCATATCCCCGCGGAGCTAAAGAAAAAAATCGCCTTGTTTTGTAACGTAGCCGAATCGTCTGTGATTTCCGTCGAGGACGTGGACACTATTTATGCCGTGCCGGCGGAGCTGAACCGGGAAGGCTTGGATGCGCAGATTTTGCGGTTGTTGAAGCTCGAGGCGCGGCCTTCGGACATGAAGCCGTGGATTGAGCTGGTGCATCGGATCCATCATCCGGCGGGCGAAGCGCACATTGCCGTGGTCGGGAAATATGTGCAGCTCGAAGATGCCTACAAGAGCCTGCGTGAAGCGCTGCTGCACGGCGGACTGGCGCACAATCACAAAACGGTTTTGCATTGGGTGGAGGCGGAAGAAATCGACTCGCCGGAAACGGCCGCGGCGCGGCTGGTCGGCTACGACGGGATTCTCGTGCCAGGGGGATTTGGCAAACGGGGAATTCAGGGAATGGTGTACACCATTCAATACGCGCGCGAGCACAAAGTGCCGTTTTTCGGGATTTGCCTGGGGATGCAGTGCGCGACGATTGAATACGCGCGCGACGTCGCCGGACTAAAGCACGCGGACAGCACGGAGTTTGATCCGCAGACGCCGTACCGCGTGATTTACAAGCTGCGCGAATTGCTGGGTGTGGATGAAATGGGCGGCACGATGCGGTTGGGCGCGTGGCCTTGCAAACTTGTCCCTGGCTCGTTCGCGCACAAGGCGTACGGAAAGCTGGAGATAAGCGAACGGCACCGGCATCGCTATGAATTCAACCGCGACTTCGAGAAGACGCTGGTGGCGGCGGGATTGAAAATCACCGGGCGCACGCCGGACGAAAATTACGTGGAGATTGTGGAGGCGCCCGAGCATCCGTGGTTTTTGGGCTGCCAGTTCCACCCGGAGTTCAAGTCGAAGCCGCTTGAGCCGCACCCGTTGTTTGCGGCGTTCATCGGCGCGGCACTGGAGCACCAGAAACAGCGCTCGCGGCCAGCTTCCGTCAGCGTTGGGGAACACCAGAAGGCGCAGGTCTTACAGGCCGCGCCGCGGGCCAGCGCGTAAACTAAGCTTTTAGCAAATTCACGCTCATGAAACTGGAATTTGTGCCGGATGGCTCGCCGGACTGCCCACTAATTCGCCTCTTTTCGTTCGATCGCAAAGAGGCTATCTGGTTTCGTGGCCTCTTGACTTCTCTCAGTACTGGGGCAGTTCAGAACATCTCACTTCATGGGCGGCCAGAAATACAATCCGCTGGCGGGTGTCAGCTAAGCCTCAGCCGAGGGGAGCATGACCAAGGCATTTTCGCGATCGGTCCTGCGGCCTTTGAGTGTGTCCTTTCTCCTTCGGCATGGGATAACATGGCAGGGCTGGTTGAGCCGTTCTGCGAGTCCGATGCCACTGGATACCAGTGGCTGGCTCGAACGCGTGGAGTCTCATTGCTGCTTTCTAGTGACGGTTCCTGGTGAGCTCTCACTTGTCGGTTACACAAACAATTTCGTTAGGCAAGTTGCGGCTAGGCGGCGGGAACCCGCTGTTTCTGATTGCGGGGCCGTGCGTGATTGAGAGTGAGAAGCACGCGCGGATGATGGCCGAGAAAGTCGCGAAGATTGCCTCTGACGCGGGCGTGCCGTACATTTTTAAAGCTTCGTACGACAAGGCAAACCGCTCTTCGATCCAGTCCTTTCGTGGCCCGGGATTGACGGAGGGGTTGCACATCCTGGCAAGGATAAAGTCCGATTTAAATGTTGCCGTCCTGACGGACATTCATGAGACAGCGCACGCGGCGCCCGCCGGGGACGTTGTGGACGTTCTTCAGATCCCCGCCTTTCTGGCCCGCCAAACTGATTTGCTCCTCGCGGCCGGGAAGACAGGTCGGGCCGTGAATATTAAGAAGCCGCAGTTTGTTTCGCCTTGGGATATGAAGAACGCAGTGGAAAAAGTTGAATCGACGGGAAACAAGAACATTTTGCTCACGGAGCGGGGAGCTACGTTTGGCTACAACAATCTTGTAGTGGACATGCGATCGTTCCCGATTATGAAAAAACTAGGATACCCTGTCGTCTTCGACGTGACGCATTCGATTCAGATTCCCGGCGGACTGGGGCACGCCAGCGGCGGCCAACCGGAATTCATCGAGCCATTGGCGCGCGCGGGAGTGGCGGCGGGCGTGCACGGAATTTTTCTCGAGACGCACGACAATCCCGCGAAGGCGCTGTCCGATGGTCCGAATGCTTTGCCGCTCGACCAACTCCCTGCCCTGCTCACGAAATTGAAGGAACTGGGCGCGCTGGTGCGCCGATGGGGCTCGGCATGAGTCTGGAAACGGCGCGGCGCGTGCTGAAAATCGAAGCGCAGGCGATTGAGGAAGTATTGGCGCGGCTGAACGCAACCTTTGAGCGCGCAGTGGATTTGCTCTTCGCGTGCAAAGGACGCGTGGCAGTCACCGGAATGGGCAAATCCGGGATAGTCGGACGAAAAATTTCCGCGACGCTTTCGAGCACCGGCACGCCATCATTTTTCTTGCATCCGGCCGAAGCACTGCATGGTGATTTGGGCATGCTGGCGCGCGGCGACGCGATGCTGGCGATTTCCTACGGCGGCGAAACGCGCGAGATCATTGCTCTGCTCGACGCGCTCAAGCGGCTGGAGATTCCGCTGGTCGCGCTGACGGGAAACCCTAAGTCCACGATCGCGCAGGCGAGCGAAATCGTGCTCGACGTGAGCGTGAACGAGGAAGCGTGTTCGCTGAACCTCGCGCCAACGGCGAGCACGACCGTCGCGATGGCCGTTGGCGACGCGCTCGCAGTGTCGTTGCTGGAGCGGCGCGATTTTCGCCACGATGATTTCGCCGCTCTGCATCCGGCGGGGAGCCTCGGCAAGCGGCTGCTACGCGTCGACAAGGTGATGCACGCGGGCGATGCGCTGCCGCGCGTGGCGCCGCAAACGGCGATGCCCTCTGTGTTTCACGAAATGTCCGCGAAAAAGCTGGGTATGACCACAGTCGCGAATGCGGACGGAACGCTGGCGGGGATTTTGACGGACGGTGATTTGCGACGGCTGATGGAGAAACACGGCGGCGCCACCCTGGGCATGACGGCAGCGCAATGCATGAACGCAGACCCGCTGACGGTGCGGCCGAATGTGCTGGCAAGCGAAGCGCTTACGCTCATGGAAAAACGCAAGATCACTTCGATTGTGGTCACAGACGAATCAAGAAAGTTGCTAGGCGTTGTGCACCTGCACGATTTGTGGACCCTGGAGCTTGTTTAAGGACGAAGAAAGAGATTTAACACGGAGTTCACAGAGAACACAGAGGTCACAGAGAAGAATAGGAGAAGAATGGCCAGGAAAAAGAAAAAGGTTCCACCGAAGCTGGCGAAGCGCGCAAAGCCAATCAAGGTAGTGCTGATGGACGTCGACGGCACGTTGACGGATGGAAGCGTGACACTGGCGTCACAATCGGACGGCACCGCGCAAGAAATCAAGACGTTTGACGCGCACGATGGCCAGGGGCTCACGCTGGCAGTGACCGCGGGCTTGCGCACAGGCGTGATTACAGGACGAGGCAGCCCGGCACTGCGGCGCCGGTGCAAGGAGCTGGACGTCGAATTTGTATACGAAAAGCAGGGCCACAAAATCGCGGCGTACGAAGACGTGTTGCGTAAAACGGGCGCGAAAGAATCCGAAGTCGCGTTCCTGGGTGATGATCTGCCGGATTTGATGGTGATGAAGCGCGTGGGATTCGCGGTGGCGGTGGCTAATGCGACTCCCGAAGTGCGGCGCGCGGCGCATTACACGACAAAGGCAACCGGGGGGAAAGGCGCGGCGCGCGAGCTAATCGAAATCATTCTCAAGTCTAAGGGCATTTGGGAAGAGATGATCGATAAGGCGCGAGCGTGACAACTTCGGTTCTAAGTTGTAAGTATTAAGTTCTAAGTTAAAGAAAAATCAAACAAAAATAACCTGAAAGAAGGACCAATGTTGCATGCTTGGCACGATGTGTCCCCGGGAGACGAATTGCCACGCGATTTTCAAGCGGTGATTGAAATTCCGCTGGGCTCGAACGTGAAATACGAGCTCGACAAGCCGAGCGGCCTGCTGAAAGTGGACCGCATTATCCACTCGGCGGTGTTTTATCCCGCCAACTACGGATTCATCCCGCAGACTTACGCGGAAGACAACGATCCCCTAGACGTGCTGGTCTTGTGCCAGGAGCCGGTGCAGCCGCTTTCGCTCATCAAAGCGCGCGCTATCGGCGTGATGACGATGATCGATTCTGGCGCGAGCGACGACAAAATCATTTCGGTGGCGACGAACGACCCGGAATTCAGTGACTACGTAGAAGCAAAAGAGCTTCCGCCCCACCGGCTGCTCGTGCTGAAGCGCTTTTTTCAGGACTACAAGCAACTCGAAGGCAAGCAGGTGCAGGTGGAAGATATCCGGCCCGCGTATGCGGCAGCAAATATCATTGAAAAAGCATTGGCGCGGTACAAAGAGCACCGCAAAGAGTTGCGGGCCCAGGACGGCTACTAATATAAAAGTACTATGTCGGTCGAGCGCGGCCCGATGCTAGTTTGCTCGAATCTTTGCGGTTGGCGTTGGGGGGATATGGACGCTCCGCTGACGGTCGTTGCCTAAAGTCGCCGCAGGGTTCAAGTTTTGGGGTGCGAGACAGCGTGAAACGATTTTTCAAATGGTTCGCAGGCGCAGTCGCCGTGCTTCTGGTGGCGGCGTTTGGCTTTTTTTCCTACATGGCGGGCAGCCCGAAGGATGCCTACGGCATGGTGCGGTATGCGCTGCCGCACATGCATCGCGGGACACTGAAAGTGGGCAGCGATGCGCCGGATGCGCGATTGGTAGCGCTGGATGGCGCGAGCCGGTTTCATATCCGCGAAAAAACTTCCGGGCGGCCGCTGGTTCTGGTTTTCGGAAGCTTTACTTGACCGCCTTTCCGCCGCCAGGTGGGCGACATCGTCCAGATTTATAGCGATTACAAGGAGCACGCCGATTTTCTCACCGTGTACGTGCGCGAAGCGCATCCCACCGATGAATGGCAGATGAAGTCGAACGTGAAAGACGATGTTTGCTACGCGCAGCCAAAAACGCTGGAGCAGCGCGTGGCTATCGCGCAGGATTTCACCAAGCGGTACAAATACACGCTGCCCTTCGGCATCGACGACATGAGCAACGAGGCGGACGCGGCGTATTCGGCGTGGCCGGAGCGGCTATACGTGATCGATGAGAGCGGGCACATTGCCTACCGCGGGGGTATGGGACCGTTCAATTACAAGCCCGCAGAGGTCCGGGAGTGGCTGGCGGCGCGGTATGGAGCAGTGAAACATCAGGCGCCGGTCTCCACAACAGATGCCACTGCGAATTCGTCTCCTACTTCCGCAACAGGTTCGCCTTCTTCCCCAGCGAGCGCACCGGCAACGCCTGCCGTAGCAGCTCCTCCGAGGTAGTGTTGTCATTCTGAGCGCATCCGAAGAGGATGCGCGAAGAATCTCAATCGATCGGAGCCGCGAGCCGCGGATCGGTTGAGATCCTTCGCTTCACTCAGGATGACAAGTTCATTGACTGCCTGACTGTCAATGACTGCGAAGTTGGCCGGAAACTCAGGCTAGAATTCCTCCGTGAAGCCCCGCCCTGCAAGAAGCAGCCAGAAGACCACCGGCCTGAGAAGTGTCGGGCTGGCGCGGGCGCTTTCGAAACTTGGGTATTGCTCGCGCTCCGAGGCTGCAGACTTGGTTCGCGCCGGGCGTGTGAAATTGAACGGCGCGTCGCGGCGCGACCCAGAAACACCGGTACACCTTGGACGAGATCGGATCGAAGTGGACGGCGCGCGGATAGAGAGGAGCGCGAAGATTTATCTTGCTCTCAACAAGCCGCGCGCCGTGGTAACAACCGCCGACGACGAAAAAGGCCGCGAAACGGTTTACACATATCTGCCGAAAGATCTGGCGTGGATTGCGCCGGTAGGCCGGCTGGACAAGGCCAGCGAAGGACTGCTTTTGCTGACCAATGATTCAGAATGGGCCGCGCGCATCACCGCGCCGGAGTCGCATCTCGATAAGACCTATCACGTGCAAATCGCCGCGCTTGCCAATGAGGCGATGCTGGGAACTTTGCGCAACGGCGTTACGACGAACGAGGGCGAATTTCTTGCAGTGAAGCACGCGAGCGTCGTGCGGCATGGGGACCGAAATTCCTGGCTCGAAATCGTGCTCGACGAAGGTAAGAACCGGCAGATTCGTCGCATTTTCGAGCGCTTGAACATTGAGGTGCTCCGGCTGATTCGTGTGGCTATCGGTCCGCTCGCGCTGGGAGATCTAGCTAAAGGCGCGACGCGGCCTCTCACTCAAAAAGAAAAGACGGCGTTGGATAGGGCCATGCGATGAATACGATAGTTCTGAACTTCGATTGACAGAGCGGCGCGGCTTGTATACTTTGCGCGAATGTCCTCTCAAAACCCATCGGCTCTCTCCCCTCCCGGAGCGCCAACAGGTGTAATTGTTGAACGAACCACAGACGTTCTGACCTTCACGCTGGACAACCCGCAGCACGGGAACGAAGTGACAGGCGCGATGTTTGACGCGATGCTGGCGGAGCTGCGTTCCGAAACTCCCACGCCGCGGGCGCGCGTGCTGCGCATTCGGGCCAACGGAAAAGTGTTCTGCACCGGGCGCGAGCGCGCCGGCCGCGACGCGACGGCCATTCGCAGCGAAGTGACGCGCATCATCGAATTCAAGCGCGCGCTGCGCACTTCCCCGCTCATCAGTGTGGCCGAAGTGCAAGGCGACGCGTTCGGTTTCGGATTGGGCCTCGCGGTTTTGTGCGATTTTGTGTTGGTGGCGGAAAATGCTTCGCTTGCATTTCCCGAGATGCGTAACGGGCTGGCGCCAGCGGCGATTATGGCGTATCTCGGCGAGTACACGCTGCCGCGGTTCGCGTTTCCGATGGTGCTGTTTGGTGACCCCATTACGCCGCATCGCGCACTCCTGATCGGGTTGATTTCGCAGGTTTGCCCGCGAGAGCAATTGGCCGGGGAAGCCAACGCGATTGTCGAACGCATTCTGCGTTTGGATCCCGCAGCCGCGCGCCAATGCAAAGAATTCTTTCTCTTCGCACAGCAAAACTCGTTTCAACAGAACTGCCACCGCGCCATCGAGGCTCTAACCGAGGGCAGCCTGGCGCTGCTGGCGAGGCAAAAGTGAGCTGCATTTGACCGTCAACACCGGCGCGCGCCTCGACCGCCTTCCCATTTCTTCGTTTCACCGCCGGATTTTGACGCTCATCGGGATAGGAATGTTTTTCGACGGCTTCGATGTGTACGTGGCCGCAACAGTGCTGGGCGCTACGCTGAAGACGGGCTTTTCGACGTTGGCGCAAAACGCGCAATTTGTTTCCGTAACATTCTTGGGAATGATGGTGGGTTCGTTTCTCACCGGGTTTCTTGGCGATCGCTACGGAAGGCGATTTACGTACCAAGCCAACCTAATAATTTTTGGACTGGCGTCGGTGGCTGCCGCATTTTCGCCGTCGATGCTGACGCTGATCATTTTGCGCGGAGTCATGGGATTAGGGTTAGGAGCGGAGCTGGTCGCAGGGTATGCGGCAATGACGGAATTCGTTCCTCCCAGGCAGCGGGGCAAGTGGGTTGGCACGCTGTCGGTGTTGGTGGTAACGAGCCTGCCCGTTAGCGCGTTGGCCAGCACGTTGATCATTCCGCGGCTGAGTTGGCGAGCCATGTTCGTGCTGGCAGGACTGGGCGGACTGGTGGTCTGGTACATGCGCAAGGCGCTTCCGGAATCGCCGCGGTGGCTGGAATCGATCGGGCGAACGGAAGAGGCCGAAGCGATCCTGCAATCGATTGAAAAAGAAGTGGAGCGACAGCACGGGCCGCTCCCGCAGCCCGTGCTTACGAAGCCCGCGCCGCCGACGCGAACGGCTGCGGCGCTGCTGAATCCGGTGCTGTTTCCGCGGCTGACGGTAGGCATCGTGACGCTAATTGTGGCGAATACCCTGATCTACGGCTTTGTCACCTGGCTGCCGACATTTTTCGTTGCAGAAGGCCGCAGCATCGCGCGGTCGTTCTTGTATTCGTTCATTATGTCCGCGGGCGCGCCCGTGGGTTCCGCGATCGGCGCGTTGACCGCAGACTCCTGGGGCCGCAAACCGACCATCATCGGCGCGTCGCTGATGACGATTGCCGTTGGCGGGATCTATCCGTTCATCAAGGATCCAGTGCTACTGGTGATTGCGGGATTCTTGCTGGTGGTTCCCATTTATGTGCAGGTGACGCTGCTGTTCGCGATTTACGTGCCGGAGCTTTTTCCGACGGATGTGCGGATGCGGGCCGCGGGAATTTGCAACACGATGGGACGAGGAGCCACGATTGTGACGCCGTTTATCGTTGTAGCGCTGCTGCGCTCGTACGGGATTGGCGGAGTTTTGAGCTTGATTATTGGATTGGTGGTGGTGCAAATCATCGTGGTGGCGCTCTTTGGAGTCGAACCGAAGAACCGCCGGCTGGAAGAAATGGAGTCTCCTCCCCCGCCCCCGCAGTTGCCTTCCGGAGTTTAGGATCGAACCGATGCAGCCATGCGAAAAGACCAGTGTGGCAATAGAATACGAGCATTGTTTTCCGGAGGATTTATGAAACGAACCGTCCTTGTTGCAGTGGTTTTCTTGTTGGCACTTTTTCCAGCGCGCGCGCAGAACAAATTGTCCGTGAAGTGGGAAGAGCTGACGGCGGCGGATTTTCGCCAGGCGATTCAACAATCCAAGGGCACGTGTCTGCTGCCGTTTGGCATTCTGGAAAAACACGGGCCGCATTTGCCGCTGGGAACCGATCTGCTGAATGTTCGGTACGCCTCGCTGCACGCCGCGGAACAGGAGTTCGCGGTGGTCTTCCCCGAGTATTATTTCGGGCAGATTTTTGAAGCCAAGCACGAGCCGGGAACGGTGGCTTACAGCATGGAATTGCAATTGAAACTGCTCCAGGAAACCACGGATGAGATGGCGCGGAACGGTTGCAAGAAAGTACTCATCGTGAATGGACATGGCGGAAACGAGCACCTGCTTCCCTACTTCGCGCAGGGACAGATGGCCAGCCCGAAGGATTACGTGGTCTATGTGCTGGACGGGGAACGCAGCCGCCCCGGCGGACCAGCGAAAAAGTCCACGGGCGTCGACTATCACGCGGGCGAAAACGAATCGTCAAATCTTCTGTATACGCATCCTGAGCTCGCGCACATCGACCGTGCGGCGAGCGAATCCGGAGCGGACCTGAAGCGGCAGAATCTGCCTGATTTTGTCTACACCGGCATCTGGTGGTACGCGCGGTTTCCGAATCACTATTCGGGCGATGGCTCCGTGGCCACAAAAGAACTCGGCGAGTGGAACGTGCAAGGCTGGATTTCCACAATTGTCGAAGCGATTCGCGCAGTGAAAGCCGATGACGCGAGCCTGAAAATCCAGAACGAATTCTACGAAAAGAGCAAACACCCGCTTGATACGCGGCCGTGAAAGCCGACAGCAGTCAACAAAATTGAGCCAGCAAAGAAGTAAGGATGGCAACGCAAAAATCGCCGCGGCAACCCCTTAGAAGCTGGTGGTTAGCGGGATTTGCTGAGTTGCTCGACCCAGCGGTTTAAGACTTCGTTGTAGGGCGGCTCGACATCGATAAACTCAACGCCCATTCCAATGCGCGGCTTGACGATGCGAACCATGCCGAGAGCTTCCATCTTTTGATCTTTGCGCGTCAACGTGACGCGAATGCGGGTGTTTGAAGGAAGCGGCTTGCTAGTGCAGACAAAAACGCCACCGATCGAAAGGTCGGAAGTGACGCCTTCGGTGACCGATCCGGTTTCGAGGTCCAGGACTTCCACATCCGCGGCAAAGGGATAGCGAATACAAAACCGCCGGTCCCGGACGGCCAAGTTCCGGGAATCGCCGCTAGATGTTCGCTCGCTCATGAAAATAACGTTGCCCACAATTCCAGGGCCGGCGCGCAGAGTGGTCCTGACTGCCTGTACAAGCCTCCGGCTCCATTTAGTCTGCCCGAAAAGGGCGCGTGGATGAGGGTTGCGCGGGACAGGTAGCGCGAAAGAGGCAATACGAAGGCGGCAGGACGCGGGGCAAATTGTCCTGCGCAGGTTATTACTTGGAACGACAATCCGCCCTTGCACCTAGCCATGCGGCCGCAACGGGCGTGCTAGCCTGAACTAGAGCTTCTTCTTTGCGCAACATGAGCACCTTATCCGACGGATTGCGGCAAAGCGACCGCGTGGCCTTCCGGATGCCCGTCGAGGCATCGTGGGCCACGGCTGGCGCCACGTTTACGAAAACCGCGGAGACGCTTTTGGTCAGCCGCAACGGAGGCGTAATTCGCGTCACGGAAAAGTTGGATGCCGGGCAAGAACTGCACTTGCGCCGCCACCTCGAAGGCGACCACTGGAAACACACCCGCGCGCGCGTGGTCGCTGAAATCGACCAGGATTTGAACGGCTTCATTTATGCAATACATCTACTCGAACCGCGCTGCGATTTTTGGGACATCGATTTTCCGGCACCGCACAAAGCCGAAGAAGCCTTGGCGCGCCTGCTGATGGAATGCAGCTTTTGCGGGCGGCGCGAAGTTGTCTATCTCAATGAGTTGCAGCTGAAATCCTTTGAAATCCGCAAGTGCATCGCGCGGCAGTGCCGGCACTGCGATTCGCCTTCCATTTGGATTGAATCGGTCTCCGAAACGACGGCGCCAGACAATGGTGCCGCGGGTGTGGGTGTCGAGGAACGCGTAGTTCCGCGGCGAAATCGCACGCGCGTGAAAGCGCGTGTGCTGGCGTGTATCCGGCGACGGGGCTTCGCCGAAGAAATCGCGGTGTGCGAAGACCTTTCCAAGGGCGGGCTGAGTTTTCGCAGCCGCAATCAGTACCCGGAAGGATCGCGTGTCGAAGTGGCCGTCCCGTTTACGCCGGGTACCGGAGCGATCTTCGTTCCAATTCGCATTGTGTTTTCACAGCCAATTCCTACGGCCGGGCTTTACCGGCACGGCGCTGCGTATATCAAGCCACCCATAGATGTTTAAGCCGAATTGGTCTTGGACTTACCGAGCTTCCTCAACTCTCGTTAAGGCACGGAATCCTGAACACACACTGGTCTGACCGTTCAGACGTAATTCCGCCTTGAGCGCCACATTTGACAGCTCTTATGCTGGGTGGGGCGCGGCGATCACGTCTCGAAACGGAGGATCACGCTACGCCCCAGGGGGTAGAACCAAGCTGGAGTTAGTCTTCGGGAACACGGCCGAGTTTATAGCCGTCGCTGCGAATGAGCGCCGGAAGGGGGCCTGGAGCGCCGGGCGGTTGGATCGACGTGACAATGGTGTGAATGGCGCGCCCATGATCGCTGAGCGCAAACAGGACGACGATCTTGCCTGTGCCCGTCACTGTCGCGCCCGTCTTCGGATCGAGCAGGCCAGGGAGAATAATCGTAAAGGTGCCAGTGCAGTCTTTGTGCACCGTATAGGTGCCGGTTTCGTCGTTGTGAAAGCCGTTGTTTTGATCCACGGGCGAAACGCCAGCCGGCTTAGGCGCGTTGGGATCGGAAAGGACGAAATCCTCCTGTGAGAGGTTGCCCTCGCCATCAAAATGAGTCATGGCGATGCCTTGGCGCTGGACGATCTGGCCACTGGGGAGAAAGATTTGGCCTGCGACGGTGAAGGCATAATCGCCTTTCAACGTGGCGTTGCTGCAGCCATCGTTATCGTTATTCTGGGCGCGGGCGGAGCCGCTGAAGAACAAGGGCGCAAACGCAAGGGCGAGTGCAGCCTTGAGAAACCGAGCTTTCATGATTGGATCTCCTTTGGACGGATTGACCGGCGCTGCCGGGGTGAGTGCGTTTCTAAAGGTGGGTACGGGTTTTTGGCAATGGACAGACCCTGAAGAGTGGCTGAAGACTTTGTGACGGTATAAGTAATTGATTTTGCGGGATTTCTTTTCCGAAACGCTTAGCTTCCGAAACCAACTATTTCTCGTGGAAGGATACAGGTAGAATGGCGGCGTCTCCGCAGGCGTCCTGAATGGCCGAAGAAATTATACGTTTTGAAGATTTTGAGCTGGACCAGGGTGCGTTTGAACTGCGCCGGAAAGGCCGGGCGGTTCGGCTGGAGCGCATTCCCCTGGAGTTGCTTTTCCTATTGGTGGAGCGCAGAGGATTGCTGGTTGGGCGGGACGAGATTTTGGAGCGGGTTTGGGGGAAGGATGTTTTCGTCGATGCGGACAACAGCATTAACACGGCGGTTCGAAAAATCCGCCAAGCATTGGGAGACAACCCGGAGGAACCACGCTATGTGCAGACTGTCTCCGGCAAGGGCTATCGATTCGCAGCAGCGGTAGTTGCCCCAAGCCCAACACTGACCCAAACACCTGCTGAGCCACCTTTTGAAGTGAAAGCGGCTTCGACCACGCCCCCCAGTAAGCACCCCCTACGGAATTGGCTGGTGTGGGTCGGGATTGTGCTGCTGCTGGGAGCGGCGGCGGGAGTTGCCAGCCTGCTCCTCAGGCAAGAGCAGAAGCCAGGTTCCACGAGAATCATGCTCGTGGTTCTTCCATTCGTGAATCTGAGCGGAGACCCTCTGCAGGAATATTTTGCCGACGGAATGACGGAAGAGATGATTACGCAGCTTGGCAGTCTTGATCCAGAGCATTTGGGCGTCATTGCCCGTACGTCATCGATGCAGTACAAGCACACGCAAAAGCGAGCATCGGAAATCGCACAAGAACTGCGCGTGGATTACTTGCTCGAAGGGAGCGTGAGGCGGGAAGGAGATAGGGTAAGAGTCACCGGGCAGTTGATCCGGGCGAGCGACGAAACCCATTTATGGGCTGGCGATTTCGATCGAGAGCTGCAGGATCTGCTGCGATTGCAAAGTGATGTCGCGTTGGCGATTTCGAGCAAGATTCAATTGAGCCTGGCGGGCCCGACGCGAACGCGGCTCGCTGGAGCGCCAACGCTGAACCCGGAAGCGCATGAAGCGTATTTGCGGGGCTTATTGGCCGCGGAGCTGCGGACGAAAGAGAGCATGCGTCACGCCATCGAAGAGTATGAAAAAGCGATCCGGTTGGACCCGAACTACGCGGCGGCTTATGCGGAACTCGCCCGGGTATACAGCCTCGCCAGCGTGCCTAGAGCGTTGTCCGTGGTGGATTCCATGCCAAAAGCGCGAGACGCGGCGCTGAAGGCGATCTCCTTGGATGATTCGCTGGGCGAGGGATACACAATCCTTGGATTCATCAAAGCTCATTATGAGTTTGACTGGTCCGGCGCAGAACACGAGTTCCTTCGCGGAGTGGAGTTGAGTCCCAATGATCCTTACGCGCACATGTTTTACTCGAACAGTTACCTTTCCCCGCTAGGGAGGCACGAGGAGGCAATCGCGGAAATGGAAAAGGCCATCGCCATCGATCCGTTTTCGGGGCCGGTGCAGTCGTTTCTAGGCAGAACGTACCTCTGGGCGAAACGATACGACGAGGCGTTGGCTCAGTTCAAAAAGTGCGCGCAGCTGTTTCCAGGTCTGGCGATCAATCAGGAGCGCTTGGCTCAACTTTACACCTACACCGGAAAATTCGATGAGGCGATCGAGGCAGAGACCAAGGCGCGTTTATTGAGCGGTGAGGATCCCCGAAATGCGCTGAAAAAAGAGGATGAGCTGCGGAAAGCTCTGAAGGAAGGCGGCCCGCGGGCATACTGGATGAAGGTCCTGGAGTACTCGCGAAGTGAGGAAAATCCTCCTGAGGCCTATCGGGGGCCGTATGGAGAGGGAATCATCTATGCGCGAATGGGAGAAAAAGAAAAGGCGCTCGACTCTCTGGAGAAAGCACTGGACGAACATACATTGGCAATGACTGAGATTGGAGCTGAGCCGGCACTGGATCAGTTGCGGGGAGAGGCGCGGTTTCAGAGCCTGCTGCAACGAGTAGCCTTGACGAAGTGAGGCAAATCAGGCCAACCTGCTCGTCCAAGTAATCCGAGAGTTTAGTCGGGAGGAAGGCCACCCCAGGTTGTGTAGTTGATCCACTCGGCTTTCTCTAAAAGTGCGGAAATCTGTGGGTCGGGAAAACGACGGACGTAAGGCTTGGCCCAACCAATGTCTGCACCGACGATTTTGTCCGGGCTTTCTTGCGGGGTTCCGGTGCGTTCGGCAAAGAAACCGGGATCCTGGAGACCGGCAATGCAGCGAGCAACAAGCCGCTTGATAGCGTAGTTTTTCTCGGCGTAAAGCTCGAGGCCGTTGGCTTCGCCAAATTCCGCGAGGATGATCAGCGGCGCGAGCGCGTAGAGGTGGTAATGCAGGGCGCGCGAGGCACGCTCCATTTCGGCCGGCAGCGTGCCTTCGGATGTGATTTTGCTGACACCTTCCTTGTAAGCGTCCATGCCCCAGTTGAAGAGTTTGCGATCGTTGCAGGCCACGCCTGCGGCAGAAATTGCGAGCCCCGCCCAATAGAGATGATTGTTGTGCGCATCACTATAAGGATTGTGGCTTTTGCTTTCGTAGTAGCCACGATTGTCTTCGGCAAGGTCCTTGAACCAGGAAGTGATGCGCTTGGTTTGCTCGGGCGAGGCCAGGCCGCTGCTTCGAACCTTTAAATAAGCGATGGACCAGGAAGAAAGCGCCCAGCCCTGCTCGTAGTAGGCTTGCGAACTGAACATTTTTCCGGCGAGAACGCGCAGGCGCGCGGCGCCCTCCAAAAGGCCGAGGACACATTGGGCGGCAGTGCGGCTGCCGGTTGAGCGGTAGTTGTCGGCAGCCTTGGCCAGTTCCCTTCCGAAGTCGGTGATGGGTTTTTGGATCGCGTCGTGCGCTTCTTTCATCTTCGGGGCAACGATGGAGTGGTGGGAGTCCGTGTAGTAGCTGCCGATTTGGAGGTCGCGAGGAAGCGGCGCAGGCGCGGTACAGGTGTATGGCTGATCGGTGAGGGCTACGGCGTGCGAGTCCCAGGGAGATTGCAAAGGGGAGTCAGCGGCGTAAGAAGGAGCGCTCCTCGTGAGAAACACGAAGAGGAACGCAGCCGCCAAGAGTTTGAAACCGATCATGATGTCTACAAATTCAGAATTATATTCGAAACGGCCCTACCTTGGTTCCTCGTTCGGCGTGCAAACGCCGATAAAACTAAGAGAGGGCGGCACGAAAAAAGGAAAGCATGCGGTATCCGGCGAAGTAAGAAAAGGGAAAAAGTTCGAGGGAGTAGTGGCCGCAATGAAGTGCGAGCGCGCGAGGATGCGCACCGTGGCGGCGAAGAGAGTCGAGCATTTTGCGGCTGAGTTC
The DNA here is from genome assembly GCA_035623215.1 of Candidatus Acidiferrum sp. Classification (GTDB taxonomy): domain Bacteria; phylum Acidobacteriota; class Terriglobia; order Acidiferrales; family UBA7541; genus Acidiferrum. The sequence goes on from DASPTW010000025.1 coordinate 19,800, forward strand.
GGGGAGCATCGTGGGATCGTACCTGCCGTAGACAAGGAAAGAATTGCGGTCAGCACCCATACCACGTTCGACGAAATGCATCGGGCTGATAGGAGCCCAGAAGTCGCGGAGTTCGTCGACGGTGACGTGGTGGCGCAGGCCTTCCCAAACGTGATTGGTGGTCATGCCCCGGCTGACGACGTCTGCGTAATAAGTGGAAAAGTGGAAGAAGCCGCCGGCTTTGACAGCGGTGTCGTGCATCAGCGTGATGTAGCCGACCGAAGAGCCAATGCTGGTACCGAGGATGCCGATTTTGGTGTAGCCCTGCTGTTCGAGCCAGCGGAGGCAGCAGCGGGCGTCCAGAACGGCTTGGCGGTTGGCTTGAAGGGTGAGGCCGATGTTGGGGCCGCAAATCTGGTCGGCGCGTTCGTGACCGCTGGCCATGCGGCGATTGTGATAGGGCAGGCTCATTTTTAGCGCGGTGATTCCGAAACGACCAATCCATTCGCAGAGGCCGTCCTGGCCATTCCATTTGGCGTTCCAATTGGGAAGAACGAGGACGGCGGCGCCCTTTGCGGCTTTGATGGGGAGAAGTGAGTCGCGGCGAGCTGGCCAAAGACGGGCGTGAACGGTGTTGTTTTCGGGCCAGGGAGAGTTGATAGAACTTGTGAAAGTGAGGAGGTTGTCGCGGTCGAGATGATAGTCCGCGGCCGGGCTGGCAGCGTACCAGACGGAGCTGTTTTCAATGGCGTTTTGCGCGTAACGGCGGACAAAGACCCCAGGATTGGGGTCGTCGGGCGAGCCGCCGATATGTTCGAGGCCCCATTCGAACGGCTGGACGCGGCGGTTGTCGTCGGTGGTCCAGCGCCGATGCTCGTACCGGCGGATTTTGCGCTCTAACCAATTCATTGGAGTAAGTGATCGGTTTTTCAGTTGTCAGTTTACAGTGAAAATAAGAGAAGAAAAAACCGGGGCAATCAACGGTCGTGAGCCACCGAGCGTTCAGTGCCGGAATGAGAGGGTGGATCTCAACACAGAGGTCACAAAGAACACTGAGAAGAGGCCGAACAAGCGTTAGGGATGGAGCACGCGGGAGGCGCGGTTTCATTGAGGGCGCTAGGTTCCTGTGGCACAGTCAAAGAGAGGCAGCGGAGCGGCCCGTCAAATCGTGGTCATCTTTGGAATTTTCTTTTTTCTTTTTGGCATTGTGATTGGGAGCTTCCTGAATGTCTGCATCACGCGGATTCCGGAGGAGATATCGATTATTTCGCCGGGGTCGCGCTGCCCAAAATGCGGAACGCCCATTAAGGCCTATGACAACGTGCCGGTGTTCGCGTGGCTATGGCTGAGGGGCAAATGCCGGGCGTGCGGGGCACCGATTTCGGCTATGTACCCGCTGGTAGAATTAGCGACAGGACTGCTGTTTGTGGCGGCGTTTTTGGAGTACGGGCTCACGCAAGCGACCGTGAAATGGCTGTTTTTCACCTGCCTAATTCTGGTTTTGACGATTACAGATCTGCGCGTGCGGATTCTGCCGGATTTGGTGACGTGGCCGGGCTTCGCGGGGGGGCTGCTGTTTTCGTTGATCGTGCCCCCGCGCAATGGCTTTGCGGCGATTTTGGGCTGGCGAGTTCTGCACCAACGGTTGGACGGCAAGGCAGCGGGACTCCTCGACGGCGCGTTGGGCGCCGCGTTCGGGAGCTCTTTGTTGTGGGGACTCGCCGTGGCGTACCGGGTAGTGCGCAAACGCGAAGGCATGGGCATGGGTGACGTGAAGATGATGGCCATGGTGGGCGCGTTTGTGGGGTTGCGGGGAACGTTTTTGACGATTCTGCTTGGAAGCTTACTCGGCAGCGTGATCGGTATCAGTGTTGTACTAACCCTGTACTTGAGCGGCTGGAGAAGCGAATTGGCAAAGCGTGCGAGCCGGCGCGGATTGGGAACGGAGAGAGCGATGCGCTGGGCCATCGCAAGCCAATACCAACTGCCGCTGGGGACGTTTCTCGGGATTGGGGCGCTGGCGATTCTTTATCTGGGTCCATTGATGGTGCAAGAATGGCCTGTGCTTAGAACAATGCTAGTCTGATTCGCATTCGGAGACGAGCGGATTGATGCTGGCAGCACTGCAAATCGGGGGCAACACGCAGCACCTCTGGGTGATTGCGGCAGGGCTGGGAGTCCTGTTCCTGGCGGTCATCGGGCTCATCGTGTACGTGATGCGGAAATTCTTCCAGAGTACAAGGGAGGCGGAGCCACAAGAATATGGCGCAAGCGCGCCCAGCACGGAGAATCCGTCAGCTTTCATGACTGCTTCGATGCAAGGCGTGATCCGGCAACTTCGCGAGCAAGAGAAAGAACTGGAGCGGCTGCACAAGATTGAGAAAGAACGCGCGGCGCAAACTGAGCGATTGAGCGAAGAAGTCACGCGAAACATGCCGGCGGGGCTACTGGTGGTGAATGCCATGGGGATTATTTCCAGTTCGAATCCCGCAGCGGAGCAAGTTCTGGGGATTCGTGGGCTGGGATTCCGGCGCTATAGCGAAGCGCTCGGGCCGAATTCGGAGTTAACGCGTCTGGTCGCCGACTGCCTGGCCTCCGGAAAGATTTTCCGCCGCGAGGAAGTGGAACATATGCCCCCTGCGGGAGATATTCGCCACCTCGGCGTAACCATTTCGCCGATTCGCCGCGGCGAGGGAAAAATCAGCGGCGCGATCTGCCTATTGACGGATTTGACGGAGTTGGCTGCGCTCCAGCAGCGCATGCAATTGAAAGAAAACCTCGCCGCGCTGGGGGAATTGTCCGCCGGAATTGCGCATGAGTTCAAGAATGCGTTGGCAACGATCTCCGGATACGCGCAAATGATCCCCGAAGCTTCGCCGAGCGATTCTGCGGATTATGCCAAGCGCATTCTGGAGCAGACCCGCAACATAACCCACGTCGTTGCGGAGTTCCTGAAGTACGCGAAACCATTGGAAATTCCGGACGATCGCGTCGAGCTGCAAGAGGTCGTGGACCGGGCCGCGGCGGAAGTAGCCCAGGCGATTCCGCAAGTGAGTCTGGCGCGTGAGGGGATCTTTGATGAGGTGGAAGGCGACGAAGGGCTGCTGCGGCAAGCGCTGTTGAATCTGGCGCGAAATGCGGCGGAGGCTTGCGCCGTAGAAAATGGCCGTGGCCATGTTGTGATCCTCGGAGAGGTTGTTCGAGGTGAGGAAGCAGGAATACAGCGAATCACTGTGCTGGATGATGGACCGGGGATTGAAGCCGCGGCCCTGCCGAAGCTGTTCCGCCCCTTCTTTACGACAAAAGCCAATGGAACCGGGCTGGGATTGGCGGTAGTGCAGAAAATCATCGTGCAACATGGCGGCCAGGTGGAAGTGCGCAACCGCCCCGAAGGCGGCGCCGCGTTTATTATAACATTGCCCTTGCCCCGCGAAGTGCCAGTGGCGGTACAATTAAAGAAGGAAAGCGTTTAGAGCAGGGGTCTTCCAGCTGCCCCGGAAGGGCGGAACTGTATGAAATTGAGCGATTTCATCAAAAGCACTTTGCTCGTGGCGGGGCTATGCCTAGCAGCGCTCCCCGTTTGTGCACAGCAGCAGCAAAGCTCCTCGCAGCAAACCGGCGACCCGGTAGCGGACGCGGCCCGAAAAGCTCGGGAAGAGAAAAAGAACGCGCAAAAGCCAAAGAAGGTTTTCACTGACGACGACGTAAAACCTGCGGCGCCAGAGGCTTCGCCAGGGGCGGCCGGAGCTGCGGCCAACGCCCAAAAACCAGGGGATACGGGCCAGCCCGAAGATCCGAACGGCGAGAAGGCCTGGCGCAAGAGATTTGCCGACCAGCACGCCAAGATCGAAAAAGCAGAAAAAGAGCTGGACATACTTCAACGAGAGTTGGATAAATCACAGCTGCAATATTACAGCGACCCCACGAAAGCGATGAACGAGCAGAACAACCGCGCGGAAATCAATGACAAGACGGCCAAAATCGAGGCCAAGAAGAAAGAGATCGACCAGCTTCGTCAGGAGTTGGACGACATGGAAACCGCACTGCGGAAAGCGGGGGGCGACCCCGGCTGGGCGAGATAGCGCCTAGTTTTGGTACCTCGATTTTCAGATTTACCTTCCGATTTCCTTTGAATTGATTTTGCGGGGAACAGTGCCTCGCTAGTCTTCTTTGGGACCATCCTGACGCAACTGCACTAAGCAATGCTTCCCTTCTCCGCACATGTGTCTCGCGTTGTTCCCGGCGCGCAATACGATTCGTGATAGAAACAGAGGAGATGGAACCTCTTCTCCTCGTCGAAGATAAAAGCGAACTGCGCGCCATGATGCGCAAGGCCCTGGAACGCGCAGGCTATTCCGTGGACGAAGCGCCCGACGGCACAGCCGCGATCCAAAAAGTGCGCGCGCGCCGGTATCTCCTCGTAATCACAGATTTGAAGATGCCCGGAGCATCCGGGCTGGACGTATTGCGCGAGAGCAAGCAAGCCGATGCGACGGTACCGGTGCTGTTGCTAACCGCGTACGGGTCAGTGGAAGAAGCCGTGTCTGCGATGAAAGAAGGTGCGTTTGATTTCTTGCAGAAGCCGGTGGACCTGGACCATCTAAAGCTGCTAGTCAAACGAGCAGCTCAGGAGCAGGAGTTGTTACGTGAGAATCTGCTCCTTCGCGAAGAGTACGCTGCACGCTATGGATTCCCACGGATTGTCGGCGAACACCCTTCCATCCGGGAGGTAAGCCACCAAATTCAAAAAGTAGCGCCGACGGATACCACGTGTCTGCTGCTGGGGGAAAGCGGGACCGGAAAAGAACTGTTCGCGCTGGCGATTCATCACTTGTCGCCGCGGCGGGAGCAAACGTTTGTTGCGCTGAATTGCGCTGCGATTCCCGAAGGGCTAGTGGAAAACGAGCTTTTCGGACACGAGAAAGGTGCGTTCACGGGCGCGGGCGCGCGCAAAGTGGGGAAAATGGATCTGGCGCACCGCGGCACGCTTTTTCTCGACGAAATTGGCGAATTGCCACTGGCGATTCAGGCGAAATTGTTGCGCGTCCTCGAGGAAAAGCGGTTCGAACGCGTGGGCGGGACGCAATCGATTGACGTGGACGTGCGAATCGTGGTGGCCACGAACCGGGATCTACAAAAACAAATTCAAGAGAAATTGTTTCGCGAAGACTTGTACTTCCGGATTTCTGCAGTGCCGCTCACGATTCCTCCGCTGCGCGACCGCGGCAACGACGTGCTGCTTCTCTCGGAGCATTTCCTGGAAAAATTCAGCCGCGAGTTCAACAAGCCTGGTTTGGAGCTATCGGCGGACGCCCGCGATCAGTTGTTGCACTACCGCTGGCCTGGGAACGTGCGGGAGTTGCAAAATACTTTAGAGCGCGCGGTGATTTTAGCGGATGGAATAAGCATTCGTGCGGACGCTTTGCAGTTACCCGCTGCGAAACCTGATGCGGCACATCTACCCGCAGGAATGTTGCCAGAAAAGTTCAATTGGGAAGGCTCGCTAGAGGAAGTCACTAGCCGGGCCGCGAGCCACGTGGAAAAACTGATGCTCGAAAACACCATGCGCGACTGCAAATGGAACAAGACGCGCGCTGCAGAGAAGTTGGGAATTACACCAAAAACGCTGCTGGCAAAACTGCGCAGCGCTGGGCTGGAAGAATAGCGAATTCTGTCTAGCATCGGCGCGTGGCTGTGTGGAGAGCGACGGTGCCGAAGGTCCACACACGAAAGTCAGCGGACGCATAGCCCACATTCGACATTAGCGCAGCAAACTCTGCCGGCCGGAAGAAGTGCGACACGGATTTAGGCAAATAAGTGTACGCCGATTGGTGGCCGGAGATGAGCCAGCCAATTCTAGGCAACACCCTAGTAAAATACCAGCGGTACAAATCCCCCAACAAGCCTTCCGGAGGTTCTGTGAACTCCAGAATACCGATGGTCCCTCCGGGCTTTAGAACGCGGTAGATTTCGCGCAAGCCAGTTTCATAGTTCGCGAGATTGCGGAAGCCAAACGCGCTGGTCACCAGATCGAGCGAGGCATCGGCAAAAGGAAGCCGCAGAGCGTCTGCCTCGAAGAATGCCATGGGGGTTGGAGTTTTGCCGCCCGTCGAATTCGGCAAAGAGAAGCTTTTCTCTTTCGCACGGACAAGCATAGTGTGAGCAAAATCCGCGCCAAGGATGCGAGCTTTGCCGGTCCGTGCGAGCGCAAAGGCAAGATCGCCTGTGCCGCAGCAGAGATCCAGAACAAGAGCATCTGGGCGGTCAAGGATGGGTCGCAATTGCTTTGCTGCACGCGCGCGCCAAAGGCGGTCCAGTTGGAATGACAAAAGGTGGTTGAGCAAATCGTACCGCGGCGCGATTTGCGTGAACATTTCGCGGACTTTTTGAGAAACGTCTCCTTCGGTGACAGCGCCTTCGGGACGGGTTCCCTTTAGCGGCGCGACCGTCTCACCCATTGGGCTGCCTCGAAAGCTTGTCGCTGGCTTGGATGAGGCGCGGCGTGAAATGCAGCACGCGTTCAACGGCGTGGAGCGGAACAGCATCGTAAGAACGGGCTTCGCCGATTCGTGGAGTGAGCACAAAACGCAGAACGCCGCCCCGCGCCTTTTTGTCTGAGCGCATAGCGTTCAGCAAAGTTGCAGGAGAAATACTCGGCCACGGCGGAAGAGGTCCCAGGCGGCGTATCAAGGAGACGATGCGCGAAACATCATTCGCCCGAGTCACCCCGATTTCGTGGCCGAGAAATGCTGCCGCCATCATGCCCCAAGCGACCGCCTCGCCGTGCTGATACCGCCGGTACTTGGTCACGCTTTCGAGAGCATGGGCAAACGTGTGGCCGAAGTTAAGGATTTCACGCAAACCGGACTCGCGTTCATCTCTGCTCACGACGCGCGCTTTGATCTGTACGTTGCGCGGAATCAGGAAATCAAGGAACTGGCGATCTCGCCGCATAACTTTTTCCAGATTGTGTTCGAGCAGCGCAAACATTCTCGCGTCGGCGATGACGGCGTGCTTGATGACTTCGGCAAGCCCGCCGCGAAACTCGCGATCCGGCAGCGTGTTCAGAAGCCCCGGATCGGTGATGACCAACCTCGGCGGGTAAAACGCGCCAACCAGGTTCTTGCCTTCGGGAAGGTTCACGCCCGTTTTGCCGCCAATCGAGCTGTCCACTTGTGCAACTAGCGTTGTGGGAATCTGGACAAGCGCGACGCCACGCAAATAAGAAGCGGCAACGAAGCCCACGACATCGCCGACAACACCGCCGCCCACGGCGATGAGCAGCGATTTGCGATCCGCGCCTGCGTGGCCAAGCAATCGAGAGATTTTTTCTACGGTGCCGAGCGTTTTTTTCGATTCAGCATCATCAAAAAGATGGATTGCGTTGCGATTGAAGAGCCGTAGCCCGCGCTGCACTTTTCGTCCAACGGCTCGCCACACTTTCGCCGAAGATACAACATGAACGCTTGAGAAGCGCCCCAAGGCCCCAATTTGCGGCGCTGCACGCGCCGTCGCGTCTGCTCCGGCAACTACAGCATAGGAACCGGCTGAAGATTTTACTTTGATCCGTTTGCTTTTCATTCGCGAGACCGTTTCAATGTAGCACACGCTCCCGCGCAGCCGCACGGCAATGCTGTCTTCCTTATTCCCTTAATTTCTTCGTGCTACCATACTTGAGCGCCAAGTCCCCACTTCCATGACCAACTCCCGCAAAAACTATCACGCCGACTACGCTGTTGTGGGCAGCGGAATCGCTGGTTTGCGCGCCGCGATTGAACTCAGCGCCGCGGGAACGGTTCTTGTGCTCGCGAAATCGAATTTAAGCGATTCCGCGACGGCTTGGGCGCAAGGCGGAATTGCAGTGGCGCTTTCGGACGAAGACGAAATCGGGCTGCACGAGCAAGACACTATCAAAGCGGGTGATGGGTTGTGCCGAGCGGAAGCCGTCTCTCTCCTGGTCGAAGAAGGCCCCAAGTACATCACGCAGCTCATCGAATGGGGCACGGAATTCGACCGCGCGGGAACAAAACTGGCGTTCACACGTGAGGCGGCGCACAGCCGTTCGCGCATTCTCCACGCGCACGGCGACTCGACCGGCCGCGAAATCAGCCGGGCTTTGCTCGCGCGCGCACATACGATTCCCCATTTGCATCTGCGCGCGCATGCCTTCACTACAGAGCTGATCGTCGAACGTGGAGGAGTAACGGGTCTGCGTTTCATTGATGAAACCGACGGCTCGCTCCATGAATTGCGCGCTGGCACCGTGCTGCTCGCCACCGGCGGCCTCGGGCAGATTTATCGCGAAACGACAAATCCCGACGTAGCCACCGGCGACGGCATGGCCATCGCTTACGACGCGGGTGCTGTATTATCCGACATGGAGTTCGTGCAATTCCATCCCACCGCGCTGGCAATTCAGGGTGCGCCCCGGTTCCTGCTTTCCGAAGCGTTGCGTGGGGAAGGCGCGGTGCTGCGCAACATTGGCCTGGAGCGCTTCATGAAGCGTTATCACGAAGCGCAGGAGCTGGCGCCGCGCGACGTAGTCGCCCGCGCCATCGTCAGCGAGATGCAGCGCACCAACAGCACGCACGTCTATTTGGACATGACCAAGAAGTCCGAGGAGTTCCTGAAGACGCGATTCCCGCGCATTTATGAAACTTGTTTAAGCTACGGACTAGACCTTGCAAGCGATCTCGCGCCAGTCTGCCCGGCGGCTCACTACATGATGGGCGGAGTCAAAACGGATTTGTGGGGACGCACTTCCCTTCCTGGGCTGTATGCCGCTGGCGAAACCGCAGCGACGGGAGTCCACGGCGCAAACCGACTGGCGAGCAACTCGCTTCTCGAAGGACTCGTCTTCGGAGCGCGCGCGGGCCAAGCCATGATGAAAGACGCGCCAGCAGGAAAACGCCAGCCGGGCGCCTTGCCGGGAAGTCCCGCGCCGCTGCCGGGAAATTCTTCCACAGCGCAAAAAGAAACGGCGAAAGCGGCAGAGAAAAAATCCGCCGCGTGCGTGACGCTCACCAAAATCCGCGACATCATGTGGCGCGAAGTTGGCATCATGCGCAGCGGAAAAGAGCTGACGGAGGCGATCAAACAGCTCGAAGCCTTGGAGCTTCCCAAATCCGACAAGCCGAGCCGCGGCAGCCACGAATTGCGAAACTTGCACAAGCTAGGATTGGTGATGGCGCGAGCGGCGCTCGCCCGCGAAGAAAGTCGCGGCAGCCATTACCGCTCGGACTTCCCCTATCGCAACGACGAGAACTTCAGCAAACATTCCTTGGAGCAAAAGGGCAAGGAAGTACGCTTCGAAGTTTAATCGGCTTAGAACTTCGGCGCCCTGCGAAAAAATCTCTACCTCGATTGAAGCTGCTTCACGCTTTCCAGAAAAACGTGCCCGACAATTCCCAGGGTCTTCGCGCTGATTTTGTCGAGGCTGTCCTGCGGCGTGTGCCAGTAGTAGACGTCCCCGTCCGGTCCATTATCCAAATCAATCACGTCAACCGAAGGCACATTGCGCCTCAGAAAAGACTGGTGATCGTCTTCCACTTGCGAGGGATCATCCACAAAAATGTTTCCGTAGCCTAGCCTTTTGGCGGTGGCCCACACCAGGTCCACGAGCCATTTTGTCGAATAGGATTCGCGCTTGAAGTGAGGTTTGCGGCCACCGACGATGTCCGCAAGAAGAAACGCTTTGACCTTCGGCAGGTCGCCACTGGCAGCCATGCGCGCGGCCATCTGCCGGCTGCCGTAGCAATTGTCAGGGTCCTTCCATTCCCAATTCACTGCTTCTTCTGCGTCGAAGAAAGCGATCCAGACGGCGTATTTGGAATGCTTTTGACAAAGAAGGCGAGCCAACTCGAGCATCACCGCTGTGGACGATCCTGCGTCATCCGCTCCTACGAAGTTTTCCAGGCGTTTTGTATCGTAATGCGTGCCGAGAAGAATGATCCCCGGCTTTTCTCCGGGGATTTTTACCAAAATGTTTTTCATCGGCAAGCGCCCAGCCGGCGTGTCGGCCCTGAAATTGTCGGTCTCCACGGTGCAGCCGTAACTCTTTAACTCGGACTGCAGATAGTCTTGCAATTGCGCAATCGCTTTTGAGCCAGCCGGCCGCGGCCCAAAGCTGACCTGCTTGGCAACCTGCGCAAACGCCTTCTTGCCGTCGAAGCCGCCCGTTTGCTCAGGCGGCAGTGTGTCATCGGCAACTTGCGGCGGCGCAGTGGCCATCGTGCTCATAAAGGGTGGCTGCCCCGAGGCGCCGGCGGTTTCAGTGCTGCCCGCCTTGCAGCCCACCACGCAAATCGAGACCAGGCCTAGCACAACAGCCAACTGGAAATCCCGTTTCATCTAGCGGGCCTCCGCCGGAGCGGCCAGTCGCCGCTCGCGCCGCCGCGTCACCACCGCCGACACAGCAATTCCCACAAAATACAACCCGACCATTGGCGCCATGAAAATCAGCATGCTCAGAGCGTCTGGCGGCGCGGCAATGGCGGCGCCCACGGAAATGAGCAAGATGGCGTAGCGGAAATTTCTCCACAGAAATTTGGGCGTAACGATTCCAAAGAGCGACAAGAAAAAAATCAGAACCGGCAGTTCGAATGTCAACCCAATGCAAAGCAGAGTCAGCAAGATCAAATCGAAATACTCGTTGACGCTGATCATGGGCGTGACGTCGCGCCCCAGACTGAACAACGGCCCAGGACTCACCATGAAATGCAAGATGTAGGGCAGCGTGATGAAATAACCGAAGACAATGCCAGCGAGAAATAAAAAAACAGTGGAAAAGAGAAAGCCTGTGATGGCGCCACGCTCGTGCCTGTAGAGCGCCGGCGCAACAAACAGCCAAACTTGATACAGCACGATGGGGGAGGCCAGTGCGATTCCCAGATAAATGCCGACCGTGATCACGATGTTGAGTTGCCCGGCAGGATGCGTGTAAATGAGCTTTGGATCCAGGTGGGCATCCGCCAACGCTTTCAGAATTGGCCTGTTGATCCACGCGATGAAATACTTCGAGAAATAGACGCCGGCAAGAGCGCCAATGGCAATCGCATACAGGGAATAGATGATCCGCTTGCGCAGTTCGCTCAGATGCTCGAAAAACGTCATCGCCCCGCCGGGTTCTTCGCCCGCGCCTGAGGTTTTCGTGTTGTTGTTCTCTTCTGGCACTGGTTCAGGCCGGAGGCTGGGTTTCCTGGTGTGACTCTTGGCCACCGGTAGCAGAGGAAGTTTGCTCCGTGGTTACTTGAGCTGATTCGTCGCTGGATCGTGCCACTGCTTCGGTAACCGGCGTCACGACGGGAGCTTCTGTAGCGCCAACTTCCGGTTTGGCTTCAGCCGTAGGCGTTTCTGTTCCCGCAGGGGTAGCTAAGGTAGCCGGCTGGCTGGGCGCTGCAGCCGCCGAAGCAGCAGCCGCTTCCGCCGCTTTCTTGCGCTCCGCAAGCAAGGCCTGGCGCTCCAAGTCGCGCATCTCCTCTTCAAATGCGCTCCTAAAGTCCAGGGATGCCTTGCGGAACTCCGCCATGAGCTTTCCCAATCCTCGGGCGAGTTCCGGGAGCTTCTGTGGCCCAAATACCACCAGGACCACAATAAAGACCACGATCATGTGCGGGATGCTCAACATTGCGTCTGGCAGCCGTCTAATGCCTCATTGGCATCATAGAAAGGGTATTCACACGCTGTCAAACCGGAGTTTCCGGTGTGCTATAATTTCACTTCACGTTCACGTGCGAGGTAACGATGAAATCTGAGCGTCGCGGGCTGATTATCGCCATTGGCGTACTGCTGTTATCTGCCGTCCTAGGTGGTATTTACGGGCCTAACGTAAAAGCCACCACGGCCACGGCCGATGACTACCAGACCGCCGTCCACGATTTCACGCGCGTTCTGGACGTCGTCCAGAGCAATTACGCGGACCAGGTAGACGTTGACAAAGCGGTTTACCAAGGCGCCATTCCCGGCATGCTCCGCATGCTCGATCCGCACTCCAATTTCTTTGATGCCAAGCAGTTTTCCCTCCTTCGCGAAGATCAGCGGGGGAAATATTACGGCGTTGGCATGCTCATTTCGCAGCGCAACAACCAGACGGTCGTGATTGTTCCTTACGCCGGCGCCCCCGCTTATAATGCTGGCATCCGCCCGGGCGACGTCATCGCCAAAGTGGACGAAAAATCGACGGACGGCCTGAGCTCTGGTGAAATCGCTGACTTGCTCAAAGGGCCTAAGGGCACAATCGTCAAGATCACCATGACGCGCGAGGGCTATCCCGAACCGCTGGTGTTTACCGTGACCCGCGATGAGATTCCGCGGCACTCTGTGGATCTCAGCTTCATGCTGAAGCCCGGCATCGGCTATATCCGCCTCTCTGGATTCAACGAGACGACCGACCGCGAGATTGCGGATGCCTTGAAGCAGTTGGGGGCCACTTCGCTCGATGGTCTGATCCTGGACATGCGCAATAATCCGGGTGGCTTGCTGAATGAAGCTGTCGCCGTGGCAGACATGTTCCTCGACAAGAATCAGTTGATCGTTTCACATCACGGCAGGACTTCTCCCGAGCGGCGCTATTACGCGGTCCGCGGCAATCAGGGTGTGACCGTGCCGCTGGTCATTCTGGTCAACAACAATTCTGCTTCGGCAACCGAAATTGTTTCCGGCGCGGTGCAGGATCACGATCGCGGAATGATCGTCGGGGAAACCACCTTTGGCAAGGGCCTGGTACAGACCGTTACGCCGCTCAGCGAAAACACAGGTTTGGCCTTGACGACCGCCCGCTATTACACCCCGAGTGGGCGGCTTATTCAGCGCGATTACAAATCCGTTTCTCTCTACGAGTATCACTATGAACGGAAGGTGCCGGACCATCCGACGGAAGTGAAGCTGACCGACAGCGGCCGGCAGGTCACCGGCGGCGGCGGCATCGCGCCGGACATCGTGGTGGAAGCTCCCAAACTTACGAAGTTCGAGCAACTGCTTTTCCGCGACGACGTTTTTTACCCCGCGGAAACAGGCGTTGGCGGGTTTACTCGCTTCTATCTCGGTTCGAAACCCGCCATCACCAAGGATTTCGAGGCCGATGATAACGTGATGCACGTCTTTCGCGAGTACTTGAGCAAACATAACGTCCGCTACACCGAACCGGAAATCGCCGAAAATCTGGATTGGATCAAGCGCAAGATCAAGCAGGAAGTCTTCATGTCCACCTTCGACCAGCAAGAGGGCTTCAAGGTTCTTCTCGAAGCTGATCCTCAGGTGCAGAAGGCTGTCGAAGCTCTTCCGCAGGCGCGCGCGCTTTATCAGAATGCCCGAAAAATCGTGGCGCAGCGCATCGGCGGCTCCATCGATCAACCATAAACTCTTCAAGTCATTCGAATTATCGCCGATCCCTCCGCGCGTTCTTTCTTAAGAGCTACGCACAGCGCTTGCCGCACGCTTCTATCGCCAGACGTAAAGAAATCTTTAATATCTCGTGAAGAAGTTGACGCGCTGCAACCGCGCGCCTAGAATGCGCAGCTAATGGTGTGCTTTTGACCGTTTCGCTGACGGTGAAGGAGTGACAGATGAAAGTTCGCGTCCTTTTTTTCCTCTCCCTTTTGGCAGTGCTTCACATGTTGACGTTTCCCGGTGAGACTGGGCTGTCCGCTGCGCCCCCTGGTGCGCTGCACGCTGGCCGGATGACAACCACCGGAGCCACTGAGGACTGGTCACGGCCGTTTCGGATAACCAGCACAACCTTTAAGGACAACCAAATCGTGCCAGCCAGCATGGTGTTCAACGGCCTGCTGGGTAGCTCCTGCATTGGCGGAAATATGTCGCCCGAGCTGAAGTGGACGAAGTCTTGGCCGTGGACGCGGAGCTACGCAGTGGTCGCCTATGACGTCACCGCGAACTTCACCCATTGGGGAATCTACAATATCCCGCCGGATGTCACTGAACTCCCGGAAAACGCTGGAGTGGCTACAAGCAGCTACGACCAGATCACCGATGACGCCGGCAACGTCGGATATGTCGGCCCCTGCCCGCCGCCGGGAATCGTCCCCAACGGGGTTCATACTTACCTCTTTACCGTTTATGCGCTCGACAAGAAGCTCGATCTGCCCGCCTTTCCACCGGGCTTCCCTGCGCCTGCCGAAACGTTGTTCCGCGCCATGATTGGTCACGTAATCGAGACCGCGACCATCACCGGGTTGTTCAGTTGCAACAATGCACCTGCGGCGGGGTGCTCCTAGAGGCCATTTTAGATTCATTTTGTTGCTGAAGTTCCTCTCATGAAAGGAGCTTAAAAGAGTTTCCCGCGACGCAAGACACATCGCGTTCGAGCCGCCACAGGTGCCTCGCGCTCTGTCCCGGTCGGTGTGCAACCTCGAACTCACGGCAAGAAACTGGTGGAAAGTGTCTGTGTTGGCAAGCCTCCGCGCCTTTGCTAAAATTATTTTGCTGCTCGTGGGCGAGTAGCTCAGCTGGGAGAGCGCCTCGTTCGCAACGAGGAGGCCGGGGGTTCGAATCCCCTCTCGTCCACCAGATTCATTGTTTCTGCGCTGCAGATTCCCAAAGAGCCGCCGCCAAGCGATCCTATGCGTTCCTACTGCCCGCAGGATGCCGCCATCCCTCCCTTTTGGATAACTGCGAGCCTGCATTCCAAACCGCCGGCCAAATGGATCGTGACGCGATATACCGACGTACTCAAATTATCGGGAGCAACGGCGATGCGCGCCCCTTTCAGCCAGCGCCGCGTGGGGGAAGAAAGCACAGGGCTCCTGGCCAGATCATCGCCGGCAACCTGGAAGTTCGCGCCGCCGGGAAGCGTTTCGAGGGCTCGGCGCGTTTCCTCGAAGGGCTGCCAGGTTGAAGCGACGAATCCGGCATACGCGGAAAAACTCCAGAGAATCGTTACTGCGATCAGCGGCAGCATGCACCGCAAAGTCCAGAGCCTGCTGTTTTGCGGCGGAGTTCGAAAGAGGCGATAACTCTGCAGCAACGCGAACAGCAATGTTGGAACAAACAGCCAAAGCATCTTTGAGCGGGCGTAGTCAGTGACACCCACGAGTGCCAAAGGGCTAAGATGAAAGGAAGAAATGACGAAATCCTTCAGCGTGCCCGTGGACCGCGTCAGGTCTTGTCCAAGCCATATCCCGCCCGCGCACGCAAATGGAATCGCGGCGATAGAAGGCATGGCCCAAGTGGCTGCGTTTACGGTGCCATTTGCCGCGCAGGCGCACCAGAAGCAGGAAAACGTCAGAATCAGATACGCGATAAACATATCTGTAGCCGCGTGAAGGTACAGGAACATGAACGTCGACCCATAAAAAGAGCCGACTACCATTAGTGCCAGGAATGGAAACAACATGGCGCAAGCGAGTCCGGCGAACATGGCAACGAGCAACTTGACGAGCCACTGCGTGCGTGCGTAAATCGGGAGAGTCATGTGCCAGGCGTACGTCCCTGACCTTCTCTCCTCTCCTAGAGAAAGAATCCCGGCAAGCCCCACCAACCCCATGCTGGTCATAGCCGGCGGCCCCAATACGGCCCATTGGCGCACCGTCTCAGGGAGGAACACCGGAGGCGAAGGCAAAAGCCGCAAGATCGCCAGGCAGGTTAGGTAGACAACGGTCATCAACTCGATTACCCAGAGTGGCCGAAGCAAACGAAATTCTTTCCGAATCAGGTTCAGAAGAGCGCCCGAGGGACGGCAGCGGAACCATTCCGCCAAAGCTTCCGGCATTACGGACGGGCCGGCCACCAGCAGATCTTCGCCGCTGGTTCCTCCAGTCACCTGGAATCGCGCCAGTTTCCGCGCGCCAAGCCAAAGCATCACGACGGCAAAGCAAATGGCAAAAACGGAAATGGCGGTTGCCCTTGCCGTGGCCAAGGGGAGCGCTTCTAACTTGCCGGTCTCAATATTTCCAATGAACATGTAGATCGCCCACCAAACAAAACCAATGATCAGGAGACCGCCGACGGCGGACCTTGCGGCGAGAGTCCAAAACGTCGCGGAGGCCAGCGTGATGATCACATACGCGACAGCCGCCGCCGCGTTGTACGTCAGCTTCATCTTTGGCAGAGCGAAGAAAAACATGCCGATGCCCGAAACCGTTGCGGCAGATAAGACTGCGGCACACATAACAATCATTTTGTCGGCCCAAAGTTGCATCCGGCTGACGGGTTGCGTGAGCCAGAGAGAAAACGTGCGGTGATAAAATTCATTCCCGAGGGAGAGTGTCGCCAGGACCGGGACACCAAAGAAAAAGCTCAAAAAGTTCAACTTGGCGGCATAGGAAGAGTGAGGAAAGAAGATCGGAAGGGCTCCACCAATCATCGCCGCACACCAGGGCCAGAACAGCGCCCGCGCTTCTTTCTTGATTCTCACGATTCTTGCGTTTCGCGCTTCGTTCATCGGGCCTCCTGGGATTTCAAGGCCGCTACGAAGATTTCTTCCAAGGTCAGCGCCTCCGTGGTGAGCGCTTCGGGATTGTGCGCGCGGAGGCGTTCCAGCAGCTCAGGCCCGGATCCATTCACAACCAACTCCAGTTCTCGCCCTTCGCGGCGCACCCGCAGTGCCCCGCGGAAATCAAGCTCCGGCAGCGATTGGGCGAAGCGCGCGCGTATTTTCTGGAAGCGCCCGCGCGCCTCGTCGGCTTCCAGCGTCAACACCGCGCGTCCCTGGTCAATGATCGTGAAATCATCGATAAGCCCTTCAAATTCGGTGATAAGGTGCGTGGAAACCAAAATCGTTCGGTCGCCGGCATTGCCTTGCTGGTATGCGCCGATGACCGCCTCGATGAATTCGCGGCGCACAATCGGATCCAAGCCGGAAGTCGGCTCGTCGAGCACCAGCAGGTCCGTCTCCGGGCAAATCGCGGCGATCAGCCCTAACTGCGTTCTCTGACCTTTCGAAAGAGCTGCCGTGCGCTTGGCCGGATCCAACTGGAAGCGGTCGAGGAGTTCCTCCTCGGTCTTACGGTTCCAGTGCTCCCGGAAAGAGGCGAGATAATCGAGCGTTTCACGCACGCTCATCCACGGATAAAACGCCAACTGGTCCGGCACGTAAGCCAGGCGGCGCTTCACCGACACTTCATCCCGCGCCGGATCGACGCCGAAAACGCGCACTTGCCCGCTCTGCGGCCGCAGCAGATTCAGCAAACACTTCATCGTGGTCGTCTTGCCCGCGCCGTTCCGGCCAAACAGTCCGTAGCACCGTCCCGGCAGCACCTCGAAGCTCAAATCGTGAACCGCTTCCGTCTTTCCGTAGGCGTATGCGAGATGCTCGATCTGGATAACCGGTGTGCGAGTACTCATTCTTCATCCCTCCTTATGGCTTTCATGGGCCCGCCGTTTTTCTTCGAGCGCATCCAAGCGCTCCTGGATGAGTTCCAAAAATTCCGGGCCGGGCACTTGCAGGTGGTGAGCCATAACGATTGCTTGGTCGATCTCCTCGATCAGCAGCTTGCGCCGGATTTCCTTCCGTAATGGCGAGTGGTTTTGGCTTAGGAAGCATCCCTTGCCCGGCAGGCTCTCGATCACCCCAAGGCTTTCCAGTTCTGCATAGGCTTTCGCGATCGTGTTGCGGTTGAGGTGAAGCTCTTCCGCCAGCGGCCGGATAGAGGGCAGCGCCTCGCCGGGTCGCAGTTCGCCCGATGCAGCGGCGGCTTTCACTTGGTCAACCACCTGCAGATAAGCGGGCTTGCCGGACTTGAAATTGATCCGAAACAGCACTGGGTCGGCCCTCTGTCCTATGACACTAGGACAGTTATTGGCATAAGTCAAGGAGATTTAGGGCCAAACGTTCTCCTTTGGGCACAGTCATCTGCCGTTCATATTCCTGAAATCTCGCCGCAACCTCTTTCATTCCAAACTGTAACCATGAGCAATGCCGCTGTCCTGGAACACGGCTGCGGTAACCCTCTCGCCACGACCAACCTCTTCCGCGTGGGCTTGGCGAAGTCCCTCGACGATGTCGTCGAGTGCCAGCGTCTTCGTTATCTCGTTTTCAACTGTGAGCTTGGCGAGGGTCTGGACACTTCTTGGCAGACCGGCTTGGATCGCGACCGTTTTGATTTCATCTGCGACCATTTGATGGTCCACGACGCCAGTTCCGGAAAACTCGTCGGCACCTACCGCATGCAAAGCGGCTATCGCGCCAAAGGCAATCTCGGCTATTACGGTGAAGGTCTTTTCGACTTTTCGCCCTTCGAGAAAATCCGCCGCCAGGTTCTCGAGCTTGGCCGCGCATGTGTTCATCAGGATTACCGCAACACTGCCGTCCTGCACATGCTGTGGAAAGGCATTGCTCGTTACGCGGAGAGCTGCGACGCGCGCTATCTCATCGGCTGCAGCTCGTTAACCTCTCAGGACGAATCTGAAGGCTTGGCCCTCTACGAAGTCCTCAAGGAAAAATATCTCGCCGAGCCGTCGCTCCGAACGAAACCTCAACCCGGCCATGAGTGCAATCCAAATGGCTCACCAAAGCAGGTCCCTCAAGCGCCACGGCTGTTCCGCGCGTATCTCGAGATTTCTGCTCGCTTGTGCGGTCCACCAGCCATCGACTGTGAATTTAAGACCATCGACTTTCTTACTCTCCTCGACCTTTACCGCATTCCCGACCGCGTCCGCACCCGCTTTTTCTAAACCGCTCGCCGCGGACCGCCGTTTCGCTCATGCGATCGCCGGTCGCCTCTTTCCAACGTTCGTCGCTTGTTCGAATGCGTACCCGATTTGCAGCACGCCCCACTCATCGTTGTGCCGGCCCACGATTTGAACCCCAATCGGCAGACCGCTCTTCGAAAACCCGCACGGCACCGAAATCGCTGGGTTCCCTACCGTCGAAATGTAATACGCCGACTTCATCCACGCGATGTAATTCTCCATCTTCACGCCAGCGATTTCTGTCGGGTAATGGGTCTTCACGTCGAACGGCAGCACTTGATTCACTGGCAGCACGAAAAACTCGTATTTCTCCATGAACTGCCGAACGCTTTGATACAGCGCTGTTCGCTTTGCTTCGACTCGCGCCAATTGCGGTCCGGTAATCTTACGCCCCTCTTCCACGTGCCAGTGCACGTACTCGTTCAGCTTGTCCGCGTTTGCTTCCAAAATGTCGCCAAATGCCTTCTCCACCGACCAGTGTCGCCACGTGAGGAAGCACTCATTGGCATTTTTGAAGTCCGGCTCCGTCTCTTCTACGATGCAGCCGAGCGATTCGAACACTTTCCGCTGCGCCTTGATGGTCTCCGCGACCTCAGGCTCCCAAGGCACTCCGAGATCTTTGAACATCGCGACCCTAACGCCTTTCAAGGCGCGGCCCAGCGGTTGCGCAAACTGCCTTCCCTCTTGATCGATCGCAATCGGCGACCGCCGGTCGAATCCCGCCAAGACGCTCAAGAAATACGCGCAATCTGAAACGTTGCGCGCCACTGGTCCGGCTACGCTCAGCGTGAACCACCCCAATTCGCTCGGTGGATTTGGCACTCGCCCCGGCGCTGTTCGCACCCCAACCACATTGCAAAAATTCGGTGGATTCCGCAGCGATCCACCCATGTCGCTTCCATCCGCCAGTGGCACCATGCCGCACGCCAGCGCCACCGCGCCTCCGCCGGTGCTCCCGCCGCAAGTTTTTGTCACGTCATAAGGATTCAGCGTCGGCCCGAACACAGGATTGAACGTCTGAGAACCCAGGCCCCATTCCGGCACATTCGTCTTGCCAATGACAATTGCTCCCGCCTTCTTCTCGCGCTCGACTACCAGGCAATCCGCATCCGGTATATGGTTCGCGTACAACGGCGAACCGTGCGTCGTGCGAATCCCCTTCGTCTCATGCAGATCCTTTACGCCTACGGGCATACCGTGCAGCGGCCCCAGCCAGTTCCCTTTCGCGACGGCTTCATCCGCCGCCAGCGCCTGCGCCATCAACTGCTCTTCCGGAACCAGCGTGACAATCGCGTTCACCTTCGGATTTACTCGCCCAATCTGTTTCAGGCACGCCTGCATCACTTCCCGCGACGACAATTTCGTCTCGCGAATGAGCCTGGCCATCTCTCTTGCCGGCATAAAGCAAATATCGCCTTCGGGTACGGATGAGCTCATGTCTTCACTCCAATCGCGCGGTGTTGCATTCTCGTTCCACAGCGGAGCCGCTACCGAACCCAGCAGCGGCGAAACGCTCGCCCCCACCGCCGCGCTCGTTCCCAGTTTCAACGCTTCCCTTCGCGTCATTCGCTCCGTCATTCCACGGCTCCCGTTGCGTCACCCATCGGCAAGCCTACCCCGCGTACACAGTTTCTTTCGCCAGCGCTAGCGCGCCATCAGCTTGCGACGCATCGCTGAGCTTCCCGCGCGCGAAATCCCGCGTGCCTCCGCCCTTCCCACCAAATTTCTCTTGCGCTCTTTTTAGCAGCGCGTTCATGTCGTTCCCCGCCGAAGGATGCTGCGCAAATAGCAAATTCCCTTCTTCTTTTGCGGCAAGCAAAGCAATCGTTTTCTCAGATTTCACGAGTTCCGTGGCGAAGAGATTGAGATATTCCGGAGCAACCCCGTCGAGGATTCGGGAAACGATACGCAATCCTTCCGGGCCAGGCGGCGTGGATTGCAGCGCAAGCGCAGCCTCTGCCACTGCAAGCCGCTCCAAAGTCGCGCGCACGGTCTTGAAGTTGGCGTCGCGTTCCGCCAGCGCCCGCGTTGCCGCCGACGCGACCTCCTCCGGCGCGCAACTCAATTTCTCCGCAGCTTCCCGCAGCAATTCAAAATCACCTCGCGCGCTCTTCTCCGCTCTTCCGCCGCAAACAAATTCCACCCGCCAGTCCTGCCGGATTTTCGTGCATCGCCGGACCAGCACCATTCCAATCTGCCCCGTGCTCTTCACATGCGTTCCGCCGCACGGCTGCAAATCCGCCGACTCAATTTCAATCGCCCGCAAAATCCCGCTGCGCTCCACTTCCTTCCGCACGCCCAATCGCGCCAATTGCTCCGCCGTTCCGTAGCGCACCGTCACTGGCCGGTCTTCAAACACAATCTGGTTTGCCGCCCGCTCCGCGCCTTCCAGAACCTCTGCTGTCGGCTCCGGACCGCGCAAATCAATCGTGCAAACCTCCGCTCCCAAGTGAAACGAAACCGTTGGCAGCCCGAACCGTTCCTGAAACATCGCCGACAGCAAATGCTGGCCCGTGTGCTGCTGCATGTGATCGAATCGCCGCGGCCAGTTGATGCATCCGGTCACGTCCGGATCGCTGGGCTTGCGATCCACGATGTGAAGGATCTCCTCGCCCTCGTCCCGCACGTCCAAGACGTTCGCGTCCCCAATCTTCCCCAAATCGTTCGGCTGTCCACCCGAGTTCGGATAGAACGCCGTGCGATCCAGTATCAGCCCCCAAACCGTTCCCGTAATCCCCGAATTCACATCCGGCGGCCACACTTCGCAATACACCACTCGCGCGGTGAACTCCTTCTCAAACGCGTCATCGTAATACAGCCTTCGCGTCGCCACAGTGCCCTTGCCTACCTCACCTCGCGCTCTGTGCGAAGCGAGGTCTCTTGCGAATCTCGAATTTCGTTTTTCGGATTTCGACTGTTCCTCTTGCTGTTGGCTGTCACCTGTGAACTGTCGACTCCAATGCTTTCTGCCACGCTTCAGAATACTTGTACCCCGTGCCGGTGTTGAACAGCACCACCGTCTCGTGTGACTTGATCCATCCCGACGCCGCCAGTTTCCGCGCTCCAATCACCGTCGCCGCTCCTTCCGGAGCCGCAAAAATTCCCTCCAGTGACGCCAATTCCCTTCCCGCGTGCAGCATTTCCTCGTCGCTCACGGCCAGCGCTGTTCCGTTCGTCTGCCGCAGCATGCTCAAAATCAGAAAATCCCCAAGCGGCCCCGGCACCCGCAATCCCGAAGCAATCGTCGCCGCATGCTGAAAAAATTCCGCCTTACTCTGATCCGCTTCCCACGCCCGCACAATCGGCGCGCAACCTTCCGCCTGCACCGCCACCATCCTCGGCCGCTCTGCCCCAATCCACCCCATCTCCTGCATTTCGTCAAACGCTTTGCACATTCCGATCAATCCGACTCCTCCACCCGTCGGATACAAAATCACGTCCGGCAATTTTCCGCCAAACTGCTCCCACAACTCGTACCCCATCGTTTTCTTGCCTTCGACGCGATACGGCTCTTTCAGCGTCGAAACGTCGTACCATCCCTCCTTGTCTTTCCTTTCCGCCACATATTTCCCGCAATCCGAAATCAGCCCATTCAACTTCACTACTTTTGCCCCGAACGCCTTGCACTCCATCACATTCGCCGAAGGCGTATCCGCCGGCATCACAATCACCGCAGTTAACTCCGCCGCAGCCGCATACGCCGCCAACGCGCCGCCGGCGTTTCCCGCCGTTGGCGCTGCCAGCGCCTTCGCACCTAATTGCTTCGCCCGCGTCACCGCTGCCGTCATCCCCCGCGCCTTGAACGACCCCGTCGGGTTCTGCCCCTCGTCCTTCACGTACAGCCACTCCAGCCCCATCGAAGCGCCCAGGCGCTTCGCGTGGATTAGCGCTGTCATCCCCTCCCCCAACGACACCGGCGGGTCGTTGGGCAACACTTCCGCGTACCGCCACAGCGTTCGCGACCGGCTCTGCACGCTTTCGAGCGTCAGCGTCTTCGCGGCCACCCGCAAATCGTAGCGCGCCAGCAGTGGCTTCCCGCACGTGCACAAATGCTGCTCTACAGCGGCGTTGTACTTCTTCCCACACGCCGAGCATTCCAGTTCACGAATATTCGTAATTTGGCTCATGTCCGTGGAAGTCTAACACACACCTTTTGGCCAACCTTTCACGGCTCCCCACCATCGCACTGTGTGCCTTCCCTTGCGGCCCTTACTGTGAATCTTCAACCGTCGCCCCGAAAATTCTCACCATCTCCCTCAGCCACCACTGCCGCCTGTTTCCTTTCTGCTTCCCTCTTCACTGTGAACTGTCGACTGTCGACTGTGAACTTCCGTTACAATAGGAATATGGGTGTGCGACTCATCGCCCTCGACATTGACGGCACGCTTCTCGACAGCCGCTGGCAGGTTTCCGACGCCAACCGCGCGGCCATCGCCGAAGCGGCCCGCCGCGGCATTGAAGTCGCTCTGGTCACCGGCCGGCGCTACGATTTCGCCATGCCCGTGGCACGCCGTCTCGACGCTCCTCTCACCATGATCGTCAACAACGGCGCCCTCATTCGCTCGAAGGAAGGCCGCACGCATTTGCGCCATCTTCTCGACCGCCGCGTCGCCGAACGCGTTCTGCACCTCACCAAGCCCTGGCGCGACGGCGCCGCCGTCGTCTTCGATCGTCCAGTGGCCAATCAAGTCATGCTCGAATCGATGGATCCCGACGATTCGCTTCGCTACGCCTACTACTCGCGCAACAAAGAGTTCATCGGCTTCGCCCAGCCTCTGGAAACCTGTCTATCCGAAGATCCCATTCAAGTGATGTTTTCCGGCCGAGTCGCTCCCATGCGCGACGCCGAAGCCGCTCTGCGCTCCGCCAATTTCGCCGCCGACTTCGCCCTTGCCGTCACCTGCTACGAAAGCAAAGATTTCTCGATGATCGACGTAATCAATCCTATTTGCTCGAAAGGCTCTTCGCTGGCAGAATGGGCTTCGGTCCGCGGCTTTGCCCGCGAAGAAGTCATGGCCATCGGCGACAATCACAACGACCTCGAAATGCTCACCTTCGCCGGCATCCCGGTGGTCATGGGCAACAGCGTCCCTGAGCTAAAAAAGTTCGGCTGGCACGAAACTGCCAGTAACGACGAAAACGGCGTCGCCCACGCCATCGAACAATTCGCTTTGCGGGAGGCCGGGGAGGCCGCGCCGTGCGCCTGACCCTCTCGCGCTTCTCACGAAACTCTGTCATCCCGAGCGCAGCGAGGAATCCTGTCGCGATCCCAACCTCACTCCTCCCACTGAGACCATCGCAAACCGCATCCCCACCCTCTGTCATTCCGAGCGCAGCGAGGAATCCTGTCGCGATCCCTACCCCACTCCGCCCGCTTAGACCATCGCAAACCGCGTCCCCTCGCTCTGTCATTCCGAGCGTAGCGAGGAATCCTAGCTCGGCCGCGACCCCACTCCGGTCGCTGAGACTATCGCCTACCGCCCTCCTAGTCGCCGCCACTCTCCTGCTCTTCCTCGCCGCCTCCCCCGCCCGCGCCGAATACATCGTCCTGCGCAGCGGCGAACGCCTCCACGTCACCGGCTACCAGCTTCTCGGCGACAAATACCGCCTGCAAATGCCCGGTGGCTGGGTCGAAGTCACCGTCGCCGACGTCGTGGGTATCGAGCCCGAAGACGTCTTCAAGCCTATTCCCCCTCCGCCTCCGGGCTTGCAGTCTGCCGTCGCGCCTTACACGGAAATCGTAAGCGCTGCCGCCTCGAAATACGGCGTGGACGCCGACCTCATCAGCAGCGTGATCGCCGTCGAGTCCAATTTCGATCCCAAAGCCGTCTCGCGCAAAAACGCCCGCGGCTTGATGCAATTGCTCCCGGAGACCGCCGACCGCTTCGGCGTGAAAAACATTTTCGATCCCGCGGAAAATATCGACGCCGGCACACGCTACCTGAAAGAACTGCTGCAGATGTACAACAACGACTTGACGCTCACCCTCGCCGCCTACAATGCCGGTCCTGACCGCGTCCAGCAATACGGCACCGTGCCGCCCTTCCGCGAAACAATGTCTTACGTCCGCCGCGTCAAAACCAGCTACGCCAAAACCAAATCCTCCGCCCCCGCCAAACCGCCCGCCCCCAACCTCTTCGGCCTCAACCCCGCCACTCTCAATCCCTCCGCGCCCAACTCCCCCACCCCAAACACCGTCCCTTCAACCCCCCGTCCCTGAGCCGGTCGTCACGGGCAGTCTTGCCGGTGCGCTTGTCCTCCCGAACGCAGTGAGGGATCGTGGCTGGATTGCACTCCGGCTCGGCCCATGGGATCGTCGCGAATGTATAGCCACGACTCTCCAGCCACATGAACCGAGTCCTGAAACTCTCCAATCGCGAGTGCCGCACCCTGCGATTTTTAGGGTGCGGGTGTTTGCCTTTCTTACTTCCCCGCTAACTCTTTGTGCTTATGCGACTTTTATTTCTTCTTGACAAATATTAACAACTATGTATAACCATGTCTTGTTCGGGCACGATTCTTCAGCCGGCCTCGAA
>DASPTW010000026.1:0-50177 GCA_035623215.1 Candidatus Acidiferrum sp.
CCAAGCTCGCACTCTTTTTTCGATTTTGGGCAAACAAACTGGTGGAGTCTTCTAGCTGCAGCATTCGTGGAGGATACTCTGCTGTTATATCTCAGGAATCCACCGCAGCCAGACCTGCTCCCGTCAAGTGACGGAGTGCAGTTTTGAAGGCATGCCAAAAGAGCATCGGTTCGCGGCCCTGTCAGTTCATCAAGGACGCGTCTGACTCTTCGCCTCTCGAATGGAGCCAGGCTCTGTCTTGGAGGCCAACAACGCACATCCCATAGCCATCCTCGCAGGTCTACTCTCACCGTCACTCTGGGGTGGCTTCTGTTCCCGTTGCAATCGAAAGCTTGGACCCAACCCAATAGAAAATGATCGTAGGGGCGTCTCGACTTGTGCATCGACCGTCTACAGCCCGGCCAAGGGCACGTGATCGCATCCCATACTTTCCTACTAACAGACCGCGGTAAAGGTGCCATTTCGCAAAATGGTGATAGCACGCACCTAGGGGAAAGTCCAAAAGAATTTTTCCCACAGCTTCCCACAAATCTGAAGAAACACCTGCATTTTAGCGTTTTTCTGAGGCGCCAAAGGCGATCCTTTGGGAAACACCGTTTTGCAATTGCAGGTGGCTTGTACGAATTCCGAAAATGAAAACCGCACATCGATTCGAATGGAAGGGCTGCATTCTGGCCCACACTCGCATTCCCAACGGGAAGCCCTGTGCAGGTATCCGCAACCTAATGTCCAGAGCCCTTCAACTCGTTCCCGCCGAGCGGGTAAAAGGATCTCCGCTCACACCCGAGTTGAAGTCTTTCATCGACTGCGCCATCGTGCCGATCTTAGTCCGGGAATATTTAGAGCAAGAAAAAGAGATTGCACAAAGGACTGAAACCGTGGCATCGTCCGCTTCGATGACCGACTTTCTGGAAGCTGAGACTGTGCCATGAATCGGAGAGTTCGTCGCGCTGCGATCTACGCTCGGATTTCCACCGACAAGCAAAATCCTCTCTCGACTGCAGACCAAGAACGAAAGTGCCGCGAGTACGCGCAGCGCAACGGCATCACCGTCGTACCTGGGCACGTGTACTTTGACGAAGGCCTCAGCGGTGTTGGTATGGATCGCCCATCACTTCAGAAGCTGCTTCAAGCCGCTCTTTCACCGGCGCGAGCCTTCGATGTGATCCTTGTGGACGATACCTCGCGACTATCCCGGAGCACCGAGAGTGTGCTCTCCATCTACCGTAAGCTGCACTTCGCTGGTGTGCAACTCATTGCCGTCAGCCAAAATATTGACAGCCTGCATGACCAGGCCGAGACCCTCATCACCATTCACGGACTCATTGACAGCAGCTACGTTCGCGAGTTGGCAAAGAAAACGCATCGTGGTTGCGAATCGGCAGTCTTGCGTGGACGGCATGTGGGCGGCACGTGCTTCGGTTACGTCGCGGTACCTGATGGTACGGACGGATCAAAACGCCTGGTTATCGAAGAATCCCAGGCGCGCGTGGTCAAACAAATCTTCGAGATGTCCGCAGCAGGACATTCCATAAAGAGCATCGCAAAGAAACTCAACCAGGAGCTCGCTGGCGGCCGCGGAAATTGGTGCCCCACTGGCATCCGTTCAATGCTAAAGCGGGAACTGTACAAAGGCGCGCTAGTTTGGAACCGCCTAAAATTTGAGAAGGTTCCTGAGACGAATAAGCGCCGCAGCAAAATGCGCGACGAGAGCGAATGGATCCGCCTTGAAAGGCCTGAGCTGGCAATCGTGTCGGCCGAATTATGGGATGCTGTCCAGGCACGGCTCAATCACTTTGGGAAAAAACCATCCGAGGGACGGCGCCGAGGCTTGCTCTCTCGCGCACTGACTAGCCCATATCTCTTTAGCGGGCTCTTGAAGTGCGCCGAGTGTGGCGGAAATCTGATCATCGGGACCGGTGGCGGAACACACGTTCACAAAAAATATGTCTGCGCGAACTACTTCAATCGCGGTACTTGTGGGAATGATCTGTATATCCGTCGCGACGTGCTCGAGGAACGACTTCTTGCGCGCTTGCAGGGCGAACTCCTCAGTCCAGAAGTGATCGACTACGCCGTCGTCGAATTCGGTCGACAACTGCGCGCAGCCCTCTCAAGCATGACGACTGATCTTGTCGGTCTCCGCCAACGAAAGGAAAAGCTTGAAGGCGAAATCCAGCGTTTTGCAGACGCGATCGCTCGCGGTGGACCACTTGACGCTCTGGTCGAACAAATCGCCACGCGAGAAAGGGATTTGAAGGCCATCAACAATCGCCTGCTTTCTGCGAGTGCGGGCTCGATCGAGGGCAAGCTTAAGGAAATTCGCCACCTTGTCGAAAGAGGGATCTCTGACCTGAGCTCACTCTTGAACCGTGACGCAGTCCTTGCGAAAGCAGAGCTGCGCAAACATCTGAGCGAGATCCGAATGACCCCCACCGAGGATCGAAAAGAGTGGCACTACGTAGCAGAAGGAACGTGGGATCTTTTAGGGACTGGCCCGAACGCGCCAGTCCTAGGACTGGCGCATTCGGATGGTTGCGGGGGTCAGATTTGAACTGACGACCTTCGGGTTATGAGCCCGACGAGCTACCAGGCTGCTCCACCCCGCATTTCCACTATATCGGAGCAGCAAGCGCCCGTCAAATCGCCGCGGTCAAGCAGAAAATCTTCTGTCGATGGGGGTTGCAGTATAGGAGCTGCTACCAGGTGTTATAGGCCGTGCCGTCGAACGGCGAACTCTTGGTAGAGTTCGAATGCACATCCACAATTCCCGTGCTGGTCTGATCGGGACTCAGCACTACGCTATCAAATTGCGGCGCCCAGTCCTTTGCTTGGGTGAACGGATCAATTGGCACTTCGCGTAAATATTTCTCCGAAGCCAGATCATCCAGCGATTGCGGCGCAGCTTGCTTGTCCAGCGTGTAGTGGTCGATAGCGTCGCGCATGGTGCGAAGGTCCGTGCGCAACACCGCTTCCTTGGAGCGTACGACCACCTTGTCATACCGCATGGCCGCAATGCCGATTAGGATCAGAATGATGGAAACCACGATCATCAATTCAATCAGCGTAAATCCGCGTTCGCGGCGGGGCTCGCGCACGCGCCATTCCCGGCTGTAATTCAATCGGCTTTGCAGCAGTTCTTTCACTTTAATACAAAACATTTCACCAGTCCGAATATCTCGTTCCATCCAACGCCGTGCCCGCTGACAGCGAGTACACGTCAAATACGTTATTCCCGCCCCAGTTTTTGGAATCCCAATCGTCCTGCGAGCCACGCAATCCCCAATCCGCCTTGCCGGTCATAGGATCAACCGGAATCTGGCGCAAGAAGCGGATTTTCTTGTCCCCAGTGTTCCCCAATGGCACGCCTTTCACCAGTGTCTGAAGGTCCGGAGGGTAACCGTCACTTCCCATGGCTGTCCGAATCTGCTGATGATCGGCAGCGTCCTTGTACCGGTCAATGGCCTCGCGAATATCCAACAAAGCGCGGCGAAGCTCCCCCTCCTTATGAAGAGTGAGGGAATACCGCGCCATCGGCAAAGCTACAGACGATAGAACCAGAAGAATCGCGCAGGCCAGAATCAGTTCCAGCAGGGTCATGCCTGCCTGGGCGCCTTTGGAACTCCGCATGATGTGCCTGCGCATTGGAATCTCCGTCGCCGCCATCACCATGCGAGTTGGCTACGGCTGAACTTGCAGCGTGGCCTCGCTGGTGACCAGCGGGATGATCTTCTGCTGCGAGTCCTTCGCGTTTACTTGCACGATGGACAAATTGCTGGAACCCGCCGCCAGCGCCTTCACGACAATTCCGATGAGCGTGCCGCTCCCGCTCACGCCTGGTGTGTTCGGCTGGCGCGTGGCGGAAATGATTTCCTGGCCCTTGTCCTTGAAGGGTTGCGCCACGATGGCGATTTCCTGAGTCCCACCGGAGAGGAATCCACCGTGTTGCACTTCTTCTATGCTGATTACGGCCGGGTTGTACTGCAGCAGCATGGGGATCGAGAACAGATCATTCACATTTTCCACGACCACACCCAGCGTCGCGGTCTGGCCAGGTTTCAACGTGAGACTCTGTGGCTCGAATCGTATTTTTGCTGTTGGAGCACCAGTGGCTGGGCTGACCGCCGATGCTGGAGCCACGGCGGCTCCCGCGGGAGGGTTCGGTGTTGGCGGCGGCGTTGCCGGTGGCTGTTGCTGGGGTGCGCGAACTTCAGTTTCGCGCTTCACTTTTACTTCGGTTTCTGTTCCGGAAAGCAATGGCCGGAGATTCGCTTTCGTCCATTCCGGCATGCGCACGATTCGCGGAGTCAGGACTATAAGCACTTCGTCTTCTTCGTTCTCCGTCTTATTTTCGGAAAACAGCCGGCCAAAAATCGGAAGTTTTGCCAGGCCCGGCCAGCCATTCAGATTCTTTGTGTCTGTTCTCTCAAACAGTCCGCCTAGGATGTTGGCTTCGCCCTCTTTTAGGCGGATATCATGTTCGATCTTGCGCTGGCTGATGACCGGCTGTGTGATGCCGCCGATGGTGGCGTCGCTGGTGTGCGAGGAGACTTCGATCACCACCTTCATGCTGACTTCGTGGTTTGGATGCACTCGCGGCGTCACGTCCACATTCACGCCGATATCCAAATAGGTGAACTGTGTGTTCACCAATGGGTTCACAAAGCCCGCGCCGCCCGTGGAGCCCACGCCCACACCCGCCTGGAAGCTGCCTGTCGCAACCGGGATGCGGCTGCCGATTTTGAGCTTGGCGGTTTGCCCTTCCACGGTGCGAATTTCCGGGTTCTGGATAATTTTGGTTGTCGTGTCGGTCAGGACGGCGTTGAGAGTCGCGCCGGGCAAAGTGACGCTGTAATCTTTGGTGCTCAAATGCTTCAACTGGTTCAGCGTGAAGTTGGTGGCCGTCGTCGTGGTACTGGTTGACGAACTGGTGGTGGAGGTTCCGCCCGGATTAAAGGTGATCGCCGCCACCGGTTGTTGGCTCGGGAGTACGCCAAGGTCGCGCAGGCGGTCCGTGGCGATCTGCAGGACTTCCACTTGAACGACCACTTCCGGCTTGGCCTTGTCGATGTCGTGAATCAGCTTTTCCGCGACCATCAATTTGTCCGGAGTATCACGGACGATGATGGCGTTCTGCGAGTTGAGCTGTTGCATGCGCTTCAATTCCAGCAACTGGCGCAATCCGGTCACGACTTCGGTCAAATCCTGAGGCTGCACGGTGTTCGAGAGGTAGATCGTCTTCACCACTTCCTCTTCGTAGTCGCGCCGCTTTTGCGGTTGATCGGGGATCACAAAAAGAATGTTCTCCGTGACCGGCTTGACGAAGGCCTTACTTTCTAGAGAAGCGATTTCCAGTGCCTGTTCCAGCGTTACGTTATTCAAATCCACGGTAATCCGGCGCGCGGGGAAGTCCGGATCGTAAATCATGTTGATCCCCCACAATTTGCCGATGGTATCGAAGACGATCTTGGCGTCGTTGGACATCTTCAGGCTGCGCGGCTCGCTCGAGGACGGCCGGATTTCCGGCGGCAGCATTGCCAGTTGTGGCTCGTTCGATTCTGGTTCAGGCTGCGCGGCCGCATCATTCGCGTGGTTCTTCTCCGCAATCATCTCGATGGTCTTGTTCAGTTCCTGCTCGGCAATCGAACTCCCGGGATCGATTGCTTGGGCTCTCTGGAACTCTCCGGCCGCACCTTGCAGGTCCCCCTTCTTTCGGAGTTCCTGCCCCTTCTTAATGTGGAACTCTCCAGCCTCGAAACGCGACTGATTCAGTTTGATTTTGTAGGTAGCGTTGTTGGGATCAGACTTAACAGCCTTTTGGTAGAAGGCATACGCCGCGTCGTAGTCATCCAGCGTTTCCGCCTTCACACCCTGGTTGAACTCCGTGTTCCCCTTCGGGCAGCCCGCCAGGAGCAGCCCAACACTCACACAAAAAACGAACGTTCCACAGCGCCGCATATGGTTCTCCGAAGTCTGACTAGAAGCTATTTGCAGTCTAACATTCGCTTTAGAAGTGCGGCAAGGATGCCGGGGTTGGCCGTCCAGTAAGAAATAACAGCCCCTGTGTGCCGAGAGTGACAAGATTTAACACTGCCGTTATGATGGAACCCTGTGGCCAAACCTGCCAAAAAATCCGAAAAGTCTGGCAAGTCCGGGGAACAAATCGTCGCCCAGAACCGCGCCGCTTCCTACAACTACCATATTCTGGAGCGGCATGAAGCCGGCCTGGTTCTGCACGGCACGGAGGTCAAGGCCCTTCGCGAGGGCAAAGCGAACATCCGGGACGCTTACGTCGAGTTTAAGCCCAATGCCGCATGGCTGGTTAACGCACACATTGCACAGTACTTACCGGGCGGTCCTTGGAACCATGAGCCATTGGGCTCCCGGAAGCTGCTCCTGCATAAGAACGAAATTCACAAGCTCTACGGCCGGACGGAGGCCAAAGGCCTAACTGTCATACCGTTGAAAA
Organism: Candidatus Acidiferrum sp.; assembly: GCA_035623215.1. GTDB lineage: Bacteria > Acidobacteriota > Terriglobia > Acidiferrales > UBA7541 > Acidiferrum. Next base: position 6,470 of record DASPTW010000026.1, read on the forward strand.
TCTACTTTCGGAACGGCATCGCCAAGGTCGAAATCGCTCTCGCTCAAGGCAAAAAAGCCTGGGATCGCCGCCACGACGAGCGCACCAAGGAAGCCCGCCGGGAAGTCGAAGAATCCATGTATCGCAATCGGAGGCGATAGAACCACTATGCAAATCACGCTGGAAACCAAGCCGTACGCAAGTCTCGAAACCGACACCCTGGTTTCGTATGTATTTGAGGAAAGCGGTCCGGTCCAGGGGCGCGTTGCGGAGATCGACCAGTCCGCGGGTGGCCTGCTTCGCAAGCTGGCCCAGAGCGGGGAACTGACCGGAAAGAACCTGGAGTTCACGCTGGTTCACGCGCCTGCGGGATTGAAGGCAGCGCGACTGCTTTTGGTGGGAGTAGGGAAGCGCGAGCAATTTAATTCGGCCACGTTACGCAAGATTAGCGGCGCGGCATTGCGCTACTTGAAGTCGCGGTCGGTGAAGAATTTTGCCTTCTTGGTGCGAGAAGGGAATGCCAACGAAGAGTCCGCGCAGGTTGTCACGGAAGGCGCGCTCGCGGCCGAGTTCGAATCCGACAAATACAAAACTGAAAAGAAGAATGGCAAGAATATTGACTCTGTTTCGATCGCCGGCTATTCGGACGCCGAGCGCGCAGCTGGGGAGAAGGGCCTTTCGAAAGGCCGCATCATCGCTGAATCGCAGAATTTCACGCGCGACCTGGTCAATGAGCCTTCGAACAAGTTGACACCAAGCATTCTCGCGCAAAAAGCAGAAGCCATGGCCAAGTCCGCCGGGCTTTCCGTCGAGATTCTCGACGAAAAGAAAATCGCAGACCTGAAGATGGGAGCTTTGTTGAGCGTCGCGCAAGGCAGCATCGAGCCGCCGCGCGTGATCGTCATCACCTACAATCCGCCCAACGCCAAGCCTGGCGCGCCGGTCATCGGCCTTGTCGGCAAAGCGGTCACGTTTGACACCGGAGGCATTTCCATCAAGCCTGCCGATGGCATGGAGAAAATGAAGTACGACATGGCCGGTGGCGCGACCATGATCGGAGTTATGCGCGCGCTCGCCGCATTCAAGCCTAATGTCAAAGTGATTTGCGTCGTACCGTCCACCGAAAATATGCCCGGGGGCCGCGCGCAAAAGCCGGGAGACATTCAAACTGCGATGTCCGGCAAGACCATCGAGGTGCTCAATACCGACGCGGAGGGGCGGCTCATTCTTGCTGATGGTGTGTATTACGCCAAGCAGCTTGGCGCCACTCACTTGATTGACGCGGCGACTCTAACGGGCGCGATCGTGGTTGCGCTGGCGGGTGTCAACGTCGGAGTTTTTGGCTCCGATCAGGCGTTCACGGACAAACTTCTTGCCAGCGCGAAAGCTGCCGGCGAAAAAATGTGGCAGATGCCCATCGATGACGACTACCGAGAATTCATCAAGGGAACTGTCGCAGACATTCAGAACATCGGGAGCGGCAAAGGCGGCGGCGCGATCACCGGTGCCATGTTCATCAAGGAATTCACCGGCGATTTGCCGTGGATTCACCTCGACATCGCCGGGACCGCCTGGAATGACGATGCCAAGCCCTGGCTCGCCAAAGGCCCCACGGGTGTGGCCCTGCGCACGCTCGTTCACCTCGTCATGTCTTATTGAATCAACCCATGATTGCTAGTCTCGGGCGCGGCGAAATGCTTGGGGTATTCGCTGCGGTTGGCTTGTTGTTTTTGCTCCACGTTTCGCCGCAATCGGTCCGTCCGCAAGCAAAAGGTTCAAACCTCGCCTTTGAAGCAAAGCCCTGGGTGGAGGCTGATCAGTTCTTTCGAAAAGATCATCTGTGGCTGGGTGGGGATGTCGCATACTCGGTCGATCTGGGCAGCGGACGTGTGCTCTGGCTTTTCGGCGACTCCTTCATCGCTAGCAAGCCGAACGAGAAACGCGGCAAGGCGAAAATGGTACGCAACAGCATTGGTATCGAAGACGGCTACAACCCCGAGCAGTCTTCGGTGAAGTTCTATTGGCCCGTAGTGAATAAGCAGCCTACAGAGTTTCTTTCCGACGGTGGCGAGGGTTGGCTTTGGCCCGAAGATGGCGTGCGGCTGGGTGACAAGTTGCTGTTGTTCTTCGTCCGCGTTCGTCCTGATAGCGGAAAAGACTCTCTCGGGTTCCAGCTTTTCGGCTGGGCCGCGTTTCTTGTCGAAAACCCTGCCGCGGAGCCTTCCGCTTGGATGGTACACAGAGTCGAGGTGCTGGATAATCCGTGGCACATCATCGTGGGGACTGCCGTATGGCGTACGGACAGCTTCTTATATGTTTTCGGTTCTGCGGAGCCGAGCCACGACGGGTATCTGATGCGCTGGCCTATCAGCGCCGCGGCGAGCGGAAATCTCTCCTCGCCGGAATGGTGGTGCGGGCCCGCAAGCGGGTGGGTCAGGCAAGACAGAATCGCACATGCACCCGCAGCGGTAATTCCGGGCGGGTCAAGCGAGTTCAGTTTGCAATGGGACTCACGGCAGAACAGATTCCTCGCCGTTGAGAGTGTGGGATTTGGCCCCTCTGAAATCGCAATCCGGTGGGCTGACCAGTTGGAAGGCCCGTGGTCTCCACCCCAGAAGATTTATCGCCCACCAGAGTCGGACCGTCCGGACGCATTTGTGTACGCCGGAAAGGGGCACCGTGAACTTCATGGCGCTGACGTTGTCATCACGTACGTTGCGAACAGCATGAAGGACCGTGTCCTTGCTGAGGACATGAACATCTACTATCCGCGTTTTGTTCGATTGAGTTTTCAATCCAAGTAGGGCCGCTTATTGCTGAAACCGTGCTGCACGCGGCACCCGAATCGGCACGGACATTACATTTTTTCTGGGGCTTCAATTCCCAACAAACTCAGCGCGCGCACGAGCTGCGCTTCGACGAGTTCAGTGAGCCGAAGGAGGAATGAGCGCTTCTGCGCGTCGGCTTCCGACAAAATGTGGTGCTTGTGATAGAAATTGTTGAACGACTGCGCTAACTGAAACGCATACTTCGCCACAAACGAAGGCTCTTGCGTAGCGATCGCGGCGTCTACCGCGTAATCGAGCGAACCCGCAGCTAACAATAATTCCCAAAGCGCTGCGCCGTCGGCTCCGGAGAGGAATTGTCCCGCCACCTCTGCGGTAACTTCGGGATGCGCCGCTGCTCCTTCGGCCCCTTTTCGGCGAATTCCACGAATTCGAACGACCGCATACTGGGAATACGGCCCGGTTTCTCCTTCAAAGCTCAGCGCATCCTTGAAATCAAACGCAATGATTGCGTTGCGGGTGAATTTCAGCAGGAAGAAGCGCAACGCGCTTACCGCAATCGCATGCGCCGTGCGCTTCTGCTCTTCTTCGCTCATTTCCGGATGGCGCTGCTGCACTTCGGCGAGCGTCGCGGCTTCCAGCTTGTCGAGCAAATCGTCTGCTTTGACGCCAAATCCTTTGCGGCCGCTCATGTCGATGAAAGGGCGCTTTGCATCTTCGGCGGAAAGCTCGTAGCCCATTTCGGCGGCACAGCGAGGGGTCAGCACGACCATTGCGTAAGACAGGTGAATAGACTTCTCGGCGGCTTCGATGTGGCCGAGCCGGCGAAGGCCTTCCGCAACTACGTCTTGCACGTAAGATTGGCGAGTGTCGATGACGTTGTAAACGGCAGCCGCGGGCTCGGCGAAGTGCGGCGCCTCCGGATCGCCCCGTCTGCCCGTAGTGGACCAAACCGTTGCACCTTCTGGTGGATTCGGCCATTTCCTGTAGAGAAAATCCTTGCCCAATAACCCGAACTTCCATAGCTGATACGCAATGTCCTTTCCGACGTACGTCACCGTCCCATTCGAGCGAACTATAATCTTGTCTTGCTCTCTTTCTTCGTCTTCCCTCTTCTCTGTGACCTCTGTGTTCTCCGTGCGCTCTGTGTTAGTTCCTGCTTTTTCTTCTTCCCACGGCAAAATCCAGCATCCCGCCATCTTCCCGCTGGTTGCCAGATGAATCGCGCCGGATTTTTTCAGCATTTCAAACGCGGTGTCCCAGAACTTCAGGTGCAGAATTTCGCTTTCGCGCGCCAGCAGCTCGTAGTGAATTTCCAACCGAGCCATGGTTCGCAGGTGACAACTTACAATCGTGTCTGCAACAACTTGCGCGACTTCGGCGTCTTCGCCGCGGTTTTCCTCGATGGACTTGAGAGTTTCGGCGCGAAGTTTGGCTGCTCTTTCCTTATCCTCCGCGAAAAAATTCGTCGCCTTGGCATATAAATCCCAGCAGTAGTAGTCGAACTTCGGCTCCCTCGCCAGCATCATCACGTTCGTTGCGGTTCTTTCCTCCATGCGCAGAAGACCGATCACCACGTCCGCAACCTGCACGCCGGTATTGTCGATGTAGTTTTGAATCTGTACGCGGTGTCCGGCATGGCGCAGGATTCGTACCATCGTGTCGCCCAGCACCGCATTGCGAACATGTCCGATGTGCGCCGCCTTGTTTGGGTTAATGCTGGTGTGCTCGACGATGATTTTCGCGCCGCGTGGGGTTTGCTGCGTTGCGTTCGCCTCTATTTGCGCGCTTTCCCAAAATACACCGCGATCGAAGTAGGCGTTCAGATACCCACCGCCGGCCACTTCGATGCGCGCAATTCCGTCAACTTTCGGGAAACTTGCGGCGATTTGCTGCGCGATTTGCCTGGGCGCTTTTTTCAGCTGCTTCGCGAGTTCGAAACACACCGGCGACGCAGCTTCTCCCATTTCGAGCTTCGGCGGCCGATCCAGCACAATCGTCAGCTCGGCGCCGTATTTTTCGCGGATGTGGCGCGCGAGGGTTTCGCGCAATCGGTTTGTCAGGACTTGGTACACGCGTCCTCAGTGAAAGCTAAGACTCGTATCGGAGCAAGCCAGTATAGGAGATGCTCCGTGTGAGGGTCAAAGATACCGGGACTTGGGCAAGCGGTTTGACACTCTTTGGCTGCGCCGATAGTATCAATCTCCATCGGGCGGAGAGACGATTTTGCGCGGGAGTCCCTGCCGTTCGGCGGTTTTTTCCATGAAACTCGCTTATTTCGATTGTTTTTCGGGCATCAGCGGTGACATGACGCTCGGCGCATTGGTGGACGCCGGGTGCGACGTGGAGCGTCTTCGCGCTGAGTTGCGTGCTTTGCAGGTTCCGGGATGGGAGCTTTCTGCGGAAAAAGTCTGGAAGAACGGGGTGGCCGCAACGCACGTCGACGTCAAGACCGAAGATCAGACCAAACACAGGTCTCTCAGCGTGATTCTTGAGATTTTGCGAAATTCGCAACTTGCCCCAGCGGTTCGCGAACGCGCCGCGGCGATTTTTGCGCGGCTGGGTGAGGCGGAAGCGCGCGTGCACGACGTGCCGCTCGAGAAGATTCATTTTCACGAAGTTGGCGCGGTGGATGCGATTGTGGACATCGTGGGCGCGTGCATTGGATTTCACGCGCTGGGCATCGAGAAATTCGCTTGTTCTCCGCTGAACGTTGGCGGCGGAACGGCAAAAATGGCGCACGGAATTCTGCCGGTGCCTGCACCAGCTACGGCAAATTTGCTGCAGGGGAAGCCGACTTACTCGAACGGCGTGCAAAGAGAACTCGTCACGCCCACGGGCGCGGCGATTGTTGCCACGCTTTGCGAATCGTTCGGGCCGCAGCCGGCAATGACCGTCTCGGCGATTGGTTACGGCGCGGGGACTGCTGATTTGGAGGGCCAGCCCAATGTGATGCGCATCATGATCGGCGAAGCAGCAGGAAAAACTGTTGAGGGCATCAACGAAGAGATTTCCGTGATTGAAGCGAATCTCGACGACATGAACCCGCAAATTTATGGCTACTTTCAGGAAAAAGCTCTGAGCGCGGGCGCGCTGGACGTTTACACGACTGCGGTGCAAATGAAAAAAAATCGGCCTGGCACTTTGCTTACGGTTTTGTGTAAACCGCAAGATACGAACGCGTTGATGTCCCTGATTTTCGCGGAGACGACTACGTTTGGCGCGCGCACCTATCGCGCACAGCGGCGCACACTGCCGCGCGAGTTCGTCAAGGTGTCTACCGAATTTGGCGACGTGCGCATCAAAGTTTCTCGTGTGAATGGTCGCATTATTCACGTCGCGCCGGAATATGAGGACTGCCGCAAGCTGGCGGTGGAGAAAGACGTGCCGCTGCAGCGGGTGATCAGCGAGGCGCTGCGGAGGTATGAGCGCGGGGAGTAACTACGCGGATTGAAACATTAAGTTATGTGGAATTAGCGCCTTAGGGGCGGGGTAGGGATCTATCTTGCCGCACGGATAGTCCACCATCTAGATGGTGGCTGCCATGTAGATGGCAAAACAAAGTGCTCTGTGCAGAAAAGTATCAGGTAAGCCTTGGGCGCCCGGTTCGTCAAACGGGAAATTTCCAGAAGTTCCTTCCATCCTTTAGAATGAATTAGGTTGAGAAGACGAATGCGTTTTGACGGACTCGCTTCGCGGGCACAGGATTCAGGCGGAATGCGAAGCGGAAGGTAATTTAGGTAAAACATGCCGGGGAAACCCAAATTTTATTTGACGACGCCGATCTATTACACGAACGGCTTGCCGCATATCGGCCACACGTATACGACGGTGGTGGCGGACGTGATTCGGCGCTTCAAGCGCATGCGCGGCTACGAGGTGGTGATGACCACCGGAACCGACGAGCATGGTGTGAACGTGGAGCGCGCCGCGAAGAAGGCGAATATTCCCGAGTCTGAATTCGTCGCGCGCATGGCCACGGAGTGGCGGGCGCTTTGGGACGAACTCGGGCTCACCGCCGAGGAATTCGTGCGCACGACAGACTTGCGACACGTGCGCACGGTGCAGTGGCTGTTCCGGCTTTGCCGCGAGAACGGCTACGTCTACAAAGGGCATTACACTGGACAGTACTGCATCTACGACAATGCGTTTGTGACCGACGCGAAACCTGGCGACAATTGTCCCGATTGCGGCCGGGCCACGGAAACCGTCACCGAAGAGAATTATTTCTTCAAGCTATCCGCGTTTGAAAAGCCCTTGCTCGATTTTTATCGCAAGAATCCAGACTTCATTCAGCCGGAATCGCGGCGCAACGAAATCGTTAGTTTCGTCGAAGGCGGGCTGAAGGATTTGAGCATTACGCGAACCACGGTCCGCTGGGGCATTCCCGTTCCTGGCGAAGAGCAACACGTTTTTTATGTTTGGTTCGATGCGCTCAGTGCGTATCTCAGCGCGGTCGGCGGTCCAGAATACGAAAAGCGCGGGATGTGGCCGGCGGATTTGCATCTCGTTGGCAAAGACATCATTCGTTTTCATACCGTTTACTGGCCGGCGTTTTTGATGGCGGCGATGCTACCGGTTCCGAAACAAGTGTGGGCGCACGGCTGGTTCTTGATGGATGCGGCGAAGATGAGCAAGTCCAAGGGCAACGTGGTGTTGCCGCGTCCGATAGCCAATATGCTCGGCATGGATGCGTTGCGGTACTTTTTGCTGCGCGAGGTCGTGTTCGGGCAAGACGGGAATTTCAGTTATGACGCGCTGGTGACGCGGTACAACAGCGACTTGGCGAATGGATTAGGAAATTTGGCGAGCCGGACGGCGGCGCTTATCGAGAAGAATTTCGGCGGCGAAATTCCCAAGCCCGCCGAGCGCAAGGTGCAGGACGAGGCGATTGCGAAGGAAACGCAAGCCGCGATTGGCGAAGTGCTTGAGAGCTATGAGAATCTGAGCTTCGCGCGGGCTCTGGAGAGCATCTGGAGCGTGATTGCGGTGGCGGACAAATACCTGACGACCGAGCAGCCGTGGGCGCTGGGGAATTCGGAGCAGGAGCAATCTCGGAAAGCGGCGATTCTGTGGACCACGGCGGAATTGCTGCGCATTGTCACGGCGCTGGCGCATCCGGTGTTGCCCGCGAGCACCGCCAAGATTTGGGCGCTTCTGGGCCTGGAGGGCGCGGTGAGTGCCGTTGAATTGGACGGATTGCGCTGGGGACAATTGGCTCCGGGAACGCAGATGGGGAAAGCGCAGACGTTGTTTCCGCGCGTCGAGAAAAATGAGGCGATAGAAAGGATTGAAGCGATGGCCAATGAAGAATTGAATCCGAAACCCGCGGTTGCACCAGCGGCGCCGAGCGCAACTGCTGCGGGAGCCGCGTCAGCGCCGCAAGCCGCGCCGGAGAAAATCGGCATTGAAGATTTTGCCAAAGTCGAGATGCGCGTGGGGCAGATCAAAACGGCCGAACGCATCGTCGGCGCGGACAAGCTGCTGAAGCTGACCGTCGATATCGGCACGGAGATTCGGCAGATTTGTGCCGGAATTGCGCAGTACTACGAGCCGGAGAAACTGATTGGCCGGAAGGTCGCAGTCGTGGTGAATCTTGCGCCACGGAAGCTTCGTGGAGTGGAGTCGAATGGCATGGTCATTGCTGCAGCGGTGGGCCCGGAAGGACGCCCCGTCCTCGCGGGCTTTCCCGACGAGGACGTGGAAATTGGGGCGCGGCTGAAATAGGTGGTCAATCTTTAGTCTTCAGTAAGAGCAAGCAGAAAATAGAAAAATGAAAATGGAAGATTGAGATCCGTGGCTATGGGTAGAGTGGTGGCGTCGGGGATAGCTTTTTCGGATTCTGACTGATGACTGAGAACTGAAACTGAAAACTACGAAAATGGGGCTGATTGATTCGCATGCGCACATTGATTTTCCGCAGTTTGCGGAGGATCGCGAAGCCATGCTCGACCGCGCGCGTGCCGCGGGCGTCGCGACACTGCTGGCGATTGGCACGGGGCCTGGACCAGAGAAACTCGATTCCGCGATTCCGTTTGCTGAGCAGCATGATTGGATTTTCGCGACAGTGGGGATCCATCCGCACGAAGCAAAGGAAGTGACGCAACCGCATCTGGACGAGATGGCGCGGCTCGCGAATCATCCCAAGGTGATTGCCTGGGGAGAAATTGGCCTCGACTATTATTACGACCACTCCCCTCGCGAGGCACAGCAGAAAGTCTTTCGCGAACAAATGGCGCTGGCGCGGCAGGCGGAGCTACCGATCATTATTCATTGCCGCGACGCGTGGACAGATTGTCTGAACATGCTGGAGCAATACTGGAAACCGACCGGTCTCGGCGGCATTTTGCATTGCTTCAGCAGCACCCTAGAAGATGCGCAGCGCGGAATCGAGATGGGGTTCCTGATTTCCTTTGCGGGAAATTCGACGTATCCGAAAGCGCAGAATCTGCGCGACGTAGCGAAAGCTTTGCCGCTGGAGAAACTTTTGATCGAGACGGATTCTCCGTACCTGGCGCCGCAGCCGTTTCGCGGCAAGCGCAACGAGCCCGCCTACGTCGCGGAAGTAGCGCGCACGCTTGCGAGTGTGAGAAACTTGTCGCCGGACGAACTAGCCGCGGCGACTGCGGAGAATTTTCGGCGGCTGTTTCGTCTCGCCCGGCCGCAAATTTCCACGGCCGTCGAGTCCCGAACTTAGATGCAGGCCAGGAGGAAGGCCATCGCGCTGCTGACGGCGAAAGAGATTTTTGATCTGGTCCGCGACGATCTCGCTCTGGTTGAGGAAGAGCTCGCGCGGCAAAGCGACACTGCTTTCCCAGCCGTTTCGGAGATCACCGCATATTTGCTGGGTGGAGGCGGGAAGCGGCTGCGCCCCGCGCTGCTGCTGCTTTCCGCGAGCTACGCCGGGCGACGGGACCGCAGCGCGATCCGGCTTGCTGCTGTGGTTGAATTGTTGCACAGTGCGACGCTGATTCACGATGACGTGATTGACAGCGCCGGAACGCGGCGCGGCCGGCCTTCCGCAAATGCGAAGTGGGGCAACCATCGCAGCGTGCTTACCGGTGACTGGCTGTACATGCAGTCGTTTCAGATGGCGCTGGAAGAACGCAATTTCCGCATTTTGGATATTCTGATCGACCTGACCCAGAAAATGGTGGAAGGCGAACTGATCCAACTTGAAAAAATTGGCCGCATCGACGTGACGGAAGAAGACGCGCTGCGCCTCGCGACCTACAAGACGGCGTGCTTGTTCAGCGGTTGCGCGCGGCTGGGTGCGGTGCTTGGCGGGTTGCGGGGCGCGGAAGAAGAAGCGCTCGCAGATTATGGGCGCTACGCAGGGCTGGCGTTTCAACTTGTCGATGATCTTCTGGATTTTACGGCTTCGGCGGAGCAACTTGGGAAGCCCGTATTGAGCGATTTAATTGAAGGGAAAGTGACCCTGCCACTTATTTATGCTATGGAGAACGGGCACCGGGAAGCTCGGGAACTCGTGGCGCGAGTGCTGGCAGAACAGGAATTCAAGTCGGTGCGGCCGGAAACGATTGTGTCATTGGTGCAGGACTCCGGCGCGCTTGTCCGGGCGCGGAACCTTGCTCAGGATTACGCGCAGCGCGCCAAGACCTGCTTGAATGGACATTCAAATTCGGAGTACGCGCGGGCGCTGGCCACGTTACCGGATTTTATTTTGCAGCGCGAGAATTAGAGAAGTTCACATCCGACAGTTGACAGTTCACCGTCAAAGTCGAAGAGTTGAAAGTTAAAAGTCGAAGCAAGAGTGTTTTTGGTTTTGGGACGTAGCGTGCCGAGATTGGGCCCAGCGGGCCGCGCCGCTACGGAAGAGTTTCCTACCGGAAATTGGTTTTCACTGGACACTATGCTTCCATTCAAATTGGTTTACCACGAGTGCTACGATTTGAATCTGGGCCCGCACGTTTTTCCTTCGCAAAAATTCAAGCTCATTTACGAAATGCTTTTGCGCGAAGGCCTTGCGACCGAAGAAGATTTTCTGCGGCCAGGCGCGGCGAGCGATGAGGACATTTTGCGAGTGCACACACGCGAGTGGGTGCGCAAGTTGAAGACGGGCACGCTCACGGCGAGCGACGTGATGAAGCTGGAAGTTCCGTACTCACCGGAATTGGTTGAGGCAGTCTGGCTGGCGGCAGGCGGAACAATTTTGGCAGCCCAATCGGCTTTGCGTGACGGGTTCGGTTCGAATCTCAGCGGAGGGTTTCATCACGCGTATCCGGGGCACGGCGAAGGATTTTGCGCGATTCATGACGTTGCCGTGGGGATTCGAAAGCTACAGGCGGACGGCGCGGTGAAGAAAGCGATTGTAGTGGATACAGACGTGCACCACGGAAACGGCACGGCGGCTATCTTTCGAAACGATCCCACGGTGTTCACGCTTTCCATCCATCAGGAGAACAACTATCCCGCGCACAAGCCGGCTTCGAGCGTAGACCTGAACATGGAAGACGGTGTTGAAGATGAGGAGTATCTCGGGGCTTTGCTGCCCGCGGTGCGGCGGGCACTGGATGAGTTTCAACCGGAGATTCTCTTCTATGTTGGAGGCGCCGATCCGTATTGCGAAGATCAGCTTGGAGGGCTGGCGTTGACGAAGGAAGGCCTAAAACGGCGCGATCAGGAAGTGTTTGAAGAAGCGCGGCGCCGCGGAATCCCTGTCGTGACGACGCTGGCAGGGGGATACGCGCGCCGCGTGGAAGACACCGTTCGAATTCACGTCAATACCATCCTCGCAGCGCGGGACGTGGCGCTGGCATTTCCGACGGCGTCGGCTGCACGAAACTGATAGACTCCTTCCTCACAAAAGTTTCAGTCCCTTGAGACCGAGAGGAGTGTCCATGAATTTCTCGAGGAGGAGCAGCCGTGTGTTTCTGACTCTGCTGATCGCAAACATGATTTTTGCGGCCCCGGGGTGGCCGCAAGCTCCCGCGACGCCCGCCAAGAAGCTGAAGATTTACATTTCCGTGGATATGGAAGGCGTCGCGGGCGTGGTCACAGCGGATCAACTGGTCCCGTCGGGATTTGAATACGAACGCTTCCGGCGGTTTATGACCAATGAGACGCTGGCGGCGGTGCAAGCGGCAAAGGAAGCCGGGGCTAGCGAAATTGTCGTGAGCGATTCTCATGGAAATGGGGAGAATCTGCTCATCGAGCAATTTCCAAAGGACGCACAAATCGTGCGCGCGTGGCCTCGCCATGGAGGAATGATGGCGGGAATCGATTCCACGTTTGACGCGGCGCTGTTTGTCGGTTATCACGCCTCGACGACGAATCCAAAGGGAGTGCGCGCGCACACCTTTTCGAGCGCGCATCTGGCGCTGGTTGCGCTCAATGGGAACGCGGTAACCGAGGGAGAGTTCAACGCCGCGTATGCTGGGGCGTTGGGAGTGCCAGTAGTGTTTGCGTCGGGAGACGATGCGGCGACGCAAGAACTGAAGGCGCGTCTGGGAAATATCGAGATTGCGGAAACGAAGAAGTCGCTTGGGTTTCATTCTGCAGAAACCATCACGCCGGAGGCTTCCTGCGAGAGAATCGCAGCGGGAGTGAGAGCCGCGCTGCACCGGTTGCCCGAATTCAAACCGTATGTGTTGAAGACGCCGATTACGCTGGAATTGACGTTCAAGAACTACACGCCAGCGGAAATCTTGAGCTACTTGCGGGCGGTGCAACGGGTGGATTCGCACACGATTCGATTCGTGGGAAAAGACATGGCGGAAGTAGATGATTTCGTCGAATTCGTGGACAACTACAACGCCGATCTCACTCCGTAGCGGAGCAGAAAATCACTGAGCGGGCGGCGGATTGGGGAGAGCACGTTGGACAGCCGCGGAAAGGTCATGCTCGAAGGTGTCAGGCTCAAAGCCGTTTGAACGAAAGGCAATTTTGCCGTCGCGGCCCACGACAATGACGGTGGGGAAAGAATCAACCGAGAAAAGCCGGTCGAGGCCGTCGGCGTACACAACTTCGGTATGGGGTTTGGCTTTCTGCAGGTAAGGACCGACCAGAGTTTCATCTTCGTCGCAGTTTACGGACAGGAAGAGCGCTCCTGCGGTCGCCTGGAATTCCGCGGCGACTCGAGCAAAAAGTGGCTCAAGAGCGTGGCAAGGACCACACCAAGTGGCCCAGAAATTTACTACCACAACTTTGCCTTTGGTGTCTTTCAAAGGATAGGGCGTGCCGTCGAGGGCTTTGCGTAAAACAAAGTCGGAAAACTCGTGGATGCCTGCATTCCGCCGAACGGCGGCCGGCGCGGCGGATTTGGCGACGTCATCAAAAGTCTGAAGCAGATACTCGCCCAGACCGTTTTCAGAACCGTGAGCGAGGCGCCAGACATTGCCGAGTTTCCTGCGAATGTCGCGGCGCCCGGTGTTGCCATTGACGGATTCCGACAATGCAAACGCGCGGGCGTATTGCTGGATGGCGGTGTTCAAGTCTTTGTTTAATTCGGCGATTTCGCCAAGCTGTTCGGCGGCGTTGGCGCTTGGCAAAATCGCGTAACTCGCTGTGAAGTCCTGTTGAGCCGCCGAAGTATCTTTCAACTTCAGTTCTAACCTTCCGCGCAGGGCCAGCACGGACATGCGGTCGCGTTTTTTTTGTTGAGCCCATTCCTCCGTAGAGATGCGCGGTGATTTTTCGCTGGGAGAGGTGCCCTCGACCATAGTGAGGACGCGGCCAGAATAGCTGACGGCACGCCGGAGGCCAGCTTCGTCGCCCTGCTGCTCGAGGAGCTGAATCGCGAGGATGGTGATGGAGACATCTTCGGGATTGAGGGAAACAATGCGCTCCGCGTAGTCGGCAGCGCGCGCGGAATCTTTCAACTGCAAACTCGCTTCCACGAGCGCACGGTAAATCTGAGAACGCTGGGGAGAGGCAGGATATTTCTTCAAATAGTCTTCGAGATTGCGAACCAGAGAGGCGCGATCGTTTCCCGCATCGCTCAAAGCCATCTGAAGTTCCTCTTCGGGGGAGGGTGGTTTGGCCATTTGCGGGGACTTTGAAGAGCCGGATTTGGGAGTTTGGGCAGGAGGCTGCTGGCTTCCCTGGGGTTGAACATCGGTTTGGGCGCGAGCCGGAGACGAAAAGGCCGCCAGGAGAAGGACAGAGATTGCACCAAGAGAAGAGCGGTGAAGCACCATGGGTGAAGATTTTAAGCGTAACGAAAGGAAATGTCGCCATCGGGAAAGAAGCGAAGCTGGTGCCAGATTGGAAGGTCTAGGAAGGGACCCGACAGACTTAGCTCGGGCCGCTGACCCGGATTTCGCCAGAAACGGTGTGGACTTCGACGCGGCCACCGCCGCTGCCCACGTGAGCGCGGAGCGAATGCTTGCCCTGTTCTTCGATCACGATGGGGATGTCGGCGCGGATTTCTCCTGAGACGGCCTCTGCCGAAAGATGAAAATTTGCAGATGACGGAACGCTAAACTGCACTCCGCCGGAAACGGTCTTCAGCTCCCAATAACTGTTGCCGGAGGGATTCCCCTGAACGAAGACGCGGCCCGAGGCAGCGTCCGCTTTTACGTCGCTGGAAGCACCGCGAATCTCCACCTCGCCGCTGGTCGTGTCAGCATTCACGCGGCCCCCTGGTTGGGTCACACGAATGGTGCCGGCAATGGCGTTGACCTGCACATCGCCCTTCACATTCGAAACAGCGACGCTGCCTGAAGCACTGGAAACGCGAACATCGGTACCGATGTCACTGGCAGAAACGGAGCCGCTAGCCGTAGAAAGTTGAGCATCGCGATCGATGTGTTCGACGCGAATCGTGCCGGAGGCCGCTTTAAGTTTGACAGGGCCGCGGACGTTGCGAATGGTCTGAGCGCCGGAAGCAACGGAAGTGTTGACTTCCGTGTCATGCGGGACCTGAATGGTGTAGGAGATGGAAATGTTGCGCACGTGCGAGAAATCTTTGCCGATGGCAATAGTGTCGCCGCGCTGCTCGACGGGAGGATTGGCGAGAGTGTCGTCGAGGCGCTTTTGCGGATTGTCGAAGCCCATGCCGGAGGCGCGCACGTCGCCGTGAACGTGTACTTTGCCGTCCGTGCTGCCGGTGATATTCACGTCGCCCGCGGCGTTGTTGAGCTCGATGCGAAGAGGTCCGGTCACATTGTAATCGCGGTCGAAACCGCCGCGGACCGCCGGCCCGGTAGCGCATCCCGCAAAGGCAGTCACGGCCACAAGAAGCACTAAAGACTTGCCGAGATTGCGGTAGCGAATCATTCCTCCTCCAAACGAGCCGTCGACTGCGATTTCACCTTCCTAATTACGACTACGCAAAAACAGGGAATTATGTTCCCGCAGCCGCCTTGCCGGATTGCGGCAAAGAGGGTGCCAAGGTCTCATTGAGCGAACCTTGGCGATAGCCTTGAAGATCCAACGTGACGTAAGCGAAGCCGGCGGATTTTAGTCGCTGCGCAATGAGTGTCGCCATTGGAGGAGAAAAAGCGCGAGGCATTTCGTCCGGCGCGATTTCGACGCGGGCGAGATTTTCGTGAAGGCGTACACGGAATTGACGGAATCCCAGTTCGCGCAAAGCGGCTTCGCCGCGCTCGACAAGTGCGAGCCGTTCGGGAGTGACTTCGGTGCCGTACGGCAAGCGAGAAGCGAGGCAAGCGGAGGCTGGACGATCCCAGGTTGGAAGGCTGGCGCGACGAGACAGTTCGCGGATCTCGACCTTGATGAGGCCGGCATCGAGCAAGGGCGCGAGGACTTGGTGTTCGGAGGCAGCACGATGACCCGGACGAAAATCGAGCGTATCGTCGGCGTTTACGCCGTACGCGACAGCGGCAAAACCTCCCGCTGCAGCCAGACGGTCCAGAACGGAGAACAACTCGTCTTTGCAGAAATAACAGCGGTCCGGGCCGTTGGCGCGGTAAGAAGGATTTTCCAGTTCTTGCGTCTCGATGAATTCATGGCGCAAAGTGAACCTGGCGACGAATCCCTCGACCATTTGTTTGTCGTGAGAAGAGAAACTGGGAGAAAGCGCAGTGACGGACAAAGCCCGATGGCCGAGAGCGCGGTCGGCGGCCCACGCGAGATACGCCGAGTCAGCACCTCCCGAGAGAGCGACGATAAGCGAGGGGAGATGCTTAAGACGCGAAAGCAAGGTCCGCTCTTTTTCCTCCAAACGGACCGGGGAGTTTTCTGTGACCCGCAGCTGAATCAGGTTACTCATGTTAGCGGAGAGTATAGCGCAGAGCGAACCAATGATGCGCAGTTGCAGCGGAGGAACTCACTTGAAATCCAGAAGGACATCCACAGTGGCTTTTTCAGGGTCGGTTTGGAGCCAGTGCCCAACGTTGTCGTAATGAAGGGGAAGTTCACCGAAGATCTGGGCTTGATGGAGCTTCAGCTTGGTCAGAATTTCCTCGTATTTGATTTTGTCGAAGATGTCACCAGGAGCAATAGGCCAGGCTGCGCGGAGCTTCCGTTCGGCGGCAGGAGAGATGCCGGTCAGAATCATTTTGCCGAAGCGATATTGTAGACCCTCCTGAACCGTTACGGTGTAGGAGATGGTGTGCGCTGTTTCGTCAAAGGAGGCCACGGGATCGAGTTTGGCGTCAAGATAGCCGTGACGGGCGCACTCTTCGCGAATGCGGTCCCAGCCTGCTTCGACTTGCAGGCCGTTGGCAACGTCACCGGGTTTAAGAGCCACTAGGCCGTTTAGAGTGAACTCCGACAAGACGACATTTCCTGTCCAATGGACTTCCTTCCAATGGTAGACCGAGCCAGGGGTTATGGGCACGAAGACGGGAATTTGTTGCGGTAGCTTTTTAGTCGGAGGGCCACTCAAGCGAATTTCCGGCGGGCCGAGCTTGGCGTGCAAGTAGCCCTGCTGCAAGTAGACGGGGCGAATCGCTTCGGTTAGAAAAAAATCGATGGCTATGCGGGAATAAGGTTTGCCTAAGATTTCGGAGAGGTGTTGCTGGACGACTTTGGAGGAAGAAAGAGAAGGATCGCCGAATTGGATGATCGCGATGTGAAGCTCCGCGCCCTCCACATGGAATTGCTGGACGTTGCCTTCCCCAAGCGGATTGCCAGTCACAGAGTGTTCGAGAGTGACCTGCAAGTTGTGCGAGGCAATTAGCTCTTTGATTGCGTCGGCCGCTTGATCGACGACCGAGCCGCCCTCGGGAAGAGTTCCATCAAAGAAGGGAAGCTTTTTGCGGATAGCGTCAGCAAGCTCCGAGTCGGCAAACCACGGAATGTTGTCGAAGTAGGCGGGGATGCGAGGAGCTTCCTGGACATGATAGTTCGCGATGACGCCGGTACGCGTCTGAAAGTTGTAGCTGACTTTAGCGAAGAGGCCCGATTGAACAAGCTTGTCCGCGGCAGTTTGAAGATCGGCGCGCCCTACCTGAGAGCCGACGACAAGGCCGGTGAGGGCGACCACCTGCTCTTCGGATAAAAGCTTTTGGCCATCTGCATGAACTTCACGCAGCGCCGCAGTTTGATTGTCCGGAGATTGCGCAGAGACAGCGATTGCCGCAACGGCCATTAGGAAGAGGAGGGAAGCAGGCCCTAAGCAAAAACGGCGAAACATGTATTTATATTAGCCGAAAAACGGCTGTGCTACTCGACGGTGACGGACTTCGCGAGATTGCGCGGCTGGTCGACGTCGCAGCCGCGGCGCACAGCGATGTGATAGGCGAGCAGTTGCAGCGGAATGATTTCAAGAAGCGGCGCGAGGATTTCCGGAGCGGGAGGCAGCTCGATGATGTGGTCGGAAACCTTGCGCGCGAGTTGATCTTTTTCAGTGGCAATGGTGATGACAATGCCGTCGCGCGCCTTTACTTCTTGTATGTTGGAAACGCTTTTTTCGTAGCGAGTGACCGACTCAGGATCGTTGTCATCGCGCGTGGCAAGAACGACGACCGGCAGATTTTCGTCAATCAGTGCGTTGGGGCCGTGTTTCATTTCGCCCGCGGGATAGCCTTCGGCGTGAATGTAGGAGATTTCCTTGAGCTTGAGAGCGCCTTCAAGGGCGATAGGGTAGTGGATGCCGCGGCCAAGGTAGAGAAAATCGGTAAAGCGGAAAAATTGGCGGGCAAGAGATTCGTAGAAGCCGGATTCGTCGGCTTGAAGAATCATTTCCATTTTGTGGGGGATGCGTGTGAATTCGAGCATGAGGTTGCGGGCTGCATCCTTGGAGAGTTTTCCGCGGACCTGGCCGAGGTAGGAAGCAAGCAGAAGCAGCGCAGTGAGTTGGGCTGTGAACGCCTTCGTGGACGCGACTCCGATCTCCGGACCAGCATGGGTGGGAATAGTGCCAAGGGCCTCCCGCGTAACCATCGAGCCGATGACGTTGCAGATTGCCAGCGTCGGTGAGCCTTTGAGCTTAGCTTCGCGCTGCGCAGCCAAGGTGTCGGCAGTTTCCCCAGATTGGCTGATGCAGACGGTCAGTGTCTTCGAATCGATGATGGGATCGCGGTAGCGGAATTCGCTGCCGTAGTCGACTTCGACGGGCAGGCGGGCCAGGCGCTCGATCATGAACTTTGCGGCGAGACCGGCGTGCCAGCTCGTGCCGCAAGCGACGATGCGAACCTGGTCAAACTCGCGAAACTGCTTTTCGGTG
This sequence comes from Candidatus Acidiferrum sp., assembly GCA_035623215.1. Taxonomy (GTDB): domain Bacteria; phylum Acidobacteriota; class Terriglobia; order Acidiferrales; family UBA7541; genus Acidiferrum. The sequence continues at coordinate 24,830 of DASPTW010000026.1, forward strand.
ATTTGCATTTCGTCGAGGAAGACTTTGCCCGTATCTTGGGAAATGCGGCCGAGAAGCGTGTCGCGAACGGCGCGCGGCTGCTCAAAAATTTCCTTCTGCATGAAATGCTTATAGCCGCCTTTTTCCGCCATGATGGGGTCCCAGGCCACGTGATGCGCGGGACGCTGGACGGGGCTGCCGTCGTGGTCCATGACGCGCACGCCTTGGGCGGTGAGGACAGCGATGTCACCATCTGCGAGAAAGAAAATTTCGCGGGTGTGCTGGAGAAGGGCCGGAATGTCGCTGGCGACGAAATATTCACCTTCGCCCAGGCCGATGACAGAAGGAGGGCCAAGCCGGGCCGCGACGATTTTCTGGGGATCGCGCGCTGAAAGAAAAACAAGGGCGTAGATGCCCCGGAGTTCTTTCAACGACCGGCGGACCGCTTCCTCAAGCGGAACGCCTCCCTGAGAGTTTTTTTCGACCAGATGAGCGACGATTTCTGTGTCGGTTTCTGTTGCGAATTTGTGACCTTCTTTTTGCAGCTTTTCCTTGAGTTCGAGGTAGTTTTCGATGATTCCGTTGTGGACGACAACGATTTGTCCGGTGCAGTCGCGGTGCGGATGAGCGTTTTCTTCCGTCGGCCGGCCGTGAGTGGCCCAGCGGGTGTGGCCGATGCCATAGGTACCTTCGAGGGGAGAGTTTCCGATGATTTCTTCGAGGTTGCGAAGCTTTCCGGGAGCGCGACGGATTTCAAGTTTGCCGGAACCGTTGACTACGGCAATGCCTGCGGAATCATAGCCGCGGTACTCAAGTTTGCGAAGGCCCTCGATGACGACGGGGACAACTTTCTTGGGCCCGATATAGCCGACAATTCCACACATGGAAGGGTCTCCAAGTTATTTTCTAGCAGCGTAGCACGCCCTTTGGGTTTCCACCTAAATTCGTGGTTGCGTGGCGCGAAAACGGATACTGAGGTAGCGGACTATCGTGCTGTCAGTTCGTAAGTCGTTAGCCTGTCCTGAGGATCAAAATGAAACGTCACGCTGGCGGTAATCGGCTTCAGCGTTTCCGTATCGACGTGGTGGATCGTGGCCGTAATGGTTTTGGGGTCCGCGGCATTTTCAATCGGAAAGCCTTGCGAGTTCAGATAAAGGATTACGCGTGGTTTGGGTGTGCCCGCGGGCAACTGAGAATCGAGCATTTCGTCAATCTGGCGCAGGCGTGGGTCGGAAGTGTGGCCACTTTGACTGCAGCCTGCGGCCGAAAGCAGCGCGACAATGGAGAACAGAATTAAGCCAGCCGATAAATAAACGGGTCTTCCAGGGAGCGAGGGCGAATTTTTCATGAGGGAAGCTTCTCAGTCCACGATTTCAAAACGATATTCTTCTATGACTGGATTCGTAAGGACTTCTTTCGAGATGCGCTCAAGTTGTTGCTGTGCTTCGTCGCGGCTCCAGCCATTGAAGTCCAGAACAAAGAATTTTCCCTGGCGAACATCTTTCACTGCGCCGTAGCCCAGACCGGAAAGAGCGTGCTGTATCGTTTGCCCTTGAGGATCAAGAACAGTTCGCTTTGGCATTACCCAGACATGTGCTTTCATGGCGACAGTATAACATTGCGGCACGGTGCCTCATGCACCGGCCTTGCCTGAAATGGGAACGAAGGCGTGATCGAAGCTCATTTGGACAATGCGCTCAAGCTCCTCTTCCTGCAAACCCATGCGCGAAGCGTTGGAATATTCCTCTTCGAGAGTCGTGTGAAACATGGCCGGGTCGTCGGTAGAGAGCACAACCGGAATGCCGCGGCGGAAGAGTACCGGCAAGGGATGATCTTCGATGCGAGCACTTTCGCGGCGGAGTTGCCGGGCGAGAGCGCCGGTTTTGAGATTGCTGCCAGGACAGATTTCGAGAGGAATTTTCCGCTCCGCGAGAAGCTCCATTAAAGCGGGATCGTGAATGGCCGCAATGCCGTGACCGATTCGCTCCGCTCCAAGGAGTTCAATGGCTTCACGAATTTTGTCCGGGCCGCCAATTTCGCCGGCGTGAATTAGGGCATGGAATCCAAGTTCGCGAGCGCGATCGTAGACGGGGCGAAAATCCTTAGTGGCAACACTCATTTCGTCGCCACCAATGCCAAAGGCTACAATCGCACTGGAATTGCATTCTTTTGCGGATTCGACAACGGCCATGGCGGCTTCCGGGCCGAATTGCCGGACGGCATCAAAGATCCAGCGGAAGCGGAGGCCGCGGCGTTCGAATGGCTCGGTGGCGCGAAGCACGGCTTCAAAATTCGCTTGGGGCTGCTGCTTTCTCAGCAGCATTATGCCAACGGACAAAGTTACTTCCGCATAAGCGACTTTTTGCGCGAGCAGTTGTTCCGCAAGATTCTCGGCGACTAGGGCATAGTCGCGAGGCTCACGCAAGAATGACGTGACCCACTTGAAGGCCTCGATGAACCCCGGAAAGTTGCTGTAAGCGTACCGTTGGCGCACTTCTTCCTCGGCCAAAGCGATACCGTGACAGGCTGCGAGAGCACAGATTGTCGCAGGAGTGATAGAGCCTTCGAGATGTAAATGCAGTTCCGCTTTCGGGAGAGAGGCGATGCGCGGAGAAAGCGGAGGCGGTTTCATCCGGAGGCGATCAGTGCGGCAAGGCGGGCCGACCGGCGTTGTTCCAAGCCGTGAGCCAATACGAGCCGACGTCCGTGGCAGCGTCGGAGAGTTGCCGAATCAATATGGCGGCTGCCTGATTGTAAAAGCGGTCGTAATACTCGTCGGTATAGGAATTTTCGCCGCGCAGAGCACTGCGGTCCGCAACTAGAATGTTTTCGAGCCAACTGTGAGACCGCAGACAGGCTTCAAAGGCGTAGTCCGTCGGATCGCTAATGAATGCGGCATCGTTCGGACGCATGGGGAAAAACGAGGCGTAGCGCTCAATGAGCGTGGAACCGAACCGGTCCTGAATTCCCGTCTGGCCACTGAGGTGGCCGTCAAAGTTATCTGTAGTGTTGAAAGGATCGTGTGTTTCCGCAACATAATTCGCGAGGATAGCCGCATCCAGCCGCACTTCTTCCCATTTGCCGGCCTTCAAAGCTTCAGTGAGCTTTTCGCTGTAGACGCCCACCTGCCAAGGAAGAAGACCGTTTGCATCCAGCCTGGGTTTCCCAAACTTCGTGAGAGCGGCCTTGTAGTCGCGGGGAAGCGCACCAAACGGAAAACGGCCGTATTTGTCGAGGGCGATGAAATGATTGCGGCGCTCGGCAGGGGTTTTTGCGACGGAATCGAGCGGATCAGTCACATGTTGTACTAGCAGCGCGCGGTTTGATTCGAAGAAGCCACGGAACTCGGGAGGAAGAGTAGCGAGCGTATCGACGGCTTTGTTTACGATCAGGCGCTGCCCATTGCGGCCCCAGGCTTGAGCGCAACGCGGAAAGGCCAGCAGAGCCACTGTCGCGCACAAAATGATTGCGCGTGGGGACAGCGTCTTTGGAAGCTTCCTATTCATGCTGTGACTTCCTCAGTCCGCTGCGGTTACTGCCAAAGCGCTCCGCTTGCGGCTATACAGGAAGTAAATGACCAGACCGATTGCCAGCCACACAAAGAAGCGAATCCAATTTTCCAGCGTCAAGCTGGCCATAAGCAAGAGGCAGGTGAGAACCGAAAGAACCGGCAAGTAAGGCACAAGCGGAACCCGAAAACCGCGTGGCCGGTCGGGCTGGGACTTCCGCAAGATCAGAACAGCGATAGCGACAAGCAAGAAGGCAAACAGCGTCCCGATGTTGGAAAGATCCGCCAGAGTTCCAATATCAAAGATGCCCGCGGGAATCCCGACAAAGATTCCTGCGACCCAGGTGGCTACGTGCGGGGTGCGGAACCGCTTGTGCACTTTCGAGAAAGCGCCGGGGAGAAGGCCGTCGCGAGACATCGCGAACCAGACGCGGGCCTGGCCAAGCTGGTAGACGAGAAGGGAAGAAATCATGCCCATCAAAGCGCCGACGGTCACCCATTGCTGAAGGCGGTCTAGGCCGATGTTGTGCAACGCCGTTGCGACGGGCGCGGCGTCGCCTTTGAAGATGTGAAAGGGCTGTATGCCAGTCAGAACAACCGCAACGCCGACGTAAAGCGCAGCGCAAATGAGCAGCGACGCCATGATGCCCATAGGGAGGTCGCGCTTGGGGTTCTTGCATTCTTCTGCCGCTGTCGAGACGGAATCGAATCCGATATAGCTGAAGAACACAATAGCGCCGCCGGTCAAAACACCTTGCCAGCCGTTGGGCATGAAGGGGTGCCAATTGATTGGCTTGATGTACTTCGACGCAAACAAGATGAAGAGAAAAATGGCGATTAGCTTGATGCCGACCATGACGGTATTCGCGCCAGCGGACTCTCGGATGCCCAGGACGAGCAAAATCGTCAGCAGCATCACAATCAAAAAGCCGACAAGGTTGAAGTGCGGCGCCCAGCCGGTTGCCGGTGTGTATGCAGGAGTGCTTAATGCGACAGGAAGGTGAATTCCAAAGGTTTCCAGGAGGCTGTCGATGTATGCAGAAAAGCCGACGGCCACTGCCATGTTGGAGACGGCGTACTCGAGGATCAAATCCCAGCCGATAATCCAAGCGACCAGCTCGCCGAGAGTCGCATACGTGTACGTATAAGCGCTGCCGGCAATGGGAATCATCGAAGCCAATTCCGCGTAACAGAGTCCGGCAAACCCACAGACGACGGCCACGAGGAAAAACGATAGAGCGATTGCGGGGCCTGCGCCAGGGCGGCCGCTGATTCCAGTGGCGTGCATCCCGTGAAATAGGACGTCCAGGACTGGAGCCTTCAGAATCGAGGGATACTGGACTTCTTCTCCGGCCGCGGCGGTGCCGGTGAGCACGAAAATGCCTGTCCCAATGATGGCTCCAATACCGAGCGCTGTAAGCGTGACCCAACCGAGTGTTTTCTTTAGGCGCTTTTCGGGGTTTTCTGAATCGGAAATCAGCTGGTCAATGTCTTTGCAGCGGAAGAGTTGTGATCCCACTCATCTTCTCCGATCTCGGCCGGGAGAACCGGCGGAGTTTCATCGCCCGATGCTGTATTGAGGAGTAAGAGCGAGCCTCAATGTACCCCGAGAAGGTCCGCGGCGCAACAAATTGGTGGCCCAGCGTTTCTAGCAGTTGCCGCGTCCGTCAGGCCTGTTCGAGCTGGGCGTAACGCTCGATGAACTTCTTGGTGCCGCGCCCGGGAAAGCTCACGGAGACGCGGCGGTCGTCATCGTCTCCTTCGACGCCGACGATCGTGCCGACTCCATAACTTGGATGACGCACTTTCCGTCCAAGCATGGGATTTGCGTCGCCGCCCCGTTTGGCCGCAGGCCGGGAAAAGGAGCTTGCGGTGGCTGATCGCCGGGGAGCCGCGGCGGGTTTTTGTTCGCCACGTACGCGGCGAAGGAATTCTTCGGGAGAGTAAGAATACTCGGGATCCGGTTCATAACGGCGTGTTTCGCCAATTTCCGCCATGGAGCCGCGCGCGGTCTCGACGAGGTGACCGGGAATTTCCGCGAGAAAGCGCGAAGGAAGGGAAGCACGCAACTGCTGCTCGTTACCGAAGACGCGGCGGTATAACGCACGCGTCAGAGTCAGGGATTTACGGGCGCGCGTCATGCCCACGTAAACGAGCCGGCGCTCTTCTTCGATTCCTTTGTCTTCGTTGGTTGAGCGGCTGTGAGGGCAAATGCCATCTTCCATACCCGTGAGAAAAACGTGATCGAATTCGAGCCCCTTCGTGCTATGGAGAGTGATCAGAGTGACGTGTTGTTTGCTGTCGTATTGATCGGCGTCGCTCACCAGGGCCGCCGCATCTAGGAAATCGGCAAAAGTCTCGCCAGCCTCCATGCTCTCGGCAACGGCACGAGTGAGTTCTTCGAGGTTTTCGATCCTGGCCACATCTTCAGGTGTGTTGCGATCTTTCAGCATATCCATATAGCCAGTCTCTTCGAGTACCGCACGCAAGAAATCCGCAGGCTCTTTAGAGGAGAGAGCTTCCTGAAGTTTGCGGATTAGTTGTTGGAAAGCACGAAGCGGCGCGATAGCGCGGCCTGTCGACGCACCAGCGACGAGCTTTTCAATTGCTGCCCACAGCGCAGAACCGTCAACTCGAGCGGTTTCGCGAAGAGTATCCACGGTGGTTTTACCGATGCCGCGTGGCGGGACATTCAAGACGCGCTGGAGCGAGATGTCGTCTTCCGGGTGCATGGCTAAGCGAACGTAGGCTAAAACGTCTTTGACTTCCGCGCGGTTGTAGAAGCTGAAGCCGCCGACCAGTTTGTAACGAAGGCCACGGCGACGGAAGACCTCCTCAAAAGCGCGAGACTGGAAATTGGTGCGGTATTCGACGGCACAGGTCTGATCCGAGTCGTCATTTTGGATGCGTTCCAGTTCGCCCGCCACGAATTCTGCTTCTGCCTGGGCATCTCGCGCCTCGAAATACTTGAGATTTATCCCCTCGCCCTTTTCTGCGCTCAGCGACTTGCCCAACCGCTCCGGATTGTTGGCAACGACGGCGCCAGCGGCATCAAGAATATTCTGTGTGGAACGGTAGTTGCGCTCCAGTTTGATGACACGCGCATTCGGGAAATCGCGTGAAAAATTCAACAAAATCGAGAGATCCGCCCCTCGCCATCCGTAGATGGACTGGTCTTCGTCTCCGACGACGCAAACGTTTTGCTTTGGTCCTGTGAGCAGCCGCAGCAAATCGTACTGAACGCGGTTCGTATCCTGATATTCGTCCACGTGGATGTATTGGAAGAATGACTGCCACTTCTGGCGCGTGACCGGTGAATCGCGTAACAAACGCGCGGAACGAAGTAGTAAGTCGTCGAAGTCTACGGCCTTGCTTTCGTGTAAGAGCTTTTCATAGGCACTGAACACGTCGGCGGTCTTGCGTCCGTCTTGGCTAAACGCTTCAGCGCGGACCTGCTCGGGAGTCTTGCCATGATTTTTGGCGTAACTGATCTGGCTAAGTATATTGCGAGGTGTCAGGTCATCCGCATCGATCTGGAGCTTCGCCATGGCCAGCTTCACAGCGGCAATTTGGTCGTCATCGTCGTAGATTGCGAAGTCACGCGGCAGGCCTGCGGCAGAAGCTTCACGCCGGAGCAGCCGAGCGCAAAAGGAATGAAACGTGGAGACCCAAGGCTGCGTGGGAGGGACTCCTGCGCGCAGAAGCAAGTCCGTCACTCGATTGCGCATCTCTTCCGCGGCCTTGTTGGTGAAGGTTACGGCTAGGATGGCCTCGGCAGGCACTCCCGTGGCGATGAGGTTTGCCATGCGGTAGGTGATGGCGCGAGTCTTCCCGGTGCCGGCGCCTGCGAGAATCAGAACAGGGCCATCCTTCGTAAGAACGGCTTGTCGTTGTTCGGGGTTCAGTTCATCGAGAAAATTCAGCATGGCTCCGCAGTTTTCTAAAAAATTGTGCTCGAATTATGGTAGCCGACCGAGACGGCGCGCGCAAATCTTCATGCGAAATTGAAATTATGATGCTGCGAATGGGATTTCCAGAGTGCTTGTAATGCCTGGTCAGTGTTCGCCGGGGTGGCCCAGATCGATCTCAAAGTAGAGAAGTCCATGATTTTTTTCGAGCGCCACGACTTCTGGAATATACAAGTGGGCGGTGCTGAGCAGATCGAGCTGATTCCGCAGGTCGAAATAGAGCAGGCCTTGCACGGTTGAATGCGGCGCAACCACGCTGCTTTGCACTCCCGCCTCGCGCAACTCTTTTTCTATTTCTTCCCATTTTTTATCGTGACCGACCTTTGGACCACCACCCGTGGGAAAAGGAAACTTCCGTGTGGTCACATTCTTCGCGCCAGGATTTTGAATTACATCGGCCGCTTGCTCCGAGGTGAGCGAGTCGAGGGCTTGGCGCTCCTCCTCCGAAATCGTGATGTTGAGGCGTATGCGATCCAGGTTGACCTTCATACTGTCTTCGGAATCGTTGCGAAACGCCACCTGAAGAGCAACGATGCCCGCCGCAAAAGGAGATTTCTTGTGGAACTTTTCTTTATACAGCGCGGGATCAGTCCAGGGCCGGGCGGTGATGGTCATACCCTCGTGCGACTCGAGAGAAGAAGTCTTGAGAGAGTCAGGTTGCTGAGAGGTTCCCCGGGTGGCACACAGTAGTGCAGCCGCCAGAAAAGGGAAGAACGGGATTAGTTTTCGCATGGGGTTATAATAAACTTTCTGCATCTTGACGCCTTCGATTCCAGGGGGATACGCAGGGTTGCCCTGCGTCGCGCGCGGTTTTGCCGGTAACGCGCGAAAAGACCGGAGCCACGCTTAGTGTATTTCATTTATAGCCTGTTGTTGGCCATTGCCGCCCTCGTGCTGGCGCCATACTGGCTGGTGCAGGGCCTACGGCACGGCAAGTATCTATCGAATCTCAAGGAGCGCCTCGGCCTTTCTTTCCCTGGGCTCACCAAGCTTCCCTCGTACCATTCTGGGGCGATTTGGATTCACGCTGTGAGTGTTGGCGAAGTGCTTTCCGCGCTCCCACTCGCACGACGGCTGAAGGCAGAATACCCGAAGAGGCCACTTATTGTTTCCACGACTACCATGACAGGCCAAGCGCTGGCTCGAGAGCGGCTCCCTTTTGCCGACGCGATGATCTATTTTCCATTGGATTGGGGATTCTGCGTACGTCGCGCCCTGGACGCCGTCAGGCCAGCCCTGGTTGTAGTAGTCGAGACGGAGATTTGGCCGAATTTTCTGCAAATTGCGGGAAACCGAAAGATCCCAGTGGTTTTCGTCAGCGGGCGGATATCAGATCGTTCCTTCGCGCGATACCAAAAACACTTGGGAGTGTTTGGCTTTTTTCTGCGCCCGTTCTTTAAAAGTGCTTTGTTTAATGCGGGCGCCTTCTTGATGCAGAGTGAAAAAGACGCCGATCGCATCCGCGCTCTGGGAGCGCCTGCCGAGCGAGTGCTGGTGAGTGGCAATTTGAAGTACGACCTGGAATTGCCGGCACCGACACCGTTGGGAAACTGGCTCGAAGCGGAAGTCAAACGCAGCGGCCGCTCGCCTGTGATTGTCGCAGGGAGCGTGGTTGCGACCGAGGAGCCGCTTGCGCTGATCGCATTTGGAACCTTGCAAGGCGAATACCGGAACGCGCTGCTCGTTTTAGCTCCGCGCAAACCGGAGCAATTCGACGCCGCGGCGGAGTTCATCGATGAATCTCATCGCAAGTTCATCCGGCGATCCCAATTACCCATTCCGAGGCCGGCGCAAAAGCCGCCGCAAGTGCAAGCAGATAGTTCGTTGAATGGTTCCTCGATCCCCGACGACGTGACCGTACTCTTGCTAGATAGCGTGGGCGAACTGGCATCAATCTATCGGCTGGCGGATGGTGCGTTCATCGGGGGCTCGTTGGTTCCGTCCGGTGGGCACAACATCCTGGAGGCCGCCGCGTTTGGGAAAGTGCCTGTATTCGGTCCGTCGATGGAGAATTTTGCTGAAATTGCTTCGCGGTTCGTTTCCGCAGGCGCCGCGATTCAAGTGGAAAGTCCGGAAGATGTCGGTGTGGCGTGGATTGAGCTATTTCGCGAACCAAGCCGGCTGGAGCAGATGCAGGAAACGGCGAGGCGCCTGGTGGAGGCTTCGCGGGGTGCCACGGACCGCGCGGTTTCGGAAATCCGGAAGCATCTAGGCGGCGCGGCACGATGAAGCTTCCGAGAATCGCACAGGTCTTGCTGTGGCCATTGTCCGTGGTCTATGGCTGGGCGGTCCGTGGACGAGTGTGGTTGTATCAAAATGGATGGCTGAAGCAGAAGCGCCTGAAAGCTCCGGTGGTCAGCGTGGGTAATCTGACAGTCGGCGGAACTGGAAAGACACCCATGGTCATTTGGCTGGCGGAAAAATTCCTGGCTGACGGGAAGCGCGTGGCGATTCTCAGCCGCGGCTACCGCGGCGAGACGGGCACGAGCGACGAAATCGAACTGATGAAATTTCGACTCCAAGGGCGCGTTTCTTTTGGCGTTGGAAAAAATCGCTTTGCGGAGGGCCAGCGCCTCGAAGCGCAACAACCGGTGGACATTTTTCTCCTCGATGACGGGTTCCAGCACTTGCAGCTTGCACGAGATTTGGACATCTTGTTGATGGATACTTCGCGCTCGCCGCATGCTGAAATGTTGTTGCCGGCTGGGCGTTTGCGCGAACCTCTTTCCAGCATGGCCAGGGCCAATCTTGTCGTCTTTACGCGAGCCGAGACCGTGCCTGGCGCCCTTGAGGCGATCGGAAAGCTTTCCAATTTTCCCGTCTTTGCGGCAGCCACTCGCTTGCTTGGCTTTCGCCGTTTTGGTGGCGACATTCACTTGCGATCCAAGGGGGAAATCGGGGTAGGCCCATTCTTCGCGTTTTGTGGCCTCGGGAATCCGCATGCATTCTTTTGCGATCTGCGCAATTGGGGCCTGGCCATTTGCGGTCAGGCCACTTTCCCAGACCATCATCGTTATACCTCGCGGGACGTTTCATCGATTCATCTTGCGGCAAAGAAAGCTGCCGCGAATGCGGTTCTCACTACCGAAAAGGACGCACAGAATCTCTCTTCGCAGCGTTTCGGCGAGATTCCTTTGTATATCTGCGTGATCGAGTTTGAAGTGATCCCGGAAGCGGATTTTCGCAATGTCCTCGATCAAACGGTTGCCTCCCGGTCAGGTGCGGCTGCATGAAAATTCTCGTGCGAGCGCCAAATTGGGTGGGGGACGCGATCATGGCGTTGCCGGCGTTGCGCGAGGTGCGCAAAAAGTTTTCCAGTGGGCATATCGCGGTGCTCGCACGCCCGTACGTTGCGGAGATTTACCGTGAACAGCAGATTTGCGACGAACTGATTGAGTACGATTCTAGTGGCGTGCACGCTGGAATTTCTGGCCGCGAACGTCTGGCCGCACAACTCCGCGCGCAAAGATTCGATTTGGCTTTGCTGTTTCAGAATGCATTTGATGCAGCATGGCTGGCCTGGAGAGCAGGCATCCCCGAGCGAATTGGGTATGCGCGTGATGGCCGCAGCATTCTCCTCAGCAAAGCCATCCCGGTTCCTAAGCTAGGCGAAGTCCCCGCGCACGAGAAGTTTTATTATCTCGAGCTTTTACGGCGTGCCGGTTGGGCCGATGCTCTTCCGGACGAGTCTTTCATTCAGTTAAGCGTTGACGAAGAAAGACGCCGCAATGCTGAGCAGATCCTCACAAAAGCCGGTGCGCGAACTGGGGTGTTGCGCGTTGCGATCGGCGCAGGCGCGTCCTATGGCTCGGCGAAATGCTGGCTGCCAGCGAGGTTTGCCGAACTCGCAAATCGGCTCCGGTCGCAGCGGGACGCGGACGTCATCTTGTTTGGCACACCGGGAGAAGCGGCCGTCTCGAACATGATCGCTGCAGAGATGCGTACGCCGCCGATTGATCTCACCGGGAAAACCGCCATCGCCGATTTGTCGGCGCTACTCTCTCAATGTCACCTGTTTATTGGAAATGATTCGGGGGCAATGCACGTCGCTGCAGCAGTGGGATTGCCGGTGGTCGCAGTGTTTGGTCCCACCGATCCGTTCGGTACGGCCCCGGTTACGCTGCATTGCACGATCGTGCAGGAAAAACCTTACTGCAGCCCGTGTTTCCTGCGCCGTTGTCCGACCGATCATCGCTGCATGACCAAAATCACTGTGGACATGGTTGAAGCTGCAGCAAACGCGTGGCTGCCCACCATCAAGGTGCAGCATGCCTGAGCGCTCCTCGCGGCGTCCGGCAGTATTTGTGGATCGGGATGGCACAATCGCGGAAGAAGTTGGCTACTTGAATCACGCCAGCCGTTTTCGTATCTTCCCGTTTGTCGCGGCGGCGATCCGACGGCTCAACCAAGCTGGGTGGCCGGTAGTGGTTGTCACTAACCAGTCGGGCGTTGGCCGCGGTTATTTTCCGGAGTCACTCGTCCACGAAGTGAATGGAATGATGAAGAGGCAGCTCTTGGAAGCCGGAGCGATCATCGACGCAGTCTACTATTGCCCGCACACTTCCGAAGACAACTGTAGCTGCCGCAAACCAAAAACTGGCATGCTGGACCGCGCCGCACGGGAACATGCGTTCGATTTGGGCCGTTCTTCTGTGGTGGGTGATCGTTATTCTGACATCGAGCTAGCGCGCAATGCTGGTGCGAGAGGAATCTTGGTTCGCACCGGGTATGGGGAGGGCGAGTTGACCTGGCACGCAGCGAAGTGGCCTGCTCGGCCAGAGTTCGTTGCGCAAGATTTAGCAGAAGCAGTCGATTGGATATTGAGGCAACCGAAATGAAGCGGCCATCCGCAAAGAAAGCTGTCTCCGCATCGGTGGACCTGCGCGACCTGGCCGAATGCGTGGAGAAATTCCCCAGCAAGACGATAGTCCTTTTGGGAGATTTCGTCGCGGATGAATTCCGTTACGGAGAAATTTCACGAGTGTCACGCGAAGCACCGGTGTTGATCCTGAAGCATCGCGAGACAGTCCTTGTTCCGGGCGGTGGGGCGAACGCTGCCAACAATCTGGCTTCGCTCGGTGCACGAGTTCTGCCTATTACAACAGTCGGCGACGATCCTGCGGGAGAAGCTCTTATCGAGTACTTTCGCCGGAATCGAGTTGATATCAGCGGACTTGTGTGCGTGAAGGGCCGGGCCACGCCGACCAAAACGCGCTTCCTCGCTGGCTGGGCTCACACGGTGGCGCAACAAGTTCTTCGCGTGGATTACGAACCACACCCTCCTCTGCCCGACGGCGTGCGGAAGAAAATCCAAGCGAAGCTCAATGGCAGTTTGCGCCGCGCCGATGCGCTCGCGATTTCAGACTACGGGTTCGGCGTCGCAACTCCTGAATTGGTTCGTCAGGCAACGGCGAAACGGAAAAAGGCGTTTCCGGTCACGCTCGATGCCCGCTATCAATTGCATCGCTACGCGAATTGTGGAATTACTTCAGCAACACCAAACGAAGCGGAGTTAGAGGCGGAACATCGCACAGTCATCGGGACGAATGTGGAAGAACTCGCGCGAGCCGGCCACGCCACGCTCTCGAATATGAAATTGCAAGCATTGCTCGTGACCCGGGGCCGCCACGGCGCAGCCCTTTTTGAACCGGAAGACAGGCTCACGCACATTCCAATTCATGGCTCGGATCAGGCAGTCGACGTCACTGGCGCGGGCGACACCGTGCTTGCCGCTTACACGTTGGCGCTAGCTTGCGGTGCCTCGCCGCTCGAAGCGGCGCACATCGCTAACATTGCGGGTGGTCTGGTAGTTATGAAGCGCGGCACGGCCACGGTTTCGAGGCAAGAACTTCTCGACGCGATTCGTAGCGAAGTTTCCGGAGCGGCCTCCTGAGCCATGCGCCAGGCTGCGTCAAAAGTATTCGCGCGAGACGCTCTGCAGCGCAAGCTCGCGGAACATAAGCGACGCGGAGAATGCGTCGTATTCGCGAATGGGTGCTTTGATACGCTGCATGTCGGCCACATCCGGTATCTTGAGGGAGCGCGCCGCGAAGGCGACGTTTTGGTGGTTGCCGTGAATGCTGATTCCAGTGTCTGCAGATTGAAGGGGCCGGGGCGCCCCATTTTGGACGAAAACGCTCGCGCTTCGCTCGTCGCCGCCCTGCGCTGCGTGGATTACGTCGTACTCTTTCCAGAGGCCACTGTAGAGCCACTCCTCGAAGAATTGAAGCCGGACGTGCACGCAAAGGGCACAGACTATACGGCGGAGACAGTTCCCGAGCGTGCGACTGCGGCGCGGCTAGGGATTCGTGTGGCCATTGTTGGCGATCCCAAAGACCATTCGACGCGGGCATTTCTCGATGCCGTTCGCCGGGCACCGCATGACTGAGCCGAGCTTCCTTGTTGTGCGTCTCGGCTCGCTCGGAGACATCGTTCACACATTTCCCGCGGTGGCCGGGCTTCGCCAGTCCTTTCCAAAAGCGAAAATTATCTGGCTCACCCACCCTCGTTGGACTAGTCTAATTGAGACTAGTCTAATTAAGACTAGTCTGGAAGCTAGTACTAGTCCGTTGGCCTCGGAAATCTGGGAAGTAGAATCGCGCTCCTCCGCCTCGGTTCGCAAAATAATCTCCCGCATTCGCGAGCAGCAGTTCACGGCGGCAATCGACTATCAGGGGCTTTGGAAGTCCGCGATGCTCCCGTTCTTTGCGGGAGTGCGGCAGAGGATTGGGTTCTCGTCGCAGACCATCCGCGAATTCGGAGTCCCGATTCTCTACACCGATCGCGTTCGTTGCGAGCGCGTGCATATCGCGGATCAGAACGGAGAGCTTTCCCAACGCGCGGGCGCTCGAAATGCAGTCGCACCGTTCCTTCTATCGGTGTCCGCACTTCACGAAGCTTTTGTGTTGCAGCTTCTGCGAAGTTCTTCCATTGAGCGATACGTGGTCTTAAGTCCGGCAGGTGGCTGGCGGTCGAAATGCTGGCCCCCGGAACGTTATGGCGAACTCTGTCAGCAGATTCGCAGGCAGCTCGGTCTTCGCTGCGTCGTGAACTATGGCCCTGGGGAAGACAATTGCGCGGCTGCTGTAAAAGCCGCGAGCGGCGATGCCGACCCCATCGCTTACAATGGGTCGCTCGCGCAGCTCATGGTACTGCTTCGCAATGCAAGATGCGTGGTTGGCGGCGACACGGGGCCTTTGCACCTTGGCGTCGCGTTGGGTACGCCCGTGGCCGCGCTGTTCGGTCCTACGGATCCCGCTCGCAATGGGCCGTACTCTCCGGGCACCTGTGGTGAGAAGTTGGTTGTGTTGCGCAGTCATGATGCGAAAACCACGCACCGGCGCGGAGACCAGCCTGATCCTTCCTTGCTAGCTCTCGATGTCCCGACAGTCTTCGAAGCCGTTCGCAAGCAAATCGAGGCGCGCCGATGAGCGCTGCCGGCGGTTTTTTTGTACGCTGGCGCGTTCGCTTGGGCTACCCACTGGCAGTGGCCATACTTTTTCTGGCGCGACCGACACCGCGCAGCATACTCCTCGGTGGCATTTTGGGTTTGCTTGGCTTGTTCGTGCGAGCCTACGCAGCTGGTTATCTCCACAAGCAAGAAGTGCTCACTACGACCGGCCCATACGCGCACACCCGGAATCCACTTTATCTCGGCAGCGCCATTCTTGCACTTGGGGCTGGGATCGCCACGAACTCTTGGTTTTCCGCTTCTATCCTGGTTCTTTATTTCGCGGTTTTTTATTCCATTGTGATGCGCCGGGAGGAAGAGGAACTACTTGCCCGCCACGGTGCGCAGTTCGAGGAGTATGCACGTGCCGTTCCGCTCTTTTTTCCACGCATCACTGCGGCAAAACTGGTGGGGAAGTCCTCAGGGACCTTTTCCTTCGAGCAGTACCGAAAGAACCATGAGTGGCAGGCCGCGCTCGGCTTTTTATTGCTTCTCGCGGCCTTGCTTGTGATTTCGCGTCTCCGCTCGTAGAGATGAGTCGACTTCTCGAGCCTGCGGACAGGGCACATAGCAAGTAATTTGCAGAGTTTGCCCGTCGGTCAAAACATGCACGGCGCCGTCCCGGTCCGTCCTTAGAATTCGCACTCCCGCCGCAGTCAGCCGTTCGAGAAGTTCTAAGTTTGGATGGCCGTAAGAATTTGCCTCTCCAACGGAGATGATTCCCACACTAGGTTGCACTGCGTCGAGAAACTCCTGTGTCGTCGAATTCTTTCCACCATGATGGCCCACCTTTAGCACATCGGAATGAAGAGACTCCGCGCCGTGTTCAGCAAGAATCCGGTGTTCCGCAGATCTTTCGGCGTCTCCCGGGAGCATAAAAACTATGCGGCCGTACCGTAGTTTCAAAACAAGAGAGTCGTCGTTCTTCGCCTCGGGCGCTATCTCTTCCGGAGAGTTTTCAGGCCATAGAAACTGGCCCGCAACTCCGTCCCACTTGAAAGACTTTCCGCGTAACTCGTGCCCAATCGGAATCCGCTTCTTTTTGGCGAGTTCCTCCAATTGGCGAAGTGCCAAGGAAGAAACCTCTCGCCCGATCCAGAGTTGACCCACCTGAAAATTTTCCAGGATTGCCGTAAGTCCGCCGAGATGGTCTTGATGCGCATGCGTCAGCGCAACCACGTCCAGCCTCTGAAACCCGCGCGACCACAAATATGGCGATACCGCCTCTTCGCCCGGATCGATGCCAAAGTTCTCCTCCCGCACTGGATATCCACTAAACGCGCCTCCGCCGTCGATCAACAGAGTCTTCCCTCCGGGCGACACGACAAACAGCGAATCCCCCTGCCCCACATCCAAGACGCTGACCTCCAATTTCCCATTGCCCCATAGAGGTGAGAAGGGATAGATCGCAATCATGAGCGCGCTGAGTGCCCAAACAAAACTTAATCCACAAACAAGTACTTTCTGCCAGGGGTGTTTCAATCTCATCTCCGCCACGAGGAGCACTCCCACGACAAAGAAAGAGAGCACAAGCCAAAAAGGCGGGCCGGGAATCCGGTAACTCCACTTCGGAAAGTTGGCGAACCACCCCACTAGATGGGTCAGCAGGGAAGTGCACCAAACCAACGGCGTTGCAAGAAACTTGCCTACGGGGGGCAGAACCAAACCCGTCGCCAACGTAAGAAATCCCGACGGCACCAGGACTCCGATCATCGGCACAGCCATGAGATTAACCAATGGCGCTGACAAGGAGACGCGGTGGAAATCGCTCGCCATCAGCGGCAGCATTCCGATTTGCAGCGCTAATGTGAGCACCAGCAATTCGCAAACGCGGAAAGCGAGCGACAACCCACTCGCTGCCACATCAGCCGCCGCGTTTCCCAGTCGCACCGGCAAGCGTTTGGAAACCCAATTTGCTGCAGCACGGAGATCGATGCGAAATTGCGTAGGCCTCGGTTCATGCGAACCGTCCCGCGTTACGTCACGCCAGCCTCTTAGCGCTCTTGCGTAAGGCTGTATGGTCTTTTCCAGCCACGGTACTGCTAGCCCAGCAATGCACCCGATCGCAAGGAAAGTCAGTTGAAAGCTCGTATCCCGCAGCGCGAGCGGCTTGAAAATTAGAAGTGAGAGGGCCGCTAGTGCCGCCGAATTGAGAAGCTCAAGCCGGCGGGAAAAGAAGCCACCGAGCACAACGATGGCTGCCATCAATGCCGCCCGAAGGACCGGTGGGCGCTGTTCGACAACTGCCACGTAGCTAAACAGCAGCAACAGTGTGAGGAGCATTGTCAAACCGCGCGCGAGCCGCAGTTTTCGTCCCAGCCAGAAAAGCGCGAACGCAATCGCTCCCACATGCAGGCCGGCTATCACCAAGACATGAAAGGCGCCGGTTTTCTGAAAGTCAGCCGATTCCGAACGATCCACAAAACTACGGTCACCCAGCAGCATTGCCCGCAGGACGCCAGCAACCTGTGGGGATCCAGCGCAGAGCTCGTCGACTTCATCCCGCAATCTGCTTCTAGCACGCGCCAAAAGCGTTGAGGCTGTTGGCCGCGATGTCCCAATTCGCTTTATGAGCTGCGGCGCCCTCAATGTGGCCTGCAAATCGATGCCTTGCTGAGCCAGATAGGCCCGGCGATCAAACGCGCCCTCATCCCGGAAAACCTGCGGGCGTCTGGCTTGTGCCAGAACTTCCACGAGGTCCCCTGCATGTAATGCGGGCAAAGCTGCGGAATCTGGCCTGGATGCAAAGCTAACTCGCAAACCGCCTTCGATGGGGCGCAATTCGCCTTCGAAATCCACTCCCGACAATTCGATTTCGTACCCGGTGCCCCAAGGTAACTTCGCAGGCTCATCGCGAAGCTGGCCATGCCACCGCAATGGCGTCTGCAATTGAATGCGGTTTTCTTCAATGAGCGACGCGATGTGGCTTGGATGCCGCGGCTGCTCCGCGACGCATGCGCTCAAAAATCCCAATGAAGCCCAGCTCAGCAGGGAAATGACAGCGGCAGGAACGAGGCGGTCGAACCGCTCGAGAACAAATCCTGCAAAAAGGAGTATTGCAGTTGTAATGAAACACGAAGCGAGGAGAAAGACTGAGGATGCGTTCCGTTCGGCTGCCGGATGCAGGCCAACTGCGATACCGCAGCTAAATGCAGCGGCAATCGCAAGGGCCGGCAACCTCATGGAGCTCTTCGCAACCTCACGAGCGTTTCGATGTGGAAGGTTTGAGGGAACAAATCAAACATATGCATCTCAGTGATTTCGTAGCGGACGGCCGGAGTAGTGATTTCTTTCGGCTTTCGGGCCGAGTTGGTCAAAACTGCCAGGTCGCGAGCTAGTGTCGATGGGTCGCAGGAAAGGTACACAATTTCCTGGGCCCCAAGCTCCGCCAGCTTGCCTGCTGCTGCCGCGCCGAGTCCAGCTCGCGGCGGGTCCAGCATCACGAATTCCGGCCGATCCTCTGTCTTCTTCAAAAACTCTTCGGCGTGCACATTGTGCGAAGTCACCAGAACTCCCGCTGCTTCCGCGTTCGATTGCAAATCTCGCGTCGCAGCCAGATTGGCGTCCACGCTCACCACTCTCTGGAAAGTCTTTGCGAGCGGGAGCGTGAAGAATCCAACACCGGCATAGAGGTCTAGCGCCACATTGCCGCGCGCGTTTGTCG
This sequence comes from Candidatus Acidiferrum sp., assembly GCA_035623215.1. Classification (GTDB taxonomy): domain Bacteria; phylum Acidobacteriota; class Terriglobia; order Acidiferrales; family UBA7541; genus Acidiferrum. The sequence continues at coordinate 43,399 of DASPTW010000026.1, forward strand.
TCACGGTTTTCAGCAAATGTTCGATCAAAAAACGGTTGACTTGAAAAAACGAGAGGTGGCTAACCCGGTATTTGTATCCGCAAGCTTCGTGGATCAGATAACCCGGCCCAGTCAGCTCAAATCGATTCTTCTTCTGATCCAGAAGCAGCAAACTCTCGATCTCAGGCAATGCGGTTCGAAAAATGGAGGCTAGCTCGGCGGCAGATTTCGGGAATCTCTCAAACGCCACGTTCAAGGCGATCTTCTTGTCCCTCGAATCCGCGAAGGCTTCGATTTCCTGGATGTTTGCAGGTAGCGCTCCCGAGCGAGTCATCTCTTGGAGTGTGGCGAAGGTACGCGCGAGCTGCGGCGAAAGGACTGGGCATTCATCAATGGGCACGATGACCGAGCTTTCAGGCAGGAAGTATCCCAGCGCGCGCGGCAAACCGCTTCGCACTGCCCACTGTGCGCGGTTCCTATATCCATACGGCTCCGCGGCGTGCTCGACAATTGCGCCTTCCCAAGATATCCCGCCGAGGCGCGACAGCGTTTCGCGCAAAATGTCCTTCTTGATCCGCAACTGCTCGGCAGGCGCAATATGCTGGTAATGGCATCCGCCGCATTTCTGAAAATGAGGGCATTTAGCCGTTGCGCGTTCCTTGGCCGGTGAATCGACTGCAAGCAGCTCAGTCCAGACCAGTTTCTTTTTTTGGGTCTTTGTTATAGCGCGCACTTCTTCCCCAGGCAGAACGTACGGCACGAAAACCGTGTTGCCATCAGCGTGCGCCAAGCCAGCGCCTCCGTAGACAAGCTTCTCAATCAATAATCTTAACTCATCCGCCATTATAGTTGTCCTATTTTTTTGAATAATCTGTCGCTGCGAAGCTTATGACCCTGCTTCGCTTGCCCTTGTGATTCACTCACGCCAGGATGCGTTACGACAAGTAGAAAAGGCTCAGCCGGGGCAGCCCAAACTCTTCCAGCAACCTCTTTTGCGTGTACTGTCTCTCGACCATTGCTAGTTGTTCCGCCTTCATTTTTCGCCGGTACGCTGCCAATTGGCCATCCGCTTCACGCCGGATTCTCAGCAGCAAATCTTCCGGTGCGTGACTCATCAGAAGTGCGTGAATTCTGTCATCCAGAATCGTTAGGCGCCTCTCCAAATCTTCGAGATCCAGTCTTCCTGGCGCATCCAGGATAGCCGTGCATGCTTCCAGCGATTTTGCGGTTTCTTCAAGCGCAGCCGCAATTTCCGGCGCTTGCGCAAGGTACTTTTCCGCCACGCGTTTCAGTTTTTCGATATTTCTCCCAAAATAGTTTTTCAGCTCGTCGCCTGAAAACGCTTCGCTGTGCGCGGGCCTTGCAGGAGCCGGACTCTTTCCAGCCGCAGCCTCCAACTGCTCTTCCGCCGCCTCTAACACCGCGTCCGTACAATAAGCCAAGCTTTTGAGTGGCTTTCCCGAACCTCGTCGCGAGCGCGCGTAACTCTCGAATGCCCGGTCAATGCCTTTTAACACCGCCTCCAACGGCACTCCCGCCTTCTGCCAAGCCTCCATAATCGCCCAATCCAGTGGTGAGACCAGCAGGTGTGCTCCGCGCTTTTTCCAGAAAAATTCTTCAATTTCCGTAAAGTAATTGAAATAGTTCCAGGTCGACATTTTATGGTTCGCATGCAGACAGGGCTTGCTTGAAATTCCCTACAATAAGCGCTTTCGCCGCGGCTCCGAATTATCTTTGCGCTTTTCTTGCAGGTGCTGCGGTACGAGCTCCTTGTGGTTCTGCCGCTGCACTCTTGGTATGCTCCGCAGGCTGATTCTTCTCCCAGATCAGCCGCAAGCCGGTCAGAGTCAAAAACTCATCCGTATGCTCGATGTGTTTCGACCCTTTTGAGACAAGCCTTGCCTGCCCTCCAGTCGCCACCACTTTCACACCGGCGCCTAATTCTTTCTTGATGCGCTCGAGCATGCCATCGACCATGTCGATGGCCCCGTAATACAGCCCCGCCTGCATGTGCGTGATGGTGTTTGTCCCAATCACTTTTCCCGGATCCTTGATTTCCACTCGCGGCAATCTTGCGGCCCGCGCAAACAAGGCTTCCGAAGCGATTCCTAATCCTGGCGCGATGACTCCTCCTAAGTATTCGCCTTTCGCAGATATAGCATCGAAGGTGATTGCCGTCCCAAAATCCACCACGATGCACGGCCCCCCGTATTTGTGAAATGCCGCCACGCCATTGACGATGCGATCCGCACCCACTTCCGCCGGATTGTCTACCAGAACGGCCATGCCAGTTTTCACGCCCATTTCTACGAACAGAGCTTTTTTCCCGAAGTACACGCGCGACATTTCCGCCAGCGTCCAATTCACAGGAGGTACCACGGAACTGATGATTACGCCCGTAATTGCATCACGATCCAGACCGGCCAGCGTGAACAGATTCCGCGTCAGCACGCCATATTCGTCCACGGTCTGCTCGCGCGCGGTTGTCAGCCTCCAGTTCGCGATCAATTCTTCGCCGCGAAAAACGCCTAAAACCGTGTTGGTGTTGCCCACATCGATCGTCAACAGCATCTATCGAGCCTCCACCACGTCGCCTGCGATTACGGTAACCACGCGTCCGTCATCGCGCTCGACTTTCAGAAGTCCCTCCGGCCCCAGTCCGGCCGTGGTGCCAAGAAAACTCTCGTTCCCATTCGTCACGCGCACGCGCTTCCCGCTCGCGTAGCTGGAGATCACCTCAAATCGTTTCACTACACTCGGCACGCCGTCGCGCAGGAAGCGATTGTAGTCGCCCTCGAATTCGCGCAGCAACCGCACCAGCAATTCCATCCGTGATTGCGGCTTGCCACTCTCCAGGCGCAAGGACGTTGCCGTGTCCGCAAGCTCTCCGGCAAAGTTCTCTTGATTCACATTCAGGCCGATGCCCACGATGATGAATCGCACTTGTCCTGGCTCCGCGTGCATCTCCGTCAGGATTCCTCCCACTTTTCTTCCGCGAACCAACAAGTCATTGGGCCATTTCAAGTCCGTAACCAGCCCTGTTACCGCGTCCACCGCTGCATGAGCGGAAAGCCCAGCCATCATCGTCAGCAATGGTGCCTGGACGGGAGCTATTTTCGGCCGCAGCAGCAAAGTTGCATAAATTCCCGTGGCCCGTTCTGAAAACCACGCATGTCCAGCCCGCCCGCGCCCGGCCGTCTGCTCTTCCGCAATTACGACGGCTCCTTCCGGCTCACCGGCATGCCCCAGATCCATCGCAACGCGGTTCGTCGAGTCTGTTTTAAAAAAATGGTAGATGCGCTTTCCAAAAATGCTGCCCCGCAAGCGCTGCTTCAACATATTCGGTGTCAGGATGTCCGGAACTTTCTCCAGGAAGTATCCCGTGGCAGTTTGACCTTTCACCTTTACGCCCAGTTCGCGCAGGCGCTCGACCCATCGCCAAACCGTCGATCGAGACACGCCAATTTCCCGTGCGATGCGCGCACCGCTGATGACGATGGTGGCATTCTCCGCCAAAAGCGTCAGAAGTCCTGCCAACCTGCGGTCGGTGGTTCCTGAAAATGTTTCTTGGATCATGGAGATGCTGCCGTGTCCCTGCGCTGCCTAAGCTTACGTTTCCTCGGCGCCTTCCACAAGCAGGCTCAGGTTCGCGGCCGGTGCGGAATGTGTCAGCAATCCGGAAGAAAGGAAATCCGCTCCAGCTTCCGCATAGGCACGTGCATTTTCCAGAGTGATGCCGCCGGAAATCTCGATCACGCAGTCCGCCCGTATGCCGCGAGCGATTTTCACACATTCGGCGGCGCGCTCCGGTGTCATGTTGTCCAGGAGCACAGCATCCGCTCCCGCTCCGAGCGCTTCGATCAATTCAGCTTCGTTGCGCACCTCAATTTGCACAGGCAAGGGGCCCGGGCCGACCACTTCGGGATCCAGTCCTGCCGCGTCGTAGGCGCTCGCGGCCCGCGGCGGGGGCGTTTTCGGGGATACATACGTGTGCGCTTTATCCAGCGCCGCCTTGATTCCTCCTGCCAACGCGATGTGGTTTTCTTTCAGCAGGATTGCGTCGTAGAGCCCGAAGCGGTGATTCGTTCCCCCGCCCATCTTCACAGCGTATTTTTCGAGCGCGCGCAATCCCGGTGTCGTTTTGCGCGTATCGCGGATGCGCGTCTTGGTCGACGCCAGGAGTTCCACAAATCTCCGTGTCAGGGTGGCAATCCCGCAGAGGTGCGCCAAGAAATTCAGCGCCGTTCGTTCGCCCGTCAAAATCGCCGCGGCGTTCCCTCTCATTTGCGCGAGTTTCACGCCCGGTTCAACAAACGATCCGTCCGTATGCAGGCTGACCACTTCTATTTCCGGATCCAAGGCCCGGAACACTATCTCAACTAGAGGCAATCCTGCGCAGAGAAGCGTCTGCCGCGAGAGGATGTGTGCCCGCGCCTCCAGTTCGGGTGGAATCGTTGCCGCAGTCGTCGCGTCTCCTGCGCCGATGTCTTCGGCGAGCGCGCGCCGCACGATTCCTTCGATCTCCTCCGAATGCCAGTTCATAGAATTTAGGTACCGGTGGCCCTGCCGCTTTCTAATTGTTCGAGCTGTGCCTTCAGTTTTTTTAGCTCCAGTTGTCGCTGGACCTTACTAGTCCTCAGATTGTCAACCACATGTTGCGGAGCCTTCCTTGTGAAGTCAGGGTCCGCAAGGCGATCTTCCTTCGACCCTATTTCTTTCTCGATCCTGTCGATATCCTTCTTGTGCCGAGCAATCTGGGCTGACAAATCTACGATGGCTTCGTATGGAATCCGAAGATCATAGGTCGCGGTGCTCTGAATAATCCCAGTAGCTCCTTTAGGCAGTTCGGAAAGGATGTCGAAGCTCGATAGCACAGCGAGTCGTGGCACGATCTGAGCATTGTCCTCTAGAAGCTTTCTGAGAGCCGGATTGCCGGTGGAAAGCTCAGCCGGCAGCCTCCTCTTGGCATCCAGTTTCCGCTCTGCCCGCATCGCTCTTAGCCTCGTCACCACTTCCTGGATGAGAACCACCTCGTCTACAGACCTGGAGTTCTTCCACCGCGGCTCCGCTTCCGGAAACTGGTCTAGCGCAACCGACTTCGCGCCGTTTTTCTGCGGCAACTGATGCCACAACTCTTCCGTGAGAAATGGCATGAACGGGTGCAGGAGGCGCAGCGCCGCATCGAACGCCGCGAACAAATTCTTCCATGCCACGGTCGCGCGTTCGCGGTTCGCGCTTTGCAACTCCGGCTTGACCCATTCGATGTACCAGTCACAAAAATCGCCCCAGAAAAACTGATACACGCCTTGGGCTGCTTCGTGGAACCGGTAATTATCGAGCGCCTCATTCATCATCTCCACAGCGGCTGCCAGCCGCGCAAATAGCCACCGGTCCACAAGCGGAACGCTGCCATTGTGTTCGTAGGGCGCCTTGGCCCTTACTTCTGGAGCGGCCAGTTCTTCCAGCTTCGCTCCGCCTTGCTCGAACTTGTCGAGATTCACAAACAAAAACCGCGCCGCATTCCAGATCTTGTTCGCAAAATTTCTTGCGCTGGCCAGCTTGTCATCGGAAAGAATGATGTCTGTTCCCGGCGCAGCCATGGACGCCAGGCAAAAGCGCATCGCATCCGTTCCATATTGCTGATTCAACGCCACCGGATCGAGTCCCGTTCCTTTGGACTTGGACATCTTTTCTCCGCTGCCGGTCCTCACCAGGGCGTGCAGGTACACCACGCGGAACGGAACCTGCCCGGTGAAATGAATGCCCAGCATGATCATCCGCGCCACCCAAAAAAACAGGATGTCGTACCCGTTGATCATCAGGCTTGTCGGATAGTACGTCTGGAAATCAACCGTCTTCTCGGGCCAGCCAAGCGTCGAAAATGGCCACAGTCCCGAGCTGAACCACGTGTCCAGAACGTCGGGATCTTGCTGGAGATTCGCCGACCCGCACGTCGCGCATTTGCTTGGCGTTTCTCGCGCCACCGTCACGTGGCCATTTTCTTTGCAGTACCATGCTGGAATCCGGTGGCCCCACCAAAGCTGCCGCGAAATGGTCCAGTCGCGGATGTTCCTCATCCAGTGGAAGTACTCTTCGCGGCGGTTGTCTGGCACGATCAGGATGTCTCCGCGCTCCACGGCGGCGATCGCTGGCTCCGCTAGCGGTTTCATTTTGCAAAACCATTGCGTCGAAATTCTGGGCTCGACGATGGTCTTGCTGCGCTCGCAAATCCCAATGGCGTTCGTGTAGTCGGTGATTTTCTCCAGCAGACCCTGGGCTTTCAAATCCTCGACAATTTTCTTGCGAGCCGCGAACCGCTCCATTCCCGCGTATGCTCCGGCGTTCGCGTTCATGTGCGCGTCGTCGGTCATCACGTCGATTTCGAGGAGCTTGTGCCTCTTACCGGCCTCAAAGTCGTTCGGATCGTGCGCCGGCGTGATTTTCACTGCTCCGGTCCCGAATTCGCGGTCGACCATTTCGTCCGCGATGATCGGGATCTCCCGGTTCATCAGCGGCAGCAGCACCTTTTTTCCTACCAAATGGCGGTAGCGCTCGTCTTGCGGATGCACCGCTACGGCCGTGTCTCCCAGCATCGTTTCCGGCCGCGTGGTCGCCACCACTATGAATTCATTCGTTCCTGGTACTGGATAACGGATGTGCCACAAATGTCCTTGCCGTTCCTCGTGTACCACTTCCAGATCGCTCAGCACGGTCAGGCACACCGGGCACCAATTCACTAGCCGTTTTTCGCGGTAGATCAAGCCCTCTTCGTACAACCGCACAAAAACCTCGCGAACCTT
>DASPTW010000027.1:0-5257 GCA_035623215.1 Candidatus Acidiferrum sp.
GTGAGCGATTCGTACGTGGCTTCCGTCCGCAAACAGCTCGAAAAGTTGCAGAAGCAAATCGACGACATCGACAAACAGGTTGTCGATTTGAAGAACTTCAGCAAAGGCGAGTCTTCCAACAACGCCAGCGGAATCAAGCTCAACAAAAGCTACAACCGGGAGCCGATTGAAGTTCAGATAAGGGCACTGGAGGATCAGAAAAAAGATCTGCAAGCACAGATCGACGCGCTTTTGGATGAAGCGCGAAAGAAGGGCGTCGAGCCCGGCCAACTCCGTTAAGATGGCTTAAACAAATCGGCTAATTCTTTGCCGCGGGTTTTTTCGTCTCGAAACGAATCTCCTTCAGCATTTCCGACTGCCGAAAGAGTTCTGTCTTGCCTGCTGGAAATTTGTTGATGCTCAGCATGAATGCAAGCACATCCGCGTTCTGCTGACGCGTCAGGCGGCCCGGGGACGTTTGCGGCATCGTCTTGCGGATGCGGTCGAAGAGATCGCCCAGTGTCAATCCGTTCCAGTTCGCTTGAAAGGCACCGCCGGTGAGGGGCGGCGCGGATTCACCGCCCGTAAGCATGTCGCCATGGCACGACGCGCATTCTTTCTGATAGACGGCTTCACCGCGTTTCGCCTGCTCCTCGGTATACACCCCATCCCAAACGGAACGCGAATCCGCAGGAGCTTGCGCTCGTAGCACTCCAAGCCCAAACGACGAAACGACGACTGTAACACAGGCGATCAGCAGCGTTTTTCTCATTCTCCCGCCGATGGCAAGGCGTACGCGATGTATTCGCCCGAATAAGGTCCTCCGCTGATGGCTATGACGATGTACTGCTTGCCATGCAGCATGTACGTCATGGGCGAACCGCTCTCCGGCCCCGGCATGTACACCGCGCCGACTTCTTTTCCGGTGGCTTTGTCGTACGCGCGCAGCATTGCCCCGCGGGGATGGTCCGCCGTGGTGGTCACTTGCGCTTCGCCGGCAATGACCAGCGACTTGGTCACCAGCGTTCCCACGTTGTAAGTTTCCTGGCCGGTGCGCGGGATGTTCATTCCCTTCAGCAGATCCGAGTTGCGCACTACGTCGGGCGTTTCGCCGTGCGCGATTTGCCAGACGAATTCACCTTTGTCGAGATTAATCGCGGTAATCGTTCCGTAAGGGGGCTTGGTCAGCGGCAGGCCGTCGATATTCAGCGGCACGTACTGGCTCGGAGGCCGTTTCTTCGGAGGCTTCGGAGAATCGGCGCCGGCATTTTCGCCAGGACCGCGCATGATCTGAACTTCCTTTCCCGCAACACCCGCGATGTAGTTGATGTCTGAAATCTCTTTTGGCGCGGGAACCAGCCCGATGGGCTCGAGGCACGCGTTGCAGGCGTAGAGATATGCAATATGCGTTTCCGGATCGAAGGACCCGCCGGGCCAGTTCGTGCCGCCCGACGCGGTTCCAAGCGTGAGCGTGCCGAGCGGTCCTTCCAGCTTGCTCACCGTCGCCGGCGTATAGACAGAACCCAAATGATAGTGAGAGGCGATCTCTTTTGCGCGGTCATGCAAAGCAGGAGTGAAATCGATCAAGTCATCGACCGAGACGCCATTGCGGCTATACGAGGGCGGCTTCGAAGGAATGGGCTGCGTCGGGGAATACCACTCGCCGGGCACGCTGCCAACCTCGACCGGTTTCTCCGGCATCGGCCAAATCGGCTTCCCGGTGACGCGATCGAAAATATACAGGAAGCCTTGTTTTGTCGGTTGCGCCACGGCTTTGACCGGTTTTCCATCGACGGTGATGTCAGCAAGAATCGGCGCGGAGGAAATGTCCATATCCCAAAGCGGATGGTGCACCAACTGAAAGTGCCATTTGCGTTCGCCGGTCTTTAGATCGACGCAAACCAGCGTTTCGCCGAAGAGATTATTTCCTGGCCGGTGGCCGCCGTAAAAATCGCTCGTGGGCGATTCTACCGGCAGATAAACCAAACCCAATTGCTCATCCACCGTGAGCTGGGTCCACATTCCCGTGTTGCCCGTATATTCTGCGGAGCCTTTTTCCCAGGTGTCGTAACCAAACTCGCCTTTCATCGGAATGGTGTGAAAAATCCAGAGCCGCTTGCCGGTTCGCACGTCGAACCCGCGCACGTGGCCTTTGTTGTTGCGCATGCTCTTCGGCGTCATGCCTTCGCGGAAAGCCGCACCGATAATGACGGTATTCCCGGCGACCACGGGGGCGGATTGAATGCCGATTTCGCCGGTCTCTAGGTTGGGCACCCATTCGTGTTTGTCGTTCCAGTCCGAGATCGTTTGGTCATCGTCGAGCTTCAGATCGAGGATGCCGTCTTGACCGAAAGAAGGAACGCGCTGACCGGTCTTGGCGTTCAAGCAAATCAGCCGGAAGCCCGGCGTCACATAAAAAATTCGCTCTTCCTTTCCGTCCGACCAATACGCTAGGCCGCGGCCGGAAAGTTGCCGCGGAGCCGCGCCGCCGCGCTTGCCTTCGTGTTCGCCATGAATCCAGAGCAGTTCACCGGTTTCCGGATCGAGCGCGATCACCGCGCGCCGCGAACCCGCCGTCGCGTACAAAACGCCATTCACCATCAGCGGCGTGCCCTCAAGTTTGTACTCCGGGCGATCGCCGAAATTGTCGGTCTTGATGCGCCAAGCAATCTCAAGATCGTTGAAGTTGGAAGCATTGATTTGATCCAGTGGCCGGTAACGCGTGCCCGCCAGATCAGCGGCGTACGTGGGCCATTCCGTGTCCTTCGGCTTGTACTGCGCTGAAGCTCTCGACGGAATCAAGCCAAACACTATCGCCAGACAAACGGGTAGAAGGGTCACACTCTTTGCTTTTCGAAGAAACATTTTTGCTCTCCCCTGAAACGGATTACCCCTAATTACGCGCCAGTCTAAGCCCGGAGAATCCTACTGCAAAGGATTAGTTTTTTTCATCTGCCGGGCCCTGAGTACCCCGAGCGCAGCAGTTCCTCTTCCGCGCTTGGTCAACTGCGATTGCGGGCATTCGTTACTGGCGCTATGATGCGGCGCGCGAGTGCGGCCCTTGGCAATAGGTTCACACCCGATTCATTCCCTCGCGTTTCTGAAATTCAAGGAGCGGTTTCGATGCGCACGATTGTTTCGCACTTGTTTTTGCTTCTGATCGCCGCGGCCTCACCGGGAGTTGCGCCCGCGTTCGGCGACTCTGTCTCGGTCATCCAATTCACCGTTGACGCTACGCATGCGCAGCAAAAACTTATCCACGTTCAAATGAAAATTCCCACCGCGCCCGGACCCCTGACCCTCTACTACCCCAAATGGATTCAGGGTTTGCACGCTCCCATCGGGCCGGTCACGAATCTCGCGGGCTTGAAATTCTCCGCGAACGGCCAGCCCATCCCATGGAAGCGGGACTTACTCGATGTCTACACTTTTCATATCGTCGTCCCCTCGGGCGCGAAACAAGTTGACGTCGCGTTCGACTACCTCGAGACCGGAGGCCCTGCTGGTGGCACTGCTACTGCAAAATTGCTGGACTTGAACTGGTATCAGGTCGTTCTTTATCCAGCGGGAAAGCCCGCTGCCCAGCTTGAGTTCAAGCCCACGCTGAGACTCCCCGCTGGCTGGAAATTTGGTACGGCCCTTCCCGTCGAGAGCCAGTCGGAATCCGAAATCGTTTTTCAAACTACGCCACTCGATCGCTTGCTCGACTCTCCACTGATTGCCGGAGAATATTACCGGGTCATCGATTTGACCCCGCCCGGCGAGCCTATTCATCACGAAATCGATCTGGTGGCCGACAGCGAGGCGGCGCTGGCGATGAGCCCGGAGGTGCAAAAAGGGCTGACCAATGTCGTCGCCGAATCCGGAAAGCTATTAGGGGCGCGCCACTATCGATCTTACCATTTCCTTCTTACGCTGAGCGACCACACCGGACACTTTGGCGTGGAGCATCACGAATCAAACGACAGCCGGCTCGGCGAGCGCGCTTTACTTGCCTCAAGCGCGGCAAATGATGTCGGCGGCTTGCTGGCGCACGAATTTGCTCATTCTTGGAGCGGTAAATTCCGCCGCCCAAAGGAGTTGTGCCAGCCGGATTTCCAGACGCCGCTGCAAACCGATCTGCTATGGGTCTATGAAGGAAATACTTCGTATCTCGGCGACTTGCTCGCCACGCGCAGCGGAATGTGGACGCCCAACGACTATCACCAGATGCTCGCCAGCAACGCGGCGACTCTGGGTCCCGGTCAACCGGGGCGTACCTGGCGGCCCCTTTTGGATACGGCGGTGGCTGTTCCTGGAACTTTTACCGGCGGACCTGGTGGAGGTGGCTGGGCCAGCTGGCGGCGCGGCTCGGATTACTATGAGGAAGGGGAATTGTTGTGGCTTGAAGCGGCCACGATCATTCACGATCAAAGCCACGGTCAGAAATCGCTCGAAGATTTTTTTCACATCTTTTACGGCGGCCCGAACAATGGCCCCGAATTGAAGCCCTATACGTTTGACGAACTCGTGCAAATGATGAATCAAGTGGTGAAGTACGACTGGGCGGGTTTCTGGAATAGCCGGCTCACTTCCACTTCCGCAGATGCGCCCGTTGGAGGAATCGAAGCGAGCGGCTGGAAATTGTCTCTCAGTCCCGAACCGGCGGTTCCCGGCAGAGCGTCGCGCCGAATTTCTGACACTACGTTTACCATCGGCTTGGAACTCGGGCGCGATGGAACCATTCGCGATGCCATTTATGGTGGTCTGGCGTTTCAAGCCGGTCTCGGCCCAGGAATGAAAATTGCCGCTGTCAATGGCCGCGTCTTCACTCCGGAGGTCTTTGACGATGCGCTCAAAGCTGCAAAGAATAATCCCCGCGCGATCGAGTTGCTGGTCATCGTGGACGATTACTACAAAACATTCTCTATCGATTTCCACGGCGACGAACGCAATCCACATCTCGTGCGCATCGCTGATAAGCCGGACTTCCTGGAAGAATTGCTCAAGCCGGAAGCCCGATGAACGTCACAAGCTCGATGAGTGAAGGAGGAGCCGTGGAAAAATTCTTGCGAGTTTTTGCTAGCACGATTTTGCTGACATTCTCGCTCGCTGCGCGTGTGGCGGTGGCGCAGGAACGCCTTATAGTGCTGAAAGCCGCATCCGTTCTCGATGGCAAGGGCCAGATTCTTCACAACACAATCATCGTGGTGGAAGGCGCAAAAATTGCCCGCGTCGGCGGCGCCCCGCCGAAAGACGCCAGCACCTACGATCTCAGCAGGCTGACGGTTCTACCCGG
>DASPTW010000028.1:0-9682 GCA_035623215.1 Candidatus Acidiferrum sp.
TTTTCGAATTGGAGAGAATTCTTTGTGAGACCTGCTACCGCCCTTGAGCGTGACTCGGGCTTGGAGCAAATCTGGATCAATCACTGAGCGGGGAAAAGCGACTTGTTTTTGGCAGCGGATTCAATTTCTGCGCGGCAATAACGTAGCACTTCCTTGGAGTTCCGCACGGATTGGCCGTCCCGGTCGCCCTCATCGATCGGGAGCAGCTCGAGCAAGTGGCCAAATTCGTGCAGGAGGGTAAGTATCTGCGCCGTCATGGTATTACCGGCATATGGCCCCACTTGCAATGGGCGCACACCTCGAAAGTAGAGAGAGCCTCCTCCCCGAGGGGACTGTTCCAGATTCGCCATAGCAAGAAAGAAGGCGCCATGGGCATTGAGGGTGATGGTCGCGTAAGAGCCGTTGCCTTGTATTACCCGGGCGACATAGGGATTGCGGAATATAGTTAATTCGTCGGCGCTCGTGGTTTCCATAATGTAATCTTGGCCCTTAAGGTCCAGTTCGAAGCTGAGTGTTCGAAAGGTGGCTGCTGGATTCGGATCTTTGGTCCTATACCACTGCGTGCAAGCATTTTCCCTTTGCAGGATGTCGAGAACTCGTTCGCGAACCTGGGATATTCTCTCACCCGTTTTCCCGCGGGTAGTTAGACTCTCCAGAACGAAGTCCCGAGAAAGAGTACAACCGGACGCACGAATGCCTGATGCCTTGCATGGGTCCGGCGGTTGCACGGCCGCAACGTTGAATCCCGAAACTTCGCAAGGAAAAGGCGCGGCATCGATTCCATTCGAAATTGCTCTCAGGAAGGGCGCAGCCGGTTCCTCGCGCCCGGCACAGAGATTCGTAGGGATTGCCGGAAGGGGACGGCTTAGAGACGTCTTTTCGAACCTCACCGTTTGCGAAGTTTGAGACGACGCAGTGAAGCAGCAACCAGCAGAAATAAAGAAAAGAATGACGGCCTTTCGGGTCCTCCGAGCGGAGTGCACGGTAATCTCCTGCCCGGACTGCAACTCACCACAGACCGCTCTTGAGGTGCCATCAGATGGCCGTCAACCGGAGGCAGCTCACGGAGCGGTTGAACCTTGATCCGGGACTAACCGGAAAGACGAATTTTCGCTGGCATTGCCACCTAAAATCTTTCTAGAACAATTCTCAGTTTTGTCTGAAGCTGTGCCTTTCCTTGTAAGTGGAAAAAGGATCTTGTGCGCCCTCTTTCGAAGCGGAAGTAACGAAGTTACATTTAGAAGAAATAAAGATGAAGATGAACGCCGACCATCTTGGCGTGAATCGTTCGATGCCGTCGATGTGGACGCTTTAATGTTCGTGTTAGTTCAAGTAGTGACAGCCGATAAACAGCGAGTGAGGGGCCCTTAAAGATGAGATTTCCTGCGAAGGGGAAGCGCGCTTGACAGCACAAAACTGAGGACCTAGGCTGCACAGCTTGATTGATCTGAAAGGCTAACTGTGGGAGGACGAATATGCGCAGGAGTTCCTGTTTGATTATGCATTTTGATTCAAGAGTTGGTTCGAATTTTAGACACTGGATTAATACCCTCCTAGTTTGCCTTTGTGCCGCGCTGAGTTTAGCAGCCTTTGCTGCAGAGCAGACAATTGCCGCGGAGAAATATGAAGTCACCATGGAGAGAAACGTCAGCGCAAAGATGCGCGACGGCGTGACGTTGCGCGCGGATATTTACCGGCCGAAGGCGGACGGAAAATTTCCCGTGCTTCTCGTGCGCACCCCATACGACAAGACCAATGAAACGATTTTTGGGCTGAAGGGAGCTGCGCGCGGCTTCGTGGTGATTGCTCAGGATGTGCGGGGACGTTTCACTTCCGAGGGCGAGTGGTACACGTTCCAGCACGAATCGCAGGATGGGTACGACACAGTGGAGTGGGCGGCGGCGCTGCCTTATTCGAACGGCAAAGTCGGGATGTTCGGAGGATCGTACGTGGGAGCGACGCAGTTTTTGGCGGCTATCGCAAAACCACCGCACCTGGCGGGAATTTGCCCGAATGTAACGGCGTCGAATTATCACGATGGCTGGACGTATCAGGGAGGAGCGTTCGAACAATGGTTCAACGAATCATGGTCTACGGGCCTGGCAGAGAATACGATGCGCCGCCGAATGGAACGCAACGCCGATGCCTTGGGCGGAACGAAAGTACTGCCGCTGAATTCCTATCCCGTGCTGGAAGCAACTTCGTCCACTGGAATTGCGCCATACTTCACGGACTGGCTTGCCCATCCAAACTTTGACGACTATTGGAAGCAAATCTCGATCGAGGATCACTACGCGCAGATTCAGGTGCCGGTTTTCAATTTGGGCGCGTGGTATGACATTTTTCTCGGTGGCACGCTGAAGAACTACGCGCGGCTGAAAACCGAAGCGGGAACGGAAGCAGCGCGCCGTGGGCAGCGGCTGATGGTGTACGTCGGAGGGCATGCGGGATGGGTGGGACAGCGAAAGATTGGTGCGCTGGATTTCGGCGAAAAAGCGCCCTTCGATATCGATGAGCTGACATTGCGCTGGTACGACTCGCTGCTGAAGGGAGAAGCGAACGGTATTGAAAAAGAAAAGCCGGTGAGGATTTTTGTGATGGGAAAGAACGAGTGGCGGGAGGAAGAGGACTGGCCGCTGGCGCGCGCGAAGAACACGCGTTACTACCTCCATTCGGGCGGAGCGGCAAACGGATTGGGCGGAAACGGTTCGCTGACCGCGGCGGCACCCACGGAAGAAAAGCCCGACCAATACGTTTACGACCCGAGCGACGCGGTGCCCTCGATTGGCGGGCCGCTGTGCTGCAGTGCGCTGCCGACGGGAATCGGTCCCCAGGATCAGCGCGCGGCGGAGGGCCGCAACGACGTGCTGGTATACACAACCCCGGCATTCGCGAAAGACACGGAAGTCACCGGGCCGGTTTCGCTCGATCTATACGTGAGCAGCTCGGCGGTAGACACGGACTTCACGGGAAAACTCGTTGACGTCTGGCCGGACGGATTTGCGCAAAACCTGACCGAAGGAATTTTGAGGTTGCGTTACCGCAACACGCAGGAGGAACCTGAACTGGCGAATCCCGGAGAGACCTATCACATCACCGTGGATTTGTGGGCCACCAGCAACGTGTTTCTCGCGGGTCACAAGCTGCGGCTCGAAGTATCGAGCAGCAATTTCCCGCGGTTCGACCGCAACCTGAACACCGGCGAAGACCAAGCGCGCGGGACCCGCATGATCAAAGCCACCAATGTGATTTATCACGACAAGGCGCGCCCTTCGGCACTGATCCTCCCTATCGTGCCCTGAGACTTACCGACACCGTCAGTAAGCTAGAACAAAATTAACGCCGGAGAACCACAATTCCGCTTGCTCGCAAGGCTACACGACAGCCTTGCTTTCTTCGAGCCATGTGACGACAATCTTGATTCTTGTACGTCGAAAGCGGTATCAGGCCCTGGTTCCCTACCTAAGGAGTGATCGATGCAACTGCTAACCCTCTTTTTGCAGGACTTGAAACTAGCCCTTCGATCCCTGGCCCGCGCCAAAGGACTTGCCGTCACCGTGGTCGTTACACTTGCGCTTGGCATCGGTGCTAACGCTGCGATCTTCAGCCTGGTGCGCGGCGTGCTCCTCCGCCCGCTGGTCAACGCCGATGAGACCCGGCTTATTTACATCCGCCAGAGCGCCCTCGGCATGGGCACGGAGAACGCAAACTTCTCCGTCCCCGAGATTCAAGACCTTAAAGCCGGCATCCACACGCTCAGCGAGTTCGGCGACTTTTCGGTTATCGGTTTCACGATGATTGGCCTTGGCGAACCGCGGGAAGTTCGCGCTGGCGTCGTAGGCGGCAACTATTTTGAAGTTATGGGCCTCCACCCCGTCCTTGGCCGCCTGATCGGGTCGCAGGACGACGGTCCCAAAGCGGACGGCGCAGTCGTCCTTACGTATCGTTTCTGGA
This sequence comes from Candidatus Acidiferrum sp., assembly GCA_035623215.1. Lineage (GTDB taxonomy): Bacteria > Acidobacteriota > Terriglobia > Acidiferrales > UBA7541 > Acidiferrum. The sequence continues at coordinate 3,955 of DASPTW010000028.1, forward strand.
GCACCGTTTTCAAAAAAGATCCTAACGTCCTCGGCAGAGTCGTTCGTCTTGGGAGCTTTGGCGATCGCTCTGCCACAATCATCGGAGTGCTCGAACCATCGGTTCCCTACCCGGCGGACACCGAAATCATCGCGAACGTGGTTACCAGCCCGCATCACCTCTCCGCCACCATGGTCCAAGGCCGCGTTCATCGCATGACGGAACTCTTTGGCCGCCTCGCTCCTGGCGCCACGCTTGATTCGGCGCGCGCCGAGTTACGTACGGTCTACGCAGCGATGAAGAAAGACCATCCAAATGATTATTCCACTCAGGCCGATTTCCGTATCGACGCCAAGCTTCTCCGCGATCAAATCACGGCCGGCGCCAGAACCGTACTCCTCGTGCTCCTGGCTGCCTCGGGGCTGGTCTTTGTCATTGCTTGCTCAAACGTTGCGAATCTCATCCTCGCTCGCACCGTTCGCCGCGAGGGCGAGCTGGCCATCCGGGCCGCTCTCGGCGCCAGCACCAGCGCCCTGCGGCGGACGCTCTTAGCGGAAAGCCTGGTCCTCTGTGTTGGCGGAGCCGCGCTGGGCGTTCTAATCGCCCGCCCGCTGCTCGCGGTGCTGGCGCGCTACGCTTCCCGGTTTTCCGTGCGCGCGCTAGACCTCACGGTAGACTGGAGCATGCTCTGGGTCGGCGCTCTGCTGGCCGTTATCGCTGCAGTGCTCCTGGCCTACGTCCCGCATCTGCCAACTTCCAATGCTACTCAGAGTCTCGGCATCGCCAGCGGTGGCGTGCGCATCACAAGCAGCACCAGCCGCCGGTTGCGCATCTTCGCGGTAACGCAGATTGCCGCGTCTTTCCTGCTTCTTGCCGGCGCCAGCATGCTCCTTAAGACGCTCATCGCGCTGCAAACCGCCCAGACCGGCCTGGACACGCGCCACGTCCTCGCCGTCAATGTTCCCGCGATGACGCAAGGAAAAACGCCGCAGCAAGTGGTCGATTTCTACAAGGAATCGATCCGCCGCATTGACGCGCTGCCGGGAGTGAGCAAGACTGCTTTCGGCCTCGTCGTTCCCTGGCGCGACGCCGGCAACTTCGGTCCCGGCCTTCAGTTTTCCGCGGACGGCCACGTGCGCGCCTCCGGTGAAGAGGATCCTCGCGCGCAGTTGCGCTCCATATCTCCCGGATTCTTCGCGGCGCTCGGCGTTCCCATCATCGCCGGGCGCGATTTCAACGATCTCGATGGTCTGAGCAAAGGGCCGGATGGCCAACCCAAGGAGCCGGTTGTCATCATCAGCGAAACGCTGGCCAAGCGGATGTTCCCCAATCAGGACGCGCTCAACCGGCACGTTTATTGGACCGATCCGGTGATCAAATTCGTCCCCGGCATTAACACCGCGCCGCACCGCATCATTGGCGTGACCGCCGATATTGATGACGAGCACATTGTTCCCGGGCCCATTCTCACGATCTATACGTCCATCGATGAAGGCCCGCTGTTTGGCGGCCGTCTCTTTATCCACACCAGCGCGAATCCTTATTCGCTGGTAACTCCGGCTACGCGGGTTATTCGCGATATGTCCGCGGAGCAGCCCGTGGAGCGCGCGGCCACCCTCGAAGACGCGCGTGCGGAAGTCCTCACGCCGGACCGCCTGAATACCGTGGTGTTCGGCGTCTTTGCCGGCGCGGCGCTGGCTATTGCGCTCGTGGGCGTCGCAGGCGTCCTGGCGTTTTCCGTGAGTGCCCGAACGCGGGAGTTCGGGATTCGTCTCGCGCTTGGTTCGCCGCCACAGCGCCTCCTCGCTGGAGTGATCAGCGAAGGCGTCGTGATGGCTGTCTTCGGAGTCGTTGCAGGCGCTACTGGCGGGTACTTGTTCGCCCGGTTTGCAGGGAGCTATTTCCCCGACATGCGTATGCCCAGCGCATTGCCCGTCGTGGGCTCTGCCTTCGTGCTTTTGGCTGCTGCGGTCATCGCGTCTGCTCTGCCAGCAGTCCGCGCCGCCCGCGTCGACGTTATGCAGGCTCTCCGCTCGGAATAACTTGTGCCTTGAGTGATGACTGGCTTGTTCTCCCCACAGCGACCACTAATCAAGAAAAGAGAGGGAGATTGACGGGTGCCCCTTCGAGTGCGAGAAGCTTGGCTTTCGTGGTACGGCCGCCGGGAGCGGAAAAGCCGCCGAGCTTGCCGTCAGCGGCAGAGACACGATGGCAAGGGACGATGAGCGGGATGGGATTCTTGGACAGGGCTTGGCCGACTTCCTGCGCGGCTGCGGGCTGGCCTAAGACCTTCGCAATTTCGCCGTAAGTGCGAGTTTGGCCCGGATGAATTTCGCGGGCGGCTTCGTACACTTGACGGGCAAACGTAGGAACGCAGCTTAATTCGACCGCAACGTCTCGAAAGTCCTGAACTTCTCCTCGCAGGTGCCGTCGAATCTTCTCTATGACCTCGGCAATACGCGGAGGAGGAACGCTTGGCCGACGCGAGCCAGCGCGCTGGGCAGTGTGGGACTCAGTTTTCTGCGGAGTGGCTTCAGGAAGCTGAAGCAACGTTACAGCAGGCGGGGAACCAGAATCGGAGGATTCGCGCCAGGCAATACCGCATGTACCGAGCGGAGTTTCAAAGAGGCAGTAGGAGGATGGCCTCGAGTTTTTGCAAGAGTCATTCGTGACTGCTGACTGGCGATTAGTGACTCGCACACCAATAGTTGATGCGCGGAACAGCACGACAGTTATGACTGGGGGCGAAGGAAGAAGACAGCAGATAACAAGCTTGGGACGTTAGTGGAACAAAAGCGGGCGAGGTGCCAGCCGCCTCAGCCTCAGCCGCAAGAGGTAACTATCGGACAGCAAGCGTGTAGCCGGGATTGGTTTTGAGAATGTCGTACACGCCGAAATCGCAACTGAAAACGGTCCACGCTTCGTTCGTATTGGCGGCGTTAGTCGTGGAGGTCCAATAGAATTGAGACTCGACGAAGTTGGTGAAGATGGCCGCTTGATTGAGCGTCGCGTTGGAACTAAGAAAAGTGTGGTTGAAAAAGGCGGCGTGATTCGTTTCCATGCGGTCGGAAAGACTCTGCATTTCGTTGCGGTTGGGCATGCGCCATTGGCCTGGAGTGGAGCCGTCGGTCAAACCGCATTGGCCGGTGGCGAGGGAGCTGACGGCGGCGATGGCGGAGGCCCATTGCGCGTTGATGCAGTCCGCCTGCTTCAGCCAAACCAGTCCAGTGACCGTGTCGGTCAGGGAACCGTTTCCATTGTCAACCCACCGGGGATAGGTGAGATGCACGCCGGTCTGTAGGGTTCCATCGTCGCCAGCGACGTAGGGCACGTACATCCCCGTGGCCTGCAAGTTGACCGTGCCGTTCGCAACGCCTCTGACGGCCCAAACCGCGTTCTGCGCGGTGACCTTGACGTTGGAAACGGTGTCGTTCATGTAGCGGCCGTCGCTCAAGCGTATGGTCCAGGCTTTAGGGGAACCAGTTTCTCCACCAAAATAACTGGTGGAGCTCCAGTAAATGCCCTGGGACACATTCTGGAAGGGATTGTTAGCGGAAAGAGCCGGGCCGCTGGCCGAAACGTCGACTATGCTTTCCAGCTCATTCAAATTGGGCAAGCGCCATTGTCCGGCCTTCGAGCCATCCGACAAACCGCAGGAGCCGGTGGCGAGCTGGTTGACATCGACAAGCGCGTTCGCCCAGACCTCCGGCGAGAAGCAACCGACGTTCTTCAACCAAATAAGACCCGTGAGGCTGTCGGTGGCGGTTCCATCCTGATTGTCGTTGAAGCGGCTCGCGGCGCTCCAGGACACTCCTTTGTGTAGCGAAGCGTCGTCGCCCGGCACGTAGGCCGTCTGCTGGCCGGTAGCCGCAAGCGAGACCAGAGGATTGCTCCCGTTGTAGGCAGCAAAATTGGCTCCGGTGAGGGAGGCATTTGGCAAAGACAGATAATCGATGACCGTGTAGTAGATCGGAATGTCGTTGACATTGTTCCCGGGATACTGGCCGGTGTAGTCGAAACGAGTCACCTTGGCGCCGCTGCCGACGGAAGGATAAAGACCATAACCGTTCTTGATCACCCAGAATTGGTAGCCGCCCGGCACGTTGCCGGTGGTTTGCATGCCGGAAAAAGTGTAGTTGCCGTTGGCATCGGTCGTGGTCACTTGATAGACGGAATTGACGTTGGTCATGAAGGCCGTGACTTGAGCACCCGGCAAAGGAGCTCCGTTGAAAGTCACCGTTCCCGAAACACTGTCGGGCGGAAAAGGATTCGGAGGATCGGTGAGACCACCGCTGCTGCTGCCACCCCCGCAACCGATAAAGAAACCTAAACCCAGAATCGCGATGAATATGGGGAGCTTTCGGGTCACGATACACCTTCCAAATGAGGCGGGCTCGCAGTGTTCCGGAGCGGGACAGTTCTCCGGCGGCCAGCAGAAGACAATCCAGTAGTAATATCGGCAGAATGTCAGGAATGATTAGCGCAATCTGGCCACCTAATCCATAACCGCAGACAGGCCTGAGGTAAAGCCCAGGCGGCAGCTACTTTCGAGTGAACTTGACAGAGCAAGATTCGCGGTGTTTACTCGGCGCGCGAGGAGGTCCCCGCTCATGAAGCTAAACTTACGTTTTTGCATTGCATGGCTCACCGCGATTCTCTGCGCTAGCCCAAGTCTCACCCTGAAAGCGCAGGAAGCTTCCAATAAAATCACGGCGATGGACGAGTTTCAGATTCAGCTGCCGACGGATCCGCAAATTTCGCCCGACGGCAAGAAAATTGTGTACGTGCGGCGGTTTGCTGATGCTGCGACGGACAAGCGCTACTCCAACTTGTGGATCATTAACGCGGACGGCACGGACCACCGGCCGCTGACGACGGGAAACCGCAACGACGCTTCGCCGCGCTGGTCGCCGGACGGGACACGCCTTGCGTACCTCAGCGACGCGGACGGCAAGCAGCAGATCTACATCCGCTGGATGGATACGGGCCAAACGGCGCGGATCACCAACCTGGAGAATTCTCCGGACGCCATCAACTGGTCGCCCGAGGGGAAAATGATCTCGTTTTCGGCGCTTGTGCAGGGCAAGGGGCCGCACCTGGCAGATTTGCCGGCGCCGCCCGCGGGAGCGAAGTGGGCCGATCCGCCGACGGCGTACGACCGGCTGGTGTATCGCTTTAACGGAGCGGGTTATCTGAAGCCAGGGTACATGCAGGTGTTCGTGGTGAGCGCGGACGGCGGGGCGCCGCGGCAAGTCACGAACGGAAATTTTCCGAACGGGGGAAACGAGTGGGCGCCGGCGCGTGCCGAATGGACGCCGGACGGCAAGTACCTGATTTTATCGGCGAATCGTCATCCGGAGTCGGACCATGCGTTTTTTGATACGGAGGTTTACGAGTTCAGCGTGGCGGATGGAGCGTTGCGAGCGCTGACCAACCGGAAGGGGCCGGACAATTCTCCAGCGATTTCTCCGAACGGGAAGTGGATCGCGTACACAGGATTTGACGACCGACTTCAGGGCCACCAGACCACCAAACTATATTTGATGAATCGGGACGGAACGGGATCACATTCGATTTCCGACAAGCTGGACCGCGACGCGCAAGGCCCACAGTGGGCGCCGGACAACACCGGCGTTTATTTTCAGTACGACGATCAGGGCGATACAAAAATCGGCTTTTGTTCGACGGAAGGCGTTTGCAAAAAGAGCGCCGACTTTGTTACTTCGACTACCAGCGCCTATGGTTTTGG
>DASPTW010000029.1:0-20597 GCA_035623215.1 Candidatus Acidiferrum sp.
GTGGTTTTCACGCTCCTGAACATTCGAGGAATCAAAACCAGCGCGCGGATCAATGCCGGAATGGCCGTGGCCATGGGAATCGTGGTGGTTGGGATCTTTGTTGCTGCTGCGCGCTACATCTTCGGGCATCCCGCCCACGACACACTGTTCTTCCTGCGGCCCTTTTATGATTCGCAAACGTTCACCTGGGACCGGCTGTTCGGTTGCACCTCGATCGCGGTGTTGACCTACATCGGATTTGACGGCATATCGACGCTTTCCGAAGAAGCAGAAAACCCGCGGCGCAACATTCTGCTGGCCACCGTTTTGACGTGCTTGGTCATCGGCATCTTGTCCGCCGCCGAAGTTTATGTAGCGCAGTTGATCTGGCCAAGTTCCCAAGCTTTTCCCGATGTAAATACGGCTTATTCCTATGTTGCGGGACGCACGTGGCTGCCCCTTTTCACCATCGTCAATTTCACTTTGTTGCTGGCAAACTTCGGCTCGGGGCTGGGAGCACAAATCGGCGCGGCGCGGCTTTTGTTTGGCATGGGGCGCAGCAATGCTCTTCCCAAGTCTTTTTTTGGAGCCGTGGACGAAAAACATCACATTCCCCGGAACAACGTGTTTGTCGTTGGAGGGTTCGCCCTGGCAGGCGCCTTCCTGCTCGAGTTTGTTGCGGGATACAAGACCTATTCACTTGGAAGTTCCGCGCTGAGTTTCGGCACGTTCATGAAAATCTTGAACGGCGGAGAAGCTTACGGTCTCGGTGCGGAAATGCTGAATTTTGGCGCGCTCATCGCATTCATGGGAGTGAACGCCGCCGCACTGATTCGGTATTACGTTCGAGCCGATGAAAAAAAGCTGATCAATCTGATCCCCCCGGTGCTGGGATTCCTGATTTGCCTCGGGCTTTGGTGGAATTTGAGCCGGCCCGCGAAAATTGTTGGATCGATTTGGATGGTCGCTGGCATTGCGTTCGGCATTTGGAAAACGCGCGGATTCCGCGAACAACTTTCGTTTGAGGTGCCGCCGGAATGAAGGTCACACCGCGAAACGGAATGGTTGCGTCCGGGGTGGGCCTGGAAGGATGATGATGCCTGCGGGGGATTCCCTTCCAGTGAAGCGGCACAACAGCAAGGGCAGCCCGGTGACCATGCGGGAAGTCGCGAAATCCAGCGGCTTTTCTCCCGCGACGGTTTCCATCGTTTTGAATAACGCGCCGCTGGCGCGCTACATCGCCCCGGCAACGAAGAAGCGCATCGAAGAAACCGCCAGGAAGCTGGGTTACCGGCCGAACGCAATGGCGCGCTTTCTGCGCAGCAAGCGAAGCCACAGCGTCGGCGTGATGTTCTTCGACATCACGGATCCCTTTTGCACGCCGGTGCTGCGCGGAATCGAAAATGCTCTCTATCAATCCTCCTACGTGCCAATCTTCGCCGATGCGCACAACCAAAGGAACCGGTTCGAGCGGTATCTGGAGATGCTCCTCGAGCACCACGTGGAAGCACTGATTGTGGTTGCCAATTGGCTCTTCGTGGACATTCAGTTGTTGGCGGACTTGAGCAAGAGAAACATCACCGCTGCCACGATTGGATGGGAAATGCCGGGCGACTCGGTCAGTTCCGTGATGGTGGACAATGAGGCCGGAGGAAGGCTGGCGCTCGAGCATCTTTATCAGCTCGGTCATCGCCGGATTGCGTTCATCCGCGGCCCGAAAATGTTGATTGACAGCGCGCCGCGATGGAAAGGCATTCAGCGATTTGCCCATGCGGCTGGATTGGAGATTGAACAGTCGCTCGTGCTGCAACTCCCGGATGCGTTTGACCCGAATTCCGGATTTGAAGGCGGATACCGGTTTACGGAAGAGTTGTTACAAAGAAAAAAGAAATTTACAGCGGTGATGGCCTTCGACGACATGACGGCGCTTGGCGTGATTCGCGCGCTGAACAAGGCCGGAGTCAAAGTGCCGGAACAATGCTCTGTGGTGGGATTTGATGATGTGCCGCTTTCCGCGTTGTCCGCACCATCGCTGACTACCGTGCGGCAACCATTGGAAGCCATGGGAAACATGGCGGTGAACATCGTGATGGAAGGCATCAACGCGGGCCTGGAAAAGCGCGAGTGGAGTATCGCGCGGCACAAGATGAACCCCGAATTGGTAATTCGCGACTCGACACGCGCAGCGGCTCTCACTGGCGCAGACGACTGAAAAGCCTTTTTTCTGATTTTGGGGTTCACCCTGACAAACGCGCAGCCCGCAAAAGCAAAGCCCGTGGGTTAAACGCCTGCGGCCATACTCTTTTCGCGCCAGCGGCGGGTATCAGACGATTCTCGAAAATTCCAAGGCTTATGATTTACCGTGACGCGCTCAACTTCATCGGGCGCAAATGGAACGTCTTTGCATCCACGAACGGCGATGATGCAACCCTCACTGGCGACAGCTTGGTCGAAATATCTTCCATCTTTCAGTTGAACCGAAACTACCTGATAGCCAAAGCCTGTTTCTTTGTTTTGCTTGAGATGATTGACACTCTCGCGAGGAACAGGAACCAGACGTTTCATTTCTCACCTCGATAGGGTCCATTTCTCTGCGGAGAAAATCTGAGGACGGTCGTGCTTGCTAGTTCTCTTGAGTTTTACCGGAAACAATATACACCCGCTCGGCCGGGATGGCTACCCAGAGCGGATAGCGGCGAACCTCAGCTGTTCCTGTGAAGGTCCTAACAGGGAACAAGCGGATGCGCAGAGAAAAAGGCGCGGGATGAAAGCCCACGCCTTTGCGTTATCAGACTAGCTGGGCATTGCGCCGGTTACTGCGCCGGCAAAAAGACTTGCGAGGCATGGAGGAACTCGAGATTTGGGACTTCCGTCGTCACACGATCCCGCTCAAAGCGCCCTTTTGCGCCTCCGTTGCCTTGAAAGGCCAGCAGATATTGGTTGTTGAGATGAGTCGCGAGCTCATCCAAGAACGGCTTGAAGGCTACGGGAGCAGTGGTCCCCATATAAAAGGACTCTCCGCCGGTTTCTTCGGTGAGTTCGCTGAGATCCGACTGCGCTCTTCCAACGAGGAAGAATCTGTGAGAGCGTTGGCCGGCATCGGGATAGTAGATCGACCAGATGTTGATGTTTTGTTTTTGCGCGTGCTCGATCGTAGTTTCAAGATCGGGGCTAGTGGGATAGTTCCCGTGGAAGTAGTCAATCCCCGAAGAAATCAAGAGGATCGAACGCCGGTCGCCTGAGGACGGCCAGCGCTTGATCAGGTCTTGAACCGCAAAATAGGGACTGGAAAAGGCGCCAGAGCCCATCGGCAAACGAAGCGCTTTTGCGGCGAGCGCGTGATCGTTGGTGAAATCCTGCACGAGCATGGCCTCACCGTTGCGTGCATAGGATACGGAGATATAGGTCGTGTCCGGCTGGTTGTTAAAAAATTCTTTCAAATCGTTCCACTGGCTGGCAACTTGGCTGTTCAGTGAATCGTCGATTAGCACCACGAGATAAAGCTTTTCTCCGCGGCGCCAGTCCGCAATCTGAGTGCGCTCCTTGTTCACGTAGAACTGCACGTCGCCTCTGGATACAGGAGGCGCGTTGACGTCTTTTTTCCCCACGGCGGTTACAGTCAGGGTCACGTTTTCTGGGCCCGCGGCAGCGGCGTTCGCCGCCGTAAAGATCAAGATAGCGGCCAGCCCTGCAGCGAGCAGAACCACACTGCTCAACTTTGCTTTCAGTCTCATCGAATAACTCCCTTCACTTGCCCTCCACATAATTAGATGCGGTGTTGGGTCAAGAGTAGGTACACCGCAGAAGAAGAAAAGTTTCGGCCAGCAAAAGATGCGAGCCCGGTTTCGACAATTGCCTGCACCGGTCAAACGCAATGCGTAGTATGCTGCGGCGCGGCAATTGAGGCGTAAGTCCTTGAGAAATTATATCGGCGCCATCGATCAAGGCACGACCAGCACGCGCTTTATGGTGTTCGACCAGGCTGGACGCGTCGTGGCCGTCGCGCAAAAAGAGCACGAGCAAATCTATCCCAAACCAGGCTGGGTCGAGCACGATCCGCTGGAAATCCTGCGACGCACAGAAGAAGTCATCGCGGATGCAATGGCCCAGCGAGGCTTGCGTGCCTCTGATCTTGCGGCCATCGGCATCACCAATCAGCGCGAAACCGCTGTACTTTGGGACCGCAAGACCGGCAAGCCTGTGGCGAATGCCATCGTCTGGCAGGACACGCGAGTTGCCGATGACGTCGCGCGTTTTTCCGGCGAAGGCCGCCAAGATCGCTTTCGCGCGCAAACCGGTTTGCCGCTGAGCACATACTTCAGCAGCCTGAAGTTGCGATGGCTGCTGCAAAATGTTCCGGGAGCGCGGGAAAGAGCGGCTGCGGGCGAGCTGCTTTTCGGAAATATCGATGCGTTTCTGCTGTGGAACCTCACCGGAGGCGCACAAGGCGGCGTGCATGTCACGGACGTCACTAACGCCAGCCGGACGCAACTCCTCAATTTAGAAACACTAAATTGGGACGAAAAGTTGCTTGCGGCGTTTGACATCCCTCGCGCCGTTCTCCCACAAGTACGTTCCAGCAGTGAAGTTTATGGCGAAGCTATGCTTCCGGCCATCGCCGGTGTGCCAGTTGCAGGCGATTTGGGCGATCAGCAAGCCGCGCTGGCGGGGCAGGCGTGTTTTCGTCCCGGCGAAGTGAAGAACACCTACGGTACGGGATGCTTTTTGCTGATGAATACCGGCGAGCGGCTGGTGCCCTCGAGTTTCGGCTTGCTCACGACGGTGGCCTACAAATTTGGCGATGCGCCCGCGCACTACGCCCTCGAAGGAAGCGTGGCTATTACGGGAGCGCTGGTGCAGTGGCTGCGGGACAATCTCGGATTGATCGAGAAGAGTTCGGACGTGGAGCTGTTGGCGCGGACCGTGAGCGACAATGGCGGTGTCTATTTTGTGCCGGCGTTTTCCGGACTGTATGCGCCGTATTGGAAAGCGACAGCGCGAGGCGTCATTGCCGGCCTCACGCGATATGCAAACAAAGGACACGTCGCGCGGGCGGTTTTGGAAGCCAGCGCATTTCAAACGCGTGAGGTTGTGGAGGCCATGGAAAAAGACTCGCAAATTGCGCTCGAAAGTCTGCGCGTGGACGGCGGGATGGTGGTCAACGAGCTGTTGATGCAGTTTCAAGCAGACATCTTGAATCGCGAAGTGGTGCGTCCGGTGATTCAAGAAACTACGGCGCTGGGAGCGGCTTATGCGGCCGGCTTGGCGGTGAAATTCTTCGCCGGCCTGGAGGAATTGCGCGCGAAGTGGGCAGTCGATCGCACATGGAAGCCGCAGCTCGCCGAAGCCGAGCGCGAAGGGCTTTATCGCAATTGGAAAAAAGCCGTGAGTCGCTCGTTTGATTGGGCCGATCCCGAACTAGTCTAATTTAGACTAGTCTAAATTAGACTAGCTTTCTAAGGAGGCTTTGCCGCATGACCTCACCGCTGCTCGGCGAATTTCTTGGCACGATGATATTGGTCTTGTTGGGCGATGGGGTTGTCGCGGCGGTGCTCTTGAAACGGTCGAAAGCCGAGGGCAGCGGCTGGATGGTGATTACGGCTGGATGGGCGTTTGCGGTAATGGCCGGCGTTTTCACTGCGATTGCGTGTGGGAGCAGCGATGCGCACCTGAATCCGGCGGTGACGCTGGGATTTGCAGTGAGAGAAGGAAATTTTGCAAAGTTCGCGCCTTATTTTGCAGCGCAACTGCTGGGCGCGCTTGCGGGAGCCACGCTCGTCTGGGTGCACTACCATCCGCATTGGAAAGAAACACCAGATGTGACGGCCAAGCTGGCATGCTTTTGCACTGGCCCGGCAATCCGCAACACCTTAGCGAATGCGATCAGCGAGATCATTGCGACGTTTGTTCTGGTTTTTGTGGTCGGCGCGATCTTCTCGAGGAACGTGGCCGCGGCGGGTCCCGCGGCTGGGCTCGGTCCGTATCTTGTCGGCAGCTTGGTTTGGGGCATTGGGTTGTCGCTCGGCGGCACGACGGGTTACGCCATCAATCCCGCACGCGACCTCGGGCCGCGCATTGCTCACGCGATTCTTCCGATTGCCGGAAAGGGCGGCTCCGATTGGGGCTACGCACCCATACCCGTGATTGGCCCGCTCCTCGGAGGCGCGCTCGCCGGAGCGCTGCTCCGCGTGCTGGGCGTTTCCTGAGTTCTGTCCCGCAGTCCAAGTAACCGATTCTGCATGCGACACGCGATCCTCAGCCACAAGCGCTGAAACTCTGCGTTACTCTGCGGAATGATGGCCACAACGCTTACGGCTGCGCCGGAGACCGCTCTTGCGCCGAAAACTTCACCTTGGATTTACGGTCCATGGATTGACCTGCTGGCGGGGTGCGGCGCCTGGTCGGCGCCTCTATTGTTGCTGGCGTTCTACGCTACGACTGCATATTCACGGGGCTGGGCCGTGGCTTTTTATTTTCTGGCACTGCTGTTCAATTACCCGCATTTCATGGCCACGGTCTATCGCGCATATCACACGCATTCGGAATTTGCGAAATATCGCATCTTTACGGTGCACACCGCACTGCTGCTGGCCCTGGCCGGAGTCTTCGCGCATCTTTGGTATCCGTTGCTCCCCTGGATTTTCACGCTGTACATCTGCTGGAGCCCGTGGCACTACACCGGTCAGAATTTCGGATTGCTGATGATGTTCGCGCGCCGCTCCGGACTCGCGCCGAGTTCGGCGGAACGCAATGCCATTCACTTGTCGTTCATCGCCTCGTTTGTTCTGCTGATGTTGAGCTTTCATACCGGGCCGTCGGGCGATCCGCTGATTCTTTCGCTGGGATTGTCGGCAAAGTTCACGCTGCCAGCGCGCGGCGTGTTGGCGACGTTTTTCCTCGGGGCGAGCGGATGGGCGCTCGCGTCGATGGGACGGCGAAGCTTCAGGGCAATTCTTGCGCCGCTGACGCTGGCCGTCACGCAATTCCTGTGGTTTCTCCTGCCAGCGTTGATTGAACTGTTCAGCGGTCACGAGGTGCCGGAGACACGCTATAGCAGCGGTATTCTCGCGATCCTGCACTCAGCGCAATACTTGTGGATCACCAGCTACTACCAAGCGCGCGAAGCACGCGCGGCGGGAAATGTTCGATGGAGCTTCTGGCGATACCTCCTCACGCTTGTTGCAGGAGGAGTCGCGCTGTTTATTCCCGGGCCGTGGATTATTAGCCGGCTGTTTCACGCGGACTTTGCTGCGAGCTTTTTGACATTTACGGCGCTAGTGAACATTCATCACTTTATTCTGGATGGCGCCATCTGGAAATTGCGAGATTCACGGGTCGCTGCGTTTCTACTTCAGCCGAATGAGAATTCGGAGGGAGGCGCGACGAAGATACAACCTGGCTTGCGCGCTGTGGCGAGTTGGCTGGCGGGCCCGGCACGTGGGGCTCGCGTCATTCGAATTGGTGTGCTGGTGCTATTGCTGGGATGGGCTGCGATGGATCAGCTTCATTTTTATTGGGCGAGTGAGGCTGGCAATCTTTCTGCATTGGAGCGCGCCGCGCGGCTGAACCCAAATGACAGCTCGGTGCAAATGCGGCTGGCTCATGCGGAGACGCTGGCAGGAAACCGTGAAGCTTCGCTTGCGGCTCTGCAACGGGCAGCGTCCATCAATCCTGGGAATTTTGCTCAACAGGAAGCTTTCGCTCGCGGTCTGATCGAAGCCGGGAAAACGCAGGAAGCTTATGGACAATACGAAAAGGTTCTTGCGCGATGGCCGCGGAACGTCGATGCGCTCGTGAATCATGGCTTGCTTGCCGGGCGCCTCGGCCGTGGCGAGGAAGCGGTCGACAGTTGGCAGCGCGCCATTGAAATCGACCCGGGCCAAGCGCAGCCGCAACTTTATCTTGCGCAAGCATTGGATCAGCGAGGAGAACCTCAGGCTGCGGCGCGGCATCATCGCGCGTATCTGCAAATTGTTGCCGCGCATCAGCAGGATCACCGTGGAGAGTCTGAGACCGTGATTGCCTCTCTCATCAAAGTGGCGGATGCAGACGCCGCGGCCAATCATTCGAACGATGCGTTGACCGGATACAATGCCGCGATTCGCTTTGCGCAACAAGCCAATTCTAAGGCGCTGGAGAGCCTCGGCCTCGTTCACCGGGCGGACTTCAACGAGAAGCAGAGTAATGCCAGTGCCGCAGCACAGGACTATCAGCAGGCGCTCAGAATCGACGCTTCCCTTTCGAATCCACTTGGCGCTGAAACGGACTGGCTGAATTACGGGCAGTTTCTACGCCGACAGCACCAGTCAGAGCGATTGGTTTTCGCCTGTTTTTTGCAGGCAGAGAAATTGGCGCGGGCTACTCCCGATGATGCGCTGAAAGCCGTCTCAGGCGCACGCGCGGAAAGCGAAATCCGGGTGGGCAATCAGGCGCCAACCGTGCGCCGCGCCACCGGCGCATTTCTGGACCAGGCGATGGCCTTGCCGGCAACGGCATTTTCGCAAACCAAGTGAGCGGATTAGCGCAGTGACCCCAAAATGAGGAACGACAGAAATTCGAAAGTAGATTAGAATAACGAAGAATTGAATCGTGCAAGCGCTTGCATTGTTTCTTGAAAGGTCTGCCTTTTCATGAGCTTTATGCGTTCCATTTTGCTCGCCGCCTCGCAAAATCCCTGGTTGCGTGATCGCGCCTCTCATTACAAGTTCGTGCGGAGGAGCGTGGCTCGTTTTATGCCGGGCGAAACGCTCGAAGACGCGCTGGCAGCGGCGCAGAGTCTGCGCGGAAAGAGAATCGGAACGGTTTTTACACATCTTGGAGAAAACATCAGCGACCGCTCTGAAGCACAGCAGGTTACAGATCACTATCTGAAAGTTCTCGATGGCATCAGGCAAAAAGGATTGCAAACGGAGATTTCGGTCAAGCTGACGCAATTGGGGCTGGACCTCTCTCCGGATCTCTGTTTAGAGAATCTAAAAACGATCATCAAACATGCGCCCAAGGAGTCCATCGTCTGGGTAGACATGGAAGCGAGTAACTACGCAGATGTGACACTGGACTTGTATCGCCGTGCGCTCGGCGAGTTTCCGAACGTGGGAGTGTGTCTGCAGTCCTATCTTTATCGGACGAAGGATGACCTCGCCAAATTACTGCCCCTGCGTCCGTCCATTCGTCTGGTCAAGGGCGCGTACAAGGAACCGCCCGAAATTGCGTTTCCCCACAAAGCGGATGTGGATGAAAGCTACTTCTCGCTCGGAAAGGAAATGCTTCGCGCCAAGAAAGAAAAACTCTGCGTGCGCGCCGCTTTTGGAACGCACGATGTAAACATGATTCGCCGTCTCTCCGAGCACGCTGCAAAAGAGGGATTCCCGAAAACTGATTTTGAAGTGCAAATGCTTTATGGGATTCAGCGCGCTGAGCAGGAACGCCTCGCTGGCGAAGGGTGCATTTCGATTGTTCTTGTGGCTTACGGCACGTTTTGGTATCCGTGGTTTGTGCGACGGCTCGCGGAGCGGCCAGCCAATTTGTGGTTCATGCTGCGCAATGTATTCGCATCCTAGCTTGATACATAGTGAGTTCCATTGTTTCCACTTTAAGTAACTTCAGTGAATCCCCCTTTTATCGCGGTTGTGGGCAGTGCGAACGTGGACCTTACTACGTTCAATGACGTTTTTCCGCGGCCCGGGGAAACCATTTTTGGCAAGAGCTTCGACCTGGGTTTTGGAGGAAAAGGTGCGAACCAAGCGGTCGCCGCGCGGCTTTGCGGCGCAGATGTCGCGATGGTCGCAAAAGTGGGAAATGATCTCTTCGGCCCTGCCACGATCAAGAATTTCGAGGCAAAGGGCATTGACGCTTCCTGCGTTCGAATTGCCCAAGGCGTGTCGAGCGGCGTTGCACCGATCTTTGTCGACCCCAGCGGTCAGAACCGCATCATCGTCATTAAAGGCGCGAACGATTTGCTGGCCCCTGAGGACATAGACGCTGCAGTATCGCTCTTGCAGAGAGCGCATGCCATTGTGCTGCAATTCGAAATTCCGCTACGAACGGTTTACCATGCCGTGCGATTTGCCAGGGACAATGGAATCCGGTGCATTGTGAACCCAGCGCCGGCTCAACCAGTCGATTTTGAGCAACTCCAAGGGTTGGAATACTTTATCCCCAATGAGAGTGAAGCTCAGACCATCACAGGGATGCCGGTTCACTCGACCGAAGAGGCAAAGAATTGCGCTGAATACTTGCTCGGAAAAGGAATGAGGCGAGTCATCATCACTTTGGGAAATCGCGGCTGTTTGTTGGCAGGCCCTGAAGGCTCGGAGCTGATTCCGGCATTTGATGTGCAATCCGTTGACACGACAGGCGCTGGCGATGCTTTCATTGGCTGTTTCGCAGTGCTCCTCGGAGAAGGCATGCCCGAAAAGGGAGCTCTGCGGCGCGCGAACCTCTACGCGGCGCTTTCCACTACCAAAGTCGGCACGCAAAAATCCTTCTGGAGCCGAGCGGATTTTGAAAGAGAGTGGCGAAATCGCGCCACGCACCTGTAAACGGCCTTAGCCCTAGTGATAAGATTGCTTGCTGAACAGTCTCCCTATTCGTTCACCCATGACCCTTCGCGACAACTCGCCCTTCTCGCGCAACCCAAGTGTGGACCGGTTATCTTCGCCGGGCACCATTTCCCCGTCCGATACTGCTATCGCCACGTACGCCGGACGAGCACTTCAGCCGAACCGAGGTGTTCCGCTCAATCTCGATTGGATTGATGCGGTGCGCGTCAACACTAGCGCTGTCGAGCGGCGTGCCCAAACGCTGACAACGCGGCGTACGGTGAAGAAGGAGTGGCAAGCCGCGTGGCTGCTGCGCGCCATCACTTGCATGGATCTCACCACGCTTTCCGGAGACGACACGGACGAGCGTGTCCGCCGGCTCTGCGCCAAAGCGCGCCAGCCGATTCAACACGAAATCGTGCAAAAGCTCGACGTTGAAAATCTCAACATCAAGGTCGCGGCGGTCTGCGTGTATCACACGTTTGTAGAAACGGCGCGGCGCGCCGTCGAAGGCAGCGGCATCCATGTTGCTGCCGTGTCGACCGGCTTCCCGGCGGGCCTTTCGCCGCTTCAGGAGCGTATCAACGAAATCCGCCGCTCGGTGGAAGCCGGGGCCGACGAAATCGACGTCGTCATCACGCGAGCGCACGTCTTCGGCGGAAAATGGCAAGCACTCTACGACGAAATTGCTGCGTTCAAAAATGCCTGCGGTCCGGCGCACTTGAAGGTGATTCTGGGCACCGGCGATTTGCAGACGCTGCGCAACGTCGCGCGTGCCAGTTTCGTGGCGATGATGGCAGGCGCCGACTTCATTAAAACTTCCACTGGAAAAGAAACGGTGAACGCCACGCTGCCGGTGAGTCTGGTGATGACGCGCGCGATTCGCGAGTATGCACTTGAAACTGACATGGCGGTCGGCTTTAAACCCGCGGGCGGCATTCGCACCGCCAAGCAATCGCTCGACTGGCTGGCACTGATGAAAGAAGAGCTTGGCACTTCCTGGATGAAGGCGGAGCTGTTTCGCTTTGGCGCCAGCGGCATGCTTGCGGATATCGAACGCCAGCTCGAGCATCACGCCACGGGGCGTTATTCGGCGGACTATCGGCATCCGATTGCCTGAGTGGGAGCGGATTCGACTGATGATTGCCAGCAAGGTCTCGAGAGCCATCGCATGAGCATCGTTGAAAAATTCATGACCATGGAGTACGGGCCCGCGCCGGAGGATCCGCGCGAAGCGCTGGCGTGGCTTGAACGCCACCAGCGCCGCTTCGGTCATTTTATCAACGGGGAATGGCAAGGACCTGCCGCCGGAAATTATTTTGATACTGCCGATCCCGCGACGGGCGAAAAGTTGGCCTCCGTAGCTCAAGGAACTGCAGCCGACATTGACGCTGCGGTAAAAGCGGCGCGCGCCGCGCTTCCCGCTTGGCAAGCACTGTCCCCGCACGCTCGATCGCGTTATCTCTACGCTCTTGCCCGTCAAGTGCAAAAGCATTCTCGCTGGCTCGCGGTGCTCGAAACTCTAGATAACGGCAAGCCCATTCGCGAAAGCCGCGACATCGACATTCCGCTCGTCGCGCGCCACTTCTATCATCACGCCGGCTGGGCGCAGCTTCTCGAACAGGAATTTCCCGGCTATACGGCTTGTGGCGTAGTCGGTCAAATTATCCCGTGGAATTTCCCACTGCTCATGCTGGCGTGGAAAATCGCTCCCGCGCTCGCAGCCGGGAACACGGTCGTTCTCAAGCCCGCGGAGTTCACTCCTCTGACTGCGTTGGCTTTCGCCCATATTTGCCAGGAAGTGCGGCTGCCCGCCGGTGTCGTCAACATCGTCACCGGAGACGGCTCGACCGGCGAAGCGCTCGTCAAGCATCCTGACGTCGATAAGATTGCGTTCACCGGTTCCACGGAAGTGGGCCGCGCGATTCGAAAGGCCACCGCGCAAAGCCACAAAAAACTCTCGCTCGAACTCGGCGGCAAATCGCCATTTATCATTTTTGAGGACGCCGATCTCGACAGCGCCGTCGAGGGTCTAGTCGACGGTATCTGGTTCAATCAGGGACAAGTTTGTTGCGCGGGCTCGCGGCTGCTGATGCAAGAAAGCATCGCTGAAAAACTCATTGGCAAAATCCAGGACCGCATGAATACGCTGCGCATCGGTCCGCCGCTCGACAAATCCATCGATATCGGTGCCATCGTCGCGCGCGTGCAGCTCGACCGAATTCAGCGCCTTGTCGAGCAAGGCGTCGCGGAGGGCGCAACTTGCTGGCAGCCTTCGATCCCCATTCCGTCGCGCGGTTTGTATTTTCCGCCAACGCTGTTAAGCAATGTCCATCCCAGCTCGACCGTTGCGCAGCAGGAGATTTTTGGCCCCGTTCTGGCCGCGATGACTTTTCGCACCCCGCGCGAAGCGGTCGAGCTCGCTAACAACACCGTTTACGGCCTTGCGGCTTGCGTTTGGAGCGAAAGCATCAACGTTTCGCTGCAGGTCGCCGCGCAGCTCAAAGCCGGAGTCGTGTGGGTCAACTGCACGAACTTATTCGACGCCGCTTGTGGTTTCGGCGGTTACCGCGAGAGCGGCTTTGGCCGGGAAGGCGGGCGCGAAGGGATGCTGGAGTATCTCGAGCCTGTTTGGTTCAAGCAGGCTCCGCCAGCCCAGGCGATGCAACTCGCTATCGATCAGCCTGGGCAGCAGCCGGCCGATTCGGCCGCCCCACCCATCGATCGCACCGTAAAGCTCTTCATCGGCGGCAAGCAAGCTCGGCCGGATTCGGGTTACAGCTTCGAGGTGCGCGCCGCGGACGGCAGTTTGCTCGGCGAAGCGCCGCTTGGCAATCGCAAAGACATCCGCAATGCAGTCGAAGCCGCGCGCAAAGCCGGGGATTCGTGGGGCAAAGCGACTGCACACAATCGCGCGCAGGTGCTCTATTACATCGCCGAGAATCTTTCGCAACGCCGAGAAGAAATCGCGGGTCGACTGTCCGCCGCAGTTGGCAAACAGCAGGCGGAAGAGGAAGTCCGCCTCGGCATCGAGCGGATTTTTTCTTACGCGGCTTGGGCCGACAAATACGATGGTGCGGTGCACAATCCGCCGTTTCGCAATGTCACTCTAGCAATGAAGGAGCCTGTGGGTACGATCGGTATTCTCTGCCCACCTGACGCGCCCCTGCTCGGCTTCCTCTCTCTCGTCATGCCCGCCATTTCCGCCGGCAACACCGTCATCGCGATTCCTTCGGAAAAATACCCGCTCATCACCGGCGATCTGTATCAAGTCTTCGACACCAGCGATCTTCCTACAGGCGTCATCAACATCGTCACCGGCCGAGCCGCTGACTTGACTAAGACGCTCGCCGAGCACGACGACCTCGACGCCATTTGGAGCTTCACCGACGAAGCGAGTTCGGCGACCGTGAAGTTGTTTTCCGTAGGCAATCTAAAGCAGGTTTTCACCAACGAAGGCCGCGCCACCGACTGGTTCGACGCAAAGCAAGGCGAAGGCCGCTGGTTCCTCGACCACGCTGTTCAGGTCAAGAACATCTGGGTTCCCTACGGCGAGTAGCCCGCAGTTGCTGCGGCGACGGTTTCAAATGAGAATTGCTGAGGCTGGCAGACTCTCGACATTGCTTGCCGTCGTGCTTGTCGCGTTCTACTCCTTTCCTTTGCGCTCCAGGGAAACCTCGTTAGCAGCCCTGTTGCAGCTTCAAGTCAATCGCGCCATGGAAAAAGTGCCTGGCGCTTTCGTCGTCGTTGAGATCGATAGCCGCTCCGTGCTGGCGGCTCATCGCATGGACCTGGCAAGCCGGCAAATGAAAGCGCCAGGGTCAACGCTAAAGCCGTTTCTTTTGATGGCACTGCTCGAAAGCGGCAAACTGGACCCCAATCAAAAGCTTATTTGCCGAAAGCCGCTGAAAATTGGAAGCGCTCAGATGGACTGCACCCATCCATCTCAAGTGAAAGAGTTGGACGCCACGAGCGCCATCGCCTATTCCTGCAATTCGTATGTGGCGGAAGTCGCGCTGCGATTGAACGGAAGTGAACTTGTTGGGTTGCTGCGCCGGGCGGGCTTTGACTCGCCAAGCGGGTTGGTAGACCGCGAAGCACGCGGGCGAATCGAGACACCATCGACGCAGGAAGACCTACAGCTCGAAGCGCTTGGCTATCGTGGTATTGAGGTCACGCCGCTGGAGTTGTTGGAAGCCTACCGACGGCTTGCTCTCCGGAAAAGACAGGAAGATCTGGGCGTGGACGCGTCCGTGTTTCAGGGACTTGAGGATTCCGTGGCCTTTGGCATGGCGCATGCTGCTTTTGTGGACGGAATGAAGATCGCTGGAAAAACCGGGACCTCCGTGGCTCGCAACACGCAGCAAACACATGGATACTTTGTTGGCTACGCGCCTGCGGAGAAGCCGCAAATTGTCCTTGTCGTCTACCTGGCTCAGGGCCGCGGCCAGGATGCTGCCGCCGTGGCTCAGCCGGTGTTGGAAGCATTTGCAAAGTTTAGAGACAAGTCGTGAAGCTTCGCTCAGCGCATCTCTCCTCCCTCTTTCTGCTCCTGCCGCTGAGCGCTGCTTCCGCTCAAGATGTCCGCGTCCGATTATTTTCGTTGCATCCGCCATCGGCAGTTACCCTCAAAGCTGCTTCGGGATCTTTCGAATGGCGCACTTGCCCTGCCTGCCCGCGAAATACCGCGACTCTTCTTGCCATCGAAGCGGCGGGGCCACAATTGCGGATCCGCGACGCCGGAATCAGCCGCGAAATTTACGTTGCAGGCTCAGTGCGGCTGGAAACCGCCGGCGGACCTGCATTCAGTATGAATTTCCCGCTCGAAGTGAAAGCTGCCGACGGCCAGCTACTGCTGACCGTTACTGTGCCGCTCGAAGATTATGTCGCGGCAGTGCTTACCGGCGAAGGCGGCAGCTTTCGCAACGACGAATCCTTGAAGGCTATGGCCGTCGTGATTCGCACTTACGCAATGCGGTTCCGCGGACAGCATGCAAACGACGGCTTCGACTTTTGCGATACCACGCATTGCCAGGTTCCCATCTGGAATTCTGTTTCTCCGCGCGTTGCTGCGGCGGTCGAATCCACGCGAGATGAAATCTTGTGGTTCCAGGGCGCTGCCGCCGCAGCGTATTACCATCAGAATTGCGGTGGAACATTGGCAGCCAGCAACGAGGCTTGGCCGGACGTCATTGAACCGTACCTGAGGAGCCGTGCTGATCCGTACTGCGTTACGGCTTCGCCGCTCAGTTGGGAATCCAATCTTTCCAGAACGGACATCAATGCTGGTCTTCGCCAGGCAGGGCTCACGCCCCCCACGGGGTGGAGCGCAATCGAAGTTGTTTCGCGCTCCGCCAGCGGCCGCGCGCAGCGCTTGCGGTTGGCAGGCAGCTCGTCACCTGACTTCCTGGTGTCTGCGTCTTCGTTTCGTTTTGCGATAGACCGCGCGCTCGGTTGGAACAAGATTCGCAGCGATCTCTACGAGGTTCGCAACGACGGCGACCACATCCTCTTTTCCGGCCGCGGCTCGGGCCACGGGGTAGGACTTTGCCAAGCCGGCGCAGATGAAATGGCCCGGCAAGGCAAGGATTATCGACAGATTCTAGATTTCTATTTCCCCGGCACGCACCTCTCAAAAGTCTCTTCGCAAGGATGGCAGACACGAACTTCAGACCGCTTCGAACTTGTAACGACTGCTCCCGAGCAGGACTCCAAGCTGCTTGCCGACGCAGAAAAAATCCTGAAAGAAGATGAAGCGGCGATTGGCTGGAAGCTCCCGTTTCGCGCTCGGCTCCAAGTCTTCCCGACACTCGACCGCTATCGCGACACGACCGGACAGCCCGGCTGGGTGGCCGCCACAACGCGAAGCCAAACCGTTCGTCTGCAGCCCGTGGCCGAGTTGCGCAGGCGGTCTATTCTTGAGTCCACCCTGCGCCACGAGTTTTTTCATTTGTTGGTCGAGTCGCACGCTCGCGCGGAAACGCCGCTCTGGTTTCGTGAAGGGCTGGTGCTGTATTTGTCAGAACCGGGGAAACGCAATTCCGGTGAAATCGCGCTTACGGATGAAGAGATGGAAGCTATCCTAGAGAGGCCCGCCAGCCGCAGCGATCAGGAGAAAGCCTATGTGGCCGCGCGCGAGCGCGTCGCTGCTCTCATTCAGCAATATGGGAAAGGGGCCGTGCTCGACTGGCTAAGCAGCGGAATCCCCAGTGAGGTTCTTGCCAAGCCAGCCGCGCCTTCCAATCAGGGCGCAAGCCAGCACCCATGAGAAAAGCCCAAGGATATAGGCAAGAAAGAGCCGCAAAACGAGACTCGCAGTTTCCGTGGAGAACGTCGAGTCCTTCGAAGTGGGTCTCCAATCCATGAGTTTGCCGCTCGCGTAGACTCCAATCAAAGCTACCACCGTCAGAATCAGCCAGTATTGAAAACTGGCTACGGTGCTCTTCCAAGCCCTCCAACCGGTGCTTCCGAACCCGCGAAATCCTTGGTCCGCCGCGCGCAGTGCCAGCGGCAAGAGCAAACCGGGAATTACGACCCATCGCAGAAGGAATATGCCGGCGTCGTAAGCTCCAGTCAGGAAACCTATTGAAATAAGGCGGCGAAGAAATGCAGGCAGCGTGGAACGAAGGTACGTCGGCACGGTCTGATCGTAGCCGCTCAATCCGCCCGCGAGCGACCAGATCCAATACAAAATCGCCGCGCACACGGCGATTGCGCCCAGATGCCGCAGCGCGCGGCCAAATGCTTTTGCCACTCCAGCGCTCTCATCTCGGAATCGATCGCTAAAGTAATTCAACGTGCCGCCGTGCAGGAGCAGGCCGCCCGCTACGATCACGATGGCAAGCACAACGTTCAGCGCCAACTGCAACGCCGTGGCCTCGGCAATCAACAGCCAAAGAGCAAACAGCGCAAACAAGATGGGGTTGAGGAAGAATTGCAGCAGCAAAACCGGGCCGCTGCGGAAACTCCCTGTCAGAATCAAACGTGACTCTTCAAAGCGCGACATTATTTCACCTCGATCGTGGCGGCATCGCTCGTCGCCAGCAAGGAAGGCTGGTACATCGGCTGAGCGATCGCCGGACTCACTTGAAATTTTCCCGGGTTGACGATTTTCAGCAGGTAGACATACTCGTGATTGCGCGTGAAGTAGGTCTGGAAGAATGCGGCGTGGTCGTCGTGGAACTCGCGCCGCGTCCACCAGTACTCCCACCAGTTCGGCCGTTGCCGGAATTCGTAGAGATCATCCCGCTCGATAAACTCGGCGCCAGCAGGGATGGGGTCCTCAACAAGCAAGTAGCGCCACTCGTTGCCGCCCACGGTCACGCGCACTGCTAGCACGTCGCCGATGTGAAGCTCGCCGCTCAGCGGCTGGAAATCGTAAGTGATTTTCTCTCCTGTTTGTCCTGGAACCAGCTTGTAATAATCCCTCGTAATGTTCAGCGAGTATTTGCCGCTCTGAATCAACCGCTTTTCGGTCGAGTAATAGCTTCCGCTCGCGGACCAGTACAATCGCCCGGTGCCCGCCTTGTGAATGCGGATTTCATTGCGGCCCGGCTGCAACTGCCCCGTGTTGAGATGTACTTGCGGCTGTACGGGATTGAAACCGTCCGCCGCCGAAAACTGGCGCGCCAGAACTTGCTTGCCGTTGAGGTAGACTTCGGCTTTGAAGTTGGCCTCGAGCTCGTGGCTGGACCTAACATATTCCGTCAAGCCAAACACCACCATCGCCGTTTGTTTCGTGCTCTCCCAGTAGTATCCGCCGTCGCGATGATCCACAAGCCAGAACGCGGCTTTAGAGAGCAGCGGGCTTTCCGGTTTGACCAGACTGAGCAGCCGCACGGCATACGCAGTGGTCTCCGCGCCATCCTCAATTTCAAATTCCATGAAATAGTCGTAGTGCGCCGGCCAATAGACTTCGAATTCGGAGACGGTCGCGTTCGATTCCACCTTGGCGGCGATCTCCTTCGCGCGCGCATCGTCTCCGGTGGCTTGCAACGCCAAGCCGAGCATGGCCAACCCTTGCGTGGTCATGGAATCGCGTTGATCCCAAGCCTTCTGCATGTATTCGGGCTTCGAACCGCCGTTGAGCGCCAGCGCGTACACAACATAGGCGCGCAGGTCGGCCCGCATGTTGGGGTTTTGGTCAAGAGAGCGCCGCAACCAGTCTTGCGCGCGCGACATGGACTCCGCGTCCAGATCGTAGCCCGCGGTGTGCGCCTGACCGAATCCGCTCACGACATAGGCGGTCATGAAGACAACGCTCTCGTCTTCTTTCCACCAGCCCCAGCCTCCGTCTTCGTGTTGGAAGCCCTTCAACCGCTCGATACCCGCGGCGATCTTCTTCTCCAACTCGGGCGTGTTTACGTTCGTGCTGAGGTGCAAATCTTTCAGGGCCTTCGCCACGATGATATTCGGCAGAAAACTGGACATCGTCTGCTCGGTACAGCCATAAGGATAGTGGGTCAGGTACTCCAGGCCGCCGAAAATCCCGCCGGCAATCGAAGGACTCAGGGTGATGTCGAGGGTTTGCGCCGCCTGATCCGGATTTCCGGGCAATGTCACAAAGGAATCTTCCTGTTGGTCCGCTCCGGAGATCGCGCCGGATTTCGCGTCTTGCAGCTTTACGCCAAACGGAATGATGGGCAGCGTGAGTTCCATCGCGTCCGACTCTTCGTTGGTCAGCGCTTTTGCCAGAAGCACGGCCTCCGTCGTCGATTTGGCTTTCACGCGCCAGTCCACTTTGGCCTCGCCGCGGTTGGGCACTTCGATTTCGCTGGTCGCGCCTTCGAGGACGTCTAGGCCCTTCAAATCCAGCGACATGCGCACTTTCTTTGTGGTCGTCAGGTAGTTATGCACGATAGTGGACACCGTCACTTCGTCGCCCTGGCGGAAGAACCGCGGCACGACCAGCCGCACCATCAGGTTCTTTCGAACGATGACGCGATCCACGGTGCTGCCCACTTTCGTGTCGCTTGTAACTCCACGCACGGTCGCCCGCCACGTCGTCAGCGAATCGGGGAACGTGAGCTCCGCGACGGCGCGGCCTCGCGCATCGGTTTTCAAATCTGCAAGCCATAGCGCCGTGTCCGGGAACACTTTTCTCACTTTCGGTTCGACCATCGTTTCCGAATTCTTCAACTGCGCCAGCGCGCGGCCATTTCGGGAAGTACCTCGGTTTGCGAGAAACATTTCGCGCTTCCCTGCTTGCCCGCTGAAGTAGAAATTCAGCGAAGTTTCCGTCATCACACGGTCATACACGGCGCCGTAGAAATAATCATGAATTTCTGGTGTCGTTTCCGGCCGAACCGCGTAGATTGCCTCGTCCACGATTCCGAAGCTCAATTCTCCTTGTACCGGGTT
This sequence comes from Candidatus Acidiferrum sp., assembly GCA_035623215.1. Taxonomy (GTDB): domain Bacteria; phylum Acidobacteriota; class Terriglobia; order Acidiferrales; family UBA7541; genus Acidiferrum. The sequence continues at coordinate 19,881 of DASPTW010000029.1, forward strand.
CCCGTTCGCATCCCGCGCCACGAGCGTGTAGGTGGCTTTATCCCCTGGCTGGAATTGCTTTTTCGACGGCTCAATCTCGATTCGCAGCTTTTGCTGGATTGCCGGCACTTTCAGATTCTTGCTGGATTGATACAGCTTGTCGTCATGGAGAAAAACCGCTGAAACGAAGACATTCGGCTGGTTGGTGCTCAGAATCGGAATCTCTACTGTCACCGTTGGCGAGGTCGCATGCACAACCTGTTTGCTCTGTACGGTCCGCGCCTCGGTCGTAACCAGCACATAAGACTCAGGAACTCCGGTCATCACCAGGACGCGCGCTTTGTCGCCGATCTTGTACGACTTCTTGTCCGCCACCATGCGGATTTGCCGTTGCTGGTCGCCTCCCCACCACGCCTCGCCCGCTCCGGTAACCCAAATCCAAGAGGTCGCCCACACTTCGCGCTTCTCCGGCGTCTGCGCCTTGACGCGAATATGAAAACTACCCGCCTCCTTGGCGCGGAACGTGGCGCGCGCGGTCCCATCGGGTTGCGACTGAACATCCTGGGAGTCCACAACTTCGTCAGAGGATTGGCTTCCGTACCTGGAAAAGTACCAACGCCAACGAACCAACTCCACGTGGAACGTGGTCTGAACGCCGTGCCCTTCGTAGTCTCTCGCGACCGCCGTCGCGTTGATCGTTTCATCTTTCTGGTAAAGGTAGCTGTCGGGCGACACGCC
>DASPTW010000030.1:0-45090 GCA_035623215.1 Candidatus Acidiferrum sp.
ATTTTTAGGGTGCGGGTGTTTGCCTTTCTTACTTCCCCGCTAACTCTTTGTGCTTATGCGACTTTTATTTCTTCTTGACAAATATTAACAACTATGTATAACCATGTCTTGTTCGGGCACGATTCTTCAGCCGGCCTCGAACGTTTTGCCGGTCCTCTAATGTCCTCGCTTCGCGCGGTCCTCTTACACCCCGCGCCCTCCTTCCACCCCTTCAATTGGTCCTACCTCCATATCAACGAGAATCTGCCCTTTGTTTTCAATCGCTTGCGCACTCTTCTGTTTTACGTAGGACTTAACTCCTTTGTTTGCCACTCTTACGAAAAACAGGGGGGTGTACCCCCATTCTTCCCATTTTGGAAAGCATCCTTCGCTCATTGCTTCCTTATTTCGTTACATCCTTACTTCATTACGTCCTTACTTCATTTCTTCCTTGTTCGGAACGGCCTTCAGGGCGTCGAGGCGGGCTTGCAGGCGCGCTACTTCCGAACCTTCCCAGAGCAATTCCTGCTGCTCGTACCGGCGCCGCTCCTGCGTGGCGGCGTCTTCTTCGGGGTTCAGCGGATCTTTCAAAAACGCCTTTTCGTCAGTCACGAACAGCCGCATCAGCAACTCAACTCTTTTCCTCTTTTCTGCAATCTGCTTTTCCAGCGCGGCAATCTCCGCTTTGCGCTGCGCGGGATTATCCGCCGTGGATGCCGATTCCTTTGCCGGTGCGTTCGCGGGTTCCGCCGCGCCTGTTTGCCCAGACGAAGATTCGGCCGGGCGCGCGTCGGGATGCTGCGCCAGACGCACTATCGAGTCGTTGCTCGTCACAACATTCGGCTTGTGCACCGGCTTCTTCGGCGCAGCGGAGGTCTGAGGCTTTTCGGCAGACGCAGATTTATCTTCGGTTTGTGCTCGCAAAGCGGCGGGAAAGAGGAGAATCCCCGCAGCGAAAGCGATGAAAAGGGAGGCACAAAACCGGCGAGGCCAATGGCTCATAACAGTCCACCGTCAGAATTGGAGCGAATAATGCCATTCTGCGTTCTTGCTCCGCATTGTCCAGAGAACGAACGTACTAGCAGAAGCGAGTACTCGCTTCGAAATTGCAAGAACTTGTGACGGAAGGCACAGGCCCGAGTGACCGCGTTCCTAGAAGCTCATGCCGGCCGGGCATAAAAAAACAGATACGCTGGCATTTTCAACAGAACAGAGGAGATTTCGATGCGAGGTAAAGTTCTAGCAGTTTGCGCGGTCGTGATGGGGCTGACTCTTCCGGCCAGCGCCGGGAGCATTAGCGGCAAGGTCACGGGCAAGAGCGGCGAGTCAGTCGTGTACGTGGATGCGATTGCGGGGAAAACGTTCCCTGCGCCGACGGAAAAACCGGTGATCGATCAGAGAAGGATAACGTTCCGCCCGCGCGTTATCGCAGTGCAACAAGGCACGACGGTTGATTTTCTGAACAGCGACCCGGTCGCGCACAACGTGTATTGGCCCGCAATCAGCGGGGACAAAAAACTGCGTTACAACCTCGGCACATGGCCGCAGGGGCAAACGCGCAGCTTCAAGTTTGACAATGTCGGCGTGGTGCCGCTGCTGTGCATAGCGCATCCGGAAATGTCCGGCTACGTCATCGTGACGCCCACTCCCTATCACGCCGTCACCGACAAGGACGGAAACTATAAGATCGACAACATTCCTGACGGCGACTACACCCTGTTCGTGTGGCATGAGGGCGCGAAGAACGCGTCCAAGGCGGTTAAGGTGGCTGGCGATACCAAAGTTGATTTCACGGTGAGCCAGTAGGCAAAACAAGGAAGAGCCGGCGGCGCTTCCCTCTTCATCGCTGCGGAGTCAAATCGGAGTCAAAGTTGAAGTAGCGACGAGATGGCTGCGGTGACTGGAGCGGCAACCTGCACCTTGTGACTGTAGAGGCGTGGCGAGTCCCGTTCTGAATGACGCAATCCCCTCCTTTGAGATTTCTGCGAACAAGAGGAGTGTTATAGTACGCGGCGCGAGAAGCGGTTCCACCGCGTGAGGTCAAGATGAAGAGGAGTTACCACGTACGTTTGATCGGGCTGTTCGTGATTTGCACGGTAGCGCTGCTTGCCGCGACGCTTGCGATGCAGGCGTGGTCCGCGCCAGGTGACGATGCGGCGGACCCGGCAATGGCGGTCATCCGCCCGGAGGGCATCCGAGCGGGGATGCGATTCCTCGCGGATGATTTGCTGGAGGGGCGCGGCACGGGAACGCGCGGATATGAAATCGCGGCGAAGTACATGGCTAGCGAATTTGAAGGAATTGGGCTCAAGCCAGCCGGCGACAACGGGACTTATTTTCAGCAGGTGCCCTTTCGTCAAGGCCGGCCGGATGAAAGCAAAACCAGCCTGACGCTGGTGCGCAACGGAAAAGAAGAGAAGCTGGTTTTCCGCGAGAACTACATCACTTTCGCCAATCCAGGGCAAACCGAGACGACCGTCGAAGCCCCGGTGGTCTTTGTGGGTGACGGCGTAACTGCGCCGGAGCTTGGTTATGACGATTACAAAGGGATCGATGCCAAAGGAAAAATCGTCGCGCTCGTATTTCGCGCCCCGAATTTTGAGAGCACGCTCAAGGCGCACTATACGTCGTTTGCATTGAAAAACGCGAACGCCGCAGCGCACGGAGCCGCAGGAGTGATTTTGTTGAACGACCCGATCTTCGAAAAAATCTATCCGTTCAAGGAAATGACGCGCGACCTCGCGTTTCCTCATCTGCGCTGGCTGGACAAGCAGGGCCGGCCCAATGATTACTGGCCAGAGCTGAAGTGCAACGCGGTGCTGAACCTGGAGGCAACGAAGAAGCTCCTAGAAGGAAGCGGCCACACGCCGGAGGAAGTGTTCGCCGCGCTCAATGCGGGAAAGCCGGATTCGTTTGTGTTGCCTGTGACGGCAAGAATTCATAATGTGACGAAACTGGAAGACGTGCAGAGTCCGAATATCGTGGCCAAGCTCGAAGGCAGCGATCCCGCGTTGAAGAACGAATACGTGGTGTACAGCGCGCACTTGGATCATCTGGGAATCGGCGAACCGGAAAATGGCGACAACATTTACAACGGGGCGCTCGACAATGCTTCGGGTTCAGCGATCCTGCTGGAGTTGGCGCGGGCTTTCCGGAGAATGAATCCGGCGCCGCGGCGATCGATTCTGTTTGTGTCAGTGGCAGGAGAAGAAGCAGGTCTGCTGGGGTCGGATTACTTCGCGCATTATCCAACGGTGCCAAGAGAATCCATGGCCGCCAACTTGAATATGGACGAAGACCTGATGCTGTGGCCGCTGGAGGACATCATCGGATTTGGCGCGGAACATTCGACACTGCAAGGAGTGATGGAAACTGCCGCCAAGCGGATGAACCTGAGCTTGAGCCCCGATCCGCTCCCGGACGAAGTGATCTTTATCCGTAGCGATCAGTATTCGTTCGTGAAGCAGGGTGTGCCGGCGGTGTTTCCCGTGCCTGGATTCAAATCGAGCGATCCGAAGATAAAACCGATGGAGATTTTCCAGAACTGGGAAGCGACGCGCTACCACCACCCGGGCGACGACATGAATCAGCCGGGACTGCTTTTCGACGAGGCAGCGAAGTACGCGCGGTTCATGTTTTTGTGCGGCTATCTGGTTGCCAATGAAACGCAGCGGCCTTCTTGGAACAAGGGCGATTTTTTCGGCGAGCATTACGGGAAGAAGTAGGGATTTTGGCAAGGCTCCACGCGGCACCGCATCACATGCGAAGTTAACTCTGGGCGCAAACCTGTACTTTCGGACGGTAGTGCCTCGCCGCCTCGGCTGCTAACTTGGGTATAACCAGATTTCTGGCAGCAATTGGGCCTGCGGAATCTACCCAAGGAGAACAGCCATGGGTTTGCTCGACTCCATCGTAAGCAGCGCTTTCCGAAATGAAGCAGCGGGGCGCGTGGTCGTGTTTAGCGGGGACCAGCGCAATCGCGGCTATATCGTCAGGTCGGCAGCCGACGAACTGAAAATCAAGTCGTTTCTCAAGATGTTTTACTTCGCGCATTTTTACATCCTTTTGCTCGGGATGATGTTGGCCAATGCATGGTCGTCGTTTGTCGTGCACCTGGAAGGAATGGGCAGGCCCATTGAGCACATGGCGCGAAATATGGGCATTGCCTTGGGAGTGTATTTCCTGGTTACGGGGCTGCCCTATCTCTTTTTGTGGAGATCGTACAAGAAGGCGCTGCCAACCTTTGTTTCGGCGCAAGATGCGGTAGTGGTATCGGCGCAATCGAGAGACCAAAAACGCTGGATCTGGGGGCTTACGCTGATTGGGCTGGCGTTCCTGATCCTAGCGGCAGGGATTGCCTTGATGGTCCGGGCGAAATAGCCGAGCGCGATTAGAAATTAGAAAATTGAAAATGGAAATTGGAAGAGCGTTCCAGCCTTGCTGAAAACGATGGTGGACGGCGCTAAAGGCCGCCCCTCCAAGAAAAGCCTCCGCTAAAGGGCGGCGCGGCGAGAACCGGAACCAGAAAGCATTAGGAAAAGCGTGAGATAGCGTTTGAGCTTTTGCGTGATGAGGAAGTTTTCTTTGACGTGCTCATGGCCATGCTCGCCTAGCTTGGCGGCAATTTCGGGATGCGATAGCAAGAAGCGAATCTGATAGGCCGTCCCTTCGACAGAGTGAACCAGCAAGCCCGTGTGCTTGTGAATGATTTGCGTAGGAATTCCGCCAACGGCTGAAGCCACAACCGGCTTTTTCTTCCAGAGCGCCTCCGCAACGGTAAGCCCAAAGCCTTCCCGCAAGCTTTTTTGGATGACGACGGTGGAAGCGCGCTGGAGCGCGTTCACTTCGAGCGGCGCCCAGGCGGGCAATTCGAGAATTTTGATGTCGGGGTCGTGGTTGGCTTCGCGCAACACTTCTTTGAGAACTATGGCGCCTTCGGGATCGTCCGAAGCGCTGCCGCCGGCAAGAACCAACTGACAATCGAAGTAGCGCTTCACGATGCGGTACGCGCGGATTACACCGACGGGATCCTTCAAGCGGTCAAAGCGAGAAATCTGCGTCAAGATGGGGCGGCGTGGATCGATGCGATAGCGCAGGAGAGTTTCCTCGATGAAGTCGGAATCCAGAGGACAATTCTTTTCGGAAAGCGGATCGATCGCGGGATAGAAGAGATATTGCGGAATGGCGAGCTGGCGGGAAAATTCGGGCGAAGAAAACATCGCAGCGTCATAGCGGGATACGAATTTTTCGAGAAAGTCCCAGACAGCGCGGTTGGGATGGGAGAGATCGATGTGGCACCGCCAAACCCAGTGATTGAGTCCGAGTTTGCGAGCATTAATGAGCGCGGCGGGTTGCGGGTCGTGGATGACCACAAATTCGGAGTCGAGTGGCAGAGTGGCGCAGTTGTGGGCGTTGTAGGCGAGGAAGATCTCGAAATCTTTAGGGCTGGGATGGTAGGGCTCGCCGTGCAAGGCGTTGTGAAAGGATTTGGTGACCTCAAAAAAGTCTTCCGCACCGCTCATCACCTCCCAGTTGATATTGAGGTCGAGTTCCTCGGCGAGGGGAACCAGGCGAGTGAGAATTTCCGCGACGCCGCCACCGACTGCCGTCGAATTGATCATTTCGATGGTGTGGCCGCGAAGCGGCTTCGCGAGCGCACGCAACTCCTCGATTTCACCCGCGCCGCAAAGCTCCGCATACTCTTCGAGCGGGATGTGGTTCGCCGCGAGAGTGACTTTCATGCCTTTCTCCTCTCGCGATCGACCAAGCGCACCAGTTTGGCGCGGGCGCTGTCCAGCGTGTTGGTGTAGATGTCGATGCGATTGACACTGTCGGCAAGAGTGCGAAGACCCAGGCCGTCGGCAAGCCAATGGGAAAAATCATTCGTGCGGAGGTGAAGGCGCAAACGGGAAGAAATGAAGTGAAAGTAGAAGCCGGCGTGGCTGAGATGGCCGAGACCATCCCGGAACTCGTCGAGGGTGCGCGCGTTGCGCCCAAGCGGCATGGTAATTTCCACGCTTTCGCAAAAATAAAAACGTTCGAGAGCGGATTGCTCCGCGAAACGCGGCTGAGCGGCGCAGAAATCTCCAACCATGCGGCGCAAGTCGCTGCGCAAAGCAGCGATGGAGGTGTAATCGCGAATGTCGAGAGCGGCGAGCTGCTCGGCGAGATCGTTGCGGTTCGTGGAGGAGAGCACCCATTGCGCGAAATCGTTGGAGAAGCCTTCCGTAAGGAAATGATGGCTGCTCAGAGTTTGAAAGGTGTGATGAAAGATGGAGGCGTCGCTGCATTGCTCCAGGCCAGAGAGAAGCTCGGCGAGAGTTCCGGCGGAAGGATTGCCAATGCGAGTGAGATAAGAAACGGTGACGAACTCAAACGGCGTGTCGGCTTCCATCATCGGATGGATGACTCCTTTCGAGGAGCGGGTGATGCAGTGGTTGGCATAGCTGAATCAGGCCACGGGATGGCCTTCAGAGCGGTCTGCCGATTCAATGCGGATTTCGGTCAGGTCGGAAAGCAAGTGGGCGGCCCAGCGATAAACATTATTTTCACGCACGGTCTTGCGCATTCTTTGCATGCGGCGGGATTGTTCCTCTCCGGGCATTTCGAGCGCGCGATGCACGGCTTCGCTGACCTGGGCAACGTCGTAGGGGTTCACGAGAAGTGCATCCGAGAGCTCATGAGCAGCGCCAGCAAACGTGCTGAGGATGAGAACCCCACGCTCGTCATCACGCGATGCGACAAATTCCTTGGCGACGAGGTTCATGCCGTCGTGCAGAGAAGTGACCAGACAGAGGGAAGCGGCATGAAAGAATCGAGAGATTTCTTCGTGGGAGTGGTGCTTTTTCAGAAATAGAATCGGCTTCCAGCGAGCAGTCTGGAAACGCGAATTGATGCGGGCGCATTCTGCGCCAACTTCTCCCAGAAAATTCTTGTAGCGCTCGATGTCCGTGCGGCTGGGCGCGCCAATTTGGACAAAAGAAAATCGTCCCACGTAGGAGGGGTAGAGTTCGAAGAAGTGTTCGAGCGCGCGAAAACGCTCGAGGATGCCCTTGGTGTAATCGACGCGATCGACACCGACGCCAAGGAGTTCGGCCTCGATTCCGAATTCGGCCAACAAAGTTGCTCGCAATTCGCTTGAAGCGTGCGATTCGGCACCGGTGCGCGCCTTTTCCGGAAATTCCACGCTGATGGGATACGGACGAACGCGCGTCACATGGCCTTGCCGATTGACCGCAAAACGGTCCCATTCGGTGAGCGCTTCGAGGCCACGGTCGACGCTTTCCAGAAAATTGTTGCAGTGCGACTGGATGTGGAAGCCGATGAGATCGGCGCCAAGCAAGCCATCGAGGAGTTCGCCTTGCCAGGGACAAATTCCAAAGACTTGCGGGTTCGGCCACGGAATGTGCCAGAAAATCGCGACGCGCGCGTCAGGACGCGCCTCCTTAACCATTCGAGGAAGCAGCGCTAGGTGATAGTCCTGAGCAAGGAGGATTGGCGAATCCGTGATTTCCATTTCCTGAAGGACGGCGTCGGCAAAGCGGCGATTGATTTTCTGATATTGCCGCCAATCTTCCGGGCGAAAGACGGGCCGCGTGTGAGCGATATGGCAGAGGGGCCATAGACCCTCATTCGAAAAGCCTTCGTAATAACCTTTGTCTTCCTCATCGGTGAGCCAAACGCGGCGCAGTGTGTAGCTGGGATGATCCGGCGGAACGCGGAGGTGGTCTTGCTTGTCGACAACAGCGCGGTCGGCGTTGCCGGAACCATTGGCGATCCAGGTGCCGTTGCAAGCGAGAAGGACCGGCTCAAGAGCTGTAACTAGACCGCTGGCTGGGACGATCACTTTGATGGATTTTTCTTTTCCGTTTTGGATGTGCATGTAGGGCTCGCGGTTCGAAACCACGAACAGCGGATTTTCGCGAAGTTTGCTGCGCAAGCTTACGCGCAAGCGCTCGGCAGTCCAGAGAGAAGCGTTGGAATCGCGCAAACGCGCTTCTTTTTCCGCCACTTCCCGCGCGAGGTGGAGATCCCTGGCGAGAAAGGTCACTTCGTGGTGAAGCTGGTCCATGATCTCGCCCTGCGGCAGCGCGGGATGGACATTCGGCTGACCGGTGCGCAGCGTGCGCAGCCATTTTGCGGTTTGCGTTAGCGGCCGGGTAAACGTCCAACGCACGAGCACGAAAGCCAGTCCGGAGATGAGCAGCGTCTGCACGAAAGCATTCAATAGGGAGTCGCGCAGCGTGTGGGAAACGCGCGCTTCGATGTACCCCGCGTCGTGAACCAGGACCAGAGAGCCTGCCAATTCGCCGTTGCGGTGCAGCGGCAAAGCGCAAACGTGCAGAGGACTCGCTTCGCCTTCCGCGAGAACGGGAGCGATTTCGGCAGGGATGAACTCGCCTACTTCAGTATCTTCACGCGTGGCGCGTGCCGCGGCGGAAGGCCGCAAGCGGAAGCCCGGAGCCAAACCTGGAGTGATGGCGAGGACGATGCCGCTGGCGTCGTAAACGGCGGCACCGCTCAGGTGCTCGCGCTTGCCGTAGCGCTCGACCAGGCGTTGCAACGCCTTCTCCTGGCCGCGGTCGAGCAGCCGCTCCACGCTCTCCTGAAGACTCTCACCCAGGATTTCGGCACGCCGCGAAAGATCGTTGCGCAGGGCGCGTTTTTCGGTGCGGACCTGATAGGTGGCATAGAGCAAAGAGACCGTCGCGACGCTCACGATCAGGGGCAGGATGATTTTCAAGGTCGTGCGCATTCGGAATCCTCAACTTTGAAAAATGAAAAATGCGCCGAGGGGTGGATCTTGGCGCTAGGTTGAGCTTTTCCTGCTTGCGATTGGGTCTTGAGCGGGCGGGCGAACGTTCTACTGGCAAGAGGCAGCCCAAAACGGCATGGAATCCGGAGCTGTCTCAAAGTTCTTTAGAATCAATCGAGTAGGGACTACAGAATCGTTGTGAGACGAGTTTGGAAAGTACTAGTTCTGTGAAGATTTTGCTCCCTCCTTGTTTTTCTCACTCGGTTGGCCAGCGGGGAGACTTGCAGTGACGAAGAGGCCTACTGTTGTTGCGGGTTTTGCTGAGGCTGCTGTGGATTTTGCGGCTGCTGCGGGTTCATGGGGTTTTGCCCTGGCTGACCCGGCTGCCCGGTCAACGGCTGGCCCGGAGTCTGACCACCGATACTTGAATTGATAGGCGTGCCGATAGGCGTGCCTTGCTGGCCGGGAAGCATTGAGTCTTTGGAGGGATCCCAGATGAACTCGAAGAGAAGATACTTTTTGGCTTTGTCGTAATGGATGACGGAAGGCTTGTCGATCTTGCTGCCGACGCCGATGATGTTGCCGCCGACGATGGTGGGAAAGTCGCCGTTGGGAGGAACCTGGGCGGTGGCGTTGGGGTCGGTGGTTTGATCCGTGGAAACGGGAGTGCCAGTGGCGTTGGGGGCGTTGGGAGGATTGGCGCCGGGAGCCGCGTTCGAGCCCCCTGGCTGAGTTCCTGATTGGCTTTGCGGACCAAAACTGCCGGACTGTCCCCCAAAGAGTGACTGCTGGCTGGTGCCGGAGTTCTGGCCGAGATTGCCTAAGCCGGAACTGCCGAGAATCCCCAGTCCACCTGAAGGACTTCCGGGTGCTGGCGCCTGGCCGAACTGAAGATTTTGCTGAGGAGGCTTCAAGCTGCCAATAAGCTGTCCCGCCGGCCCGACATAGATAAGCCGCCACGAACCGTCGTCTTTGTTCATGGGATCTTTGTAAGCCTGGCGCATGAAGCGAATCGAGCCGATCTTAGGTTTGGTGAGGTCGTCGAGGTTGGTGGGAAAGTGGCCCAGCTTGCGGTAGTAAAGCTTGATGCCGCGAACGTATTGCTTGCCACGCCAGATCATCTCTTTTTCTTTTTCGCGCTTGCCCTCGGTGAGGATGTTGGGAGCGACCATCACTGCTGCAATGAGGAGCGCCGTGGTCATGAAGACAACGAGGAGGAGAGCATAGCCCTGCTGGCGGCGCGCCCTGCTATTTTGCTGGGCGACAGGGATCAAGCCGGACCTCCGGAGCTCGGCGAACCGCCGGGAGCCGCTTGCTCCTCCAGGGGAGTGGTGCCGCGAATCCCCGCGGAGTCTTCGTAGTCGAGGTTGGAGTTGCCAATCTTGAGGATGCGGAAGCGATTCATCAAGAGTTCGCCTTCGGGAACGACGAAGACGTCTTCACCGTTGGTGAAGAAGGCGATGCGCGTCCGCCCGCCGTGAATGGTCTGAAAACCATAGAACTTTACAGGCAAAGGCTGGACCTGGGGAGGAGGCGGGGGAATTGGGACCTTCGGACCATTCGCAGCGTAATAATTCGGATCAACTTTAGGGCGCGATGAATCTCGATTCACAACAGGCGGCGGTGCAACGACACTGAAGATGTTGCGGCTGGAACTCTTATATTCGCTTTTGCGGGCGCGGGCAATTTCGTCCAGGCGCAGGGCCGGGCTTTCTACCTGGATGTCCTGGATTTGCTGCGCAGCAATGTTGACATCGGCAGTGACCACACCGGGCCTGTCGCCGCGGAAATACAACCACCAAGTGATGGCGGCGATCACAAGCAAGACAGCAAGGGCCATGATTTGGCGTTTTTGCTTCATGCGGTGGTCCGAAGGTACGTCTTAATGTGCAATCCGACCTTGATCAAGTTGGCGGAGCCTTGACCAGCGCCCTCTGCGCCCAATGTCAATGATTCTACAATGAAATTATTAGGCGAGCGTTGCAAGCCGTTCAAGAACTGAATGACATTCTCGTAGGTGCCGGCGATGGTGGAATCGACGGCCAGCTCGGTCATGCCGCGCTCGGGAATGGGAGTGGGCTTGAAATTGAGTTCGTCGAGGCGCGCGCCGCTTTTGCGGGCGATTTCGCCGAGTTCGGAGGAAATCGCGGAGTAGCCGGAACTCGCAGGCAGGAAGGAGCTTTCAAACTTCTCGTAGTCCTTTTGGTTGTTGGGCAAGCCTTCGCGAATTTCCTGCGCGCGCTTGATCTGCGCCTGCATCTTTTTGAGCAGAAGCCACTGCGCCTTGAGCTGTTCTTCCGAGGCGTTGGGGGCGGACGCCAATTGCAAGCTGTAAGCGCCAAGCGCCAGATCAGCGACGACAAGAAGAGCGAGGGCCCCGAGAATGATTCGTTTGCGAGTTGTGAAATCGCGGCGCATCAGCTCCCCAGATAAGAGGTCGTCATCAAAATAATCTTCTGGTCGCCCAGAGTATTGTTGTTGCCCTGGGAAGGCGTGTATTCCCGCACTTCCTGGACGTCGCTAAATTGCTTGGATTGTTCGAGAGCATGAAGAAGTTTCAGTTTGGCTTCGTCGCTCGTGGCGCCAACCGTCAGTTTCAGCTCCGCGTGGCCCGCGTACTGCTTGGGCTCGATGCTGATGACGCGGATGCCGGCGGGGAGAATCTGTTCGAGATCCATGAACATCCTGGTCCAATTGAAACTGCGCGCGTCGATGATGCCGTTGAGAAAGGAGGCGCGGGCATTCAGGCTGGCAATGTCTTTCCTGACGAAAAACTTCTCCAGGTCGTCGCGCTCCGCTTTGTATTGCTGAAGGTCTTTGTCCATCGCTGCCGTGCGAGCGCGAACTTCTGTGGCCGCGCTGCGGACGCTGTGAACGTGCCAACTGAGATAGATGAGAAGAACCACCGCAACGAAGGCGGCCAAACCGGAGCCCGCGAGGAATCGGCGGTGCGATTCGATCGGCTTGGTCGCTAAATTGAGCCGTACTCTCAAGAGTTATTTCCCCTCAAAATCCTAGTTAGAGTCGACAGATTCACTTCAGCCCTTCTGCAACATCCAGCCAACCAGGCCTTCCAATTCGCGGTCGGCAAGCTGGCGCGCTTCGTCTTTGATGAGGCCCGCGGAAACCGCGGATTGCAACAGGGACCGGACTTCGCAATGAAATTCGTCTTCCAGAGGCTGAACAAATTCGCCGAGGCGCGCGCCGAGGCCGGCAAGGCGAACCGAAGCGATGCTCTCCTGCCAGGTGTCTTGATAATAGGCCGCGACTGGAAAAATTTCTTCGAGAAGCATCTGCGGGGTCAGGCCGGCGCCATGGGCCGGTAATTCCGTGCAACGATAGCCGCACAAAACGCCGGAACGAACGATAGCCGTGGTCAAAGCGCTGCCGGAGACACGGGCCAACAGTGTTGCTTTCTCCTCTTCAAGAAGAGAAATCGCGGCAAGAGAAGAGCTGAGAACCACACCGGGATAAAGCTTGATGCCTTCCGCGAGGGATTCATATTCGCGAATGATGCGCTGGCGAGCCAGAGCGGTGACGACATCGACGCCCGATTCGCGAGGAGGCTGGCGCATGTAAGAAATGATGGTTTCATCCGCCTCAAAAGGAATGCTCTTTTTGAGTTTCCAGCGAAGCATGGGAATGGCTTCTTCGGCAGAGCGCGGAAACTCTTCAAAATGCTGGACGAAGACGCGAATGATGGGATCGGGCAAGATGAGCGCCACGTCTTCTTCACGCGAGCGCACCCGTTCGCAAGCTTTGGAAATGGCGAAAGTGACGGCGGCGGAGTTGATGAGGTTCGTTTCGACCGCGGAGGGAACGATGGCGCCGAGCGGCAAGAGTTCAACGGCGAAACTGTCGAGCGACCCGGCACGGCTCCAGCGCGCCACCGCAATGCGATCTGAAGAGATCTCCAGGGCCAGCGGCGGGTGCGGGATGGCGTCGAGCCAACGGGTGAGCCCGCGCAGGAAGCTGTTCTGGAAAAGGCTTTGCTGAAATGTGGCAGCGCTAGTCAACGAAAGTCACCTTATTGATTTCTTTGATGGATGTGACGCCGGCGCGGACTTTCGCCAGACCGCTTTCGCGCAAAGTGGTCATGCCTTCTTCGTGGGCCACGCGTTTGATTTCCGAGGTGGGACGACGGTCAACAATCATTTCGCGGATGCGGTCGGTGAGATCCATCAATTCGCAGATCGCCGTGCGGCCGTGATAGCCCGTGCCGGAACATTCGAGACAGCCCGCGCCTTCCGCCAAAGTCACGCTGGACCAAATGGCGGGATCCAAGCCAGCTTCCTGGAGTTCCGTGGTGGTGAATTTCTTGGGACGCTTGCAATTCGGGCAAATGACGCGGACAAGCCGCTGGGCCATGATGCAATTCAGCGCGGAGACAAAGTTGTAAGGCTCGACGCCCATGTTGATGAAGCGCCCGATGACGTCCGTGACGTTATTGGCGTGGACGGTGGTGAAGACGAGGTGGCCGGTGAGCGCGGACTGAATGGCGATTTGCGCGGTTTCCTGGTCGCGAATTTCGCCGACCATGATTTTGTCAGGGTCATGGCGAAGGATGGAGCGCAGACCGCGAGCAAAAGTGAGGCCCTTCTTTTCATTGACGGGAATCTGGGTGATGCCTTTGACCTGATATTCGACGGGATCTTCGATGGTGACGAATTTGTCTTCGTCGCTTTTGATTTCATTGATGGCGGCGTAAAGAGTGGTGGTCTTGCCGGAACCGGTCGGACCGGTAACGAGCACCATGCCGTACGGTTCGTGAATGTAACGCCGCAGGCGTTGAAGCTCTTCCTGAGAAAAGCCCACGACGTCGAGATTGAGGTTCTGAAATTTTTCGGAGAGCGTTTCCTTGTCGAGGATACGGAGAACCGCGTCCTCGCCGTGGCTGGCTGGCATGATGGACACGCGCAAATCGATGAAGCGCCCCTTGTATTTGACGCGGAAGCGGCCGTCCTGGGGGACGCGGCGCTCGGCAATGTCCAGTTCGCTGAGGACCTTGATGCGGGAAAGCACGGTGGAGTGATGTTCCTTGGCGATGGGTTGCATGGCGTGCTGCAGGACGCCGTCAATGCGGTATTTGACGGCGACTTCCGTGTCGCGAGCTTCGATGTGGATGTCGCTCGCGCGGCGTTCGAGAGCGGTGAAGATGATGGTTTCGACGAGACGGACAATGGGGCTGGCCGTGCTTTCGCGGGTGAGGCGATCCCCGGAAATGGTCTCTTCGCTTTCCTCTTCCTCCTTGGAGGTCTGCACGGTGAAGGCTTCGGTGGCCTGTTCGAGGACGCGCTGAGACTGCTCGGTGCGCTTCAAAACCTCGGCGATTTGCCGAGCGGTGGCAACGCGAATGAGAATTTTCTTCCCGAGAAGAAGCTGGAGCTCGTCGCTGCTCTGGACCTGGCCGGGGTCCGCTGTGGCAATGATCAGAACATTCGCTTGCATCTCCAGCGGAACAAAGTTGTAACGGAACATCAGCTCGGCGGAAATGGCGCGAAACAGCTCGGGATCGATGCGCTGTTCGCGAAGATCCACGAAGACGTAACGGTATCGTTCCGCGATCTTGCGGGCGACGTCGCGTTCCTGCTGCTCGTCGGCAGCGGGCGTGGCGCTGGCGATTACGTTCGTATGCTGGTCGGTAGTGGCCATAAATCCTTAGCCTGCTCCTCCCGCCCCGCTCAAAGAGAACGAGAAGATGGGCAGATACAGCGAAATCAATATGAAGGCGACGAAAAGCCCCATGAAAATAAGCAGCAGCGGTTCGATCAGGGAAACAAGAGCAGACAAGCGCAAGTTGACTTCTTCTTCATAAAATTCGGCGACGCTGTTCAACATCGGTGAAAGGGCACCGCTCGATTCTCCGACTTCAATCATGTCCAGAGCCATTTCCGGCATCACGCCTTTGGAAGCAAGAGCGGAATGCAGGGATTCGCCTTCGCGTACCATGCGAGTGGCATCTCCGACGGTCGCACGCAGTAACTTGCTGGTGATGGCGTCAGTGGCGGTTTGCAGACCGGCCACGAGAGGAGTGCCACCGGTCAAAAGCGTTGAAAGGGTGCGCGAGAACTGCGCGACCTGAAACTTGAGAAGGGTGTCGCCAATTACCGGAACGCGGAACTTAAAGCGATCGAAAGCCGTGCCACCTTCCTCGGTCCGCGACCATAAATACACAACGGCCGCGGCCACTGCGAGGAGCAAAACAAAGCTCAAGAAAACGTACCGGTAGTCCACGGTCAAGGCAATCAACAAACGGGTAGGACCCGGAAGAGGAACACCGAGATCGCGATACAGCAAAGCGAATTTCGGAATTACACCGGTGACCAGGTAGGTGACGATAACGATAGCGACGACAATCAGCAGAACCGGGTAGACCAAAGTGGCAATGATTTTTTTACGAACGCCGGTGCTTACACGCTGGTACGCAATGTAGTAATCGAGAACCCCAGAGAGGTTCCCGCTCTTTTCTCCTGCGAGAATGGCCGTGGAATAGACCTTCGAAAAAATGCCGGCTTCGGTAATTGCTTCGGAGAGGGACTTCCCTTCGCGAACATGATCGCGGATTTGCGTAATCATGGGGCGAAGCTTGGGGGAGCTGGCGCGCGTAGCGAGAAGATCCAGCGCGCGCAAGATGGGCAAGCCTGCTTTGATGAGGGTATTGAATTGTTGGTTGAGAATGAGAAATTCGGAGCCGCCAATCTGGCGCCTGCGGCCGCGACGAAACAGGCCCGTCAAGCTGCCGCCGCGGGACTCGACTGAATAGACGTAGAGCCCGCGGTCCACGAGCTTCTGGCGCGCTTCATCGAGCGAAGTGGCAGCTTCGACGTGCGAAAAGACACGTCCCTCGGCGTCCGCTACGCGACAGACGAATTCCCCCATAGACTATCAGTTTACCTCAAGTAGATGATATGCGAAGCAGGTCCTGGAGGTTGGCCGTGCCTTTCAGGAAATACGGGCTTAGGTCTTGAGGATTAAGGTTTTATCACATTCTGACCGGAGGGTAATTCGCCATTCACGATGGCCACCCCCGGGGAAACGGCGAAGCGAAAGAGAGAATCGTTTACGGGCGGGTCGTAGAGCCAGTTCGTAAAGTGAAACTCAATTGCTACGCCGCCCGCGTTTTTCACCAGGACGCGTACGAGTTCGCCAGTGTTACTAACGACCTCGAAGTAGACAGCTTCTCCGGCCTCCGAAAGTTTCCTTTCTTCATCGGTGGAACGACTCCCGGCGGTTTGTTTGACCTCGCCGGTGCCGCGCAACACGCAATAAAGCATCGCGTTCTCGGAGGACTCAGGAGCTTGCTGCTCGGCAATTCGGACAGTTTCGCAAACCCGGGAGATTTTCATCTCCCCCGCAAGTAAAGCCAGAGGAGTGCGCCAATCGGAGCTTTCCTTTGCGGGAACGCGCGTTACGGTGTGATCGGCTGGAACATAAAACCATGCTGTTTTGCCATCCACCAGAAACAGGTTTTTCTCGGGCGATTCGTACTCCCAGCGCATCTTGCCCGGTCGGCGGAAATAAACAGTGCCTGCCTCGACGCGAACCAAATGACCGTTTTCGGTGTATCGCTCGAGGAAGGCAGCCTGGAGGGTGTGGGAAGAATGGTACTTCGCCTCAAGCCGGGCGATTACGGCTTTAGGCTCAAGGCCAGAGATAACGCTGGCGAGCAGAAAACAGAAGCAACAAAGTGACGGACCCATGAACCTGATTCTAACAAGTTCTGACCCGACAAGACTAAGCCTGCCTGGTCATTCGAGCACTTGGGCTTCTCGCCTGGGAGGATTCAGGCCGTTCTGCGCCGGCTAAATTGGGGGATCGTTGACAGTAGCTGGCGCCGTTTCGTTATAACGAATGACGCCAGGAAAATCGGTGTAGAAACTGCGGCGGCCCGTCGAGCCACGCAAAATGGGGTCAGCATTCAACGCGTAGCTGACGGAAGGCGTGAGGCCGTCACCCACCCAGGTGATGGTATAGCCACTCTTGGTGCCAGTCGCCAAAACCGGGTCGATCAGGCAAGCCTGAGTAGAAGCTGCCGTACAGGCCGTGCCGCCCGGCCCACCAAGACTTGCGAGTGAAGAAGAGTAGCCAACGCTCGGATAAGTAGTAGCGTAAGCTGTCTCAGCAGATTGAATCGTCCGCAAGCTCTGAACGGCAGAGGCCTCATTGGCAGCCATTTTCCCAGCCATGAGATTCGGGATCGCGATCGCCGCAATAATCAAGATGATAGCGATGACGATGAGAAGCTCGATGAGAGAAAACCCAGTTTGTTTTCGTCCGCGCATTAGGAAATCCCCATAGATTGCTAAACCTACGCCTCGGATAGACGGGAACTTTTAGCCCGCACTTTATGGGGAGCATGTCTTGTGCCAATCGTTGTGGAAGGGCTGGCTGTAAATACTTGATAAGACAAAACATAGAAAGCATTGGAGGGGCGATCACCCCCTTGGGACAGGTTGGGCGACAAAAAATGTCTTAACGCCGTGAACAGAGACAATTACTGACGATCCGCTTTCCCTGGTTAGGTTTCAGAGATTAAGGACCGACTGAACTTGCCCTGCGCTGAATCCGATCCGAAAGCCCACAAAGAAAAAGCACGGGACCGAAGTCCCGTGCTTTTTCGATACCACAAGCAGCCCGAATCAGGCTGCAGATTTTAGATCATTAGATTGGGCTGTCAGCCGTGGTTGAGCAGGCCGTGGCCGTCGCGTTAGCGCGGATCACACCAGACTGGTCGGAGCAGAACATACGCTGACCGCTCTGGCCCTGAACCTGAGCATAACCCGTCGAAATATATTGCACGTACGGGGTCGTGCCGGACGGGGTAACCGTAAAGGTGTAGCCGCTCTTCGTGCCGGCTGCCAGAACCGTGTCAATCAGGCAAGCGCCCGTCGAAGATGCGCCCGTCGCAGTGGCACAGGTAGCAACCGCACCGCCGAGGCTGGCCAGGTTCGTGAAGCCAATCGAAGGATACGTGGTGGAATAGGCGACCTCCGAAGTGTTGAGGGAACGGAGGGAGCCAACTGCCGAAGACTCGTTCGCGGCCATACGGGACCGGAGGAGGTTCGGAATTGCAATCGCGGCGATAATCAGAATGATCGCCACGACGATCAAGAGTTCGATAAGAGAGAAACCCTTCTGTTTCTTCATGCTGTCTCCTTGAGAAATTGTGTGGTGCCAGAGCACACCTAACTTATGGCAAGAGAGGGACCAAACTGAGCCTTACCCCCCTCCAACCACGTATTCCTGTAAGTCACTCATTGCAGGACGTTTATCGTAATAATGGAGGATTTCTATGGGGGAAAAATTGTGCCAGAAGCCCGCGAAAAACAGCTTGGTTGACCATTTGTGTCAGGGCCGCGAAGCACTATTGGTCACGCCTCCCACGTAGCCAGGAGCCTGTCCCTGAGAGCAGAATATTCTGGGTCACGATACTCACAGATTATGCTTTTTCGCGTAGTGGCGGAAGGAGCGATAGCTGATTTTCAGCAGGTCTGCGGCTTTTGTGCGGACGCCCCCGGCCTTCTCCAAAGCACCTTGCAGGTAAGTCCGCTCGGCTTCCGCAATCTGCTTCTCGAAATCCAAGCCATCGGACGGAAACCCTGCACCCTGGCCTGGCAGGGCGTTCAAGGCGGAAGAGCCTGAATAACCTGCAATGCGGTCCGGAAGAACACGAAGAGAAATCTCGCGTCCTGTTTCTAGCGCCACCGCGCGTTCCATCGTATTTTCTAATTCGCGGACGTTCCCGGGCCAGTCGTAGGACTCCATGTGCGTCATCGCTTCCGGAGAGATAGCTTCAATTGGCTTCTCCATCGTCTTGCGGAAACGGTCCAGGAAATGGCGGGCGAGAAGCGGAATGTCTTCGCGGCGCTCGCGCAAAGGCGGCAATTGAATGGGAATAACGCTGAGGCGATAGTACAGGTCTTCGCGGAAACGGCCCTCGGCAATTTCTTTTTCGAAGTCCTTGTTCGTCGCAGCGATAATGCGGACATCGACGTCGTCTTCTTCGGTGCTGCCGACAGGACGAACTTTGCCTTCCTGAAGGACGCGATAGAGCTTCACCTGCATGGTCAAGCTCATATTCCCGATTTCGTCCATGAAGAGGGTTCCGCCATGAGCGGCGTGGAAGAGGCCCTGGCGGTTTTCGTTCGCGCCGGTAAAAGCGCCCTTCATGTAGCCAAAGAGTTCGGACTCCAAAAGAGTCTCAGGAAAAGCACCGCAGTTAATGGTGATGAAAGGAGCTTGCGCGCGCAGGCTATTTTCATGAATGGCCCTGGCGACCAATTCTTTACCGGTGCCGCTTTCCCCGGTGATGAGCACACGGCTCGACTGCGGAGCAACGGTCTGGATCATGTCGAAGATGCCCCGCATCTTGGGGCTTTGGCCGATGATATTGTCGAGGCCCGTCAGGCGGCGGAGTTCCCGCCGGAGGTAGCCCGCTTCTTTCTTCCAGCGCAGGCTCTCTGAAACTTCGTGAACGGCGCGGCGCAGTTGATCGATGTGATTGTGATCTTTGATGACGTAGCGGTCGGCGCCGGAATTGAGCGCGGCGATGGCCGTGTCCAGGGCCGGAAGGGCGGTCATGAGCACGAAGAACGATCCGGGGGCGATTTCCTTGGCGAATTTGAGTAGGTCCACGCCGCTCTCACCGGGCATGCGAATGTCCGAGATGATGATGTCGAAAATCTGCGACTCGAGCTTGCGTCTGGCGGCTTCCACGCTGTGGGCCACCTCAACGCGATGACCTTCCTTGCGAAACGTTATCTCGAGCAATTCGCAGATGGATTTTTCATCATCGACGACGAGAATGTTCGGAAGTTCCCGCCCAGCTTCTTTGACGGCAGTTTTCGTTCCTTGCATACGACCTCACGCCACCCGAGGCAGTTCGAGAATAAACTCGGCGCCGCGGTCTTTTTCTGAAACGACGCTGATCTTGCCGCTGTGGGCCTGCACAATCTGATAAACGATGGACAAACCCAGCCCAGTGCCGCCTTCGAAACCGGATTGCAGTGGCTCAAAGATCTTGGCCTTCTGCTTGGGATCCAGACCGATGCCGGTATCCCGAAAGGCGATGCGCACCCAGAACGGATATTGCTCCATTTTCACGGTCAGCGTGCCTCCCGCGGGCATGGCGCGCATGGCGTTGTCGCACAGATTCCAGAACACTTGCTTAATTTTGCTCGCATCGACGCGCGCGCGCATCTCCTGTCCGTTGAAAGCGCGCACAATCTGATACTTGGTGCCGATCTCCGGCTTTTTCTCCACCAACATCAGGGTTTCGTCCAGGAGGCCCCGGACATCGGCTTCCCGAAACTCGTAGGTCTTTTCGCGCGAATAGTTGAGGAAGTCCGTAATGATGTTGTTGAGACGCTCCGATTCCCTGCTGACAATATGCACCAGTTGTTTCTCGTCATCTTCGAGGGGAACAAGACGGGCCAGTTCCTTGACCGCGCCCGCCATAGCCGTAAGCGGTTGACGAATCTCATGAGCAATGGCTGCAGAAAGGCGGCCGAGAGCGGCCATGCGTTCCTTGGTCGCCACTTCTTGCTCAAGGCGGCGCAAGTCGGTGAGGTCCTGGAAATTGAAAACGTACCCAGTGCGCTCTTCGGTGCGGACGCGCAAGGGCGAGACGCTGATGCCCAGATACCGCAAGTCGCCTGCGGGGGTACGAAAGTCGATTTCTTTCCGCAGGGAAAGCCGCTCGACGTTGGCGTACTGGCCGGGAAGCCAAAACGCTTCGTTCACTTCTTGCAGCTTCTTTCCGCGCAACTCGGAGAAACGATATCCAAGGATTTCCTCGCCCGTGCGGTTAAGAAGCAGGATGCGCCCTTCCAAATCAGTGGTAATCAAGCCTCCGCGCATCGAGTGAATGATGTCCTGGGTGAAATCCTGAAGACTGAGCAGCTCTTCGCGCTTTTCTTCCAGTTCCAGCCCCTTGCTACGAAGCGAGTGGGCCAGCAAGCTGGCGAGATACGCGACAGCAAGGAAGCCCAAGAGGTTCATGACCAGCCAGGTGCGCAGGCTCTCAATCGTCGGAACGCTGCTAGCGGTGCGCGCAATCTTGCCAGTAAACGCGAGAATGGCCATGGTGGCGAGCAGCGAGAAGCAGATCATCGCGTTCAGGAAAGCCACCCCACGACGAAACACAATGCTGCCAACGATGATTACTAGGAGGTAGAGAGAGATGAAATAGCTCTCGTGCAGGCCGGTCAGATAAACCAGCAGGGTGACCATCACCACATCGCCGGCGACTTGCAGACCTCCATGCCAGCGAGCCTGCGGAAGCCAGCGGAGCAAAATCAGGTGAAGGATGCCAAGGGTAATCCAGAAAATGATCAGGGGGAGAAAAAAACGGCTGGCGCTGAATCCGGGAACATATTGCGGCCATACGAAGCCAACCGTGAGGATCAGCGTGATCGTCA
Organism: Candidatus Acidiferrum sp.; assembly: GCA_035623215.1. GTDB lineage: Bacteria > Acidobacteriota > Terriglobia > Acidiferrales > UBA7541 > Acidiferrum. The sequence continues at coordinate 21,154 of DASPTW010000030.1, forward strand.
GGAGACGGACACGCGCCAGCCACTCAAGCCACGATCTCGTCGCGAAACTCTGGTCCATTGTCGGCCCGCGCCTTCCATCGGACTTCGGGGCATTCCCAAGTTCAGGTAGGTGAGCGGGGGCACGGTGTCTTTTCCACGCCCCCCGCAACAAGTTGTTCGACGCGCAGGCCGGAGCCCGATTAGTGCATGCTGCTCAGCTTGCCGATGAGCGAGAACAGCGGCAAATACATAGAAATGACCACGCCGCCGACAACCACGCCGAGAAAAACGATCATGATCGGTTCGAGAGCGGTGAGCAAGTCTTTGACCGCCGCATCGACTTCTTCTTCGTAGAAGTCAGCGATTTTCTGCAACATGGCATCCATGGCGCCAGTCTGTTCGCCGACCGCAATCATCTGGGTGACCATGCCTGGGAAAACTTCCGATTCTTTCAGAGGCTCGGTGAGAGATTTGCCTTCTTCGAGAGACTTCCGGACTTTGTTCAAGGCCTTCTCGACGACGGCGTTGCCCGCCGTTTTGGCGGTAATGTCCAAGCCTTCCAGGATGGGCACGCCGCTGGAGATCAACGTTCCCAGCGTCCGAGTAAAGCGGGCCACCGCAATCTTTCTCATCAAGATGCCGAGAACGGGCAGCTTAAGAATGATGGTGTCCAGGGCAAATCGTCCTTGCGGAGTGCCATACCAGACTTTCAGACCGAAGACAAAACCAACGAGGGCGACTAGAACCAGAAGTCCAAAGATGCTGCCGATAAAATTACTCAAGGCGATGACAATTCGCGTCGGCAAGGGGAGATCGACGCCCAAGCCCGCGAACAACGTGGCGAAAATCGGGACGACCTTCCAGAGCAGCAGCGTGATGACGCCGCCCGCAACGGTCAAGACGCCAACGGGATAAACGAGGGCGGATTTGACGGCGCGCTGGAGTTTGACGTTCTTTTCGATGTAGCCGGATAGACGCTGGAGAATGGTATCGAGAATACCGCCGGTCTCGCCCGCCTCGACCATGTTCACGTAGAGGGCATCGAATACCTTCGGCGAGCTGCGCATCGCGGCGGAGAGCGTGGAGCCGCCTTCGACCTGAGCACGCGTGCCGGTCAAGACCTTCTGGAAAGTCTTGTTCTCCTGCTGGCTGGCCAGGATTTCCAGACACTGAACGAGCGGAAGACCGGCGTCGATCATAACCGAGAACTGGCGCGTAAAGATTGCCAGCTCTTTGGCCGAAACGCCGCCGCCGAACGTGGGGACATTAAATTCCTTCCCCTTTTCGGTCATCTTCGTGGCGGTAATCTGCTGGCGCTTGAGAATGTTCGCCAGTTCCGTCTTGTTCGCAGCGGTCATCACGCCGCTGACGCTGGAGCCGGAGCGGCTCGTTCCCTGATATTTATAATCCGGCATTGGATTGCCTCCTCAGTCCTTAAAACTCTTGGGCCGTTTGTTCAGCCAGTCTTCAGCGGCGGCTGGCAACCGGCGCCTTCGCGCTGTTGCCGGGCGTCGCCACCCCGCGGTTAATCATGTCCTGAAGCTCATCGGGGTTCGATGAGCGAGAGAGAGCCAGGTCCAACGTAATCAGTTTCGCAAAATAAGCATTTGCGAGACCCTGGTTGAAAGTCTGCATACCTGTTTGTCCGGTGCCGGTCTGCATCGCGGAGTAGATTTGGTGAATCTTGTCTTCGCGAATCAGGTTCCGGATCGCCGGCGTGGGAATAAGAATTTCCATAATCATGGCGCGGCCACGGCCGTCGGCGCGCGGCAGCAGGGCCTGACACAGAATCCCTTCGAGCACCATGGAGAGCTGGGCGCGAATCTGCGGCTGCTGGTGCGATGGGAAAACGTCAATAATACGGTTGATCGTGGAAGACGCAGAGTTCGTGTGCAGCGTCGCAAAGGTCAAGTGGCCGGTTTCCGCGATTCGCAAGGCGGATTCGATGGTTTCCAGGTCGCGCATTTCTCCGATGAGGACCACGTCGGGGTCTTCACGGAGAGCCGCGCGAAGCGAGTTTGCAAAGGAATGCGTGTCAGCGTGAACTTCGCGCTGGTTCACAAGACATTTCTTGTGGTTGTGGAGAAACTCGATCGGGTCCTCGATGGTGATCATGTGCTCTTCGCGCTCGCTGTTGATCTTGTCGAGCATGGCAGCAAGCGTGGTGGACTTTCCCGAGCCGGTTGGCCCGGTAACCAGCACAAGGCCGCGTGGCTTGTCGCAGAGCGTCTTAACGACCTGTGGCAAGCCCAGAGCATCGAAGCCTTTGATTTCCCAAGGAATCGTACGGAAAACGGCGCCCACGGCCCCGCGCTGATTGAAGACGTTTCCGCGGAAGCGCGCCAGGTTCTTCAAGCCGAAGGAAAAGTCCAACTCCAAATTTTCTTCGAAGCGATGCTTCTGCGCATCCGTCAAAACGCTGTATGCAAGGGACTTGGTATCTGCGGCCGTCAGCGGCGGCATGTCCAGGGGCCGCAGCTTGCCGTGCACGCGCACGCGGGGCGCGCTGTTCGTCGTGATGTGGAGGTCGCTGCCTCCCATCTCGATCATTTTCTTCAGCAACTCACTGAGCGTAATGCCAGCCATCGGTCTCCCTCAATTCTATAAAACGGTTTCGCGCAGGACTTCTTCCATGGTGGTTTGGCCGGCCGCCACCTTTATTAGTCCGCTGCGCCGCAAGGTGATCATGCCCTGCTCGATCGCCTTTTTCTTCAATTCCAAGGCCGAAGCGCCAACCAGAATCAGTTCGCGCAATTCGTCGTTGATTTCCATGACTTCGTAAAGGCCCGTGCGGCCCTTGTACCCGCGCTTGCCGCACGTCGTGCAGCCTTTGCCGTGATAAATCTTGGTCTTCTTCGCTTCCTCGGGCGTGTAACCGGCATCGATTAGGGCCTGTTCGGGAACTTCCAATTCTTCCTTGCAATTGCCGCATATGCGGCGGACCAAACGCTGAGCGCAAATCAAGTTCACGGAAGTAGCCACCAAGAATGGCTCGATGCCCATATTCATGAGGCGGCTGATGGTGGAAGGAGCGTCATTGGTGTGCAGCGTGGAGAGCACCAAGTGGCCGGTCAGCGCCGCCTTCACGCCGATTTCGGCAGTTTCAAAGTCGCGAATCTCGCCGACCAGAATAATGTTGGGGTCCTGCCGCAAGAACGCGCGAAGAGCAGCCGCGAAGTTCAAGCCAATCTGTTCCTTCATCTGGACCTGGTTGACGCCGGCCAACTGAAACTCAACGGGGTCTTCCGCGGTCATGATGTTGGTGTCGACGGTGTTGAGTGTGGAGACCGAGGAATAGAGCGTATTGGTTTTGCCGGAACCCGTCGGACCGGTAACCAGAACCATGCCGTAGGGCTTCAGGATGTTGCGTTCAAATTTCTTGAGCGATTCAGACTCGAAACCCAGCTTGGTCATATCCAAACGCAGGTTTTCTTTGTCCAGCAACCGCATGACGATCTTTTCGCCATAGAGCGTGGGGACGGTGGACACGCGGAAGTCCAATTCCTTTTTCTTGCCTTCGGCCTTGTACTTGATCATGATGCGGCCGTCTTGCGGCAAGCGCTTTTCCGCGATATCCAGCTTGGCCATGATCTTCAAGCGGCTGGTGATCGCATCCTTTAATCGTAACGGCGGTGACATGACGGTTTGCAACATTCCGTCGACGCGAAACCGCACGCGCAGCTCCAACTCGTAAGGCTCGATGTGAATATCGCTGGCGCCACGCTTCACTGAATCGGTCAGAATCAGGTTCACCAGCTTGATGATGGGAGCTTCTTCCGCGGCTTTCTCGAGGGTCGCGGTGTCCAGTTCCGATTCTTCCGCGGCCAGCTCCAGTTCCTGATCCTCCTCGACCAGGTCCTTCATCAGGTTGCTGATTTCTTCCTGGTTGGTGGAAGACGCGCCGTAGAACCGGGAAATGGCGTCGCCGATCGCGGATTCCGATGCCACGACCGGCTCGACGTTGAAGCCAGTCATGAACTTGATGTCGTCCATCGCGAAGACGTTGGTGGGATCCGTCATAGCGATGGTAAGGACGGAGCCTACGCGGGAAAGCGGGATCACCTGATAGCGCGAGGCGGTGTCCTGCGGGATCAACTTGATGACGTTGGGATCGATTTCGTAATACTTGAGATTGATTGAGGGCACGCCGTACTGTCGGGAAAGGACACCGGTGATGTCATCGTCGGTGATGAAGCCCATTTTGGTCAGGCAGCTTCCCAGCTTGCCACCGTTGGCCCGCTGAAATTCCAGCGCCTTCTGCAGCTGGTCCTGCGTGATCAGGCTTTCTTTGACTAATATTTCGCCCAAACGGACGGACATCCGCAGTACTCCCGGCGGGTTTGCACCCAGCGCTCACCTTAACAAATGACGGTGGGGTGCGTACTCAGAATTTCGCGCTTCGTTCTGAAATGGCTAATACCTGTCCGCAGGGGCAGGTTTCTGTGGACGAGTACAGGTCAAAATCTTGACTTGCCACCTCAGGGTGTTATCTTGCCAGAGAAATGGTTGCGAGAGCATCCAGAACGTTTCCTGCTTTTGAGGAAGCGGTGCTGACGAAAATTGTCCACCAAGCCGCCTGCGCTGGGAGCGCGGCGCCCGCCTCTCCCATGCTGCCTTCCGCTTATCGGACGGTTCTTAAGCCATGAGCCGCGTGGAAAACAAGCAACGCTTGGTTCTAACCATCGGCGGAATCCTGCTGACGCTGCTGCTCGCAGGCATCTTCACGTTCGGCTCGTTAGACGTCCCGTTCGAACCAAAGAGTTGGCGCGCGGTTTTGGTGCTGTACGCCGTATCCAGTTTTATCACCGCCGCTTTCCTGGTATTCGCTCTCATTTTGGCGCGCACAATCTTGCGGCTTTGGGCGGAGCGGAGCCGCGAGCAACTGGGCGCGCGCTTCAAGACCAAGATGGTTTTTGGAGCAATGGCCATCTCCCTGCTCCCCATCGTCTTCATGTTTGTGGTCAGCTATTCGCTCATCAATCGCAGCTTGCTTCTCTGGTTTCCGAAACCTCTGGAAACTGCTTCCGAAGAAACCCAGAAACTCCTAACTGACCTTGGCCGGACGCAACTTCCGCGGCTGCGCGGGATTGCGCTCCAGGCTCTGGAGGAACGGCATCGCCCAGAGGAAGACTTCCTGCAACACGCGCTCGCGAAGGGAGCGGACGCGGTGTGGATTCTGAATCGCGAAGGGAAGCCGATCCGAGGAGGGATCGTTTGCGACAGCCAGCCGGAGGATCGCCGTGGCACGATTTGCGTGCAGAAGGACACTTCGGCCGAATACTTGCGGTCCCTGCAGAGCGGCGTGGAAGTCTGGCAAGATGATGGCGCGAGAAATTTTTTTGCAGCGCGCGTCCCGGCTCAAGGCGTTGACGGAGCTGGCGGGTTTATCGTCGCCGCTTACCGCACCAGCCCTGATGTTCTGAGCCGCCTCGCAGCCATTGAATCGCAGACACGCGAGTATTACCAAGAGAAACAGGATTTGAGGGCCCTGAAGCGCCAGATGCTGCTCATCCTGATGCTGTTCACCGTTTTGCTTTTGTCTTCGGTGATGTGGGTGGCCTTGTTTCTGGCCAAACAGGTGACCGTGCCCATTCAAGCACTCGCGGACGGCACGCGCGAAGTCTCTTCAGGAAACTTTGACTACCAAGTGCCCGAGCAGGCTCAAGATGAACTTGGCTTGCTCGTGCGCTCCTTCAACGCAATGACGACACAGTTGCGCGACAGCCGCTCCCAAATCGATCAGTTCACCCGCCATTTACAACAAGCCGTTCAGGAATTGGAACGGCGCCGCCAATTGATGGAAACCGTGCTGGAAAACATTCCGACCGGTGTGATTTCTTTGGACGCCTCAGGAAACATTTTGCGGATGAATAGTTCCGTGTCGCGGATGTTTGGAGCGGACGGCGCCGAGTCGCACACATTGGAAAGTTTGTTAGGAGCGGAATCCGCGCGCACCGTACAGCACTTGATGCGACGTTCCTTGCGCATGGGAGTTGTTTCGCGCGAGATCGAGGCTGTGGCGGGTGGACGGGTATTGCATTTAGCCGTGACCGTGAGTTCTCTAGGGCCGCGCCGGGCGAATACCGGTTTTGTTTTGGTGCTTGACGATTTGTCGGAGCTGCTTCGCGCACAGAAATCCGCGGCCTGGCAGGAAGTGGCGCGCCGGATTGCGCACGAGATCAAGAATCCCCTGACCCCGATTCAGCTTTCTGCGGAGCGGCTGGCGCGATTCCTCGACAAACGCGAACCTTCGCGCGAGGGCGGATCGCTTGACGCGGAATTTACGAGCCTGGTTCAGGAGTGTTCGCGACTGATCGAGCGCGAAGTTTCTACGCTTGCTTCGCTTGTCAATGAGTTTTCTCAGTTCGTGCGCTTCCCGACGGCCAAACTGACTACAGCGAGCGCCAACACCATCGTCCGTGACGCAGTTGAGGTCTTTTCTGGCAGGCTCGATGGCATAACGTTGAAGACGGCTTTGGCAGAGAATCTGCCCATGGTTCGTGCGGATGCCGGCCTGCTTCGCAGCGTGGTAGTGAATCTGATTGATAATGCTGCGGAAGCGCTGGAGCAGTCCACCTTCCGCGAGATTACCGTCTCTACGGGGTTGCGTCCAGACGCCGAAACCGTGGAAATATCGGTTGCTGACACCGGTCATGGAATTTCGCCCGAGGATAAGGACAAGCTCTTCCTGCCGCATTTTTCAACGAAAGATCGGGGAACGGGGCTCGGCTTGGCTATCGCCGCGCGCATCATTGCCGAACACGGCGGAAGCATCCACGTCAAAGACAATTTCCCTGTTGGAGCGCGATTCGTGATTGAACTGCCAGCCGCCGAATTGACGCCGACCTCGGTTGCTGACCACAATGGTGCTGACAGCGCCCCATGACCCCGAGACCGCACCTCCTCATCGTCGACGACGAAGCCGGCATCCGCGAATCCCTCTCCTCCATTCTTAGGGACGAAGGCTATCAGGTCGAAGCCGTAGGTTCCGCAGAAGAAGCTCTGGAACGCGCCGTGCTTGGCGATCTGGAGGTGATCCTTCTTGACGTTTGGCTTCCCGGCATCGATGGGCTCGAAGCCCTCAGCCGCTTGCAGGCCATGACGAGGCCACCTGAGGTCATCATGATCTCCGGTCACGGCACGATTGAGACCGCAGTGCGCGCCACCAAACTTGGCGCGTTTGATTTCCTCGAGAAGCCGCTTTCGCTCGAAAAAGTCCTTGTGCTGGTCCGCAACGCGGTGCAGCAGCGGCGCTTGGAAGAAGAAAACGTTCTGCTGCGAAGCGAACTGGGCCATCGCTATCAGGTTGTCGGGGATAGCGTTCCCATGAAGGCGCTGCGCCAGCAAATTGCAGTAACTGCGCCAACCAACGGCCGCGTGCTGATTTATGGCGAAAGCGGCACCGGAAAGGAGTTGGTCGCCCGCGCGCTCCACGCGGCCAGCCTGCGCGCAAAAGGCCCTTTTGTCGAAGTCAATTGCGCGGCAATTCCCGAAGAGCTGATCGAGTCCGAGCTGTTCGGGCACATCAAAGGCAGTTTCACGGGAGCCTCGGAAGACAAGATCGGCAAATTTCAGAAAGCGGATGGCGGCACGCTCTTCCTGGACGAAATCGGTGACATGAGCCTGCGTACGCAATCGAAAGTGCTGCGCGTTCTAGAAGAGCAGCGCTTCGAACGCGTTGGCTCCAACGTCATGTCGAATGTGGATGTGCGCGTCATTGCCGCCACAAACAAGAATCTCGAAGAAGAAATCTCCCGCGGCGCTTTTCGGCAAGATCTTTTTTACCGCCTGAACGTGATTCCCTTTTACGTTCCGCCGCTGCGCGAGCGCCGGGAAGACATTCCCACTCTCGCGAACTACTTCCTGATGGAGTTCAGCTCCGAGTACGGGAAGAAGCCAAGAGATTTGAGCGCTTCGGCCATGGACATTCTGATTCGCTATCCGTGGCCGGGAAACGTGCGCGAACTGAAGAATCTCGTCGAGCGCCTCGTGATTGTCTGCCCTCAGGCGCACATCGAGCCGCATCATTTGCCGCCGGAACTCTTTCGCGGTGTGGCTGAGAGCCCGCACCACCCTTATTCGACGCTGCACGAAGCACGCAGTGCCTACGAGCGCGAATTCATTCTCCGCAAATTGCAGGAAAATCGCTGGAACATGACGCAAACCGCCAGCGCTTTGGGCCTCGAGCGCAGCCACCTCTACCGCAAGATGAAGTCCCTCGGCATCGCCGCTCCGGACTGACGGCAGCGCTAAGGTTCCGTTAGTCTTTTACGAAGATCTTCCCATTGCTCCGGAGTCCAAAGGGAGGCTTCCGTGGCAAAGAAAGTCGAGTTAGCAGGGATTATATAGTGCGCTACCTTGTCGCTCGTTCTGCCAACATTGAGAAGGAATTCCGCTATCTCGGCAATCGCACTTCTCCCTCCCTCAATACTGAGAGTGTCCCGGTTCCGCCAGTCATTCTCATCCTCTTGGCAGTCGATCAGGTTAGTCAATCGCAGAAGAGGCGCCGCAAACCCCTCCCCCTCGGTTTGCAATGACGCCTCAGCCTCTTGAGGGAGGTAAGAGAACGAATCCGGCGTAAAGTGCAAACCAGCTGCCCCGGGTCCAAGATAAGTGCACCGAAGAGCTAAATCCTTCACAACTGAATTCGGATTCGCGAGATGAAGAACCAATCGTTCGCGCTGTTCATGCAAGATCACGGAAAAACAAAGTAGACCCAATTGCCGAAACACGTGGTACGGCGCAATCACATCAACATAATCCCCTCGACAGCCAGGCAGGCGCTGAATAAACGACTTGCGCACGACCAATTGATCGCTCGACATCTCCAACGGCGCAGCCGGAGTGTTCCATCGGTCTAACCGATAAGGCTCTTCAATCTCCTCAGTCGTCGGCAAAACCGAAGCCAGTGTGCCAAACAGGCGATTTAGATCACATGAGCTCATTTCTTCCGTACTTCCTCATTCTCTTTTCGGTCTTGCGACTCCACCAAACCCTCCAACTGCCAACGCCAATCAAGTTCCCGTACTTTTTGTGGATCCTCGCGCCAGTCGGTTGCCACTTTCACGAACAATCCTAAATAGACTTTTGCCCCCAGAATGGCCTCGAGCTCTTTGCGCGCCTCGGTGCCAATTCTCTTCAGCGTTTCGCCCTTGTGGCCAATCAAAATCTTCTTCTGCGAATCGCGCTCCACGTTCATGACCGCCTCGATGCGCAACAGCTTCGGTGTTTCTTCGAACTTCTCGACGAACACCGCCAGCGCATATGGCACTTCGTGATACATGATCTGAATCGCTTTTTCACGGATGATCTCCGCGGCCAGAAAGCGCTCCGGCTGGTCGGTGACCTGGTCCTCAGGAAAATAGGGCTCGCCCTCGGGCAACTGTTTCAGGATTTCGCCAAGCAGTTCGTCGCATCCCGAACCTTTCACCGCCGAAATCGGCACAATAGCGGCAAACCCAAATTGTTTCGCAAACATATCGATTAGTGGCAAAAGCTTCGGTTTCGGCAAGCGGTCGATCTTGTTCAGCGCCAGAATGGTTTTGCCAGGAAAACGTCTGGCCCTTTCGAGCAGCAACTCGTCCGCGTGAGGCTCCATGCGGCTCGCGTCCGCAATCAGCAGCAAAACGTCGATTCCCTCCACGGCCGCAGCCACTTCCTGCATCATCTGCCGGCCTAATGCGGTTTCGGGAACGTGCAGCCCAGGCGTGTCGATGAAAACAATTTGCCCTTCCGGCTTGGTCACGATTCCCTGAATGCGGTTGCGCGTAGTCTGGGGCTTGGACGTAACAATCGCAATCTTTTGCCCCACCAGCCGGTTCACCAGCGTGGACTTCCCCGCGTTCGGGCGGCCGAGGATGGCTACGAACCCGGAGTGAAACTTCTTTTTTGCCTCTTGCTTCTTTGCTGTCACGGCTTCACGATCGGAATCTCCAGCGCGGAAGGATGCTCTGCATCGTGGATCAGGGAGATATGCGCGGTCTTCGCCACTTTTCCGGTTTCCGCCGCGACCACGCCGCCGCTATTGTAATTTTTCTCGACGCTCATCGAATTAATGCTCTTCACCACCAGCCGAAGCCGGCTGCCTTGCGCAATCTGCCTTGAAAAGAACGTAAAATTGTCGAACACGTATTTTTCGATTTTGCCTGGTTCGACCGGCTTGGCCTCCCGCAAAGATTCGCGATAACGTGCTCGCATCGTCGCGCCGGTCAGCGCCACCGAACTGCCATCAGGCAGAATTTCGTAAAGGTCGACGTCGAAATCCGTGTCCGGCACATCCATCTTCAGCCACACCGTGAATTTTGCGAATCCAGAAATTTCCGTGGTGGCCGCAAACGGCTCGCTGTGATAGACCGCTCCTTCGCCGAACAAATTCATCACTGCCCGTTGGGAAGTAATGTAGTTCGGATCTTCGTCCGGCTCTGCGGTGCCAGGACGCGGATCGAGCGGATCATAGGTCCACTCATCGGGCGCGCCCGCTGCGCTCGGTTTCCCTTCCGCGAGCATGCCCGCGCGAAACACATCCAGCTTTCCGCCGCTCGAATTCAGGTAAAAAGTCTTCGTCGCGTTGGAAATTGCTTCCAGCGAGTCAGCATACTTCCACTGTTCCGCTCCCGCCCCCACCACGTAATACGCCACGCGCTTCTTCAAGAACTCCGGCTTCGCCCCGCCCTTCATCGCCCAGTCGTACCAGTCGGTGTGCAGCTTGTTCAAATCGAGAACACTTGCGGTTCCGAATTTCAACCCTCCCACTTCTGCTTTTGGTGTGCGCGTTCCGGCATGGTCCCACGGCCCAACAATCAAATAATGATTCGCTTTGGCTTCTGCGGTCCCATATTGCATGTGCCGCTTGTAATAAGTGAACGCTCCGGGCTGATCTCCATCGTAGTGCCCCGTAATCGTCAGGATGGGCACGCTGATTTTTTTGTACTGCTCCGGCGTAGGCACCATGGCGTCGTAATAAGCATCGGGGACTGGATGGCTCACCCACTTTTGAAAAATAGCCGAAGGGTTCCCCACGACCTTGTCGTAGTCCACAAACGCCGAATGGGCCATGTACATCTCGCGCTGCTTTGACGCCCAGAAGCTGCTGTTTCCGAAGAGGCTAGCGTTACTCGTTGCCCCGCTAGTAAATGTTAGCCACTGCTCGATGTAGGGCCCAAAAATGTTGTACTGAAAGGGAAAATCGACGCCGGGATGCGCTGCTGCAGCAGGAACAATTGTCGCCAGGTGCGGTGGAAATTCCTTGAGCACCGTCCACTGGTCATAGCCTGCGTATGAACCGCCCCACATCGTGACCTTGCCGTTGCAAAACGCCTGCTTGGCCAGCCATTCCACGACGTCGTAGCCGTCGTGGCCTTCATTCACGAACGGCTCAAATTCCCCGCCGGAGTTGCCGCGGCCTCGCACGTCCACCAGCGCGTAAACATAGCCGTGCTTCGCAAAATAAACCGCTCGGTCGGTGTACGTATCACCGATGTACGGCGTAAACGTAAAAATGACGGGCAACGAGTCCTTTTGCCCGTGCGGCGTGAGCACCGTGGCGTTCAGCTTCACTCCATCGCGCATGGGAATCTTCACGCCCCATTGCAGGTCCAACGTCGGCTCGTCCGCAGGTTTCTGCTGCGCGCGAGCAAATTCTCCGGCGAATAGGCCGCAAAGCAGCAATGCCGCCCCAATGGAAACCTTCTTTACGTTCAAACTAAACATCACTTTCCTCCCTCGCGAGTCATGCCGCGCTCCCCGTTCACACACACCAAGAAATCAGCAAGAGGCTAGGCAACTTACTTCTTTGTGGGAACCGCCCTCATCTGTTTGCGAATCCGCACGCGTAGCACCTTGCGCTGATTCGCTTCCACCACTTCGAATCGGTGGCCCTCCAGATCGATTTTGTCCCCTGGCGCAGGCACTTTTCCGGAAACGTGGCTGAGCAAGCCAGCGAGTGTCGTCACCGTATCGTCTGCTTCTTTTCCAAAATGCACGCCAATCAATTCTTCCACCGTGCCGATGGCCATGCTGCCGCGCATCACCAGCCCGCCGTCCGCTTCGCGCACCACGTCGGGCGCCAGCGGTTTTCCTTGGTCACCGCTCTCTCCAACAATCTCTTCAACCAGGTCCTCCACCGTCGCGATCCCCGCCACGGTTCCGTGCTCGTCGATAATCACCGCCAGCGGCTGGCCCTTCTGCCGCATTTCGCGCAACAGCTCCGAACCAATCTTGGTTTCCGGCATAAACAGCACCGGTTTCGCCAACTCACGCACTTTTCGTTTCGGCAAATCCGCGTCCGCAATGTGCAGAAGATCCTGCGCATACGCAACTCCGAAAATGTCATCCAGTGATTTTTCGTAAACGGGGATCTTGCTGAATTTCGTTTCCACTACCTTTGCGTGCAGCTCTTCGAGTGTGGCTTCTGCGGGAATTGCCACGATATCCGGCCGCGGCGTCATCACCTCCCGCACGCGCTTGTCGCTGAACTCCACGACTTGCTCGATTAAATCCGCCTGTTCCGGCTCGATGATACCTTCCTCTTCGGCAGCCTCCACAAGCAGTTCGATTCCCTCTTCCGTGCGTTGCTCTTCCGTCTTCTCCATTTCCTGCTCGGAAATGCGCGCTAGCGATTCCGCACCTTCCAGGAATCCTCGCACCGGCCAAACAATCCACATGCCGGCGCGAACCAAAGGTAAAAGCGGCAGCAGCCAGCGCCCCGTAGTGCGGTACAGCAGCATGTCTGGAATGAAATGCATGAGCATGACAACTTCGAGGATCAAAAATACAGTGAACTCAAGGAACGATTCCCACCGTCCCGGAACGAAGTACACAACGCCGCGCGTCGTCTCCAGCACCAGGAACGCCAGCCAAAAGTGGCCCAGAATGCGAAACGTCCGGCCGCCGCTTCGCCGGTTGATCTTCAGCTTCGGCTCGATTTCCGCTTCAAAAATTTCCAAATGCTCGCGCACGCGGCCCGTGGTCATGCGGCCCAATTCGCGGTAGATGAGCGTCAGGTAGGAAAAAATCGGCAGCGTCACCGCTACCAGAACGACACTCAGAGCGTAGAGCCAGCTTAAGTACATCACGCGATTCCAAGCCGCTTGCGCAGCCTCTGCTCGAGCCGATCCATCTCTCCCCGGTCAGTTTCATGGTCGTAGCCTAGCAAATGTAGAACGCCATGGAGCACCAGCACGCGAAGCTCGTCCACCAATTTTCGGTCATTCTTCTTTGCATAACGCCGCGCCGCTGCCGGCGAGATGGCGATGTCCCCTAGTTCCCCACCAGCTTCTCTCCGGTTCTCGCCTTTAACTCGTCGTCTCCTCGTTCGTCGTGGTTCAGCCGGAAACGACAACACGTCCGTCGGACCCTTTTTCCTGCGAAACGATTCATTCAACCGGGCCATCTCCTCATCGCTCACCAGGCAGACCGTCACTGCGCTCCGACCCAATCCCAGCTCTCTCTTCACGCGCCGCAGGAACGATTCCAGCGGAGGCCGCGCCACGCGCACTTCATGCTGCCGGTTCAGAATCATCCTTGCGGAGCTTGCTGCTCTGCTTCTTTTCCGGGTTCTTTTTGGGCAACCGACACTTTTCCGTTCGTGATGCCACTCGCGCGTTGCGGGTGGGCCACGTCATATTCTTCGTACGCGCGGATAATCTGCTGCACCAGGTTGTGCCGCACCACGTCCTTTTCGCCGAATTGCACCACGCCAATGCCTTCGATCTTTCCGCAAACTTCCAGCGCTTCCACCAACCCGCTCTTTTTCCCGGGCGGCAAATCGATCTGTGTGATGTCCCCGGTCACTACGGCTTTTGAGTTGAATCCCAGACGCGTCAGAAACATCTTCATCTGTTCGCTCGTGGTATTCTGCGCTTCGTCCAGAATCACGAACGAATCATTCAGCGTGCGCCCCCGCATGAACGCCAGCGGCGCCACTTCGATGATTCCCTTTTCCAAAAAGCGCTCCAGTTTGTCCGCGTCCAGCATGTCGTAGAGCGCGTCGTAGAGCGGCCGCATGTAGGGATCGATTTTTTGTTGTAGAGTTCCCGGCAAAAAGCCGAGCCGCTCGCCCGCTTCCACCGCCGGCCGCGCCAAAATAATGCGGTTCACCTGCTTGGTGAGCAGCGCGCTCACCGCCATCGCCACCGCCAAGTATGTTTTTCCCGTTCCGCCGGGCCCCACGGAAAACGTCATGTCGTGCTTTTCGATTTCTTCCATGTAATGCCGCTGGCTGGCGTTTTTCGGCGTGACCTGCTTTTTTCCGAACGACCGCGCTCGCCCATGCTCAAACATTCCGCGCGGCGATTCATGCGGCTCTTCCGTCGCTACGCGCACCAGCGACTTCACTTCTTCCGAAGAAAGCTTGCGCCCGTGCCGCGTCAAGTGGTTGTACTCCTCGATGATTTTCACCGCTTGGTCCACGCTGTCTTGCTCGCCTTCGATGGTCAGCCGCGTATCATGCAGATGCGTGCGCACGTGCAGCGAGTCTTCGAGCAAGCGCACGTTTTCATCCAGCGTGCCAAAAAAGGGTTCGATTTGTCCGGAAATGTGAACGGTACGTCGCATCCAATTGGAAGGTTTTCCTGCTACGGAAACCGGCTGGCCGATGGGATTCCTCCTCGTTGCGCTTGCCCGCCGCAAGCAGAGGCAGTGCGTCTGCCTTGCAGCCCAATCAGGAAGAAACTATTTACACCCTAGCGCAGCCATGTGCGGTGGTCAAGTTACACGTTCGTGAAGGAAACGCACTAAGCCTTCCATGGATTTAAAACCCGCACCTGAGTGGGCGCAAAGTCGCCGTCGTTGCGCGAAACCACGGTTAGATTGTGTTCGAGCGCGGTCGCTGCCAGCAGGCCGTCGATTGTGGACAGCGCTTTGCCTTCTTTCTTTACCGTGGCCGCGAGAACGCCCCACCGGTCCGCCACCGGAAAATCAATCGGCAGGATTCTGCCAGCAAAACGGGCTCGCAGCTCCAGTTCCATCCACATTTCCAAATGCGTTCGACGCTTGCTCTGCGGCAACTCTGCGAGGCCCTTGCGAATCTCTCCAAAAGTCAGAACGCTGAGGTAGAGCAATTCTTCTTCTGCAGCGTCCATCCAGGCAATCACTCCCGGGTCGGGTCGGACGCGGACCAGTTCGGAGATGCAGTTCGTATCGAGCAGATAGCCGCTCATAGCTCGATGTCCCGGCCCTCATCTTTCGCGCGCTCCAGATTCAGATCGATTCCGACAAGGGGTGACTCCCGAAAGAACTGCACAATGCTTTTGGGCTGATGGGACTTGCCGACAAGCTGCTGGTATTGTTCGTCGGCAATCATCACCACACCCTCTTTGCCTTGCCGGGTGATGAGTTGTGGGCCTTCGGTTCGCGCGCGCCGAAAAACCTCGCTAAACCTGGCTTTGGCGGTTTGAATCTGCCAGGAGGGTTGAGTGGGCTTAAGGCTGCGTGCTCTGCGGGTGGCAGGCTGTTGAGCGTGTTTGTTGTCCGTTTTGGGCATGGCGATCCTGACTAGTCTGACTAGGCTTAGAATCTCACGCAATCTGCTGGTCTGTCAAGGATCGTTTTCCGATGGACATTACGCGCTTGAGCTTTATGAAAGATGGGGAACGCCCTGTTTGCCCCCGAGTTTCCAAAGATATTTCGGGCGCGATGTCCACCCGTTAATTCGACCCTTTTTGTTTCCATTAGGGATTGGGACAAGGAAGTTCACTGAGAATCGGCGCGTTGTTTGCCGCGCCACACTTGTGCGAGACCCCAGATTGTCAGCACAGCCAGAAACGCCGCGAGGGCAATAACGAGAGCGACGAAACTCTTCCCGATGGTCCAATACACACGTGATACCGACAGGGTGGAAGTCTGATCCCCATTGTCCGGCGGGCGGCCGTGGCTATCCACGGCCGTGACTGCGACCCTGTATGTGCCCTGTGCGGTCGAATCGGCGACGGAAACAGCGAGCTGCGAAGTGGCAGAGCCGGGGCCGGTCACGGTAGCAGGAGGAGGAGTCGCACAGGTTGGCACGGGACGGGTCATTCCGGAGACCGCGCAAGTGAAGTTCACGGCGCCAGTAAAGCCGTTAAATGGAATGACGGTGATCGTTGAAGTTGCGGTGCCGGTATCCAGATCGCCCGGAGTAAGAGGCGTCAGGATCAGGTTATAGCTGGGCGACGGCGCGCCCAGGCATTCGCAGACAATCGTATTTTTCGGTGCGGCTGCGGTCGTACAGTTACCGGCAGTGCCGGAACCGGCGGTGGGCGGGCTGCATCGGGCGCCAAGCTTTTTACACGCGGTTCCGTTAGGAAGTGTGGTGAAAGAACACGACTGGGCTATAGCCATTGGCGGGGAAACAGCCAAAGCCACAGCGAAAAATAATCCGAGCGCCGCAAGAAAAAGAGTTCGCTTCATAGCAAGCGGGTGCCCCATTCGCCGGTTTTGCGTGTGGGGATCTTGAGTTTCTCTGTCCATTTCATCTGGTCCCGTACAGAAATCAGGATTGCACCTCTCACACCGCGGCGAGACTCCGCGCGGAATGTGCTTGTTCACAAATGTGCGCACCGTCGCGATCGTCTCCGCACGATCCGCGGGCAGTGAGGCGAGGTATTGCGCTGGCGTCTTAACGTTCGATGCTGGTTTCATGGCTTGCCTGTCGCAGGCAGGAGTCGTCCTCTTTCCGAACGAAGTGTATCACCGAGCGTCTGAAAGCAAGCCAACGGCAGCCCAAGGGCGAAGAGTCTAGCGAAAACCAGCCCCACCCTTGCAAAACCCGCAAGGATGGGCCACCCACCCGCCAGTGTTTCGCGTTGTGTCGGCATAGAGTTCAATGCTGGAACGTGAGACTCGAAACAACCACGGCTGGGTATTGTGCGGGCTCGCAGCGAGGATGGCACTTCTGACCAGTAGGAGCGGGCCTGCACTCGCGTCCTTCTGCCAATCTTTCCAAGGCTCATGAGCAGGGCCTTGCCCGACGCTGAACACGCCCTGATCTTCCGCACGCCAGACTGCCCCGCCCGCGACCAGAATTGTTACGACTCCTGCGCTTCAGGAATGACCTGCGGTGCATAGAAGCCCTCCCTGAGTCAGCATGATACCGCTCAAGGCACCCAGCCAAACGCGCGTCACAGTCAGCCTTAAGCGTGCCCTGTGGACGCACCACCTTCCGAAAAGCTGCTCGGTTCATGCGCATGCATAAATCGCTGCGTCAGGTTCGTGATTCACGCTAGGGACGTACGATACCAAGCTCCTGAGTGGTCGGCTTATCGGACATTCGGTCTGACGGGAAGGCCACAGCGCCTGCGGGCGAAAAATCCTATACAGCCGGAAGCCACTTCGGGTGTATAAGCTCTTAGATTCCCGCGGTCGCACGGAGGTTTTGCACTGCTCTCCGGGGACATCAGCAGCCTTCCCGCAGGCGCGGGGGTGGCTGGCAGCACCTACGGAACGGAAGTCAACAACGATTTCCTCTTCGGCGATCTCAGCTATGACGGCCCCTGTCCGCCGGGGGCGCCGTACACGCCCGCGGCCCACGAATACGCATTCACTGTGTACGCCCTTGATACCACGCTTCCCACACTTCCGACCTATGGCAACCCACCCTATAACTTTCCACCAGGTGCCGAAGCCCTCTACCACGCTCTGCTCAAGGCTGGCCGCGAAGACCACATCCTCGCAAGCGCCAGCATCACCGGCTACTATGCCTCAACCGCTCCTCCGGGAAACTAGGAGGAAGCCGATTCCCTAAACAACAACCGATCACAGTGAAACTCGGAAACTCGGGGACATGTCTAACGAAGTGGGCCGTGTCAAGAGCCGGGTGCCGCATCGATAAGAGCGAAGGCGTTGTCAAGAGACACCTCTTCGCAGCCATGCTTTGCAGCACCGCGTTAGTGTCAGAGTGGTGGAGGACCGAAGCTCTGAAACTCTCACGGTGAATCAGCTTTGGGCGGCCCAACCAAACAGATCGTTCCGCCAACCATCGATACGGCCCAACTGGACGGGTGGCCCGGACGTAAAGACAAGGCACGGTTGGGGTGCCCCACTCCCCGTTTTTGCGAGTGGGGTTTGTGACGTTGTCTTTAGACGAAGGGGACAGACGGGCCGTTCCCCAACCGCTAGAATCCAAACACCTAATTCTATCTTGACAATATATATGACGCTCTAGGCAACCAACTGATAAGGATGGCCATCCCAAGAAGCTAGCGTGTTGTGCCTTTTGCATCCCGAATGGTTTTACGGGACGAACGATCTCTCCTGAGCTCGGGGTGGGAGTCTCAACCTTCCAACATTTCAACTTTCGACCTTCCAACATTTCAACTTTCGACCTTCCAACGTTCTCGCGCCCACATGCCAGTAACCCCTTTAAAATCCGCTCTTACAGAATATGACGCGCTAACCCCTTTAGATTCCGCTCTTACGAAAAATTGCCGGGTGTCGTACCCCGTCACTTCCCAAAACTGAGGACCAAAATGGAACTGCAAACTACTAACTCCAACGTTGTCAACGAATCCAATTCTGTAGCTCAGGCCTTTAGGCCTGAGGATTTGCCCCGCTGTCAGAAGCGCACTCGCAACGGCCGCTGCCGCATGCTCGTCCCTGACCACTCTTCCTCCTTCTGTCCGGAGCACGCCCGCTCGGCCGTCAATTTCCGCAGGGCTGCCGATCTCTCCACCCTCCTCACCGAAGGGCTCACGGACTTCAAGTCCGCCACTCCCATCAACGACTTCCTTTCCCGCCTTCTGCTTCATCAAGCCGAGGGACGCATCCCTCCGCGTCGCGCCGCCATCATGGCTTACACCTGCAACCTGCTCCTCCGCACCCTCCCCGCCATCGAGCACGAGCTTCACCCCGACCGACAAAACCACCACGAGGATCAGGACGTCCTCGATATCCCCTCCGCTGTCGCCCGAAGAGCCCTCGAGGCACGACTTGCCCAAGACGCTGCGCTACATGCCCAGAACGCCCAACGCGTCATCATCGACATGCCCGGCCCCACCCGCGACTGACAGGATGCTCTTGTGTCATTTCGAGCGTAGCGAGACCTCTTCACCATCGCGCGGTTCGGGCGATGAAATCCTGGCTTGATTTCAGAAGGAAAGTGAGCGATGAGAACATCACAAACCTTAGGGCTGACGCATCGCGCCCCATTCAAGGGGCCGACCTGTACCAACTGCCGCGCAAAGGACAGTGCTCAACTCATTAACTGTACTCTGGTACGCCAGCACTATGGACGCTGGTATTTCCGGGAGCGAAAATGCCGCTCGTAGCTGAGATTAGTTTTTTCAAATCTCATGACGTGGGGGAGCAAGAGCATGATACGGAAAACGATCCTTCTCAGCGCTATTGCGGGCTTAACCCTGATTTCTTCTTCTCGCGCAGATGAGCCTGCCGTTTCTTCTTCGGCTCCGGCGAATACAGTTCTGACCAGCCAAATCTCTTGTAAGGGCTATTCCAGCGTGCCCATGACCGCGGACCAAGAGCAGTCACTGCCGATGAAGCTCGTTGCGAATCTCTCGTGCGGCCAGGAAGTCGCGGTGCTCTCCGATATGGAAAGCTACACCGTGAGCGTGCGTACGAACGACGGTGCAAGTGGCTACGTCGCGCGTTTGTTCCTGACGCCTCCGGTATTGAAATCTAGCGCTGCGGCTCCGGTAAATGCCGCGCTAACAAACGGAAAGGCGGTCTGGCAGGAAGGCGCCGCGGGAAGCACGTCTTTCCCAAGCGGCAAGAACGTCGTCGAATCCCTTACCGCCAACGGCATCACCGTTCAGGTCTCCTTGCAGGATACCGGCTGGAAACTTCGCGCGGACGTCGCCGTGAAGAACGCCGGTGCGCAGCCGATCTACGTTCTTCCCAAGCTCTTGACGCTCGACGAAGTGGCACCCAGCCGTAAGCTCTTGCGCTTCGACGATCCCTCGCACATTGCCAAGGCTCTAAACCACCAACTGCTGTGGACCGCCTCTTCCGCCGGACCAGAGAATGGCCTGCAACCGGATCGCTCCGCTTCGGCAGGTGCCTCAGCCAACGTAAGTTACAAGATGCCTTCTACCGCAGCACCGAATCTTCTGGCGCAGCAACAGGCTCTCGAAGAAATCGCCGCAAAGAGCCAAACCGCGCTGGTCGACATGAGCCGCGAGATCAAAACGCTTTCCCTGCGCGAATGCACTTTGAAGTCCGGTGAAAATACTGCCGGAGCGGTGTGGTTCGATCGCGACGGAAAATCGAGACAACTCGTCCTTCACGTCCCCGTTGGCGGAGTCATTTTTGAGTTTCCGCTTTCCTTCGACAAATAAAAAACACCCGGCAACGCCCCCCTTTGCCCCGCTCTTCTGCCCCCGGAGACGCGAGGCTTTTCCTTTGCGGCCGATCTTCGGATTTGCTCCACCGTAGAATTGAGAGCCCCAAGCCGACGATTTCTTTCTCGTTAAGCCCTTTTCTCTTTCTACACGAGAGTCAAGTTCGTCCGGCTACCGGCAAGCACCCTAGGTATAAAATGTCCAAGTATTTTCCTTCGGGGGATTCTCATGGCTTTTGACCGGGACCAGTTCGTCGCAGATTGCCTGACCGCTTCGAAAGAAGTTGCTTCCCAAGTAGCCGTCCGCCATGTCTTAAGCCGCGCCATGTCGGAGCCGGAGGCCGTTCTCCGCTCGCTCGGCGAACCTAAACGCGCTGAGATCCAAAAACTCTTTCAGTCCAGCCAGCTCACCATTCTGAACGTCATCTGGGCGCCGCATATGGTCTTACTGCCTCACAATCACCACATGTGGGCGCTGATTGGCATCTACACCGGCCGCGAGGACAACATCTATTGGCGCCGCGTCCCCGGCAAAGCTGGCGGCCTTGTGGAGGCCATCGGCGCGAAGGCGCTTTGTGAAAAAGAAACCCTGCCGCTGGGCCACGAAATCATCCATTCCGTGACGAATCCGATCCCCCGCCTGACTGGCGCTATTCATGTTTACGGCGGAGACTTCTTCGGCGTGCCCCGCAGCGAGTGGGATGCCGAGACTCTTCTCGAGCAGCCCTGCGACGGCGAGAAAATGCAGCGCCGCTTCGACGAAGCCAACGCACTGCTGGCTAAATCCTGACTTAACGCCCAGAGATTTCTCCCGGCGACGCATACACCAAAAGGAGCATCTAATCAGGGGCAAGCCTTGCCGAAGAGACGTTCTCACCCAAATTTGTCTTTCGAACGAAGACCTACAAGTACCTAAGCCACCCCCAATCCGCGTGCTGCTCTTTCAACAGATGCAGCACATAGTAAGAGAAGGGCACCCGGGAAGCAGGGCGTTGGAATGTTGGAAGGTTTGAAGGTTGGAACGTTGGGAAGACAAAGCAAGAGACCGACCCGGGCTAAGAAGCGCAAGGCTACCTTCGCGGCGCATAGCGCATGGCCACCGCTCCCGAGGCGAACTCCAGCCGGCTCACGAGCCGTAAGTCGACATGCTTCGATAGCCCCGCGAACAACGTCGGCCCGTGGCCCGCTATCGTGGGGTGCACCACGAACTCGTACTCATCGATCAATCCCAGCTCCGCCAACGCCAGCGGGAGCTTCACGCCTCCCGTGAACAGTCCCTTACCCGGCTCCCGCTTGAGCTGCTGAACGGCCTTGCCTAGATCCCCGCGCACGAGCTCCGCGTTCCAATCGACCTGGTCCAGGGTGCTCGACACAACGTACTTCTTTGCCGCGTCGATGGTGCGGGCGAAGGGTTCCATCCAAGGAGGCCTCGCTCCCGCCGGTACCGCCGTCCCAGATAAACGCCACGCTGCCTCCATCATTTCGTAAGTCACCCGGCCAAGGAGGAGGGCGTCGGCCTGGGCGATGCCCTCGGTCGCGTTACGAAACAAGTCTTCGTCCGGGGAGATTGCACGATGATCGCAGCACCCGTCCAAAGTGACGTTGATGGAATACCGAAGGGGTCGCATTGCGCAAGAGTAGCGCCGATGGGGAAGGCTAGCAAGGTTAGCCCGCTCAGGGCTGGGAGCCGGGAGGAAAAGAGAAGAGGCCAGCAAAAAGCGGCCCCACCCTCGCATAAGACAAAGTCGCGAGGATGGGCCACCCCGGATGTCTCATCGGATCGAGGGGCGGCCACCCGCGGGTGGAATTCAATTGGGGCGTCTTCTGGGCGTTACTCGCAGTCTTGGCGATTGTAGTTGGTGCGCTGGCCATCCGCGCTCTTTGGCGGGCTATGCACGCCCGGGCAGCAAAAGTAAGCAGCCCGGAGTACCTCATCAATGAGGCCTTCCAGGGAAAGCGCCCGTTCAAGCCGGCGCCGCCGTTAGAGGAACTCAGCGTTGATGAACTGAAGCGCGAATATCAAGCCTTGCGGGACCTGGAGACGGCTTTGACCAAGAAAATGGCGCTAGAAACCAGGGACAACCCGAGTGCGTCTCGCGAGCAGGTGATTGACGCCGCCGTCAACGCCTTCACTGCGGGTGCCTTCACGAAAGAAGAGATGGAGGCCATGATCCGAGAAGCTAACGCCAGGAAGCTATAGCCAGCGGAGCTGCGTAGTTGAGACTCAGGAACATACGGTACGTTTGCCAATTGTTCTTGTATGGGATGCGGTGGCCAAAATCATTTTTTCATTTGTGACTGCGCCACGGTAGCGGCGAGCAAAGTAAAGAGAATGTTCCCGTTTGTTCCCGGATTTTCCGGACTTCGTCCCCGGATTTCCAAGAGGTGCTAGCGGATCGAGGGCGTGCCACCCGCTTCAATTTGCTGCAAGGTACCGGCCTCAGGCGGTGGCAACCACGCGGAGGTGTCCTTGGCGGCGGGAGCGCGGCGCGCGCTTGACCGTTATTTCAACGTCGCGGCCAAGCAGCGTCAGAAAATGCATGGGACGACAGGGACAGACGGGACGTTTTCCGCTGCGAGCGGCGATGGTTGCGGCAGGTACCGTGGCGACTGAAACCCTGACAGGATTTTCTTCATGTACGTATAGTTGTATTGACATCGCTGATTTTAATCGTTATGCTGTACTCTCTGGCGCGTCATGCGATTTACGTGGGACGAGAACAAGAACCGCCAGAACCTGCGCAAGCACGACGTTCGCTTTGAGACTGCCGTTCTCGTTTTCGATGATCCCTACGCGGTTACGCGGCGCGACGACAACTCAGACGATGAGGAACGCTGGATAACCGTAGGTGCGATGGGATCGGGAGCGATCCTGCTGGTCGTCCATACGTTTTATGAAAATCACAACGAGGAAGTCATTCGTATCATCTCGGCCCGCGCCGCGGAATCCCACGAAAGGAGAGCCTATGAGAAAGCTCACAAAGGAGCAGAAGCGCGACATCCAAGCCATCGCCGCAAAAAGAGACCGAGATATTGACTTCTCCGATGCGCCTCTGGTTCTCGACTGGAGCGGCGCCGAAATCGGCAAGTTCTATCGGCCTGTAAAAAAGCCCGTCACCATACGCCTGGATTCCGACATCATCGACTGGCTCAAAGCCGATGGACGCGGTTATCAGACCAAAGCAAACTGGCTCCTGCGCCACGCCATGCTCCATTTCACAAAGCGCGACCGCCTTAACAAGCGCAAACGCGCTCCGCGCGTGGCACATCCTTAACAGGCTGAGACGTCTCCAGGACGGCGGGGACGGACGGGAAGTTTATGGCCGGGGAATTTCCAGTTGTTTGCAGATGGCCCGCACTGTCCCTTCCTTGATTTCGCGATGGCGCGGGACGCTGGCGATCTTGTGCGACGCAGGGTTGAACCAAATACTATGGGCGGCACCCTCGCGATACAAAGCGCAACCATGGCGCCGCAGATGGCGTTCCAATTCCGCGAGTTTCATGCTTCCGCAATTTCGAAAACCTCGCGCACTGCGAAGGGAGAAAGACCCTTCTCTGCAAGCTCGCGCTGGCACTGCAGAGCCAGTCTTAGCGCGTCGGCAAGATTCGCTTTGGCCTCTTCGATGGTTTCGCCTTGGGAGATCGCGGCGGGAAACTCCTCCACGAAGCAGGTATAGCCGCCCTCTTTG
>DASPTW010000031.1:0-17717 GCA_035623215.1 Candidatus Acidiferrum sp.
CACCACCCGATCCCCAAGAAGGCTATGACTGCGCCGCAGGCATTGAGCGAGGCCTACAACTATCCTCGCCCTTCATCCTTCTCGCGGGGACTCCGGCTGGACATCAAGGGCATCACCATCCTTCTTATCTCAGGCACAGCCAGCGTCGACGAGAATGGTGCGACGTGCCACCCAGGCGATTTCCGCGCTCAGACCTGGCGCGCCTACCGGAATATCACCGCTCTGCTGGAATCCGAGGGCGCTAGCTGGAAAGACGTCGTCCGCACCACCTGCTACCTCCGAGACATTGAACGCGATTACCAGGCTTTCAACGAAATTCGGACGCAATTCTTCGCAGAGCAAGCCTTGAACCCGCTGCCCGCGTCCACCGGCATTCAAGCCATTCTCTGTCGGCCCGACTTGCTTATCGAAATGGAGGCCATGGCAATTTTCGAGTCGAGCCACAATTCAAAGGGAAAGAGACTTTAGCTAGCGCTAGCGGGATACGGATGACCTCTTCTGGCGGTGGGGGTGCGGACACTCGCGTTTCAGCGGGTAACGGAAAATCGCGGAGCCAGCTTGGCCAGCTTCAGCACCTTGTAGACGCCGACGTTCACGCCGCTCAATATCACCTTAACCCCTTTTTCATCAGCCGCGCCCACGAACTCTTCCATCGCCCGCAGCACGCTCGGATCGACCCGCTGCACGGAAGAGAAATCCAAAACCGCCTCGCCTTCCATCCCGGACAGCTTCTCCCGGGCTTCTTGCAAGGCCGGAACCAGTCGCTTTTCCCCAAGGTTGAGCAACACAGGAATCATTTCCATAAACACCGCCATCCACTTCGGAATTTCTTGCTAAGCAGCCCCGGCCACCTTTGCCTGGCTTCGTCCCTCATACGCCTTCCAAAACAGCTCGGCCAGTTCGTTCATCAGTGGCATACGCGGATTCGACCGCCACGACGGATCGTCAAAGGCGTTCTTCACCATTTCAGGCACGGCCTGCTCGAATTCTTTCTTTGAGATTCCCATCTCCGCGATCGACCGCGGAAATCCCAGTTGATCGAGCAGCTTTTCGGTCGTCCCGATCAGGTTCTTCACTTTTTCTTCAACCGTGTGGCCGCCCAGACCCAGCAAATCCGCCATCGCGGCGTACTTTTTGTGGGCCACATACCCTTGCTGGTAGGGCGACGGCATGAACTTCGTCGGCACAGCGGCGTTATACGCAAGGACATGTGGCAGCATGAGCGCGTTGGCCCGCCCGTGCGCCACGCCAAAGCGCGCGCCGAACGCATGAGCCAGCGCGTGATTCACGCCAACCGACGCGTTGGAAAACGCCAGCGCTGCAATGCACGCGGCGTTGTGCATCATGCATCGCGCCTCTTCATTGCGCGGATGTTCATAAGCGACGGGCAAATACTTGAACACCAGCCGAATCGCCTGCATCGCGTTGGAGTCCGTGTAGGGTGACGCGTAGCTCGAAACGCCCGCTTCCAGTGCGTGCGTCAAGCAGTCGATTCCGGTATCGGCCGTCAAGCCCTTTGGCATCGACAAAACGAACTGCGGATCGACAATCGCCACGTCCGGGCTCAGCGAATAATCGGCGAGCGTCACCTTGCGCCCGCGATCTTTGTCAGTCAAAACTGCAAACGGAGTGACCTCGCTCCCCGTCCCGCTGGTCGTGGAGATGACAATCAGCCGCGTTCGATTAATTTTTTCCGTCGGGTATTGCACCACGCGCTTGCGCAGATCCAGAAAAGGCGCGGCCAGCTCCTCGAGGTCTGCCTCCGGCGACTCGTACTTGAGTTTCATGATTTTGGCCGCATCAATCACCGACCCGCCGCCCAGCGCGATGATCTGGTCCGCTTTATGGAACGCAAGCGCCTCCACTCCTTGCATCACGACCTTGACCTCCGGCTCGGCATCGGGAATGACTAGGACATGCACGTAAGTCTGCGGGCAAAGGTAGCGCCGCACGACGTCTACATGGCCGATCTGCTCCAGCGCCGCACTGGTCACGATGATGGTTGAGCTTGAGGGGAACTGCCTCACATTTTCGACTGCATTCATGTTGAAGTAGATCTGATTGGGAACGCGGAACCACATGTGCGCCTGCGTCCTGCGCGCCACGCGCTTGATATTGAGGTAGTGATAGACGTTTACGTTATCGGTCGTGCTGTTCCCTCCGCCGGTTCCGCAGCCAAACGAAAAAGTGGGCACCAGATCGTTGTAAACCGCGCCCAGCGCCCCAATCGAGCCCGGCGAATTCACAATGATGCGCCCCGCGTTGATGACTTCGCCGAACTTCCGGATGATCTCATCGTTGCGCGAGAAAATAACCGCCGTGTGCCCAAGCCCGCCCGCGTGGTTCACGTCCACGCAAGTCTTGAGCGCATCCTCGACGGACTTCGCCCGGTAAACCGCCAGCACCGGGAACAGCTTCTCGAGCGACAGCGGATGTCCGCGGCCAACGCCGCGAATCGGCGCAATCAGGAGTTTGGTGTTTGGCGCAACCGAAAGACCCACAAACCGTGCAATATCTGTTGCCTTCTGGCCAACAGCCATGGGCTGCATGAATCCCGTCTGCGGATCCATCACCGTGTGTTCCAACACCTTGGTTTCTTCTTCGTTGCAGATGTGCGCGCCGAGTTCCGCGAATTTTCTCAGCGCCACGTCATAAATCTCATCGTCAATCACGATCGTCTGCTCGGACGCGCAAATCGTTCCGTTATCGAACGTCTTGGAAATGATGATGTCCACCACCGCGGTATTCAGGTCCGCGCTTTTTTCCAAGTACACAGCCGTATTGCCTGCTCCCACACCCAGCGCCGGCTTGCCGGAGCTATACGCGGCTCGCACCGCTCCTTGCCCGCCCGTGGCATCAATCAAGCCCACGTCTTTGTGCCGCATCAGGTAGGCGTTGTCCGGCAAAGTGTGCTCTTGCAGGCAGGTGAAGACTCCTTCGGGCGCGCCGTGCTTCACTGCCGTTTCATACATGATTCGCACAGCCTCGCTACAGCAGCGCCAGGCCTTCGGGTGGGGACTGAAAATCACCGCGTTCCGCGTCTTGATGGCCATAATGCATTTGAACAGGACCGTCGAAGTAGGATTCGTAATTGGAGTCAGTGAAAAAATGACTCCGATCGGCTCTGCCACTTCCATCAGATTGCGGTCCGGAAACTCGCGAATCACTCCAACGGTCCGTTTGTCCTTGACGTAGTTGTACGTAAACTCCGTAGCCACCATGTTCTTGATGACTTTGTCTTCCAGAACCCCCAGCCGTGTTTCCTCGATCGCCAGCCGCGCCAGATATTGAGCCTGTTCCAATCCTGCGAGCACCATCGGTTTGACGATGCGGTCGACGTCCTCTTGCGTGAACTGCGTAAACACCGCGGCAGCCGTTCTGGCCTGATTGACCAATCCATCTAGGTACGCAATTCGCTCGGCACTGAGGCTTTCTGCGGCAAGCGGGACGTGGATCTTTTCCTGCTCTGCTTCACTCACGATCATCTGCTGCCTCCTTAGCCGGAGCGAAGGAGTCATTTGTCTGTCGAGCGGTTGGAAAATGGCGGGAACGCGTTACAGTGGAGCGGCAAAAACACGTAATCTCGAACCGGGCGCCCATCCCGAACTCCTTCAGTCCGCCCATTCATCTATCCAGGTTAAGCTTGCTCGAGTTCGGGTTCTGTGATGGACATCACCTCTCCGTGTGAATTGCCGAACATTTCGCACTAGGTCAAGGGAACCGCCGGAAACGCTTCCGCGATGCGCACGCCGAAAGCTCAAGCCTCTCCCGAATCTGTATCAAATTTTTATCAATTCCAGGCCAGGCTCTACCAACGTCGGCTCCGGGCCTCCCTTCTCTGCTCACAGACTCGCGCAAGCGCCGTCCATAGCAAGGGGTGCCGGTCCAGGCCGGCCTGTCACAACTCCGGGTCCAATACTCATTGAAATGAGGATGGTGGATTTATGCGCAGAGCGTACAAATATGTCCTTTGTTTGTTGCCAGTCTGCAGCTTTTTGCCAGGTGCGGTGCACGCGCAATTCAAAAACGGGAGCCAGCCGACCGAGCTGAGCATCCCGCGACTCAGCCAGCGCGCGACGGTGACGCAGCGGCTCGGGCTAACCGACATCACCATCACCTATCACCGCCCGGCCGTTGCCGGGCGCGAGCTTTGGGACAAAATTGTGCCCTACGGAAAAGTCTGGCGCGCGGGAGCCAACGAAAACACCACCATCACCTTCACTGATGACGTGACCGTGGAAGGCAAGCCGCTGCCCGCGGGCACCTACGGCCTGCACCTGATCCCGGATAAAGATCAGTGGACCGTCATTTTTTCTAAGAATTCCACTTCCTGGGGCAGCTTCAGCTACGACGAAAAAGAAGATGCGCTGCGCGTCACTGTGAAGCCGCAGGCCGCCGATTTTCGCGAGTTTTTGACCTACACTTTTGAAGATGTGAAGCCGGATTCCGCTGCGGCCACGCTGCGTTGGGAAAAGCTGGCCGTTCCGTTCCACGTCGGCGTCGACGTGAAAGCAGTCGTGCTGCGCAGCATCAAGAATGAGCTGCGCAACGTCGGCGGATTCACCTGGGCTGGCTACGACGAAGCCGCCCAATGGTGCCTGGACAACAATTACAATCTTGAAGAAGCGCTGAAGTGGGAAGATACTTCCATTCAAAACGAAGAGCGCTTTGAGAATTGGGAGACGAAATCGCGCATTCTCGACGCCATGGGGCGCAAAGACGAATCGGCCAAAGCGCTCGCCACAGCACTAGATAAAGCCAACGCCATCCAGCTTTATGTTTACGCGCGCGGTTTGCAGCGCCAAGGCAACATCAAGCGCGCGTTCGAGCTGTACCCGCAGGTGCCCAAGAGAGATCCGAATCATTGGATCAGCCATCTGGCGCTCGCCCGCGTCGATTCCAACAAAGGCGATTTTCCCGCCGCCGCAAAAGAGATGACCCAAGCCATCGCCGGCGCCCCCGACCAGAACAAGCAGTTTCTTGAGCCGCTCCTAAAGCGCCTCCAAGCCAAAGACGACATCAACAAGTAGGACAGGCTTTAGCCTGTCTCTCCCAGCCTCTTGCAGGGGCGGCCGCCCGCGCTGTTTGCGTGTAGGGGCGGGCTTGTGGCTCTGGATTTGGGCCGACCGAGGGCCTTGGCAATTGTCCAGTGCCTCACACCACCTTCCCGCTGGTTGCTGCTTTGTGCTGTAGTGCAGGCTTGTCTTCAGCCTTCCGCTAAAAGGGCGGTTGCGTTTGTATCGCTGTTTCGATTATGGTTCGCGTGTTCACGGGGATATCTGCTAGGCAGTGAGCATGAGAGTTCCAGGCTTGCAGAGGTGAAACATGAAACAAAGTTGGATTCTTCTTCTCGGTCTCTTCGTATCGGCCGCCATGTGTGTTGCGTCTCCAGGTGGAATTGAAAACGTTTCCACGTTTTCGATCGTCGCTCGTGATCCCGCCACGGGTCAAATGGGGATCGCCGTGGCGTCGCGCTATTTCTCGGTTGGATCGGTAGTGCCGTGGGCGATGGCCGATGTAGGCGCCGTGGCAACGCAGGCCAACGTGAACGTCGGATATGGTCCCAAGGCAATCGACCTGCTTCGCCAGGGCCTTTCCGCTGACGAGGTCGCCAAGCGCTTGCTCGCTGAGGACACTTTTCAAGGTAAGGACGGGAGGCAGTTCGCCATTGTGGATGCTAAGGGCGGCGTGGTGACCTATACCGGACCCAACGCGCCGAATTGGGCAGGTGGGCAGAAGGGCGTTAACTGGGCGGCGCAGGGGAACATTCTGGTCGGCCCCCAGGTGCCAGAAGCCATGGGCAAGGCGTTTGAAGCGACTCCCGGTGAACTGGCGGAAAAGATGTTTGCGGCGCTTAAA
Source organism: Candidatus Acidiferrum sp. (assembly GCA_035623215.1). GTDB lineage: Bacteria > Acidobacteriota > Terriglobia > Acidiferrales > UBA7541 > Acidiferrum. Next base: position 5,860 of record DASPTW010000031.1, read on the forward strand.
GCCGGCGATGACGCGGGCGGCGACAAGCGCGGCCGTCAATCGGCGTCGATGTTGATCGTCTGCCACGAGTGCGGCCGGAATACCAACAATGACCGCTACCTCTACATCAACGTGGATGACAGTCCCGATCCATTTAAGGAGTTTCGAAGGCTGCTCGACGTGGGGCTTGCCTACAATTACGGAGACCACGCGGCAAAGCTGCTGGCGCAAAAGAAGATTCCCGAAGCGCGGCAAAGCGCGCAAACAGCGGTGAAATACGCGCCCAACGGTCCCGACGCCCATATGAGCCTCGGATTGCTGGACTATCTCGCCGGCGACAAAACAGCGGCTCTCGCCGAATTACAGACGGCACAGCGCTTGGACCCCAATTTTCGCAAGCAGTGGGATGCCATCATGGGCTTTTCCCAGAACTTTGGGGTGATCCAGAACGACAAGGAATTCTTGGGGAAACTGTTCCCGTCCCAGCAATAATTCAAAGTGCAGATGCCGGGCTGAAGCTCTACGCGATGGGAAGATAAAGAAGCGGCGTTGGCCCACGCCGCAGGAGAAACTCGCATCCAAGAAGAAGTGGGGTGTAAGATGGAGTTGTTGTTGGGTTGCCAACGTAACGTCCCCTGCGGAAGTCGTTCCTGCCCGGCGGTCCCGAGTGGTCGGATCGGAGGGACTGAAATGAAGAAGACCCTACCTGTAGTTCTTCTCGCAATCTTCGCGCTCCTGATCATTGGCGGACCCGCGCCTGCTTTCGCCCAGCGTGGCGGCCATGGCGGCGGAGGATTCCATGGTGGCGGTGGCTTTCATGCCGCAAGCGGCTTCCACGGAGGCGGCGGGTTTCATGGCGCCAGTGGGTTTCACGGCGGAAGTTCCTTCCGTGGAGCAGCGGGGTTTGGCGGCAGCGCGTTTCATGGTGGAGTGGGCTTTCACGGCGGAGCCTTCCACGGCGGCTGGGGCTGGCACGGACACGGTTGGGGCTGGGGAGGATGGGGCTGGGGTTGGGGCCTAGGTTGGGGCTGGCCCTATTGGTATGGATATGGCTATCCCTACGGATATTCGTACTACCCCTGGTGGCCGCCAGCCTACGGTCCTTATCCTTATTACGATCCTTATTATGACCCGTCCGACCCTCCGCCGGCCTACCAACCTCCGTACAACCGGAACACCAATCCGCCACCGCCAAACGCTCCGCCGCGGTCCAGTGACCGGCCGGGAGACATTAACCGGCCGCCATCGGCCACGCCGAAGAGTTCCGGGGCGCCATCGCCGGACCGGCCTCCCAGTGCGAATGGTATGACGGTCGCGCAGACAGCGTTTCGCTCGCCTGCGTCGCCTCGTTCAACCGAGGCAGCAAAAAGCAACGCCGCGAACGGCCGGCTCGAACGTTCTTCGGCTCCGCCGCGGCGCGAAGTGCTGAATGCTATGCGCGCTCTGCGCGAAATGCCGCCGTTTGCGCGCGAACGCGAAATCGAGCATGGGCGCTACAGCCAGTTCTCGCCCGAAGAGCGCGAGCTGCTGAGAAACGCAGAAAAATAAAAGAAAGTCCCTCCCTCCGAAGAGATGCCGGCAAGATGCCGGCGCTACAACGAAGAGGATCCCTTCGCCGCAGCCTGAGGAAAAACCGCAGGCTGCGGGTCGAGATGACACGCGGATGGGTTTCGCGTCGCGACGCAAGAGAATTAACCGTTCGCATCAAGAAGGAAAATGCGCTATAACGCCGCGATGAGCGAAGCGGTGATGGCTTCCATAGCTTCGCGATGTTCGCGTCGGCTATGGCTACGGGAGGAGAGAAAAACATGATCCACAATTCCTGGCGCAGGGTGGTGCCTGCGCTATCTTTTGGCGTAGTGGCCTACCTCGTTGCAGGTAGCCCGCTAGCGGCAAGCCGGATTTCTCATTCCGCCCCGGCGGACCCCGATGCGCCGCAGAGCAGTGCCCCTGCAAGAATAGATAGGAGCCAATGGCGTAAGTTGCGCAGAAAAATGTCAAAGGATGACGTGAAGAAGCTGCTTGGAGAGCCGGATCGAGTCTCGGTTTCCAGGTTCTTTGAATCGTGGTACTTGGGGGGAGGAAGCGTCACCTTCGACGGGAAAGGCCACGTTGATTTTTGGAGCGAACCGTAGAGGAGTTGCAGAGCCGGGCTGAAGCCCGGCCCTACACTGAAGGTCGAAGGCGGCGTCAAGCCGCCGCACTCCAATGGTATCGGCAAGATGCGGGTCCGCACAAAAGAAGGGCACGACATATCGTGCCCCTTGTATGTTGACGGCGGGAGGAAACTCGCTTGTAGGAGTTTGGGCGGGCCCTTCGGCTCCGCTCAGGGTAAACAAGTCCCGCCCCTACGGCGGCTTACGCATCAGGCGTGGGAGAGGGCGGCTTGCTTTGGAGCGGTGACGGAGGCGAGAGCGGCCTCGATCACGTGCAAGCCTTCGTGGAACTGCTCGTCAGTGACGACGAGCGGCACGAGAATGCGAATCACGTTGTTGAATGTGCCGGCGGTGATGGTGATGAGGCCGTGCTGGTAGCAGTATTTGGCGATTTCTTTGGTTTCGGTATCGGCGGGTTCGCGGGTCTGCGGGTCGCGAACAAGTTCGATGGCACACATGCCACCGAGGCCGCGAACATCCCCCACTAAAGACCATTTCTTTTGCCATTCGCGGGCGCGCTCTTCAAACTCCCTGCCAATTTCGGTGGAGCGAGCGAGCAGACCCTCCTTCTCAATAGTTTCGATAGCGGCTAGCGCGGCTGCGCAAGAAAGTGGATGGCCGCAATAGGTGCCGCCGAGAGAGCCGACGCCGGGCGCGTCCATGATTTCGGCGCGGCCGGTGACCGCGGCGATAGGCATGCCGCCGCCGAGAGATTTAGCGGTGGTGATCAAGTCCGGCTCGATGCCGAAATGTTCGGAGGCGAACCATTTGCCAGTGCGCGCAAAGCCGGATTGGATTTCGTCGGCGATGAAGAGAATGCCATGCTTGCGGCAGATTTCCTGAAGCAGGCGGAAATAATCGCGCGGCGGGACGACGAAGCCCCCTTCACCGAGGACCGGCTCGGCGATGACGGCGGCGACGGATTCAGGGGCAACGGAGCGCTTGAAGGCGTCTTCGAGATGGCGAGCGAAGGTCTCGGCGGTAGCGCCTTTTTCGCCGCGATAGGGATAAGCGAAAGGAATGCGGTAGATTTCGCTGGCGAACGGCTGGAAGCCCGCTTTGTAAGGATGGGTTTTGCTGGTGAGCGACATGGTGAGAAGCGTGCGGCCGTGGAAGGCGTCCTCAAAACAGATGACCGCAGGGCGCTTGGTGTAAGCGCGGGCGATCTTGATGGAGTTTTCGATGGCTTCGGCGCCGGAGTTGACAAGGATGGTTTTCTTGGCAAAGGCGCCGGGAGCGAGGGCGTTGAGTTTTTCGGCGACGGCGATGTAGCCTTCGTACGGCGTGACTGCGAAACAGAGATGGAGGAACTTGTCGAGTTGCTCGCGGATCGCGGAGACAACGCGCGGCGAGCGATGGCCGATGTTGAGGCAGCCGATGCCGCCCGCGAAGTCGAGATAGCGATTGCCGTCCACGTCTTCGATGACGGCGCCGTTGGCGCTGGCGGCGAAGACAGGCGTGGCGTTTGCGGGACCGCGGGGGATGGCGGCTTCGCGACGGGCCATGAGGGCGCGGGATTTTGGTCCAGGGATTTCGGTGCGGATTTGAATCGTGCTCATTGGTGTTATCTCCGTCGTTACAAGAATTCTGTCTCGGAAGGGGACTTAGAAAATCATTACGGCGAAGAGAGATTCCTCGCTGCGCTCGGAATGACAAACATTTGCATCAATACCAGCCGATGGGGGCTTCGTCGAGATTGACGAAGACCTGCTTGGTTTCGAGATATTCTTCGAGGCCCCAAGGGCCGAGTTCGCGGCCGAAGCCGGATTGTTTGTAGCCGCCCCAGGGCGCCTCGACGTACGTCGGCTGCATGTGATTGACCCAGACGATGCCAGCACGCAAGGATTTCACCACGCGGAAGGCTTTGTAAATATCGCGTGTCCAGACAGCAGCGGCGAGGCCGTAGGGCGTGTCGTTGGCGATGCGAATGGCTTCGGATTCGCCGTCAAAGGGAATGACCGAAGCGACGGGGCCAAAAATTTCTTCGCGGGCAATGCGCGCGCTGTTTTCCACGTCGTAGAAAATGGTGGGCTCGACGTAATAGCCTTTGCCAAATTGCTTGGGGCGGCCGCCACCGATGGCGACCTTGGCTTCTTTCTTGCCGACTTCGAGGTAGGAAGTGACGCGATCGTATTGCTCTTTGCTAACGAGCGGACCCATTTTGGTTTCGCGCTCTTGGGGCGCGCCGAGCTTGATGCGCCTGGCCTTTTCGGTCATGGCCGCGACGAATTTGGAATAAATTTTCTTTTCGACAAGAATGCGGCTGCCGGCGGAGCAGACTTCGCCCTGATTGATGAAGACGCCGAAGAGCGCGCCGTCGACGGCGGCTTCCCAATCAGCGTCGGGGAAGAAAATGTTGGGAGATTTGCCGCCAAGTTCGAGAGTGACGCGCTTGAGGGTGTCGGCAGCGCTTTTGACGATGATTTTTCCAACGGCCGCACTGCCGGTGAAAGCGATTTTGTCGACGTTGGGATGAGCGACGAGCGCAGCGCCAGCAGATTCGCCAAAACCGTTGACAATGTTGACGACGCCGGGCGGCAGGCCGACTTCTTCAAAGTGGCTTGCAAATTCCAAGGCGGTGAGAGGAGTTTGCTCGGCGGGCTTGAGAACGCAGGTGCAGCCGGCAGCGATGGCGGGAGCGAGCTTCCAGGCAGCCATGAGCAGCGGGTAATTCCAGGGAATGATTTGCCCGGCGACGCCGATGGGCTCCCGCATGGTGAAGCTCAGCGCGTTGGCGGGAACAGGATTCACGTTGCCGGTGACTTTGTTGGCGAGGCCGCCGTAGTATTCGAAACAGGTGGCCACGTCGGCGATATCGTATTCCGCTTCGACGATAGGCTTGCCGGTGTTGCGGCACTCGAGTTCCGCAAGTTGCGCAGCGTTTTGGCGGATTTTGTCGGCGAGCTTGAAGAGAATGCGGCCACGGTCTTGAGCGGTGGTGGCGGGCCAAGGGCCGGAGTCGAACGCGGCGCGCGCGGCTTTGACAGCTTGATCGATGTCGGCGGCGTTGGAGGAGGCGACCTGAGCGATCACTTCTTCGGTCGAAGGATCGTAGACGGGAAACGTTTCGCCGGATGCGCCGCCAACCCATTCCCCATTGACGTAATTCTGATAGGTCCGAACCGTTGCTTTCGCGATGCTCGACATGACTGCCTCCCAAATTCAGTTCAAAGCGGGCGTGGCCGCGGCAAGTTTGCGGGCAGCTTTGCGCCGGCCATAAATGAAAAAGAAGAACGCGGCCATGCCGATAAAGCCCAACGTGCCACCAAACATCCAGATTTCGTACAGACGAAGAGAAGTGATTTGCTGCGCCGGGAAAAAGGCCAGCGCAATTCCCAGAAAAGTCGTAAGCAAGCCACTCATGCCAGCTGCGATCAGGGTGGCCTTGCTGTAGCGGCCTGGAGTGAATGAGCGTTCAAATGCAATACGCAACAAGGCTCCGAACATGTAGAGGAAGGGGATCAGTTGCAGAACGACGGCGAGAGATAAGAGCTTTTGAAACGTTTCCTGGACGCCTGCGCCGGTAAAGGTGAAGTTGATGATCACGAGAATCAACGAAACCGTGGCGTGAACTATGAGAGCGGCGTACGGCGTCGAATATTTCGGATGGATCTTGCCCAGCCAGTCCGGCATGTAGGAGTCGAGGCCAGCGACAAACGGAATGCGCGCGGAACCGCCGAGCCAGGCGGAAGCGATTCCAGCGATGGACAGGCTAAGCATGAGCGCAAAAGGCGCGATGATCCAGCCGATGCCGACCCGTGCGGACATGTGGCTGACGGCTTGAACGATTCCCTGGAGAACGTTGATGCTGTCTTTGCTGATGGCGACGAGCAAGGTAAGAGTCGTGCCGATGTAAAGAGCGCCGGAGAGAACCCCGCCCCAGGCAACCGCCCCAGGAAGAGTCTTGCGCGGGTTTTCAATTTCATCGCCCATGATGGAGGCAAGCTCGAGGCCAACAAGGCCGAAGCAAATCACGCCGAAGGAGTTCAGAACGAAACGCGGGTTCGCAGGAATCCGGAAATCCGCTGCAGTCACGGAAGTTCCAAAGCGAAACCAAACAATCACGCCGAGAAGAATCAGAACGCCACCAGCGACGAAAGTACCGATGCCGCCGACGTTGTTGATCCACTTGCCGACACCGAGACCGACGATGTTGAGCACAACCAGGATGGCGAGCAGAGCGAGCGAAGCCGTAAGTGCGAAGGAGCGGCTGTCGGCAAGCGAGGCATGGGCGGGACCAAGAACGAACACGGAGACGCCAACGAAGTAAAGCATGATGGTCGGAACGTACATCATGTTGTTGGTCCAGTAGCACCAGCCGGAAAGAAAACCGTGGAAGTCACCGAAGACTTCCTTGGCCCAGAGATAGACGCCACCTTCGCCGGGGTAGCGGTGCGCCAACTCGATGACGGCAATTCCCTGGGGCCAAAAGAAAAGAAGGAGCGAGATGATCCAGAGCCAAACGGTGACGCCGCCATTGGCGGCGATGGACGGAACAACGTTGAGATTGAAAACGGCCACGACAAAAAGGAGAACGAGGTCCCAGCGCCCGAGGACGCGCTTCAGGTGCGGCGCGTCCTGTGCAACCACGGTAAGTGGCTGCGTGGTGGCCTCGTTCGTCAATGCGCCTCCTTAACCGAAACCGACAAGCGAAAAGCAGATTCCTCGCTTCGCTCGGAATGACACGTCCTATCGTTGGACCTTCGCCTGTAACCCTAGACCGGGCCGGGCAAGCCCGGCCCCTACAAACCTTATGCAGCGCTTCAGTGGCCGGCGGCGCCGACATAGGCGACGCCGCGATCTTGCTGCGCTGCGGCAAGCGCCGGAGCGACTTCTTCGAAAACCGCGAGGTGCTTTTCGATGTCCGCTTCGGTGTGCTGCACCGAGATGGTCCATTGCTCGTCCCACCAGAAGGGCTGAGGGAGCACGCCGCGATTGACCATGCCAAACCAGTAGTGGCGCCAGAGATCGACGTCGATTTTGGTCCAGTCGCGATAATTGCGAATCTCCTGCGGATAGAGCATCAGCGCGCCGTTCACGCCGGCGCTGGCGACGTACGCTTGCAGACCGGATTTCTTGATGATGGCACGATAGCCCTCGGTCAGTTTGTTGCTCAGCTTCCCGACGTGAACGTAAGCTTCGCGCGTCAAGACTTCGCGGAAAGTAGCAAGGCCCGCGGCCATGGCGACGCGATTGGTGTTGTAAGTGCCGCCGTGGAAGACTTTGTGCTGCGAGATTAGATCCATAACGGCGCGGCTAGCGCCGAAGGCTCCGAGAGGCAAACCGCCGCCGATGGATTTGGCGAGGCAAATCATGTCGGGCTTGACGCCGAAAAATTCGCTGGCGCCGCCCCAGGCGAGTTTCGCGCCGGTTTTTACTTCGTCGAAGATCAGGAGGGAGCCGTTTTTGTCGCAGATGTCGCGCAAGCCTTGCAGAAAACCGGGCTGCGGCATGCACAATCCGACGTTCATCAGAATCGGCTCAAGGATGATGGCGGCGATTTGCCCGGGGTTTTCGCGGAAGCGGCGTCCGACGCTGCCAAGATTGTTGAAAGCGGCGATGACCACGTTGGCGAGAGAGGCCTTCGGGATGCCGCCTCCGCCGGGAACAGAGGTTGGAGCGTCGGGATCGCCGTAGTCTTCCGCTTTGGGCTTGACGCTGACGAGCGCGGTGTCGTGCAGGCCGTGATACGCACCTTCGAATTTCACGATTTTGTCGCGGCCGGTGGCAGCGCGGGCGATGCGGCATGCGTGCATAGTGACTTCGGTTCCGCTCGAGCCGAAGCGCACCATCTCGACTGGATAGCGTTTGCAAATCTCTTCGGCGAGCTCCCATTCCTGGTCGTGGGGCATGCCGAAGGTGGTGCCTTCGTGCAACTTTTGTTCAACAGCTTTGACCACGGCGGGATGGCAGTGCCCAGCCATGAGCGCGCCGAAACAGAGGTTGTGATCGATGTATCCGTTGCCGTCGAGATCATGAATGTGGCTGCCCTTGCCGTCTCTTACGAAAATGGGATAAGGCTCGTAATGACGGTAATTGCTGGCAACCCCGAGAGGGATGCGCTCCAAAGCGCGCTTGTGCGCCGCGGCAGATCTGGGCGTGCGCTTTTCGTACGTAGCAATTTCTCTTTGCAGTGCCTCGTGCATTTCCTACTCCGTGGTTTGCAGGTCTGTTCCCTGCGGTCAGTGTGGGCGAGGATAAATTCTCGAAGGCCGCTGGACCTGGGTCTTGCGCGAATTTTTTTATGTGCGACAGCGCGGCCCTCGCGAGCCGCCGCCCGAATCTCAATTTAACTGCCCGAACCGCTAGAACCGGAACTTCAAAGCAAACTGGACCAGCCGCGGATCGCGAATCCGGAGGGGCTGACCAAAGGTCGAATCGGAGATATTGCCGTCCGTGCTGGTGAACTGCGCGTGGTTCCAGATGTTGAAGATATCGCCCCGGAATTCCATGTGCAGTCTTTCCGTTAGCGGCGTTTGTTTCGAAAAGGTGACGTCCGTGTTGTTGATGCCGGGTCCACAGCAGAGCGCGCGCGGCGAGTTCCCGATGGTGCCGAGAGTCACGGCATGAGGATCCGTTGGACAAGTCACGCTGTCGCAATTGTCAAACAAGCTCGGGTCGAACACAAAGCCATCAATCCTCGGGTTATGGGTCTTAAAGGGTCCCGTGAGGTTCGGCTCACCCGGCGCCTCGAAGTTGAACTGGCTGTCCAATAGCTCGTTGTCCGCCTGCGAAGTGATGCGGATCGGAAAGCCGCTCTGCAAGGTCTCGATGCCGGATATTTCCCATCCATCGAGGAGCTTCCCCTTGAAGCCGCTGTACTTGGGAACCGGCAGATCCCAAACGAAATTGAAAACAAAGCGATTCCGGGCGTCATACTTCGAGAGGCCGTAGGTGGCGTTGAAGTTGAACGGATTCAGAGCGTCTTCGAAGCTCGAGGCATTGTCCAGTGTTTTGCTGAGTGTGTAGGAAGCCTGGAACTGCAGGCCGTGGGAAAAGCGCTTCTCGAACATCGCTTGGAACGAATTGTAATTGGACTTGGCGACTGTATCTTCAGAAAAGATGCCGGAGATGGGGGGGCTCGTAAGGTTACAGCCCCAGGCGGTCGGGGACAGCGGGTTACAGTCCGGAGAAGAATAGAAGCGGAGTCCCGAAAGCGTAATTTGCTGTGGAGAGTTAGTCGTATTTGTGTAATGGCATCCCGCGGGAGTGTGCACCGGGAGGCAGGGAACGTTCGGACCGGTGGCGGTTGGCCCACCGGGGTTGTAATAGGGCAAGTCGATACTGGCGCCCGCAGGAAGCATGAATTGATAGACGAGATCTTCTCCGGCTTGCGCACAGGTGCCCGCTCCAACAATGGCATCCAACTCCAGACAAGTTTGGGGATTGGTTTCATTGACTTCGTAAATGGCGAGCAAGCGATGTCCCTGTGAACCAACGTACCCGACCTGAAGAAGAATATCCCCTGGCAGCTCGCGCTTGATGGTCAAGTTGTACTGATCCGAATACTGGGGCCGCATCTGGGCAGGAAAATCTCCGAAGTAAACAGTGCCAAGAAACCGGGACCAATCGATCGGTACTCCGCGCGGTGGAGTCAAAACACCGGTGAAAGGATTGGGGGAGACGCTGGCGTTCTGGCCAATGAAGGGGGTTTGCAGGAACGAGTAGGGAACGGAAATGCTGCCGCCAAAAGGCGGCTCGGCGTTGAACTGTTCCAGCACGAGTTGCTCGATTGGGTTGTAAAAGATCCCATAACCGGTGCTGATGCTGGTCTTGCCCGGCCCCCCCGTGAGTTTCGCGAGCCAGCCTTCATGAGCGCTGGGGCTCCAATTGAGTCCAAGTCGCGGCGCAAACGCCTTGTAATAGGTTTGTGTCAAACCGTTGGGTATGCCTTTGTCGCCCGGGAAAACAATGCCGAGGGGATTTGCGCCGGCTTCCGCGCATCCTCCGTCGGCTTGGGTCGGATCGTAGAGAGGATTGGCCGACGTAAACTTGCAAGGGTAAATGGTCGATTGCTGCCCGGGCCGGAACGCCTGCACCTTCTGCCCGGCATCGGCCAGAGGAGTATTCAGTTCCCACCGCACGCCGTAGTTCAGCGTCAAATTCGGCTTGATTTTCCAACTGTCCTGCGCAAACAGATAAACGGAAGTGCTGCGAATCAACTCATGCTGCGGCGAGCCCTGCACGTAATTGCTGGGCAAGCCCAGGAAAAAGTTGGGATAAGCATTGTCGAATCCGATGTCGTTATGAGCCGCGGAATTGGAAAACGTAAAGTCGCCGTTAATGTCAAAAATGAGGAATTGGTCGAACTTCTGGTAGCGGGTGTCACCCCCGAATTTGAAGCTGTGGTTGCCAACGATTCTGCTGTAGTTGTCCGCGAACTGGAAAGTATTCCCAATCTGCGGCAACTGACCGCCCGGGTTGTTGCCGATCAGGCCGGTCGAGCCGAAGAAGACGAACGGCACGCCTTCATATTTGGAGCCCAAGCCCGAATGAATCCCGCAATCGGCGGTGTTCGTGGCGCCTGCGGCGCACGCGGCGTTTAAGGCCGCAGTATCGGCCGTCCCGGTGAAGCAGAAGGCGGAGACGGCGCCGCTCCCGCAGGAAGCCGTAATGGCATTGGTTTTCACCGGAGTATTGAACTTGAGCTGACCTTCCCGGAAGTAGCTGAACCGCAGTTCGTTCACCGACTTGGACCCGATGGTCCAGGTATGAGATCCGTTCACCTGTTGGGTACGGGTGGCGTAGACACTGGGAAACTCTCCAGTGATGGCCCCGTAGCTCTGAAACTTCGCAAATGGGTCTGTCGTATTGTCGTCATCAAGGTAGTAGTAAATGGAAAGCTTCTGGTTTGTCGTCAGGGAATGATCGAAGCGAATCTGGGCTTGGTCGCCGCGATCTCTGCTGTTCGGAACGGTAAGCACAGTGTTGGCAGCGCCTGTCCCCGCCGAACCCACCCCCGGCATGTATTGCAGCAGGCTCAGCGCCACCGGATCGAAACAGCCGGTTGGGATCTGATTGTTTTGGAAAATTGTGGCGTAAGGGACTGGAGCGCCGCCAGTGGCCACGCTTGCGACCGACGCCTGCGCGGCCGGCGTTAGTCTTTGGCTCGCGGGAAGGGATGCGGGAGCGCCGCTTCCGCAGCGTTGCTGCAAAACGTTAGCCACGGTCGGGTCGGTTAAAGAGCCCGTAAATGACGCGGCGTTGCCACCCTCTGAAAAGTCGCCATTGTTCAGCTCGGCCGCCGTGGGCACGGGGATTGGCTGCGAGACGATGCCCTTAACGATGCGGCGCCCTTCATACGACCCGAAGATAAACGTTTTGTCCTTAACGATGGGCCCTCCCAGCGTTCCGCCGAATTGGTTCTGCTTGAACGGCGTCTTGGGAGCGGGGCCAAACGTAAACTGCCGCGCGTTGAGCACGTCGTTACGGAAGAACTCATAGAAACTGCCGTGCAAGTCGTTCGTCCCCGACTTGGTGACCACGTTGACCACGGCGCCGGAATTGCGGCCGTACTCTGCGTCAAAGTTGTTGGTAATAACGCGGAATTCATCGACGCTGTCCGGTGAAGGTTCGATTGCTGGCCCGTTCACGAACAAATCGTTGCCATCTCCCCCGTTTACAGTGTAGTTGTTGGCGCGGCCGCGGCCACCGTTCACGGTAACCACGCCGGCCTTGTCCGAGCCGTAGAACAGGTCGTTGCCCAGCTGAGATTGGACGCCG
>DASPTW010000032.1:0-7031 GCA_035623215.1 Candidatus Acidiferrum sp.
CCGGTCTGAATGACGAGCAGCAACACCCAGCCGTAAAGAAACGCGACGCCGGGATGGAGGGCTTCGCGCAAGTAGGCATACTGACCGCCAACAACGGGCAAGCGCGCAGCGAGCTCGGCATAGATGAAGCCGCCAAGGAGAGCGATGATACCGCCCGCGACCCAAGCAGCGAGGATTAGAAACGAAGTGTGAACGCGCTGCGCGACAAGATAAGGATTAATGAAGATTCCCGCGCCGATGATGCCGCCCATGACGGCCATCGTGGTGCCGAAAAGGCCGAGATGCCGCGCGAGCGCGCCTGAAGACGAAGTTTGCTCAGCCGAGTGTTCCGCCGGAGTTGCCATCGTTTGGTGAATTTGGTGGATGCTCAGCTAGATTGGGCCAGTTCGTAGAAATATTCGACGTGCGAGAGTGCGGCGCCATCCATTCCCTGAATTTTGGGATTCTTCGACTCGATGACGTAATACTCGTCGGGAGCGTGCGCGCCGCTGCCATGGCCGAGCCCGAAATGGCCGGCGGGCATGCGGAGCGGGTCGCCGGTGAAAACGTAGCCGGGCCAGGAGCCGGCGAGACGCGGGAGGATGACGGGGTCGATGCCGTTCTTTTTGTACACGGAGGTCGCCGCGCGAATCACAGCAGCGTCAGCCGGAGTCGAAGTGGGATCGTAGCCACCGCTCATGTGCACGTCTATATCGCCGAAGCCTTTCTTGGTAAGGTGCGCACGGAGCAACTGGAGGGATTCTGCGGCGGTCATGTCGGGAACCAGCCGCAGGTCGAGTTTCGCCACAGCTTTACCGGGGAGAATCGTCTTGCCGCCGGGTCCGGTGTAGCCGCCGACAAGGCCTTCGATGTTGACGGTAGGGCGCGAAACCAGCAGTTCGAGCGATTCCTGCCAGCTTACGTCATGAACCCAGTGCTCGGCGCCGAGAAGCTTTTTTGCTTCGGCTTCGCTCAGGCGGCGCGCGGCTTCGGCAATCATTTTCTTGTCGGCGTCAGAGAGCGGGCGAACTTTTGCCGTGTAGCCTTCGATGGCGGGATCATTGCCGTCGGGAGTGACCAGCGAAGCGAGAGCTTCGACGAGATGCCATGCCGGGCTGTCGAGGCGCGCTTTATTGCTGGAGTGCACGTCTTTGCGCGGGCCGCGGCCCCAGCGCTCGCCGCTGGAAGTCAGCTCGAGTTCGACGACGCCCTTGGCGCCCAGAAACATGGTGACCTCGCCGTCGAGGCCCTGCGAAGCGTAAGGCATGAACACGCCGCTGCACTTTTTCATGGCGGCAGCCACTTCGGGACTGCGAACCACCTGCGGGAAATGTGGCGAGCCGATTTCTTCTTCGCCTTCGGCGACAAAGACGAGATTGATGGGGAGTTTCTTTCCTGCTCCGCGCATGGCGTGAAACGCGGCCAGCAGCGTGGCTTCCGGACCCTTCTGATTGACCGCACCGCGCCCCATGATGATTTTTCCAAGGCCGGCCCTGTCGATGAGCGCGGCTTCGAAGGGCGGCGAGGACCATTCAGCCGGATCGGCTTGCTTGACGTCGTACATGAAATAGAGGCCGAGAGTTTTTGGCGCGCCTGCGTCGAGCGTGGCGAAAACGCCGGGCTGGCCGTCGGTCGGCATTCTCTTGACGCCGCTGAAGCCGGCTTCGCGGAGCATTTCCATCATCAACTCGCAGCCTTCGTTCATGCCGCGGTTTTCCGCCGCGATGGACGGCTGGCGAATCCAGGTTTGCAGGCGCTTCACCGCTTCGTCATGGCGTTTTTCGATTTCAGCGCGGATCGCGTCGTATTCGCCGGGGTGGGCTTGCGCCCAGCGAGGCAGCGCGGCCAGCGCGGCGGCAGCAGCGGCGCCTTGAAGGAAGACGCGGCGGTTTGCCGGCTCGCAACCGCCGTCTTGAAATTCAGAGGGCTTGGCCATGGTGGCCTCCTGGCAAGGAATCTTCTGAAATGGAATAGGGCAACCGTGCCGTCCCATTAAGGCGGGAGAGTATACCTTCTCGGTTCAGTCGGCAATGGCGGAAGCTGGAGGGCGCGTCGAGTCGCTATGAGGACGAACGCGAACACTGTATTGGAAATGGTTGATGAAACGCGCGATCGTGCCATGGGCTCCGACGGCCCAGCCGGTCTGAATGTCCAGAAGTTCCACGGCGTTGAGATTCAATGAATCGGTGTGCTTCCAATGCGCGCCGTAATCTTCGGTAACGTCTTCGCCGGTCGGACCAACCGCGACCCAGCGTCCGCCATCAATATGAGCCAAGGCTGAACGAAAACCACTGGGTTGCCGAACAGCTAATTCCCAGGTCTTGCCGTTGTCGAGTGAGGCTGCGGCGATGCGGTCGGCGAAGTTCGGGTCCTTGTAGTCACCTCCCAGAATAAGTACGTGGTTGTTCCCGTCGAGGCGCAGGGAAAAAATCCCGGATGAGGGGTTGCCTTGAACGACCGGAGTCCGGGCGACGTTCCAGGTGAGGCCACCATCATTGGACTGGAAAACTCGCGCTGCCGGACCACCCGTGCCGAAAACGATTTGTTTGTTGTCAGAAAGGGCGATGCAGGAATTGCTGGCAGCAAAGGCGCCTTCGCCCGGAAGTGCCGTGGGCATATTGTCAGTCGGAAGCGGATTCCAGTGCTCTCCGTCGGTCGTTTTCAGGAGGAGAAATTTTCGGTCAATAGGATCGCCCAGGGCAAAGCACTCATTTTCAGAAAGGCAAGCGATGCTATCGAGAAAAACTTCCTTGCGATCGCCGATGTATTGTTGTTTCCACGTGGCCCCGCCGTCTATCGTTTTGTAGATGCGGGATTTTTCGCCTTCGCCGATGGACATGACATAAGCGCTGCTGGCATTTAGCGCGACGATGCCGCGAAAATCCAGCGCGTCGCTATCGGCTACATGCAGTCGGTTCCAGGTCTTCCCTTCGTCAACCGATTTCAGAATTACACCGTTGGAACCCGAAGCCCAAACGACTGGCGTGGGCACTCCTTTTTGTAGGCCTGGAGTATAGACTGCGCTCACAGCGCGGAGATTCGTATCGATGCCGCTGGTTTGCACCTTCCACCACTGCGCGTCCGTTGGTGCCTCGCAAAGAAAGAAGGACAGAAGAACGAAGACGCAATGCAATCGGCTGAAGTTCACAAAAACGTGGCCTTCGGCACTCCTAGAGCGAGTAGCACTCAAAAGCGTCGGCCAAACATTCGCGTCAAGGAAATCCAGCGTGTCCATAAATCTCTTCGTTTGTCAAATTTACCTTAGGACCCTCTGAGACAATCAGGGGAATTTGACTCTGGCGGCACAGGAGTGTTTGGTTCTCTCCAGAGTGACTCTTATGCCTGAGAGGATAAGCTCGCGAACTGAATAGCCTTCAGCAGCAGCGAACTCTTTGAGTTTGCGATACAAGGAAGCCGGAATAACGACAGTTGCGCGAACGCCTGACTCTTTCATGCGTTCGATTATCTCAGAATGGAGCAGACTTAGAAGGCCACCGTGCGTCTGCAAATGCCCGCGCTCTTGGAGTCAGTGCTTTACCTCCTCCTTGTTTCCGTTTGCCAGATTCTCAAATACTTTTCCGCCTTTCATCACGAAAACGACCCGTTTCGTGGCGGTGATGTCCTTCAAAGGGTCACCATCGAGAGCGATGATGTCGGCGTCGAGGCCGGGAGCGATGGAGCCGATACGGTTTTGCAGGCCAAGGGCTTCGGCGGCCAGCGAGCTGGCGGAAACTAGCGCGGCCATGGGGGCTTGCCCGCAGGTTTGGACACGATAAAGAAATTCTTCGGCGTTGCGGCCGTGCGCGCCTGCAACGGCGTCCGTCCCGAAAATGACTTTCAGGCCGGGCGTGGCGATGGCATGTCGGAACAGTTCCTGCTCTTCGGGCAGAGCTTTTTGCATGATGTCGAAAGCGGCCTCGGTGTAATTGCCGATACCTAGATAATGTGGTTTGTTGTCGAGATAGTTCTGGATAACCAAGCCGGCCTGGGGATCGAAATAGGTGCCTTGCTGGACTAGAAAGCGCAGATCGTCGTCCGTGGCGTAGAGGCCATGCTCGACCTCGGTGCAGCCGGCGAGCGAAGCCATGCGGACGGAAGGACCATACGCATGCACGACGGTGCGGAGACCGGCTTTCTTGGCCTCGTCGCAAATCGCATTGAGTTGGTCCTGCGAAAGCGTAGGCTTGCCTCCTTCGCGAATACTGCCGGAAGCGAAAATCTTGATGAGGTCCGCGCCATCCTTGGCGTGACGCTGAACGACGGCGCGCAGTTCGTCGGGCGTTCCGGTGGCGTCGCCGCGGCCGAAGATCGGATCAAGCGAAGTGAGAATTCGCGGCCCCGGCAGGCCGAAGCGGTCGATCGCGTCGCGCAGGTCTTTGTCGAGAGGAGAGCCGAGGCTTTGCACCGTGGTAAAACCGGCAGCAAGCATCTTCCAACTGTTGGCCGCGCCGGCCAGGACCGTTGTCTCTTTGGGTTCGCTCTCACCTGCGAGGCGGCCATTCGCGTCGAAGTGCCAAGTGGGATGAACGTGGGCATCGATCCATCCGGGTAGAACCGTCAGCCTGCTGAGATCGTAGGTGCTGGCGTCTTTCGGCGGGGCGCCGCCGACGCGGGCAATTTTTGCGCCTTCCACCACGATGATTGTGTTGTGAAGAATCTGGCCCTTGCCATCGAGAACGGTTGCGGCTTTCAGCACTATAGGGCGTTCCTGCGCCACCGCCACACGTGCAGCGAGCGAGAATGTCAGCAAAATCATGCTAGCAGAAACTCGCAAGAATTTTTCCATCGCTCCTCCCACATTCCTCGAACTTGCAGCCTTCATCGAGCTTCCGGCTTGAGCAATTCTTCCAGGAAATCCGGCTTATCAGCGATGCGCACCAGATGTGGATTGCGTTCGTCGCCGTGAAAATCGATAGAGAACGTCTTGTAGTAATCGTCCACGATGACCAGCAACTCGATCGCGCGGGGGTTGCTTTTTGCAGCTTTGAGCGCATCGTCAAAGACTTCCGGAGTGAAGACGCGGCCATTGACAGCGGCAATTTTCATTCCCGGGCCGAGACCGGCATGAAACGCCAGACCACCATAAATGGCATCGCGAATGGTTCCATCGCGCCCGAGTTCCAAGCCGATCGTAAACGTAGTGTCAGAAATTCGGCGCGACGCTCTGCCGGGAACCGCCGGTTCGGGGCTGAAAGACAATTTCCAGCCGCTCGCTTCGATTCCTCCAACAGGCGCCTCGGCGGAAGTGGAAGTGAGCCGGCCATTCCAGAAACCCGCCCAGTCATATTTCACCACTTGATTCATCATTTGCACGAGTTCGTCAAACGTATAGGGCTTCAGTTCGGGGCCATTGTTTGGGCCGCCGTAAAAGATGTGAAAAAAATCTTCGAGCGATTTCTGACCGTGGCTTTGATCGTGAATGATCGTGGCCGCTTCAAGCCACAAAAATTCCCCTTCCTCATAGTAATCCGAGCCGCGCCGCCAGCTGGCCCAGCCACCTCCACCAGGTCCGCCGGTAAAAGTTCCAGGAACAGCGACTGCAGTATCCAAAAGGGTCCGCCAGGTGCGGCCCGGCTGACCTGGACCGAGTGTAGCCGCGACGCTGGCGAGCATCTGATGATAATCATCAGCAGTCCACATTCCGCTGCGTGTGGCGAGCAAGTCGCCGAGATAGGAAGTATTTCCTTCATAGACCCATAGCAGATCGGTTTGCAGCGGCGTCTGGAAATCGGGCTGACACAGCTCCTTTGGGCGGCGGAATTTGCCGCTCCAGGAATGTGCAAATTCGTGCGCCAGCAAACCACCGACGTCATTGGCCGTGCTGGGAGAAAGCAAAGCGCGTTCGCCGAGCCGGCTGTCGTTCGATTCGTGGTGCTCCACGCCAAAGTGTCCGGTGTGGTCGCTCAGCGTGAGAAGGAAATGGTAAGAGCGATAGTGGCGCGCCCCGAACAGCTTTCCGGATTCGGCGACGACATTAGTCAGGCCTTTTTGCACTTCGGGGCTCATCGCCAGCGCCGCCTCACTGTCGGCCACCAGATCGATTTCGTGATGAATAGGCTCACCGGGCGGAGTCAAATCAATGACGCGGTAGTACTCGCCGGCAATCAGTGGAGAGTCGAGCAAGCGATCGATTGGGGTAGTTTGAAAAACGATTTCGGATTCCGACTGGTTCTCGACGGGAAGGGCCGTACCAAATTTCCAGCCAGCGGGGAGTCTCAGCGTGGGCTTGAACTCGAGCTGGGCAGCGGGCTTGCCCGCTGGATAAAGAACGACCTGATACCAGTTCAGGTCCAGCAATTTTGCAGTGGCGGTACCACCCGCGGGGCCTCCGGTCTCGAGGTAGTCGAACGCGACGTCAACTTGTTTCGCGCCCAAGGGGACGACGATGTGAAAGGTGTAGAGGTCGAGTAAGTCACGTTTCCATGGGAGGGGCTGGCCGTTCGCCGAGAATTTCAAGCCTGCCAGATTGGTGACCGGCCCGATCGGAGCGTGCAAACCCTGAATCCATTTGGGGGAGTAAAGGGTCAGGGGTCCGGGCGCGGCAGGAATTTTCATTTGAACGTGGAGAAATTTTTGCGGCGCATGCGTAGCGTCAACGGTGAATTGGATGACCGAGCCGGAGTCGCCGAAGGCGGGCGCAACTCCAAATGAGGCCGCGCTGATCAGAAGCAAAAACAAGTTCGAAACAATCATGCGCATCGAAACTGCTCCTTGAATTCCAGCATCGCGAGGGAGTGAATCGGGCGTGAACCTAAAAGCCAAGGGCCGAACTCGCGCGCCGCATCATAGCGCCAGTAAGGAATGCCCGCAATCGCAGTTGACCAAGCGCGGAAGAGGAACTGCTGCGCTCGGGGTACTCAAGGCGGCAGATGAAAAACAAAAACTAATCCTTTGCAGTAGGATTTCTCCGGGCTTAGACTGGCGCGTAATTAGGGGTAATCCGTTTCAGGGGAGAGCAAAAATGTTTCTTGGAAAAGCAAAGAGTGTGACCCTTCTACCCGTTTGTCTGGCGATAGTGTTTGGCCTGATTCCGTGGCGGGCCTCCGCGCAGT
>DASPTW010000033.1:0-21027 GCA_035623215.1 Candidatus Acidiferrum sp.
ACGTAATACCGGTATTCGTGATAGCGCAGCTTCTCGCGCAGCCCTTCCATCTCTTTTTTCACGTTTGCCGGCGCCGCTTTCGCCATGAAACCCCCGTAAATCTACACCGCCGTCATTTCGAACCCGCGCAGCGGGTGAGGAATGCCTCTTACATCCCTGTGCGCTTCCTGCCGCCCGTCATAACCCAAGCCTGTCATTCCGAGCGGAGCAGGTTGGCCCTTCGCTCTTACGAAGGGCCAACCTGCGAAGTCGAGGAATCTGCTTTTGTTTTCGCGCATCGCACCCGAAAACGCCGCGCTAAATCGCTCGATATTATATAAAATGGTTGTTTTGGGAAATGCATTGAAAAACACTGGAAGCTGAGTGACCGCTGAACTCCACAACGCGCTGCTGATTCACAACCCGAACGCCGGGAATGGCGGCGACGCCCGCCGCCGCACGCTCGACACCGCGCGCCACATTTTCGCCCACGGCGGCATCGCCACCGAACTCGCCGAGACCACCGGCCCCGGCCACGCCACCGAAATCGCTGCCCGCGCCGCTGCTGAAAACCGCGGCCTCGTGATCGCCTGCGGCGGCGACGGCACGCTCAACGAAATCGTCAACGGCCTCGCCGCCCACCAAAACGGTCACCGCGTTCCCCTCGCGCTTCTTCCCGGCGGCACCGCCAACATTCTCGCCAAGGAACTCGATCTTCCCTGGGACATCCCCAGCGCCGCCGAAAAGCTCGTTCGCGGCACCGTCAAAGAAATTGCCCTCGGCCTCGCCACTCCCGTCGAACAACCCGACAAGCAAAAATATTTTCTCAGCGTGGCCGGCGCCGGCCCGGACGGCATGATCGTCTATTCCATCGATCTCGAACTCAAAGCCCGCGTCGGCATTCTTGCTTACTGGCTGGAAGGCGCTCGCGAGGTCTTCCGCTACAAGTTCCCTCATTTTCGAGTGGTCAGCGGCGATCGCAAGATTGATGCGTCCCTTGTCATCGTTGGCCGCACGCAAAACTACGGGGGCCCGTTCAAAATCACGGACCAGGCCGATCTTTACTCGAACCAATTCGAAGTCATGACCCTGACCACGCAAAGCGGCTTCCGCTACCTCAGCTATCTTCCTACTCTTTGGATGGGAAAGCTCCGCGGCACCGAAGGCGTCGATTTCTTCAAGACCGATTCCGTCCTTTGCGAGCCCCTCGACAACAATCCCATCTACGCCCAAATTGACGGCGAACCTCTCGCTCGCCTCCCCGTCGAATTCAAAATCGTCCCCCGCGCCCTCAAGCTGCTCGTTCCCTCGCAACCCCGCTAGGCCAAGCCCACTGGGCATTCTCGCGTTTAAGTAGTGGGTTCCCCAGACAGGCTGTCCACCCGCCCGCTGCCTACCTCCGATGATCGCTTCTGCGGTTTCAGTTGCACATACCTCGCCACGATCGGGGCCTTTGGACTTGCCCCAGTGCGATGGGTTAACCTCCTCCCATGGACCCTCTCACCCACGCTCTCGCCTCCTACTCTTTGAAGCGTGTCGCCTTCCCCCGATTGCCTCGATCCGCTACGCTCGCCATCGTTATCGCGGGCACCGTCGCGGACCTGGACTCGTCCAGCAGTTCGTTTGGCCCCTCCGCCTATCTCGCGTTCCACCGGACCTACTTTCACTCCATTGCGGCCGCCATGCTTTTCAGCCTCGTCGTTTCCCTCCCGTTTCTCTTCTTCAAATCCAAAAACGCGGAAAAACAAGTCTCGTTCGCAATCATTTTCATTGCCGCTTTCCTTGCTGGCATTCTTCATTTGGCAATGGACCTCTGCCAAAGCACCGGCGTCGAGTTGCTTTGGCCCTTCTCCGCTCGGCGCTTCGCCCTCGATTGGGTCGCTCACACCGATCTCTGGATCCTTGCCATCTTCCTAGCCGGAGTTCTCCTCCCCTTGCTTAGCGGCCTGGTCACGGAAGAAATCGGCTCTCGTTCCAAAGCGCCGCGTGGCCGGCTTGGCGCGTCCATCGCGTTCGCCGCGCTGTTTCTTTACCTGGTTGTCCGTTTTATCTACCACGGCAACGCCATCGCTGCTCTGGAATCGCGCACCTACCGCGGCGAAAATCCCCGCAGGGTCGCGGCGTTCGCCCAACCTGGCACGCCATTCCTTTGGCACGGCGTCGTGGAAACCGAGCGCGCACTCTATGATGCTGAGGTCCCGGTCGGTCCAGGCATGGAGTTCGACCCAGGCTCTGCCATCAGCAGCTTCAAACCCGAGCCCTCTCCCGCCCTTGACGCCGCGCGCGATTCGGCCGTGGCCCGCCGATTTCTCCAGATTGCTCGTTTCCCCAAAGCTTCCGTTGAAAAAACTTCCGAGGGCTTCCATATCATCATGCGGGACTTCCCTTACAGCCGTGACGCCACCTCCGGTCGGCGCGTCCAAGCCTTTATCGACACCGATCCCTCCGGCAAAATCCTCTCCCAAGAGTTCGCTTGGGTGCCCATGTCTCGGGAGTTTTGGTGGCGCTAACTCCTGCCGGAATTGACCTTCCCTGGCCTGCATCTCCACTAACCAGACAAACAACAGCCACAAACTCCGGGATTTGTCATCCTGAGCGAAGCGAAGGATCTCAACCGATCCCCAGCTTGAACTTAAGGTCGTTGCAAAAGTGTTTTACTTTGACGAAGGGCGCGTCTCTTCACGCTTTCTCTTCCGGATGCGGTCGATGTCTGAGGATAACTTTGGAAAGCAGGTAACTCAGCAGCGCGACGCCAATGACGACCACTCCCACGCGCAATTTATGCTGCGCCAAATAAGGAAGCGCGTCGTGCCCGTACCGGATCGCCAAATACCCGATTCCAAAGTACCGGATGGCCCGAGCCAGCGTAATCGCCGAAACAAAGCTCGCTATCGGCACCTCAAAAACGCCTGCCGCCACCACGAAAACCTTGAATGGAGTCGGCGGCGGCAACAACGCAGCGATCAGCATGCCGCCAAATCCGTTGTGCACCACCCAATTGTGAATCGCTTGCGCCCGCTTGCCGGCATGCTTGTGAAACAGCGCCTCTCCGCCCTTCTCCGCAATAAAAAACAGCAACACGCAACCGAGAACGGACCCAAGCATCGCCAAAAACGCATAAACCGGCATGCGGGCCGGGTGTTGAACCGACAATTCAACGAGCAGAAGGTCGTTGATTACCGGAAACGTCAGCACCGACGAATCGAGAAACGAAATCAGAAACAGTCCCGGCGCTCCCAGCCCGCCGGCAAACGCCACTACTTTCTGTTTCCATGTATTCAAGCTGGGCGGCAATCGCGACTCCCTTACATGTCAAATATCTCTTACAGGGGCACAACTTACGGCGCCTTTACTATTCGGCGAAAAAGTCCTGAGCAATAGAATTGCCACGCCTGCGCGAGTCCAATAAGACCTGAGACACAAGACCGCCTACGCTACACGACGGTCCCGGATTTCGGACTTATTGCGCAAAGGCGGCGCGGTCGAAATGATTCATGAACACTTGCATCAGCGCGGTGCGGTGCAAATTTGGCAGCTTGGGTATTTCTCCAATCACGCGCACGTGCCCGAATCGCTCGATGGTTTCCCGGTTCTCGCGGTTCTGATCGCCGATGAGCACCACGCCATGCACGGGTAGCTCGGCCGCGTGAAGCGCCGCCAGCGTCAGCAGCGTATGATTCACCGTGCCTAACGCGCTGCGCGCCGCCACGATCACCGGCAGCTTGAATTTCACCATCATGTCGAGCATGAATTGCTTTTGATTGATGGGTACCAGCACGCCGCCCGCTCCCTCCACCACCAGCCAATCATTGATCAGGCTGCTCGGCATGTTGATGCGCCCGAGGTCGATTTCCACTCCGGCCCAGCGCGCAGCCAGGTCTGGCGAAACTGGCGGCACGAATTTGTAGACTTCATCAAGCGTGCGGTCCGTACCGATGCCTGCGAGTCGCATCACCGTAACGCGGTCGGAGCCTTCGAGCGTGCCGGTCTGGATAGGCTTCCAGTAAACCGCATCCAGGGCGGCGCACAGCAGCGCGGAGAGAACTGTTTTCCCCACGCCCGCATCTGTTCCTGTGATGAAAAAATGATGTCTCATGCACGCCCCGCCATGGCGCATCTTCGTGCATCATCGCGCCAGGGGTTCGTGCAAGTTGTTTTGGCCAACACTGATTCGCTGCGCATGACTCCCGACAAGTCCGGTCTCAAGTGTCACCAAGGATTCTGGCATGTTACCATCAGCGCGGCAAAAAAGTAGGGATTGGTACACGTTGGTACCCGATGCAGCAAGTGGGCCTTTTTTGTCGTCTTGGAATTCCAGGCCACGCCGGACGCCCGTTTGACCCTTCTCCGGCAAAATGTTATAAATCAGCTTCTTGTGCTTGCCCTTGCGCCCGGTTCATGTAGGACAGGCATTCCTGCCTGTCCATGTCAGTGAAAGGTTATGGCGCTTCGCCGGCGGTATCTGGGGTGATCTCGACCGGCGCGCGGCAGCCTCTTCCCGGTGGAATGAGAAAAAGTCGCTCCGCGATCGAGCCGGACAGTGCTCGCGCGAAAAAGTGTGCGGCAAAAGACTGTCCGGGGACAGAAACTGTTCCACGAATATTGCACGTACGGAGGATTGTGAATGCGCACCTGGCTCGCGAATGCCTGGTCTCAAGGCTACTCGAAAATGAAATTTGCCGCAGCGGCCGCAATAGTTTTGCTGCTCACGGCGGCTTCCGCATCCGCGCAAGAAGCTGGCGGTGAAGCCAATCTGAAGCTCCCCGATCTCTCTTCGGTCCGCTTTATTCTCGGCATGGATGGCCACAAGCTCCTGCTCTTCGGAATTTTGTTCTGCCTGTTCGGGCTGGCGTTTGGAATGACGATTTACATGCGCCTCAAAAATCTGCCCGTCCACAAATCGATGAAGGACATTTCCGAGCTGATCTACGAAACCTGCAAAACCTATCTCACGACACAAGGGAAATTCCTTCTTCTGCTCTGGGTTTTCATCGCGATTGTAATTGTTCTTTATTTCGGCGTGCTCGCGCCGGTGCCCGGCAAATCCGTCGCGACTACTCTGCCGATTATTTTGTTTTTTAGCCTGGTCGGCATGGGCGGAAGCTATAGCGTGGCCTGGTTCGGGATTCGCGTGAACACCTTCGCGAACTCGCGCACCGCGTTTGCCGGACTGCGCGGGAAGCCTTTCCCCATCAATCACATTCCGCTGGAAGCGGGCATGAGCGTGGGCATGATGCTCATCAGCGTCGAACTTCTGATGATGCTGATCATTCTGCTTTTCATTCCTGGCGATTATGCCGGGCCATGCTTTATTGGTTTCGCGATTGGCGAATCGCTGGGCGCCGCAGCGCTCCGTATCGCAGGCGGCATCTTCACGAAGATCGCCGATATCGGTTCCGACTTGATGAAAATCATCTTCAAGATTAAGGAAGACGATGCGCGCAATCCGGGCGTGATCGCCGATTGCACCGGCGACAATGCCGGCGATTCCGTCGGGCCAACTGCGGACGGCTTCGAAACGTATGGCGTCACGGGCGTCGCGCTCATCACTTTCATTTTGCTGGCGGTCAAGAATCCCACCGTGCAAGTGCAGTTGCTGGTGTGGATTTTCGTGATGCGCGTCATCATGCTGGTGGCCAGCGCCGCGGCGTATTTCATCAATGGCTTCATCGCCAAGGCGAAATACGGCAACGCCGACGAAATGAATTTCGAAGCGCCGCTTACTTCGCTGGTGTGGATCACATCGTTTGTCTCCATCGGCCTGACCTACCTGGTTTCTTCGCAGATTATTCCGACGCTCGGCGGCGATTCCACGCAATGGTGGAAGTTAGCAACGATTATTTCCTGCGGGACGCTCGCCGGCGCGATCATTCCCGAACTCGTGAAAGTGTTTACGTCGGTCGAGTCACGCCACACCAAGGAAATCGTTACCTCGGCCCAGGAAGGCGGACCGTCGCTGGGCATCCTCTCCGGCTTCGTGGCAGGAAATTATTCCGCCTACTATCTGGGATTCTCGATGGTGCTTTTGATGTCCATCGCCTACCTGGTTTCGCAGGGAGGACTCAGTAAACTCATGGTCGCGGAGCCGGTGTTCGCGTTCGGCCTGGTCGCATTCGGATTTCTTGGCATGGGTCCGGTAACCATCGCCGTGGATTCCTACGGCCCGGTGACCGACAACGCGCAATCCGTCTACGAACTCTCTCTCATCGAGCAAATTCCCGGCATCCAGCAAGAACTCAAGAAGGACTTCAATATGGACGTGAATTTCGAGCGCGCCAAGCATTTGCTCGAAGCCAACGACGGCGCGGGAAACACGTTCAAGGCGACGGCGAAACCGGTGCTCATTGGCACGGCTGTCGTCGGCGCCACGACCATGATTTTCTCCATCATCATGGCGCTGACCAACGGCCTTACCGCCAACGTGGACAAGCTTTCCCTTCTCCACGCGCCGTTTGTCCTCGGGCTGATCAGCGGCGGCGCGGTGATTTACTGGTTCACCGGCGCGAGCACGCAAGCGGTCACCACCGGCGCCTATCGTGCCGTGGAATTCATCAAAGCCAATATCAAGCTGGAAGGCGTGGAGAAAGCCAGCACCGAGGACAGCAAGAAGGTCGTCGAGATCTGCACGCGTTACGCGCAAAAGGGCATGTTGAACATTTTTATCGCCGTCTTTTTCGTCACGCTGGCCTTCGCCTTTGTCGAACCGTTCTTCTTCATCGGCTACCTGATTTCCATTGCGACGTTCGGCTTGTATCAAGCCATCTTCATGGCCAACGCCGGCGGCGCCTGGGATAACGCTAAGAAAATCGTCGAAGTCGAGCTCAAACAGAAAGGCACGGAGTTGCACGCCGCCACTGTCGTTGGCGACACCGTCGGCGATCCGTTCAAGGACACTTCTTCGGTGGCCATGAATCCGGTGATCAAGTTCACCACGCTGTTTGGCTTGCTCGCTGTTGAACTCGCAGTCAGCTTGACAGCAAGCCAAGGCGGCACGCTCGCGCACATCCTTGCTGCCGCATTTTTTATCGTCTCTTTCTTCTTCGTCTACCGCTCGTTCTACGGCATGCGCATCAAGAGCTCCGCAGCGTAGCGACGTTTCCTGGCTATTGCGTTAGCGAAGCGAGAATGTAGCCCGTTAAAAGCCGTTCGGTCTGCTCGTGCATGCCCTTGGCGTTGTAGTTTGTGCTGGTAAGGACCGCCACCATGTCCAAGCCGCGAAAGACCGCGACTTTGTTTCCTCCGTTCCCGCTCATGTAAAACGCGGGGTACGATTTTTCTCCTGACTTGAAACTCTTTAACCACCACAGGTAGCCGTATTCGGTTTGCTCATCGATGCGCGCATGCGCCTCCGTGGACGTTTTCACCCAGCGCTCCGAAACAATCCTCGATCCATTCCAAACGCCACTATTCAAATAGAGCTGGCCGAGCTTCAGCAAGTCGCGGCTTTGTAACTGCAATCCTCCCCCCGCCAGCGCCAATCCCAGCGACGAGAATTTCCATTCGGCTTTTTGAATGCCCAAGGGCGCGAACAGATTTTTCTGCGCAAATTCCGGCACGGGTGTCTTTGTCGCGCGCTCGAGAACTCCGCCAAGCGTCGTCACACCGGCGGTGCAATAGCTGAAGCTGCGCCCGTAAGGCGACTCACTGGGTTTCTTTGCCCACGGAGCGAACCCTTTGATGGGCAGGTCCAGAGTGAACTGAATCCAGTCTTCCATGATGTACATGCGCTCTTCGTTGCCACGGGAAAAATCGTTCCAGTCGTCGCATTCGAGGAGCGAACTCATGGTGAGAAAATCTTCGATCGTAATTTTCGATTTGCGGGGATCCGGATTCTGCACGGGCTGCTTGTCGGGAAAGAACGAAAGAATGGGCGCGTCGACTCCGGAAAGCAGGCCTTTGTCGATGGCAATGCCCACCAGGATGTCTGTCACCGACTTTGTCGCCGAACGCGTGTCGCGGAGCGCGGCGGCGTCCGGATCATCGAAGTACGCTTCATAGACGAGCTTGCCGTGCCGCGCGATCAAAATGCTTCCAATTTTCTTGAACTCGCCGCTGCGAATGCTCGTTTCCATCGCCTGGAGGCGTGCCGCGGACAAGCCGGACGAAGCGGCATTTGCCGTTTCCCAGCCGTCAGTGGCCGGACGAGGACTGGCCGCTTGCTGGGCCTTGGCGGACGATGGCAGGCTGGCGGCAAGGAGAAGCAATCCACAGAGCATTCGCAAAGCAATCCATCTCGTTTTCATGGCTCGATCACCCCGCGTTTGCCCGAGAAAAGAGCTCCGGGCAGACCCCGCCCTTGTCACACTTTAGACGATAGAACAGGCTGGAACGTCACGAAATGGTGTTGAAGGGTTGGAAACGCCGGCCGCCCGCGTGCTCCTCAAACTCGAATCCAGGTGTACAAAGAACCAAAAAATCTGGAGTAGAGGGAAGTGGGTCGAAGCAGTGTCTGAGAAATCGATTCCGCAACATCAAGCGGCGCTTGGTCAGAGGGGCAAAACGAGCCCATTGGAACCCGGCGACCTCGCTGGAGCCTGCCCTGGTGACAAAGTTCGTTGCGTTCGGGGTAGGAGGAGCATACGATGCGCGGGATAGAAGTCCAAATCGGAAATCCCCGTTGGCACTACCCATCGTCGAAGTTGGGCGTCCGCTTGGTGGAAAACTCATGAGATTCACATCTGGATTCTTGCCCCGAAGAACCGCGGCATTCGCTGTCTTATTCTTCGCCGTCGTCCCGCTTGCCGCCTATTCGCAGGAAGCGGGCACACTAGAAGCTCACGGCATTGTCGTCGCTAACATGGATCGCTCGGTCGAGCCCGGTGACGATTTCTACCGCTACGCCAATGGCGGCTGGTTGAAACGCACCGACATTCCTTCCGGCCGCGGTTACATTGACCCCTATGGCGGCGATATCGACGACGACTGGAACGACTCGACCCGCAAACGTATCGCGGGCTTGATTGAAGAAGCAGCCAAGGTCAACGCGCCTGCCGGTTCCAATTCCCGCAAAATTGCTGATCTTTATCGCTCTTACATGGACGAGACCACAATCGAAGCGAAAGGCCTGGCTCCCCTTCGCCCACGCCTCGATGCAATTGCTGCTATCCGCGACAAGCACGAACTGGCTCGCGCTTTGGGTGAGGGCCTGCGAGCGGGACGCCTGAACGTCGACGGCTTTCATACTGCCAACCTTTTCGGATTGCGGGTCGGCCCCAGCTTTAATGACCCTGAGCACTATGCCGCCTACCTGCTGCAGGGCGGGCTGGAATTGCCGGATCGCGAATACTACCTTTCCGCGAGTGACAGCATGCGCGAAATCCGCGCCAAATATCAGACGCACGTTTCAGCTCTGCTCAAGCTTGCTGGCTTCGCCGACTCGGACGTTCGCGCTCTGCACATCGTCGAACTGGAGCACGCCATCGCCGAAAAACATACTCCGTTGGCGGATTCGCACGACATCTATAAGGCGAACAACACCTGGAAGCAAACCGACTTCGCTGCCAATGCCCCGGGCCTCGACTGGGCGGAATACTTTGGCGGCGCCGGTCTCAGTAACCAGGCGAGCTTCATCGTCTGGCAGCCCACAGCCTTCACTGGAGAGTCCGCTACCGTTGCCTCTGTCACGCTCGACACATGGAAAGACTGGCTGGCCTTCCACCTGATTGAGGATTACGCCAGCGTATTGCCCAGAGCGCTTGCCGACGAGCACTTCGCCTTCTTTGACAAGATCCTTTCAGGCGCAACGGAACAGCGGCCGCGTCATCTGCGCGGCGCAGCGCTGGTAAACAGTCTGCTCGGCGATGCTCTCGGAAAAGAATACGCCCAGCGCTATTTCTTACCCGAGACCAAGGCCCAGATTGAAGCCATGGTTGCGAACATCATCGCCGCTTTCCGGCGCCGCATTGATGCACTCTCCTGGATGGATCCAGCGACCAAAGTCGAAGCCCAGGCCAAGCTCACCACACTCTATGTGGGAATCGGTTACCCGGAGACCTGGCGCGATTATTCTTCCTACGAAGTCAAGGCCGACGACATCTTCGGCAACCTGTGGCGCGGCGGCCTGTTTGATCACCACCGCTTACTCGCCCGTCTGGGCCATCCCGTCGATCGCAGAGATTGGTGCTTGTATCCGCAGACCGTCAATGCCTGCGAATTGCCCCTGCAAAACGCGCTCTACTTCCCTGCCGCGTATCTCGAGCCGCCAAGCTTCGACCCGCAGGCTCCCGCTGCGGTGAACTACGCTGCCATTGGGTCTAGCATCGGGCACGAAATCAGCCATACCTTTGACGCTCAAGGCAGTGCATTCGATTCCTCGGGGCGTGTGCACAATTGGTGGAAGCCCGCTGACCTTGCGCACTTCAACGCGGCCGCCGCCAGCCTCATCGCGCAGTACGACACCTACAAACCCTTTCCCGACCTTGCGGTGAATGGTAAGCAAACGCTTAACGAGAACATCGCCGACCTCGGCGGCATCTCCGCCGCCTACGATGCGTACCGCGCCTCCCTAGCAGGCAAAGCGGCTCCCGTCCAGAACGGTCTCTCGGGCGACCAGCAGTTCTTCATTGGCTTGGCGCAGAAGTGGGCATCCAAGTGGAGTGAAGCTTTCCTCCGGGAGATATTGATGACTGACGACCACCCTCCCGACCAGTTCCGGCCGGTGACTGTGCGCAACCTCGACGCGTGGTATGCGGCATTCGATGTCCAACCCGGAGAAAAACTTTACCTCGCGCCAGCCGACCGCGTGCGCATCTGGTAACCCGCGCCGCCGCGTGGGTCGGTGCGGCGGCGGCAACGCACCAGCCGCTCCCCAACCTCTCCTGCTCACTTAACCTTCTTCCCAGTGATGGTGCTGTCGTAAATCCACAGCACGTATTGGTCAACTTTTCCATCCGGTGACCTTGTAAAGGTCAGAACACCGGGTTGCTCGCGCTGAAAGAAGGCACTCGCCGACAGCGGCAAATCTGCTTCCGGCTTCGGGTCGCCTTGCCCCTGCTCCATCAGATGATCCCCCTCGCGAGTAATCTTCACGACGTTCCCCGGACTGACCTGATATTCGCCCACATATTCATTCAGAAGTTCAGGGTCTACTTTTGCTGGGACGCGATTTGCGTTCGGGATTTCGCTCTCGGCACGTGCTGTGAGGAGCCAACGTCCATTACGTTTCACATAGGTTTCGACAATTCTCCACTCCTCCGTCACTTCTTGGCCTAAGAACGGCTCGCGTGAGGTTGTGCGATAGACCATCACAGCGGCGTCCTTGTAACCATGTACCTGAACATCACGCGGCTCGCTGCTGGTTTCCTTCAGAGTGCGCGCACGTTCCATCAAGGACTTCTTGTCATAGAGCAGACCGTTGTCTGGGATCAGAACATCATCATCCAAAAAGGCACCATAGGCTTCCGCATCCTTTCGACCCAGAGCCGCCCAGCGTTCGCGCAAGACGCTCCTGAGTTCCGGTTCTAGTTTTGTTGGCGTCGGCGACTGTGAGGTCGGTGATCCAGAAATTGCAAGGACGGCGACGAGGGCCACACACACCGAGGCTGACATTCGTTTCATATAGAGCCTTTCTTAGAAAACGCCGCGTCATCGTACAGCCGCTTGAGCGGCAAGTCGAGTGCGTCGAAAGATCTGACCTCCCCATCCTGGAGCAAGCCAAAGGCAGACTAGCGAAACTACACGAATGGCTCGCGAAGTTGCACTCCAATTCCTCTCGTGCCGCTAATCCGGTGTTGAATGCTTGGAAACGCCGGCCGGCCGCGTGCTCCTCAAACTCGAATCCAGGTGTACAAAGAAATCAAAAGCGCCGCGCAAACTTGGGGCGAAGGCTGATGGAACTGAAGATCAACAAGGTCTTGTACGAAGTCAGCGAATTGAATGAGCTTCAGGTGCATCTCATGCACGCGCGCCGCCGGCAGTTCGCGGAAATTTGGATGCAACATGCGGCGAACTGGCCTTCTATTTCCGCGCTGATCAATGGCGAGGCCGCCTGGCTGATGTTTCTACGGCACGACGGTGACGCGGGCTTTTCAACGCGCAATCCGAAGTATTCGGGGCCACCCAAGGCGGTCATCGAGTATTACCTGGCGAACGGCCAGCGCGATGAGTATCCAGCTTCCTGGAACATCACGACGGATGAAGCGATGCGCGCCCTGGAATACTTTTTTCTAAAAGAAGACAAGGCGCCGTGGCTCGAGTGGCACGAAGAGCGCCCGTAGAGCCGGGGCGATTGCTTATCGCGGGGCCTTTTGGCAACAGAAAGCGCTTATGCAGGCGCGTGCGCGCGTTGGATGTCAGATCCGAGGGCTCGCAACTTTTCAACAATGGCTTCATAGCCGCGATCGATGTGATAGACGCGATCGATGATCGTTTCGCCGCTCGCCACCAAGCCCGCGAGGACCAGTCCGGCACTGGCGCGCAAATCCGACGCCTGCACGACGGTTCCGGAAAGCGCCGAGGGGCCCCGTACGGTCGCCGTATGCCCTTCGATGGAAATATGCGCCCCCATACGCATCATCTCACTCGCATGCAGGAATCGGTTTTCAAAAATTTTCTCCGTAATGACCGAGGTGCCTTCCGCTTGCGTCGCCAAGGCCATAAATTGCGCCTGCATGTCCGTCGCAAAACCCGGATACTCTTCGGTGGTCACGTCTGCCGCCACCAATCTCTCTGCACCACGCACGCGAAGTGTGGTCGCATCGACGACATCAATGCGCGCTCCGGCCTGTTGGAGCTTCGCGATCACCGCGCCCAAAGACCCCGGGGCGCAATTCTTTATCGTCAAATCGCCGCCCGTAATTGCGCCTGCCACGAGGAAGGTTCCTGCCTCGATGCGGTCCGGAATCACACTGTGCTCCGTGCCGTGCAACTCCTTCACGCCGCGAATGCGCAGCGTCGAAGTTCCGTCGCCGCAAATCTCCGCACCCATCTTCCGCAGCATCACGACCAGGTCCGTCACTTCCGGCTCGCGCGCCGCGTTTTCCAGAACTGTTTCGCCTTCGGCCAGCGAGGCGGCCATCAAGATATTTTCCGTGCCGGTCACGGTGATTTTTTCAAAGACAATGTGCGCGCCCTTGAGCCGCCGTCCTTTCGAACCGTTTCCCGGCACTCTAGCTTCAATGTACCCGTGTGACGTGACAATCTCGGCGCCCATTTGCTCGAGCGCCTTCAAATGTAAATCCACCGGCCGCGCCCCGATCGCGCATCCTCCCGGCAGTGACACGCGGGCCATTCCCACGCGCGCCATCAGCGGCCCCAGCGTCAGAATCGACGCCCGCATCGTTTTCACCAGATCGTATGGCGCCTCCGCATGATTTAGTGTCGGCGCTTCGATCACGTAATCGCTCGCCGGAATCGACTCCGCCGAAACCTTCGCGTCCATGAACGTGAGCAGCTTGCTCATGGTGACGAGGTCGCGCACTTTCGGCACGTTGCGAACGACCACCTTTTCGCTCGTCAACAGCGCTGCCGCCATTGCCGGCAGCGCGGAGTTCTTCGCGCCGCTGATCGCCACCGTGCCGTGCAGCGCCTTCCCGCCCTTAATGAGGAACTTATCCATTTGCCCTGTCTCGCATGTAGTGGCGGACCTTTAGGCCCGTTCCGTTTCTTCTCTGTGTCCTCTGCGTTCTCGGTGATCTCTATGTTGATTCCTATTCTTTTTCCTGCAATGCCAACCGCAAATTCCCCTTAGCTCGCGCCAACCGCCGCTTCGCCTCACGCGCATCCGCTTCGCCCTTCAACATCACCAGCGCGACTCGCATATCGCGTCCCGCTGCCCGCAACGCGTGTTTCGCCGTAGACACACTTTTGCCACTGGCCTCCGCCAGAATCCGCAGCGCGCGGCCCGCAAGCTTCTCATTCGTCAGCATCATGTCGATCATCAAGTTCTCATAGACATGTCCGAGGCGGGCCATCACTGCGGTGGTGAGCATGTTCAGCACCATTTTTTGCGATGTGCCCGCCTTGAGCCGCGTCGAGCCCGTGAGCACTTCCGGGCCGACCTCCGGAGCGATTACAATTTTGGCCATGCGGCCCAAAGGCATGCGCAAGTTCGAAGTGACTGCAATCGTCGTGGCGCCGAGCCTGTGTGCGTATTTCATTGCTCCCAAAACGTACGGCGTGGTCCCGCTGGCGGCGATTCCCACCACCACGTCCTTGCGCGACAATTTTTGCGCACGCAAATCCCGCTCGCCGTTGCGCTCTGAATCTTCCGCGCCTTCTACCGCCCGCGTAATCGCCCGCCGGCCACCCGCGATCAGCGCACGCACCAGCTTCGGCGAAGTTCCAAAAGTCGGCGGACATTCCGCCGCGTCCAGCACGCCCATCCTTCCGCTCGATCCTGCGCCCACATAAATCAGCCGACCGCCGTTTCGAATCGCCGCCACAATCGCGTCCACCGCGCGAGCAATCTTCGGAAGCTCCCGCCCAACCGCTGCCGCCACTTCGCGGTCTTCGCGGTTCATCAACTCCACGATGCCGCGTGCGGCCATGCGGTCCAGCTTTCGCGACGCAGGATTCCGTTGCTCGGTGTCTCGCAGTTCTTTTTGTCTGGATACTCGAAGGGGCGTGGGCATCGCTCTTATTATATCCGCGCCTAACCAAGGCTCATTGCCCAAGCCGCGTCCTGATACTAATTGACACTTCTGGGCACACCTTGCGGAGTAGGTTATCCACTGTTGCAAGTTTCGGCTATTCTAGAAAACGCGCGGCCTCATCCAGATTGCAAAGCGGTGAAGCGGAACTCATTTTCATGGAAGTTCTCAAACAACTTTTCGAGAAGCATTTTCACGCGCCTGCGACGCGCGTCGTTCCGCTTCAGGGAGAACTGGGCGGCTCCGGCCGCAAAATCATTCGTCTCGCAAACGACAAATCCAGCGCCATCGGCATTCTCTATGGCGTACGCGAAGAAAATGCCGCGTTCCTCGCGTTCTCTAAACATTTTCGACGCCACGGCTTGCCCGTTCCGGAAATCTACGCCGAAGATCTCGATCACGGGGCTTATCTGGAAGAAGACCTGGGCGACACGACACTTTTTGAATTTTTGTCGAAAAATCGTTCCGGCGAAAACGTCGCTCCCGCTGTCGTCGATGCCTATCGCCAAGTGGTCGCAGTCCTCCCGCGTTTCCAGGTTGAAGCGGCCCGCGACCTCGACTACTCCGTCTGCTATCCCATTTCCAGTTTCGACCGTCAATCCATCGCCTGGGACCTCAACTATTTCAAATACTATTTTCTCCGCCTCGCCGGGATTCCTTTCAGCGAACAAGCTCTCGAAAACGACTTCAATCGTCTCACTGATTTCCTCCTCACTGCCCCGCGTGATTATTTTTTGTACCGTGATTTTCAATCGCGCAACATCATGCTGCGCAACAACCAGCCTTTTTTCGTCGACTACCAGGGCGGCCGTAAAGGCGCTCTTCAATACGACATTGCTTCGCTACTCTATGACGCCAAAGCGGACCTGCCGCCGGAATTGCGATTGCAGCTTCTCGATCATTACCTCGACTCGCTGGCGCGCTACCTCAAGCTCGATCGCCAGGCTTTTCTCGGACACTTCTATCCTTATGTGTATGTCCGCATCATGCAGGCGCTTGGCGCGTACGGCTATCGTGGTTTTTTCGAGCGCCGCGCCCATTTTCTGCAAAGCGTCCCCTACGCGTTGAAAAACATTCGCTGGCTGCTCCACAACGTTACTCTTCCTATCGAGCTGCCCACGCTGCTCGGCGCGTTTCAAAGCATGCTTGCCTCGGAGAAACTACAGGGGCTCGCCAGCGAAGCCGACAATCTCGTCGTCCGCATTTTCAGCTTTTCGTTTCACCAGGGTTTGCCGAAGGACGAGACAGGCAATGGCGGTGGGTTTATCTTCGACGGGCGGAGCCTGCCAAATCCAGGCAGAGAAGAGCGCTTCAAACCGCTCACCGGCAAGGATGCGCCGGTCATCGAGTATCTTCAGCAACAGGAAAGCGTCCACCAGTTTCTCGCGAGCGTGTTTTCGCTGGTGGATTCGAGCGTGAGCGAATATCAGCGCCGCGGCTTCAAAAATTTAATGGTGGGATTCGGGTGCACCGGCGGCCAGCACCGCTCGGTTTATCTCGCCGAGCAGCTCGCGAAACGCTTGCGGAGCAAAAACGGCGTCGAAGTCGTCATCCGGCACCTCGGCCTGGAATCGCTGGGACAAATGGCAGCCACGCCATGAAAGCGGCGGCATGAAAGCAATGATTCTCGCCGCGGGCCTCGGCACGCGTCTTCACCCGCTCACCGACTCGCGCCCCAAGGCACTCGTCGAAGTCGCTGGCCGCACGTTGCTTGAAATCACTCTCACCCGTCTCCGCACGTTCGGCGTCACCGAAGTCATTGTCAACGTTCATCACTTCGCCGGCATGGTCGTCGACTACCTCAAATCCCACGACAATTTCGGAATGCGCATCGAAATTTCGCGCGAAGACGATCTCCTACTCGACACCGGCGGCGGGCTCAAAAAAGCCGCTTGGTTCTTCCTTGAGGACCCCGACCGTTTCGACGAGCCTTTTATACTTCACAACGTCGACGTCGTCAGCAACATCGATCTCCGCCGCATGCTCCAATTCCACAACGAACACCGCGCCCTCGCAACCCTTGCGGTCCAGTCGCGCGATTCCTCCCGTCTCCTCCTCTTCAACGATCAACTCCAACTCTGCGGCCGCCGCATCGGCAGCGGAGGTGGCGAGTGGCGAGTGACGAGTGGCGAGTTTGAAGAAAGAGCGGACTCCTCGCTTCTTCCCCTGGCTTTCTCCGGTATACACATCATCTCGCCTCGCCTCCTTCCCCTGCTCACCGAAACCGGCGTCTTCTCCATCATCGACGCCTATCTCCGCCTCGCGTCCCGAGGCGAAAAAATCCTCGCCTTTCGCGCGGATGAATATTATTGGCGCGACCTCGGCCGCTCTTCCGACCTCTCGCAAGCGGCCCTCGACCTTGAACGCGGGTTGCTTGCCGAGGGTCGACATTCCCTTTGACGCACCTCATATCACGGACTACACTCGACTCGTGAGGCCATCGATGGGCCTGACTCACCTCAAACTGAACATCGCTAACCCTGCGAGGCCAAAACGCGCGGTCGAGCTCAATTTCCTAGTGGACTCCGGCGCCGTCTATTCCGTCATTCCCGCAGCCTTGCTTCGCAAACTCGGCGTCCGCCCTCACTCCAAGCGCACGTTCACCCTGGCAGATGGATCCGAAATCACTCGCAAAATCGGCGACGTGCTATTCCGGCTCGATGGCCGTCAAGGCGCGGCTCCGGTCATTTTCGGCGAAAAGCAGGACAGCACTCTGCTCGGCACCGTCTCTCTCGAAGCCCTCGGCATGATGCTCGACCCCATGAAACGCGAGCTCCGCCCCTTGCCCATGCTCCTGGCATCCCACGGCCTATAACTTTGCGTTTGATCATTTCGACAAATCGGCATTACCTCATCAATCTCCGAAGCTCCATTCAGCGGATTCCAGCTAACCTTTATCGCCCTACGGGATCTTTCCCCCGCCCTCTAAGCTTCCCCGTCGAGCGCGTCAATGGCTCGCGAGCAGAAAATTCTGTTTCTTTTACTTAGGAGTTATGACTTAAAACTTCGCGGAGAAGCCCCATGCCATCCACGATTGCCCCGCCCGATCTTTCTTCAAGACCGCTTTGCGTCACAATCGAGCGCGCCATGCTCGCTTCTCCCGCCGCGCTTTACCGCGCCTGGACCGAGCAATTCGGCCTTTGGTTCGCCGCTCCCCGCACTGTCATCATGAAGCCTGAAGTCAACACCGCCTTCTTTTTCGAGACGAACTTCGAGGGCCAGCGCCATCCTCATTACGGCCGCTTCCTTCGCCTCGAACCCGACCTCCTCGTCGAAATGACCTGGGTCACGGGCTCGCCGGGCACCAACGGAGCCGAAACCGTGGTCACCGTCGAACTCACGCCGCAAGACGCAGGCACGCTTCTCCGCCTTACCCACGCCGGCTTCCCTGACGAGGAATCCCGCCTCCGCCACGAACAAGCCTGGCCCGTCGTCCTCACCCACCTCGGCCAAGTTCTGCCTTCCTCTGCCTAATCCACCAACCGAAAGTTCTGCTAGTGGCTCACTTTCCGGTTATGCAATTAACCAGGACCTGCCGAGAGTCGACAACTGAGGCATTTGTCAAAATGTTTTTAGTAACCGGAATCGCACCTCAAACGGTTCGACGGGGTGCAAAACGTCTGTGAATGTCGGCGGGGCTGTTGGGGTTATTCGAGAGGTATAGGCGTAGTCAATGTCGTGATCGCGTCGGTTAAGCAAATTCAAAAATTCGGCCGAAACACGCCATGTCTCGTTAATTCGATAACCAACCTCCGCGTTGAGCAACGCCGTTGCGTTTGAGCGATAAATTGCGTCGGACGTCAAATAGCGCGGGCCGAAGTAGCGCAGGCGTAGACTCCCCGAAAAGCCTTTGAGATTGTGCAGTGTGGCGCCCGATGCAATCACCCACCCAACCGCTTCGGGCACCCACTTACCACCCGGGCTGCCCGGCGCCGCATCAGGTGCGTCTATTGCGGCAAAAAGGGCGCGGGAGTCCGCGAGGTCAAAATCAAAAGCCAAATGTTCGAGTGGCGTGTAGTAGTTCGCCCATTCGACGCCGTAGCGGTTGCTCGGCTGTTGTGAAGCAACCGTGCCTCCGGTGTCGCCATCCTGCTGCAGTTCGGAAGCACTGTGGAGATACCAGAGCGAAAGGGTGCTCTGCAGATGTGGGACGGCCAGAGTGCGCACGCCGATTTCCGCACCTTTGGTTGGGATCAGAAGGGGAATTTTTGAGGAGGGCGTATTGGGGTAAGGATTGGCCGCCGAAACCGGTTCCACCGTTTGCGTTGCCCCACGCGCGTCGTTGCTGTGAAAACTGAAGCCCCCCTGTACATAGAACTCAGTATTGGACCAAGGGCCGAAAATCAAACTTAATTTTGGGCTGGGCAGGAACTTGTTGGCCGTGCCAGAATTGGCCGCGGTAACCAAGCTGGTGACGTCAACGTGTCCCACGTCGCCGCGCAGGGACGCGTCCGTGCGGAATTTCTCCGCCCACTGGATTTTATTTTCCGCATAAAAACCTATTTGCGCGTCGGTAAAGCGATCGGCTTGCGTGGTCGCTGGCAGCGTGGTGCCAGTGGACGAATCAGTTTTATCCACGCGCACGCGATCTTCCGTCTGGTAAAGGCCGTTGTGGATCCAATCGTTGCGGACCTGCAGGCCGAACCTATTTTCCACCTTGCGGCCAAACCATCGGCTGAAAATTGTGTGGCGTGCGTCCAGCCCAGCCACCCAGCGCCTGTCCTGCTGCTCGAACTGGTCGCCGCGAACGGGGTCCGTCAGGTAGTAAGTGAAATCAGAAAACAAATCGAGATCATAATAAACCCCGTAGGCCATCAGTTTCGTCTCGGAATTTGCGTCTTGGCGATGCCATTCAGCCTGCAAGCTATAGCGCTGGGAGTCGCCCCCGTCGGTCGGGTTCAGTGTGCCGAAGAAACCGACTAAGGGTACGGCGGTATCGGCGATTTGATCGCTGGAGTTCCATTTTCCATGGTAGCCGCGGGCCGTGATGCTAAAACCATTGGCGTCTCCGCCCTGGCTGTAGGTTAGAATGCCGTTGAATTTGTAATAGTCATCCGGATGGCTCCATGGGCCGTCATCGTGATACGCTTCTCCCCCGTACAGCAGACTGCCCGAGCCGAGCTTTTGCGATACGCCGAAAACGGCCCGCCCATAGCCCTCCGGACCGCCCTCGACCTTGAAGAAGTTCTGGGGCAGCGTCTTGAAAGACACCATATGGGCACTTCCAGCCGAGCCATAGTTGCCGACATCTGCGGAATACGGACCTTTCTGATAATCCAGCCGCCCCACAAACTCCGGGATGACGGTGTTCATATCCGCGTACCCCTCGCCGTGCGCGTGCGACGGCAGGTTAAGCGGCATACCGTCGAGGAAAACGGCGAAATCTGTGCCGTGGTCGAGATTGAAGCCGCGAAGAAAATATTGGTTGGCCTTGCCGCCGCCGGCGTGTTGCGTGATGACGACACCGGGAACCGTCTCCAAAACCTCCCCCGAGCGAAGAATCGGACGACTTTGAATTTCCGTTGCACCGACCGTTCCCTGGGTGGCGGAATCGGCAATTCCGATGAGGCTATCCTCCCGGCCCTGCACGTTGATGGTGGTGCTCACGGAGCTCACAGCCAGAGAGATGCGCAGCGGGGCCGGCGCCTCAGTGGCCCCTATGGTGACGGGGATTTCTTTGGTTTCAAAACCGGGGTTAGATACCACCAGCCGATAGTTACCTGCCGACAGTCTAGAAATACTGAAGGAGCCGTTCGCGTCCGACCGCGTCGTCATTTGTACAGTACCGTTCGCGCTTCGAACCTGCACGGTAGCCCCGGCAATCACCCCGCCAGACACGTCAAAGACACTTCCTGATAGCTGAGGCGGATAAGCCTTATCACTCGTGGCGACCGGCGCCTTCTCCTGCGCGAGTGTTGTCGGCAGGATCATGAGCAGCAAAAGAGTGCTAACCCATAGTCTGTGCATCATGCGTTCCCCGAAATAGGTTAATGGAGGCTCTACGGCTTGAGTGGCACTCTTTAGTCAAGTTTTATGGACATACCTGCACCACTATTCGCATTTCTTATCCCCGGCGGGATTCTTTTGTTGATGCATCGCAGATTATGTCTGATTAACGCGGTGGGCTCAACGCAACACTAGCCCGAAGTCCTATTTGCAGACGTTTCAATGGCTAAATTCGTTCGCGAGCGTCGATTCAAGAAAAACACTGCCCTGTTTAAGTCTAATCAAGTACAGCCCAAAGGATCAGGTCTTTTTGAAAAACGCTATCAGATGAACAGATTAGAGGGATGTTGCATCGACCGTTTGAACCGGCACGACTCTCCAGAAACTTCTTGGATTGATGGTTCAAGCATGGAGTTGGGTGACTTGTAGGCCGAGTTGGGCCGCTCTTTTTCTGACGAACTCGATTTGTTGGTGGCGGTTTCTTCGCTCGTAGTATTCCGCACCTTTATCGACG
>DASPTW010000034.1:0-15744 GCA_035623215.1 Candidatus Acidiferrum sp.
TCCGCCCTGATTCCGGAGTGACTCCGCGGCTTCTTGCGCGAACCCCTCCACTTCCGCTCCCAGCGGGATTCGTCCGACCGGCTTACCCGCCTCATTCCCGTCGGGCAGCTCGAAGCGAGTCAGCTTTCCGCCCTCAAACCACGTCGCGTGCCGAACTTCCTCGAGGTCGTGATCCTCGGTCGCCATCCAGAAAACCGGCACCGCATCAATTCCGCCCCGCGTCAACTCTTCCGCAATCTGCACCGCCATCAACGCTTTGTAAATCGAATACGCTGGCCCGCCGAACAATCCCACTTGCTGTCCGCTCATCACCGCCACAGCGCCGTTGCCCAGCCGCTCAAGATTAGAAGCTGTCGCCGAACCCGCTCCAAACTCCGCATTTTGCCTCTGGAGAATTACGCTAACCTTCGCTCTTCGGTCGCTGGGGTAATCGACCTTGTTTGCCGTGCGCATCACGGCGTCCAGTGTGGGGGGATGCCCGTAAAACGCCTTCACTTTTTCAAATTGATCGACGTAATCGAGAAACAGCTTGGGCTGATGCGGAAGCTGGCGGAACGCGAGGGCGCGACAATCCATGAGCGGTTAGATGAACTCCGCGGCAAAACGTCTCATCAATTCTAGGGTCGATATGCGAGCCCAGGGCCTGACTCAAGCTCTCATGGCGGCTGGTTCGAGCTCCACCAAAAACTCGCTAAGACGTTTCTTTTGTTCGTCCTGGAGCGGGAGCAACGGCAGGCGCGGCATGCCCCCGTGGTAGCCTCGTTGATCCATTACGTACTTCACGCCGGCAATTCCGCACTCGGAAACGATGAGTTTCGACGCACGCACGATCAAGGAATGCAATTCGCGGGCTTTTTCGTGATGGCCCTGACGAAACAATTCATAAAGCGCCACGCACTTTTCCGGCAGCGCGCACGCGAGCGCCAGAATCGCGCCGCGAGCGCCAACCGAGAGCGATGGATAGATCGTCGCCGCAGCTCCGACAAGCACCTGAAATGATGGCGGTGCCTGAACAATGGTCTCCGTCACCCGCTGCACATTTCCCGAACTGTCTTTAATCCCAATAATGTTGGGATGCTCCGCAAGCGCAACGATTTCCGCAGGCTCTAACGCGATTCCCGTGAACTGCGGCACGGAATACAACAGCACAGGAATCGGCGATTCATCCGCCACGCGGCGGTAGTGTTGGATGAAAACAAGGGGTCTGTACATCGGTTTGTAGTAATAAGGAGTCTTGACGAGCGCCACATCATAGCCAAGGTCTGCGGCGCGCTTTGTCCGTTCGATCGTTTCGGCGGTTGACTCCGCGCCAGTTCCAGCGATCAGCTTCTTACCTGTTGCGGCAGTCTCTTTGACGGTGACGAGGATCTTCTCGGTTTCCACTTTCGCGAGCAGCACCGATTCGCCGGTGGAACCGTTGACCACGTACCCGGCCAAATCCGTCTGGTTGTATTGATGAATGTTGTGCTTGAGGCCGTCAATGGAAACGGAACCGTCCTCCGCGAACGGCGTGGTCAATGCGGGGAAGATTCCGGAAAGAATCATAGCTCAATCTCCTGCGGGCACGCCGGAAGCAGCCGCTTGTCCGCGATGCAGATCCTGGAGTGCGGAAACTTCAATGCTCTGTTCGAGCAAGGCGTGAATCCCACGCGCCGCGGCATTGGCGGCGGCCAGCGTCGTAATGCAAGGAATATTGTAACGGATGGCGGCGCGGCGGATCGATTTTTCATCGTAGAAGGACTCGCGGCCCAGCGGAGTGTTGATGACGAGGTCGATTTTGCCAGTCTTCACAAGGTCGACGATGTTGGGGCGCCCTTCATTTACCTTAAACACCGATTCTGCGTGAATTCCCGCTGCTTCGAGCGCTGCAGCCGTTCCGCGCGTAGCAAGCAATCGAAAACCGAGCGACGAGAGCTCTTTTCCGAGGGCGCCCACGTGCCGTTTGTCACGGTCATTCACGCTGAGGAACACCGTGCCTTTGCGCGGAAGCCGTTGCCCCGCAGCAAGCTGCGCTTTGGCAAACGCCTGGCCGTAGGAAGTGGAAATGCCCATGACTTCCCCAGTCG
Organism: Candidatus Acidiferrum sp.; assembly: GCA_035623215.1. GTDB lineage: Bacteria > Acidobacteriota > Terriglobia > Acidiferrales > UBA7541 > Acidiferrum. The sequence goes on from DASPTW010000034.1 coordinate 2,067, forward strand.
AGCGCATTTCGGGCCCAAGAATCGTGTCGACACCTCGGAATTTGTTGAAAGGAAAAACCGGCGACTTTACGGAGTAGAATTCGTGCACCGCGATTTCCGCGACGCCGTTGTGGCGCACGACCGGTAAATGCATGGCTGCCAATTTCTTTCCGCCCATCAGGCGCGCGGCCACCTTGGCCAGCGGCACGCCCGTAGCTTTGCTGACGTAGGGGACCGTGCGCGAAGCGCGCGGATTCACTTCGAGCACGTATACAGTGTCGCGCTGAATCGCGTATTGCACGTTCATTAAGCCGACCACTTTCAGCGCTAGCGCAAGCCGCCGCGTGTATTCGCGAATCGCGTCAAGAATGGCGGGCGCCAGGCTGACCGGCGGCAGGACACAAGAGGAATCGCCGGAGTGCACGCCGGCTTCTTCGATGTGCTCCATAATTCCGCCGATGATGACATCGGTTCCATCGGCGAGCGCGTCGACGTCCACTTCCGTCGCTTCTTCGAGGAACTGATCGATCAGCACGGGCCGCGCCGGGCCCATGAGCGCCGCTTGCGCAACGTAATCCTGCACCGTGTTAACGTCATACGCAATGACCATAGCGCGCCCGCCAAGCACATAGCTGGGTCGCACCAGCACCGGCAAGCCGATTTCCCCAGCAACACGCGCAGCTTCTTCGGGAACCAGCGCAGTGGCGTTGCGCGGCTGCGGGATTTTCAATTCTTCGAGCAACCGCCCGAAGCGGCGGCGATCTTCCGCAAGATCGATCGATTCCGGCGCCGTGCCAATGATCGGAACGCCGTTGCGCTTCAGTTCCAGCGCGAGATTGAGCGGAGTTTGCCCGCCAAACTGCACAATCACGCCCTGCGGCTTTTCCCGTTCGACAATGGCGAGCACATCTTCGAGCGTTAGCGGCTCGAAATAGAGGCGATCTGAAGTATCGTAATCGGTCGACACCGTCTCCGGATTGCAATTCACCATGATGGTTTCGAAGCCATCTTCGCGCAGGGCGTACGAGGCGTGGCAGCAGCAATAATCGAACTCGATTCCCTGCCCGATGCGGTTCGGCCCGCTGCCCAGAATCATGATTTTCGGGCGCTGCTGGGCGTCGGATTCGTCCTCATCCTCGTACGTGGAGTACATGTACGGGGTGAAAGACTCGAACTCCGCCGCGCAGGTATCCACGCGCTTGAAAACTGGGGAAACGCCATAGCGCGCGCGTTGCAGACGCACCGAAGCTGGAGTCGTGCGCCAGATTTGCGCGAGTTGTTCATCGCTGGCACCGTGACGCTTTACCTCCCGCAACAACTCCTTTGATGCGGTTTCGACGGTGACGGCAGCCGCTCGGCGGTTCATCGCTGTCAGCTCTGCGATCTGGTGGATGAACCACGGATCGATTTTCGTCAGCTCGCCAATTTCTTCCGCGGGCAAGCCACGCTCCATCGCCGTGAGCAGCCAGTAGATCCGATCCGGCCGCGGCGTGGCCAGCTTTTCACGAAGCAGCGAATCCGGTGTTTCCGCCGGTGCGCGCCACGGCGTACTCGGTTCGAGCGAACGAATCCCTTTTTGCAGCGCTTCCTTAAATGTTCGCCCGATGGACATCACTTCGCCGACGGATTTCATCTGCGTCCCGAGCGTGCTGTCGGCGCCCGGGAATTTCTCGAACTGCCACTTGGGAATTTTGACGACCACATAATCAATGGTCGGCTCGAAGCACGCAGGCGTCTTCTGTGTGATGTCGTTGGGAATCTCGTCGAGCGACATGCCGACCGCGAGCCGCGCAGCAATTTTCGCGATCGGGAAACCGGTGGCCTTACTCGCCAGCGCCGAGCTGCGCGAGACGCGCGGATTCATTTCAATAACCACCATGCGGCCGTTTTCGGGATTGACCGCGAATTGCACGTTGGACCCGCCAGTCTCGACGCCCACTTCGCGAATGATCGCCGCCGCTGCGTCGCGCATGCGCTGATACTCCTTGTCGGTGAGCGTTTGCGCGGGCGCGACGGTGATGGAATCGCCGGTATGTACGCCCATGGGGTCGAAATTCTCGATAGAGCAAATGACCACAAAGTTGTCGCGAAAATCGCGCATCACTTCGAGTTCGTATTCTTTCCACCCAAGCACGGATTCTTCGACCAGCGCTTCGTGCACGGGGCTCAAATCCAGCGCGTGCGAAATCGCTTCGCCAAATTCTTCTTTGTTGTAAGCGATCGAACCACCGGTCCCCCCCAGCGTGAACGAGGGACGAATCACCAGCGGAAAGCCGAGCTGATCGCACAGCCGCAGCGCGTCCTTAGCGTTATTCACCAGCGCGGAAGCGGGAACCTCAAGGCCGATTTTACGGCAGGCGTCCTTGAACCACAGGCGGTCTTCCGCGACTTTGATGGCCCGCAACGATGCGCCGATCATTTCCACCTTGTATTTTTCAAGGATGCCACTTTCGGACAACTCGACAGCTAGATTCAGCGCCGTTTGTCCGCCAACAGTCGGCAAAAGGGCATCTGGCTTTTCGCGAGCAATGATTTCTTCGAGGTATTCCCGAGTAAGCGGTTCGATGTAAGTGCGCCGCGCCAGTTCCGGATCGGTCATGATGGTCGCGGGATTGGAGTTGACCAAAATGACTTCGTAGCCTTCCGCACGCAGCGCCTTGCACGCCTGCGCGCCAGAATAGTCGAACTCGCACGCCTGCCCGATGATGATCGGCCCCGAGCCAATAATCAGGATTTTCTTAATGTCTTTGCGCTTAGGCATATTCAGTGCGAGCCACTCTCATCGGCGCGAACTCCCCGGCTGCGCGAACTCCTTCATCAAATCCGTAAATTGCGTGAACAAATAGTGCGAATCGTGCGGCCCGGGCGAAGCCTCCGGGTGATACTGCACGCTGAAGAGCGGCAACGATTTGTGGCGCATTCCTTCGTTGGTGTGATCGTTCAGATTGACGTGCGTGATTTCCACGTCGCTCGATGGCAGCGATTCGGGGTCCACGGCGAAGCCGTGATTCTGCGCGGTGATTTCCACCTGCTCGGTGAGCAAATTTTTCACCGGGTGATTCGAGCCGTGATGGCCGAATTTCAACTTGAACGTTTTTCCGCCCAAGGCGAGACCGCATAGTTGGTGCCCAAGGCAAATCCCGAAAACGGGAACGCGTCCCACAAGCTTGCGAATATTTTCGATGGCATAGCCTATCGGCTCCGGATCACCGGGACCGTTTGAAAGAAACACGCCATCGGGCTTCATGCCGAGAACATCTTCGGCCGAAGTTTGCGCCGGTACGACGCAGACTTCGCAATGATGATCGACAAGCAGCCGCAAAATGTTCTGCTTGATGCCGTAATCGTAGGCCACGACCCGATGCTTGCGCGTGTCTCCTTGCGCGTCGGATTCACCCATTTGTTCCGACCAAGGCGAAATCGCTACCTCGACCGAGCCTTTGTCCCAGGCATAGGATTTCCCGCAGGTAACGCGGCTGGCGAGTTCCTGCCCTGTCATGCTGGGCAATTGTTTCGTTTCGTGAATCAACTGTTCCGGCGGAGTCCCGTCGGTCGAAACAATCCCACGCAACGCGCCCACGTTCCGAATGTGGCGCACCAGCGCGCGTGTGTCGATATCCCAAATGACGGGAATCTTGTGGCGGTTCAAATAGAGCTGTGCCGATTCCGCCGAGCGCCAGTTCGATGAAATCTGCGAAAACTCCCGCACGATGAGCGATTCGATGTAGGGGCGGCCGGATTCCTCATCTTCGAGATTCGCGCCGACATTTCCAATGTGTGGATAGGTGAGGCAGACGATTTGTCCGGCGTAACTGGGGTCGGTGAAAACTTCCTGATATCCGGTGAGGCTGGTATTGAAAACGACTTCGCCGCCGCGGCGCGTGATGGCGCCGCCGGCCCGGCCATTAAAGAGGCGGCCGTCTTCCAGCGCGAGTGTCGCGGGGCGGTGCGGAACTTCGGTCAGTGGATCCTCCTGTGGTTCTCATGAAAACTCGCCATTCACTTGGTGTTCGCTTCTGTGGATTCGAGCGAACCGAAATGATCAACCGGCCAGTACGCGAAAACAGCACGGCCGTAAATGAAGCGGCTCTGGACCGCGCCAAACACGCGTGAATCGTTAGAACTGATGCGGTGATCGCCCATCACGAAGAAACTATCATCCGGCAGTGTCTTAGGACTGTAGTCGCTCAAGTCCTCATATTGCGGGGGCACGTACGGCTCCGGGAGAGCTTTTCCGTTGACGTAAACCACGCCCTGGCGGATTTCCACGGTTTCTCCGGGCAATCCAACGACGCGCTTGATAAATGACTTGGACGGATCGACTGGATACCAAAAGACCACCACATCGCCGCGCTGGATGGGCTCGAAACGGTACACAAACTTGTTGATGAAGATGCGCTCCTGGTCGGAGAGCAATGGCGCCATGCTCGTGCCTTCGACTTTCACTGGTTGATACAGAAAAACGATGATGATGAGCGCAAGGCCAATGGCGATGAGCAAATCGCGCGTCCACACGCGAATTTCTTTGCGAAGCGAATGAGCAGGTGAGGCGGGCTGAGAAATTGGGTCGGCAGGTGGCAGGCCGGACGAAGCAGAGGGGGAAACCGGTTGCGAGCTTCCGGTGGGCGTCGAGGTTCCGAGCTGTTTCTCGAAGGAACGATCCATTTTTGGCTGCCTTGTATTTATAGCATGGCCGTCGCAGCGTGCGCCAGATGGGATTTAAAGCTGTTGAGCAGGCACAGCGCTAGCCATCCAAGCCGCTCTCCATTAGGATACGCGCAACGGCGGTCTTCGTTGCCTGAGTGTCGGGTGGAATTCATCCGCGTGATGCGGGCAATTGGCATTCCCGGGCTTTGGAAGGGACGGATCACGTGCGGGCCACCAAGTTTGAGTTTGAGTATCGGTTTTGGATCATCGGAGCGTTTTTTGGCGTGGCGTTCGGTCTTTATCGCTTCGATCATATGAATTTTGCAGTGGCAGTCCTGCATTGGCTCGCTCCAGCAATCGACCCGGACAGTGCGCGGGGCGTCTTTTGGCTAAGAATCATTTTCGGCTGCGGCGCGCTTTCCGTCTTCCTGGCCGCGGTTTTGCGTACCTGGGCGACGGCTTATCTCCGAGCGGAAATCGTTCATGACGCGAGCCAACATTCCGAAGCGTTGGTTGCCGACGGCCCATATCGATACGTTCGGAATCCGCTCTATCTTGCCAATTTGCCAATGGCCGCCGGCATCGGCGTGCTGGCTAGCCGCTCGGGATGGGTTTTGTTGACTGTCGGAATCTATTGTTTCGTTTACCGCTTAATTCTTCGTGAGGAAGCGGGTTTGCTCGCGACGCAAGGAGAGTCGTATCGCAAATACCTTGCGGCCGTGCCGCGATTTTGGCCTGCGATCAGGCCGCGCGTCCCGGCTGGGACAGGCAAGCCACGCTGGGGCCAGGCCATCGCCGCCGAAATGTTTTTCTGGCTTCTCGGCGCGGCGGTGCTGAGTTTCGCGATCACCCTCAATTTCGTTCTAATGTGGATCGTATTCGGAGCGAGCTTCGTGGTCTACTTCGTCGCGGTGTGGATTATCAGGAAGCGCGCCACTCAGTCCACGCCAAGCGCGTAATTCAGCGAGGCTAGCGCGGCGACGACCGCCGTTTCGGTGCGCAAGATCAGGCTGCCAAGCGAAGCTTCGCGGAATTGCGCCGCGCGAGCGGAAGCCACTTCGGCATCAGTCCAGCCGCCTTCAGGACCAACGGCGAGCATCGCTTTCGCGGCGGTTTGACCGGTTAGCAGGCTACGAAGGGAAGGTGCTTCACGGCGCTCGGAAAGGAAGATTCCCAGGCCTTCAGCGTATTCAGAGAAAGCGGTTTGTGACTTGACGAGCGGAGCCAGGGCCGGAATGCGCAAGCGGCGGGATTGTTGCGAAGCCTCCAAAAGAATTTTCTTCCAACGTTCGGCACGCCTCGGAGCTGCCGCAAGCAACGCCTTTTCGCTGCGAGCCGCGGCCAGGGGAACAATCGCCGAAACCCCAAGCTCCGTGGCCTTTTCGAGCGCCCATTCGAACGCATCAAACTTCACCACAGAAAGAAGCAAGCAAGTGTCCAGCTTAGGCGGATGAGCGAGCAACTCCTCGACGAGCGCAAAGTCGATGCGGTCACGCGTAACTGTTTCGATCTTCCCGAGGTAGATGCGCGTGCCATCGCTAAGTTCGTAAAGCTGGCCAGGCTCGGCGCGCAGCACGCGTCCGAGGTGGTGCGCGGCCTCGCCTTCCATGACGGCACGATCCCCTGCGAATTGTTCAACGAAGAAACGTCGGCGCATCGTCAGATTCTAAGACAATGCTGAAGCACAAAGCACGCAAACCCATCGCCGAGATGATTCCTTCCGTTTTGAACTTGGCCATCCGGGAGCCCCGCCAACAGGGGAGGTCAGAACTTCGCGATTATTTCGGAGTTGCCGAAAAACCATCCAGAATCATGCCATCCGCGTGGAAACGTACTGCGTAGGCTATAATTACGCGCGAATGACCCTAACCTTCGGCACCAAGCTCGGCCCCTACGAAATTGTTGCGCCGCTGGGCGCAGGTGGCATGGGCGAGGTGTACCGCGCACGCGACGTGCGGCTTGGCCGTGATGTTGCGATCAAAGTGCTGCCAGAGACGCTGGCCAATGATGCCGACCGACTGCGGCGTTTCGAACAGGAAGCGCGCACGATTGCGGCACTGAACCATCCGAACATCCTGGGGATCCATGACATTGGCGCGAACCACGGTGCGCCGTTTCTCGTCAGCGAATTTCTGGAAGGACAAACACTGCGTGAGAAGCTCGTATCTGGGCCGCTGCCGGTGCAGCGCGCGATCGAATACGCGCTTGGCATCGCCCAGGGAGTTGCAGCGGCACACGAGAAAGGAATCGTGCATCGGGACTTGAAACCGGAGAACGTGTTTGTCACTCGTGACGGACGGATTAAAGTGCTGGATTTCGGGCTGGCCAAGCTGGTTAGGCCGGAGGAAAATCACGAAGCTGCAGTGACGCTAACGAACCCGGGGACTCTGCCAGGTATGGTGATGGGTACTGTCGGGTACATGTCGCCCGAGCAGGTGCAAGGCGAACCGACCGACACGCGATCGGACATTTTCAGTTTCGGTGCAGTGTTGTACGAGATGCTCACCGGCAAACGCCCTTTCAAACGCGAGACGTCCGCAGAAACGATGACGGCAATTTTGCGCGAAGAGCCACCGGCGTTGAACGACACCGGCTGGCAAGGTCCGCCGGAACTGCAACGAATTGTTGGGCGATGCTTGGAAAAGAATGTCGCGCGACGATTTCAGTCGGCGAGTGATCTGGCGTTTGCCATTGAATCTCTGAGCGGAACGTCCACCGCGAAGAGCGTGTCGCAGCCGAAGTCAAGGCCAGCGTGGCTCCCATGGGTCATAGCCGCTGCAGTGCTGATGGGAATTGCGGTCTGGGAAATGGTTCGGCCGCCGGCTGCACCGGCCAACCCGCTTGAAAAAGCACACTTCACCCGCATCACCGACTTCGAAAGCGTGGATGCGGCGATCTCGCCGGACGGTAGGTTCGTGGCTTTCGTCTCCGATCACGACGGCCCCTACGATGTGTGGCTCACGCAGGTGGGTTCCGGACGCCTGCTCAATCTGACACAGGGAAAGGCAGGCCCATTACCTGCGCCTTTACGGAACGTCGGTTTTTCGGGCGATGGCTCGAAAATTTGGATCGGCGGTGGTGATGTTGCTATGCGGCTGCGTATCCTGCCTCTAACGGGAGGTACGCCGCGTAATTTCCTTGGCGAGAAGACCGTCAACTTGGCTTGGTCACCGGACGGCGAGCGGATTGTCTATCACCAGTTCGGTGGTGGCGACGCAATGTTCGTGGCGGACCGCAATGGCGCCAATCCGCGGCAGATATTCGTCGACCGGCCGGGAATTCACAACCATTTTCCAACTTGGTCGCCTGACGGCCGTTGGATTTATTTTGTACATGGGACACCCGACACGAGGGATATGGATTTATGGCGCATCAACCCGGCCGGCGGGAATCCAGAGCGCCTCACCTATCGCAATACAGACGTCGCTTATCCCACCCTGGTCGGCAACAGCACGGTGTTTTACGTGGCGCGGGACGGGGACGGTTCCGGACCCTGGTTGTGGGCGTTTGATGTGAAGAGCAGGGATTCGCGGCGCGCGAGCGTCGGTCTCGAGCAATATACGTCCGTCGAAGCCAGCGCGGACGGCCGTAAGCTCGTGGCCACCATCAGCAACCCCATTGCGGGACTTTGGACGGTTCCGATGCTTGATCGCATCGCCGAAGAACGCGACGTAAAACCGTTTCCCGTGCCAAACGTTCGGGCCCTGGCGCCCCGATTTGGTGGCTTGTCGCTGTTTTACTTGTCTTCCCTCGGGGCGGGAGACGGACTATGGCGCCTTCGAAACGGTGAGACGACCGAGATCTGGAAGGGCGCCGATGGCGCTTTGTTGGAAACACCCGCGGTTTCGCCGGATGGAGGTCGCGTGGCCATTGTGCTGCGGCGGAACGGGAAAGGCCTACTGCATGTCCTCTCGGCAGACGGCGCCGAACTCCAGCCCATCGCGGGAGGAATTGACGCGAAGGGTACGAGCTGCTGGTCGCCGGATGCAAAATGGCTCGTCACTGGTGGCAGTGACGCCACCGGTCTCGGGCTTTTCAAGATACCGTTGGAGGGCGGATCGCCAGTGCGCTTGGTCAGCGGGACGGCACTGAATCCAGTCTGGTCGCCGGATGGAAGCCTGATCGTATATGCGGGTACGAATGTGCGCACCTACGCTCCGCTTCTGGCCGTACGCCCGGACGGAACCAGCGTCAAATTGCCCGAGATCATCTTGCGGCGCCTGGGCGAGCGCGTCCGCTTCTTGCCGGATGGCAAGAGTCTGATCTACATGCAGGGACTGCTCGCATCCCAGGACTTCTGGCTGCTCGATCTCGCCTCGATGAAGTCGCGCCCCCTCACCAGGCTGCAAAACCGTGCCACCATGCGGACCTTCGACGTCACCAGCGACGGGAAACAAATCGTCTTCGACCGCTTACGTGAAAACTCGCAGGTCGTGATGATCGATCTTCCCAAAGAATAGCGTAATTCAACAAAGCGCGCGGGTTATGGGCAAACCGGACAGGATCAGTTACAGCAGACTTGTCGTGAGGTTGAACTTAGAACTGCGGATCACCAGTCACGAGTCACCAGTCACGTATCTCAGCCGAAGATGTCTTTAACTTTGTCGAAGATCGAGGAGTTCCGCTCCGCGGGCTTGTTGTCCACTTGAATCGTGTAACCGAGTTGCTCCATCAACTTGCGCTGCTCGCGCGTGAGCTTTGTCGGCGTCAGCACTCGCACGTGATAGTACAAATCGCCACGCCCGCCGCCCCGCGGGTCTGGCAGACCTTTCCCCTTGATGCGAAACACGGCGCCGCTTTGTGTGCCTTCCGGAACCTTGAGGCGCTCCTCGCCGTTCAAGCCAGGAACCTGCAACTCCGTTCCAAGCGCGGCCTGCGCAATGCTGAGCGGAATCGTGCAGTAGAGATCAGCGCCGCGCCGCTCGAAAAAGGGGTGCTCTTTGACTTCCAGCACGACATAAAGATCGCCGGGAGAGCCGTTGTTCGTACCGGGCTCGCCTTCAGCCGCGACACGCAGGCGCGTTCCCGTGTCGACACCAGGCGGAATGCGCAGCTCGATGGTCTTCTCGCGTTCGATGCGTCCCTGGCCTCGGCATTCTGGACAGCGTTCTTTGACGATTTGCCCCGCGCCCTGGCAAGCCGGGCACGTACGCGTAATGGTGAAAAATCCTTGTTGATACGCGAGCTGGCCGCGGCCGCCGCAGGTTTGACAGGACTGCACGCCCGTTCCCTTCTTCGCTCCAGTCCCGTTGCAGGCTTCGCAAAACTCCTGGCGTGGCAGTTTGATTTTCGTCGCGACGCCAGCGGCCGCTTCTTCGAAAGTCAGCGTCATGTCATACCGCAAGTCCGCGCCTCGCTGAGCGCGTCCACGCGTACGCCGCGCTCCGCCGCCAAACAAATCCTCGAAGCCAAAGAAATCGCCAAAAATGTCGTGGAAGTCCTGGAAGACGGTATGGTCGAAGCCTTGCCCCGCGCCCGCGCCGGAAAGCCCCGCGTGGCCATAGGTGTCATAGATTTGCTTCTTCTGCGGATCGCTCAGGACGCTGTAGGCTTCGGTGCACTCGCGAAACTTGGATTCCGCCTCGGACTTGTTTTCCGGGTTGCGGTCCGGATGCCATTTGAGCGCCGCTTTTCGATAGGCAGATTTAATTTCCTCGACAGCCGCGGTGCGCGTAACTCCCAGCACCTCGTAATAATCGCGCTGATTCCCTTTGGGCATGGAAACTTGCGAGCTCCTTTAGTTGACTGCTTCTTTCGATGCGGCACTGGGATGCACCGCTACACGCACCATCGCGGGACGCAGCACCCTTCCATGAAATACGTAGCCCGGCTGAAAAACTTGCAGGATGGTGCCGTCTGCGTGCTCGGAAGTTTCCACGCGGTCCACGGCCTGATGAAGGTGAGGGTCGAACGGCTTGCCGAGTGGCTCAACACGCTCGGCGCCGAGCTTTGCCAAGTTATCCAGAAGCTGCTTGTGGATGAGCTCAAATCCCTTGCGGTAATTTTCGTACTCGGCTTCGCGATGCGCTGCCAGCGCGTGCTCGAAACCGTCGATGATCGGGATCAGCGTTTCAATAACGCGGCCGGTGGCGCGCTTGGAATCCTCAAAGCGCTCTTTCTCGACACGCTTGCGATAATTCTCAAAATCCGCCTGGCGGCGTTGTAGGGTTTGGCGCAATTCGTCCAAGTCCGCAGTTAACTTGGCAACTCCTGCGTCGGCCGCGCCGTTGTCCGCCGCGACAGCCTTGGGCTCAGCGCTTGCTTCCACTTCAGAGCTGTTCACGTTTACTTTGATCTTGATATCCCGTTCGGTCACTTTGCTGCTTCTCCTAAATGCTTATCTTTCAGATTTTACTGAGCGCTTCGCTGAAAAGTTGCGCGACGTAAGCCACCGCGGTCATCGCGCGTTCATAGTGCATGCGCGTCGGTCCCAGCACACCCAGGGAGCCCTGCACCAAGTCATTGCGCATGTAGGGAGCGCTGATGAGCGCGAGATTATCCCCTGCCTCGGATATTTCCTTAACTCCAATCTGCACGTGCACCGGCTCGGGCGTTTCAATGCAAGCGTTGAGAACCGTCACTAAACGGTGCTTCTCCTCGATGGCCGCAAGCAGCTCCCGCAACTGCGCCTGATTCGCAAACTCCGCGGTGCCGATGATCTGCGCCGTCCCTTCCACATGCACCTGCGAGGCCGATTCATCCCCGAGCACTTCCGGGCCACAGAGAGACAGCGCGCTTTGCACAATGCCTTCGTAGCGTTCGCGGTCCGCGGCCAGTTTTTGAAGCAGATCCGCTCGAATCGCTTCCAGCGTGCAGCCAGAGTAATGGCGGTTCAGAAAATCTGCGGTGGCATCTAGCTCTGCTTGCGTAAAGAGCCGGGCAGGCCGCAAGACTTTGTCGCGCGTATTGCCGCCGGGAGAAATCAGCACCACCACCACGCGTCCGTCAGGCAGCAGCCACATCCGCGCGTGCTCAAGAACCGTTTTGCTCAGCGGCGGCGAGACAATAATTCCAAGGCCGTTCGAAACTTCCGCGAGCACGTGCCCGGCCCGCTCGGTTATTTCCGCAGCGCTCTTCGCTCCGCTCATTTCCCGCTGAATCCACTCGCGATCGCCGACCGCGAGCGTCGCCTGCGAGGCGATCTCTTGCGCAAAAAACCGGTACGCTGCCGCTGTCGGCACGCGGCCAGCTGATGTGTGCGGCTGGTAAAGAAAACCGCCGTCTTCCAGGTCCGCCATCACGTTGCGAATCGTTGCGGTGCTCAGCGATTCCTCGAAACCCCTGGAAATCGCGCGCGACGATACCGGCTCGCCCGTCTCAATATAAGTACGGACGATGTCGGCCAGGATTTGGCGGTTGCGCCGTTCTTGCAGCGCAGGGTTCCTCATAGCAGCACTCTACTCCAAGTGTCTAAGAGCGCTACCTCTATTGTAAAAAGCGTGTCAAGGCTGGTCAACGCACGGCGCCGGTTCAGTTGTCATTTCGGCGTTCTCGCAACAGAAAGGCAAAAAGTGTGAAGAGAGCGAAATTCGCTAGGACCGCGAGGCGCGTCCATAAAGACGAAGGGCCCTCTCCGCGGGGCGGGCAAAACTGGAGCCCGCCTAGCAGGCTGCCGGGGAGCAGCAAAACCCAGGAGCAAAAACATAGGAGCTGGCTTTTCACGATCGCTGCACCGAGGCTGCACAATGCGCCGCCCACCTGAATGAGACCAAAAATTATCAGAAAGATCGGCTTAGTTTTCGTGCGCCATGCGGTCATTTTCCAATTGTTTCACTAGCCTCAGAGGCCCACTCGACGAACCGAAACCAATGCCACGTGTTGGTATCGCCCGTATGTAACCTAGGCGTTGTCGATTTGAGCGCGCTGGAGCTTGTCGGAATAGTCGATGTAAACCGTCTTCCATTCGGTGAAGAAATCGATGGCAGCGATGGCTGCTTCGCGGTGGCCGTTGCCAGTTTGTTTTGTGCCACCAAACGGCAAGTGAGTTTCCGCGCCAATCGTCGGCGCGTTTACGTAGACGATTCCAGTGTAAATGTCGCGAGTGGCCTGGAACGCGCGATTGACGTTTCGCGTGTAGATCGATGCGGACAATCCATAGGCAACCCCGTTGGCCACGGCGATAGCTTGTTCCAAGCTTTCAATCGGAATCACCGAGACGACCGGCCCGAAAATTTCTTCCTGCGCGATTCGCATGTTGGGCGCGCAATCGCCAAAGACCGTCGGTTCGTGGAACCAGCCCTTGTCATACGCGCCGCCGTCCAACCGATTCCCGCCCGTCAGCAGTTTCGCCCCTTCATTCTTGCCAATCTCGACGTAGCTCATCACCGTCTTCAATTGCTGTTCGTTGATGCACGGCCCCATCTCCGTTGCCGGATCCAGGCCGTTTCCGACTCTCAGCGACTTGGCGCGTTCCACGAAGCGCGTCACAAATTCCTTGTACACGCTCTTGTGAACCGCAATGCGGCTCGCCGCGGTGCAGCGTTGCCCGCTCGTGCCGAAGCCGCCCCAGACCGCGCCATCCACGGCGAGATCGAGATTTGCATCTTCCATTACAATGATGATGTTCTTGCCGCCCATCTCCAGGCTGTAATGTTTGAAATCTGGCGCGCACGCCTGTGCAATGATCCGCCCAACCACCGTCGATCCCGTAAAACTGATCACCTGAACGTCTTTGTGCTGCGAAAGTGGCGCGCCGGCGCCCGGGCCGTCGCCGCTCACCAAATTCACCACGCCTCGCGGCACTCCCGCTTCCGTCAGCACCTGCACCAAATGGTAGGAAGAAAGCGGCGTATCTTCGGCGGGCTTGAGAACCACCGTGTTTCCGCAAACCAGCGCCGGCATCATCTTCCACGACGGAATCGCCATCGGGAAATTCCACGGCGTAATCATTCCGCAAACACCAATGGGCTGGCGCACGCTCATCGCAAATTTGCTCGGCAACTCGGAAGGAGTGGTCTGTCCAAATAACCGGCGGCCTTCGCCGGCCATGTAATACGTCATGTCGATGGCTTCCTGCACGTCGCCGCGCGCCTCGGCCAGCACTTTGCCCATC
>DASPTW010000035.1:0-30427 GCA_035623215.1 Candidatus Acidiferrum sp.
CACCATCAGTGACCCGCGATGGTCGCCGGACGGCACGCGCATTGCGTTTACAAGTAATCCGACTCCTAAAGCGGACGATTTCTCCCAGCAAACGGCATGGGTCCTGGACGTGGCGAGCGGAAAGCAGCGGAAGTTGGCGGACACGACGGATTTCACCAGCACGGCGAGGTGGTCACCAGATGGCAAATGGGTGGCCTTTTTGAGTTTCCGCGGTGTCGCTGTTTATCAGACGAACCTTTTCGTGGTCGGGGCCGACGGGGGTCCAGCAAAGAAATTGAGCGGCGGGTTTGAGCTGAACTGCGGCGAGCCGATCTGGACAACGGACGGCAAGACCATTTATTTCAGCGCAGTCAATCACGAAGCGATGGAAGTGTTTGCCGCCGATGTCGCATCCAGCAGCGTACGCCAGGTGGCCGCCAGACCTGGAATGATCGAGCTGAGTGAAATCAGCAAGAACGGGCAGACTGCTATCGGGGTGTGGAGCGACCCGGAACACCCTGCGGAAGTGTTCCGAAGCGACCTGACTTTCCGAGAAATCCAGCCGTTGACAAATCAGAACCCGTGGCTCGCAGAATACGCGCTGGGCAGCACCGAAATAGCGAAGTGGAAGAGCAGCAAAGATGGAATGGAAATCGATGGCATCGTGACGAAGCCGGTCGATTTCGATTCGTCGCGCAAGTACCCCTTCCTACTGAATCCGCACGGTGGACCAACAGGAGCATCCCTGCTTACTTTCAATCCGACAGAGCAGATTATGGCGGCGAACGGTTATGTGGTGCTGGAGCCGAATTTCCGAGGCTCAACCGGGCGCGGAGAAAAATTCGCGAGTGCGAATCAGAACGATTGGGGTATCGGCGATTACAAAGATGACATGAGCGGCGTGCAAGCGATGGTGGATAAGGGCTTGGCAGATCCGGACCGATTGGGAGCGTTCGGGTGGTCCTACGGCGGTTACATGACGATGTGGATCGACACGCAGACCGACAGGTTCAAGGCGATTTCACCCGGCGCGGGCCTGCCCGATCTTTACTCCATGTATTCGCAGACGGATATTCACCGATATATGAGGGTGTTCTACAGCGAGAAGGCGCCCTGGGACAATTTCCAGGAATATTGGGACCACTCGCCAATGAAGTACATCTCAAACGTAAAGACACCGACAATGATCCTGCATGGGCAGTCGGATACGCGCGTTCCAATTCCACAAGCCGAGGAGTTTTATCGCGGGCTGGTCGAGCGCCACGTTCCCGTGGAATACGTGACGTATCCGCGGGAGAACCACGGCTTTACGGAGCCGAAGCACGTCCAGGATCGTTGGCAACGCTACCTGGTTTTCTTCGGAAAATACTTGAACAACCCAGCTAAAACGGAGCCAAAAGAAGTTCTGGAGAGACTGAGCAAAGACTTGCCGTGACGGGGCAAGCTGAAAGACTGCGAAACGTCAGCGCTGATGCGGTTGAGAAGGATTTTGCGCTGAAGGCGCGGAGGCGGAAGCGTCCTTTGGAGGCTGGAAGGCGGAGCGCTTCAGGTGAATGTCGCCGTCCACGTAGGCTGTAAACTCGGCCCCTTGCGCAAAAACGACCTCTTTGCCGTGAGCCAGTGGGTTAATGGCGCCGGCCGTGGAAGTTCCAGCGGCGCTCTCCTGGAAAGAGCGCACAGCGGCTTTGTCGTTATTCGCCAAGCGAACGAAATTAATTCCCAACCCCAGCTTTCCGCCATGGCCAAGGCGCTTTTTGGGCTCCGCCTCCGAAACGATACCGACCGCCGCCGCGCCGCGCGGAATCACACAGAGGCCGTCGACTAAAACGTCTTCCGCCACGGTGAGATCAACGACGTCGCCGACATGGGCGGTTTCGGAGGAAAGCAGTTTGTTAAGTTTCAGCTTGATGGGTGTGGCGTTGGGCAGTGTGAGATCAAAGCCTGCGGGGATGGGATTTGCGGGAGCAGGCGGAGGGGCAGCAGGCTCGTCATACGCGGTACGGGGCCGAGAGGGCTGCACTGGAGCAGGCTGCGGCGACTTGCCACCTGGCTTCTCCTTGAGCAGAAAAATGCTGCCTTGGGCGATGTAGCCGATTTCGCCTTTGGAAGTGCGCACGCCAAAGTAGCCATCGTAGCGGCCGATGATGTCAACCTGCTCGCCGCATGGCAAGGTGCGCAAGACATCCAGAGTGGTCATGGAGCTGTAGAGATAGGTGTAGGTATCCTGCCGCGAGCAGGCGACAAGACCGGAAGTCTGCGCAGCGGCTAAGGCCGGAAAAAGAAAGAGCACAGCCGCGAAAATCAATCTCACCTGGAATTTCATGATGCACCCGAAAAAAGCTGAAAGCTCGGTGACGTTACCTTACTATTTCAGCGTAAAAAACATGGCGGTGGAAAGAAGCAGAAAGGCCAGGTTTGTGTAAAGAGGTACGATGGAGACCAAAGCCAGTTCTCCGAGCCTCGATGCGCAAGCGGTTCGCTAGGTGAGCAGGTCCAGCAGCGTCGGGAGACTAAGGATCTTCGCGGTGGCGCTTAAGGTCGCCTGATTAGCAAGCTCCGCCTGGGAAAGGTTGGTGGCGGTTTGGGCAAGATCGGCGCCCACCAGCGCATTCTCCTGGCTGCTGAGATTAACCTTGTCCTGATTGAGAAAACTTTCGCTCAGATCGACCTGATTCATAGCGTTGCCGTAGAACACGCGCTGGGTACTAACTTCATTCAGCGCATTTTGGACCTGAGTTACGGCAGCGCCAATGTTAGCTTGATTCCCCACCATCAAGGAACTATAGAGATTTTGCAGCGCGCCAAAAGCATCCCCCGAAGCGCTTTGGAAGAGCTGGCTTCCCGGGATGTTCGTATTGATAGAGTTGCCTTCGGAAAGCTCGGTCGAACTCACACCGGCGTTGCCATTGTAGGTGACTGCACCCGTGGCGATGTTGAGCGTAAAAGGCTGAGTGTTAACCGCAGTGCCGGCAAATAGGTAGGTGCCTTGGTAGGAAGTGTTCGCCAGATTTACGAGCTGAGATTGAAGCCCCTGCACTTCCTGAGCGATAGCCTGCTGGTCGGCAGCGCTGACCGTGCCGTTGGCGCCTTCCGTGCCGATCGATACGGCGCGAGTGAGAACCTGTGTGACGTTGCTGAGAGCGGAGTCTGCGGTCTGAAAGCGCGCCGTCAAAGTGCTGGCGTTCTGCAAGAACTGGTCGTCCTGCGCGGACTGCGCGTGATTGGTAACGAGAGCGGCGGCGGCAGCGGGATTGTCGGAGAGTTGATTGACGCTCTGGCCAGAGGCGATTTGTGCGGTCGCGGTAGCTTCATTCTGCTGGCTTTGCTGAATGGAAGCCAGGAGGTCCGGTAGGAGATTGGGATTGAGCCTGATACTCATGGTCATTGCACCATATTAAAAGTGTCCTGCAAGAGAGTATTAATAATCGTGGAGACCTGTGCGGAAGCCTGGTACGCGTTTTGAAACTGAATCAAGTTGGCGGCTTCTTCATTGATGTCCACGCCGGAAATATCGAAAGTCCAACCCTGCAGGAGCTTTTCGGATTCCTCGCTCAAGAACATGGCCAACGTGTAGGGTTCTTCGCCTGTCGAACAGCCTGCGCTCCACACCCGCAACCGCTTCAGCCCCATTTTCGAGCGGGCAGCCACAATCTCCGGCAGGATCACGTTGTGAAGCGCGTTGAGCTGCGGCTGGCTGCGAAACAGGCAGGTTTCGCCGATTGTAATTTCATTTAGCAGCTCTCGCAGTTCGGCGTCGCGTCTTGTCGCGCTGCTCAAGATGTCCATATAGCCGCGTATGTCATTCGCGTTCGCAGCTTTCAGGCGCCTTTTACACGCGCCAGCCAGCAGGTATAACTTTTCGCCTGGGTGGTAGATGCCGCAAGCTTGGTAGACCAAGTCCCGTAGCCGCACGTAGATTGGGTCCTGCAGGTCGTCAATGGCCGTGGTGTTTTGCCCGGCGGTGGGCGCTTCCGTCGCCATTTTTCCTCTACTCCGCTCGAGGCAATCCAACAATTGGCTGCCCAACGGCTCTGTCGTTAGCGGGTGACTTTTTGTTCTCCGGCTCTTGTCGTTTCGCAGAACCTACACTCGGACCGGTTCCGGCATTTCTAACGAGCCTCTCGATCTCAGAGGCCAATCCCTCCAAAGGCACTATGCGGTCTGCAAGGCCCGCTGCCGCCACTTGCCCAGGCATGCCCCATACCACGGAGCTTGCTTCGTCTTGAACGACGACGGCGCCACCGCGCTCGCGCACTTCTGCCGAGCCACGCACTCCATCCGAACCCATCCCCGTCATTACTACCGCCAGCGCCGCCGGGCCGTACACGTTAGCTACCGAGCGGAACATCACGTCCACCGCCGGCCGGCAGGAGTTCTCCGGAGGTTCTTGGTTCAGGCTCAGCTTCACCGTCGTTCCTTGCCTCTCCAGCACCATGTGATGATCTCCCGGGGCGATCCAGGCCTTGCCGGGTGTGAGAACACCTCCGGAGACTCCTTCGCGAATTTGTATTTGTGACTCTTTATCCAGTCGCTCGGCAAGCAGCCGCGTAAACAAAGGCGGCATGTGCTGAGTGATGACGATGGGAACGGGGAAATCACGGGACAACGCCGGCAATACCGCGGACAGTGCGTTTGGTCCACCGGTCGAGGTCCCGATAGCGAGCACTTCAATCCGGCCTGACGGCCGGCGTTGTGGAATGTTCGCGTAAGCCGCCGGCTGCTTCGCATTTGGGCTGGGCTCAAGCAGGCTCAGGCCCGAAGATCGCGAGCACAGTGCCTTCACTTTCGGAATGAGCTCTTCCCGGATGCGCTTCAGCGTGACATCGAGGCTCCCCGTGTTGCTCGGCTTCGTAACGTAGTCGCTGGCGCCCAACGCCAGCGCATCCAAAGTAGCCGCCGCTCCTTTTTCCGTCAGCGTGCTGAACATGATCACGGGAAGTTTGGGATAAAGCTTGCGAATTTCCTTGAGGGTTTCAAATCCGGACAGGCCCGGCATCTCAATATCCAGAGTGATGAGGTCGGGTTGTACCTGAGTAATCTTAGAAAGGCCGATCCGGCCGTCTGCGGCATGCCCTACCACTTCTATTGTGGGGTCCGCTTTCAGGGCTTCGCTGAGCACCCGGCGGATGACGACGGAGTCGTCAATAATGAGGACTCGGTGTGTGCTCATCCTTTGCTCGAACCGCCCCTGTCTTGTCCGGATTCTGTCGCTGCGTGCGCAAAGTGTGCATGTTTCTTGCCACGAGCGAGCGGCTGCTTCACGACTGGGCGATTTCGTGTTCTTTGCCCGGCTTCCTCTTTCTGCCGCTTAGTTCCTTGCTTTTCATCGTTTCGAGGTGATTGCGTGAGCTAAATTGAACTATAAATTCTTTGAGCCTTCTAACCTTTTGGGGTCGAGTTCTTGGATTCGGCTCGGAATCGTCCGAGAGCCTTTCCACTTCGGAACCCGCCCTCCGTTTGGAAAATGCAATCACGAGTTTGCGGCGGCGTTTGATTTCATCGGTCGGTAGGGTATGTTTGAGGAATAGAGGTCCCAGCCCCATTGGAGGATATGGATGATTCGCCGTTTTGTTCCGCTTTTTGTGTGTGCCTTATGTATCGTTGCGCTGAATTCCGGCTGTCAAAAATCGGCCGACCAGCAAGCCAGCCAGGATGCGAACTCGAACTCTAGTTCGTCCGCTTCCGCGGGTGAGTCCGCGAGGTCTGCTGTTCGGCATGCGCTCGAACCGAAACCCCTGGTCGTTCCAACGGACACCGTCATTACCGTTGTGCTCGACCAAACGCTAAGTTCCAAAGGCAGCGCCTCTGGCGACAAGTTTTCCGCCACTGTTGAATCGCCCGTTGAAGTGGAAGGCAAGGTCGCCATTCCCAAGGGCGCGCGTGTGCAAGGCGTGGTCAAGGACGCAAAGTCCGCCGGCCGGTTCAAAGGCGGCGCGAGCCTCGATCTTCAGTTGACCAGTGTTACCGTTGGCGAGAAAGAGCACGAGATTCAGACCACCTCTGCCACCATGTCAAGCAAGGGCAAAGGCAAGCGGACCGCCACGATGGTAGGCGGGGGCGCAGCGGGTGGCGCGGCCATCGGCGCGATTGCAGGCGGAGGCAAAGGAGCGGCGATCGGTGCACTGATCGGCGCTGCCGCAGGAACCGGGGGCGCAGGTCTCACCGGCAATCGCGACATTACACTTTCCGCGGAAACTCCGCTCGATTTCAAGCTGACTCAGTCCGTCAGTATCCGGGAAAAATAACCCTTCCTAAGGCTTCTTCCTCGCGCTCCGCGGTCAAATTCCAATTTTCCGCGGAGCGCTTTTTTATTCTTAATGCTGAGGACGCAGCTGGAAGGCAAACAGCGCCAATCAGTCGAATGGCAGGCCCACATGGTTGCGTTGCTGCGATTCCGTATAAGATAGAGCTATCGAAATCGCTCCAGAGGAAGTTTTATGGAAACTGCTTATATTTGTGACGCTATTCGAACACTGTTTGGCCGCTACGGCGGAACGCTTGCCGCGATCCGCACGGACGACCTGGCGGCTATTCCCATCAAAGCTCTCATCGACCGCAATCCCAGCGTCGACTGGAACTCGGTGGACGACGTAAGCTACGGTTGCGCTAACCAGGCCGGCGAAGACAATCGCAATGTCGGCCGTATGGCGCTTCTCCTTGCCGGATTGCCCAAAGAAGTTCCCGGATCGACGGTGAACCGGCTCTGCGGCTCAAGCATGGACGCGGTCGCAGTCGCTTCGCGCGCAATCAAGTCCGGCGAAGCGGACCTTATTATCGCGGGCGGTGTGGAAAGCATGTCGCGCGCGCCATTCGTGATCAGCAAGGCGGACAGCGCGTTCTCGCGCTCGCTGAAAATGGAAGACACCACCATTGGCTGGCGGTTCGTCAATCCGCTCATGAAAGCCAGGTACGGTACCGACTCGATGCCGGAAACCGGAGAAAACGTCGCCGAAGAATTCCATATCTCGCGACAGGACCAGGATCTCTTTGCGCTTCGCAGCCAGCAGCGTGCCGCCGATGCGATTCGTTCCTGCCGGATGAGTCAGGAGATCGTCCCCGTCCCCATTCCGCAAAAAAAAGGCGATCCTGTGCTATTCGCGGAAGACGAGCATCCGCGTCCGGACACGACCCTCGACGCTCTTACCAAATTGAAGCCGGTTGTGAAACCCGACGGGACAATTACCGCGGGAAACGCTTCCGGAGTGAATGACGGAGCTTGTGCTTTGCTGCTCGCTTCCGAAAACGCGGTGAGGCGTTACAACCTAACACCCAAAGCTCGCGTCATCGCGGCTGCCGTTGCGGGAGTCGCTCCGCGCATCATGGGCATGGGTCCGGCGCCAGCGACGCGCAAAGTTCTGGCGAAAGCAGGATTGGCCTTAAACCAAATGGACGTCATCGAGCTGAATGAAGCGTTCGCTTCGCAAGCCCTCGCAGTTCTCCGCGATCTTGGGATTCCTGATGACGCGGCGCATGTGAATCCCAACGGCGGCGCGATCGCCATTGGTCATCCGTTGGGCGCGAGCGGTGCTCGCCTCGTTACCACCGCGCTCTACCAGCTTTTGCGCACAAACGGCCGCTACGCGCTCTGCACCATGTGTATCGGCGTCGGCCAAGGCATAGCCGTTATTCTCGAACGCGTTTAATTTGCGTTGCAGACGTTTTCGGGCTTTGAGCGCACCACGCGTTACGTTGCGATTCGTCTATAGATCGCTGCGGAAAGAACACGGGCCTGTCGAGCAACGTGGACGATGCTCAGTCCGGTCTTCCAAAACCGTTTTGTTTGTCTGCCCGGAGTGATTACACTCTTCGCATGAATTTACTTGATCCGCTGTTTCGCTCGCCGGCTATCGACGCCGTTTTTTCCGACCGCTCTACGTTGCAAGGCATGCTGGACTTCGAAGCTGCGCTCGCTCGTGCCGAAGCTCGCGTCGGCGTGGTTCCCCAAGCCGCGGCCACTGCCATCGCAGCCAAGTGCCGCGCTGAACTTTTTGATGCTGCGGCGATTGCGCAAGCCGCCGCGCGTTCGGGCAACGTGGCCATCCCTTTGGTCAAACATTTGACGGCGCTCGTGGCCAAAGACGACAAACAGGCCGCACATTTTGTTCACTGGGGCGCGACCAGCCAGGACGCCATCGACACCGGACGCATTCTTCAGTTGCGCGCCGCGTTCGATTTGATTGGGCGCGATCTCGACAGCCTCGCGCAACCTTTCGGTGAGCTGGCGCAGAAGCATCGCTCCACGCTGATCGCTGGGCGGACATGGATGCAGCAGGCTTTGCCGACGACGCTCGGCATCAAAATCGCAGGCTGGCTGGATGCTATTGTTCGCCACCGTTGGCGATTTGCAGAAACCCGGACGCGCTGCTTCGTTCTGCAGTTTGGTGGCGCTGTTGGGACGCTGGCCGCGCTCGGAAGCCGCGGACCGGACGTTGCCAGCATGCTCGCTGCCGAGCTGAGCCTCGGCTTGCCGGATATTCCGTGGCACAGCCATCGCGATCGCATGGCCGAAGTGGGGCTTACGTTGAGTTTGTGCGCAGGAACATGCGGGAAAATTGCCCGCGACATTTCCTTGCACATGCAATCGGAAGTTGCAGAAATTTTCGAGCCTGCGGGTGAAGGACGCGGCGGCTCAACGACCATGCCGCACAAACGGAATCCCGTCAGCTCCGCGGTGATGCTGGCGGCTGCGATGCGCGTGCCGGGCCTAGTGAGCAGCTTGCTTGTGGCTATGCCGCAGGAAGACGAACGCGGCCTCGGCGGCTGGCACTCCGAATGGGAGGTCTTGCCGGACCTCGTTCAATTGACCGCAGGAGCTGTTCACCAGCTCGCCGCCATCGCTCCCGGACTGGAAATCGATACGCAACGCATGCGCAAGAATCTTGATCTTACGCACGGCCTGATTTTCGCAGAAGCCGTGACCATGGCGCTCGGCGAAAAAATCGGAAAACCGAAAGCACACGAACTTGTGGAGGCGGCGTGCAAGCGGGCACTGCGTGACAAGCGGGAACTCCGCACCATCTTGAGCGCCGACCCAAAAGTCAATGCGCATCTCGCGGTCGCCGATCTGGATCGCTTGTTCGATCCGCGTAAGTATCTTGGCGCCGCAGAAGAATATGTCTATCGAGTAGTTGCTGCGAGCCGCGGCAAAATTCCAGCGGGAGAAGAATAAAACGATGCCTCAAGTTGAGCCCAACATAGTGGATGCCAATGGGGCGCGGATTCACTACGCGCTGGAGGGGCGAGTTGGAAAGCCAATATTGGTACTTTCCAATTCTCTGGGAACGAATTTTCAGATGTGGGATCCTCAGGCTGCGGCGTTTCAGAAATCCTTTCGCTTGCTTCGCTACGATACGCGAGGGCACGGCAAATCTTCCGTTACGCAGGGCCCATATTCAATTGAACAGCTCGCGAAAGATGTTCTTGCGTTAGCCGATGCCCTGAAGATCGATCGCTTTCATTTTTGCGGCCTATCGATGGGCGGGATGATCGGAATGTGGCTTGGCGCGAACGCTTCGCACCGGCTCGGAAAGCTCGTGCTATGCAACACCGCCGCGAAAATCGGCAGCGCCGAAATGTGGAACACGCGCATCGAGACGGTTCGAAAGCAAGGAATGAAACCGGTAGCAGCTGCTGCCATCGAGCGTTGGTTTTCCCCCGCTTTCCGGCAGAAGAATCCGCCTTCGATTGCGAGCACACACAAGACACTGGAGGAAACCAGTCTCGAGGGCTATGCCGCCAATTGCGCGGCGGTGCGCGACTTCGATTTTCGCGAGAGGTTGTGCGCCATTCGAACATCTACTCTGGTCATCTCCGGCACTCACGATCCGGCTACGCCTCCCGCGGATGGCCAGTTCCTCACAAAAAATATTCCAAACGCTCGTTTTGTGGAGCTCAATGCCGCGCACCTTTCGAACATCGAAGATGCGGAGCGCTTCACCCGCGAAGTCGTCAACTTTTTAAACTCCTGAGGAGGCTCGCCGATGGACGAACGCCAGCGCTATGAACAAGGAATGAGGGTTCGCCGCGCGGTGCTGGGTGATGCTCATGTCGATGCCGCGCAGAAGAACCGCAACGAGTTCAATGAAGAATTCCAGGACTTGATTACGCGCTACGCCTGGGGGGAGATTTGGACACGCCCCGGGCTCTCGCGGCAGACACGCAGCATGGTTACGCTGGGAATGATGGTTGCTCTAAACCGTTCCGACGAATTGCGAATGCACTTGCACGCGGCGCTGAATAACGGAGTCACGCGCGAAGAGATCAAGGAAGTTCTGTTGCAGACAGCGATTTATTGCGGCGTTCCCGCGGCCAATTCCGCTTTCCACCTTGCGCAGGAAGTTTTCTCGGAAACCCAAGAACAATTTTGAAAGTGAGAGTGGGGCAACTAGATTGCGCGTTCAATTTGAAACGTGCGGGTCACCAGGGAGCGGTCTGTCAACAAGGCGGTCGCAGGAAAATGACTGCGTCGGACGATGCAAGCCGATCCGTCGTGGCGGACGTTCCAGTCTTCGCTCACTTCGCCCTGGAACACCACTGCGCCCTGGGGATCAACGATCACCAGCTGAAACGGGGCGCGAAACTCACCACTGTGCTGGGAACGGACACATTCCGCCATTTCTGCCGCGAGGCTACCGACGAGCTTCTGGTAGCTCATCCGTTCCGCTGTTTTGGTCCACCGCTTCTTGGCCACAGAGTTCGCCGCGTTGTTCGTCTTTCGCATAGCTTGCTTCTCCTTCCGGGTCCTCATCGCACCTGGAAGAGGTCTATTCGTGAAAGCCTGAGCCACCGCGATGGCTCATCAGTTCTGCCCAAGCACCCCAAATCAGCTATAGCACCGGATGGCTCATAGCTATATAGCACCTATTCCCCATTGTCAAGCGCGAAAACTTGATTTATAAAGGGTTGTGGAAATGCGCCCTATAGCAGTAAAGATATGCTGCTCTATAGTACGAAAGTGGTACGCGAAGGCCGGCTCTCTTCTTCATGCTTGACGGATTTTCATTTTAGAATATCGTTCTTTCATTCTTTCGGGTGCAACTGATGCCTTCGAACAAAAAATCCCTCTCGACGGCCACGGGCGTCTCCCGCCGTCCTTTGAACGATCTCCCCGCGTACCAGAGGATTCAGTGCGCTATTCGCAGACGTATCGAATCGGGGCAATTGCAACCCGGCGATCCCGTGCCTTCCGAGCGGGACCTGGCCAAACTTCATCACGTCAGTCTGATGACCGCGCGCCACGCGCTGGCCTCCCTCGAACGCGAAGACTTGGTGGAGCGCCGCCGCGGCATCGGGACGTTTGTGGCGCCGCCCAAAATCCACTTCAATAAGCTGATGAGCTATACAGAGCAGATGGCGGCGCGGAGCCTCGTCGCGGGTTCGAAAGTGCTGTTCGCTAAGGTCGTTGATAACGAGAATGAAGCCGCAGCGAGGCTATCGCTACCTCCCACGAGCGCCATTCTGAAACTCGAACGACTGCGCCATGCGGCTGGGGAGCCGTTTGCCTTGGAAAGTTGTTATCTGAACGCTGCGGAATTTGCAGGATTGCAAGACGCACCCATCGGGAGAGATTCGCTTTTCGGAATTCTGGAGCGAGACTTCAACGTCGAGCTTGGCTACGCCGACGAAGAAGTGGACGCGACTGCCGCCGATCCACGCATTGCGGAGCTGCTTGCCATTCCGAAGCGCGAGCCACTTCTGCGAATCCGGCAAGTCATTTATTCAACGAAAGGCAAAGCCATCATGTACGTTTTGGGATTTTACCGCTCGGACCGGCACAACCTGGTGATTCGCCGGTTCCGCTGAGCATTACAGCGTGTCGTTCTCTTTGCACGGAAACATTCTGAACCAAGCGAAATATTTGTCGAATCATCACAGAGCAGAATCTCGAGAGGGCGAAGCGTGCTGGTAATCCTCAAACAGGACAACGAAGGAATCAATCTGCAAGCGGCGCAGCTCATTGCCGGCGCGGTCAAAAAGAAACCCGCGACGACGCTCGGCCTCGCTACGGGTAGCACGATGATCGGCCTGTATCAGCACCTCGCGCGCATGCACAAAGAAGGCGTAATCGACTTTTCGCAGGCCGTGACCTTCAATCTCGACGAGTATCTCGGGCTTCCGCCAGCGCATCCGCAAAGCTTTCATCATTTCATGCACGAACATTTTTTTCGCCACGTGAACGTGCAGGCGCGGAATATTCACATCCCCGATGGCACGATCCGCGGCAATTACGAGCAATATTGCGCGTCTTATGAAAGCGCGATCCGGGAGGCGGGGGGAATCGATCTGCAACTCCTCGGCATCGGCCGCAACGGGCATATTGGTTTCAACGAGCCAACATCGAGCATCGCTTCGCGGACGCGCCTGAAAGTGCTAAGCCGCGAGACGTTGGACGACAACGCCAAATTTTTTGACCCAGGTGAAGAAAGCCCGCGTTGCGCGATTACGATGGGAATCGGGACAATCCTGGAGGCGCGGAAGATACTCTTGTTGGCAACCGGCGAAGCGAAGGCGGAAGCAGTGGCCAAATCCATCGAGGGCCCGATCACGTGCGCGGTTTCTGCTTCGGCACTGCAGCTTCATCCGGATGTGACTTTTTTGCTAGACGAACCGGCTGCTTCGAAATTGACTCAGCGCGACTACTATCACCGTGTGCTGGAGATGACCGCGCTGCTCACGCCAGAGAAACTTTCATAAGGCGATTTCAACACTCGCCAGCTAGGTGTAATGTAAAATATCCAGTCAATCCTGCAGCCCAATAGCGCGGTCGCGTCCGAAAATGAATCCCACGAAACTTTTCCCCATGTTTCTCAAACTGACGGGGCGCGCATGCCTTGTGGTCGGCGCGGGCGCGATCGGCGAATCGAAAATCGCGAGTTTGCTAGAGGCGGAGGGAAAAATTCAGGTGGTAGCGCCGAAGGCAAGCGAACAAGTACAAGGGTGGGCGGAAGAGAAAAAGATCGAATGGCACGCCCGCGAGTGGCAGCCGGATGATCTGGATGGAATGTTCCTCGTGGTTGGAGCCACTTCTTCGACGGAATTGCACCAGCGCATTTTTGAGGAAGCGCAGAGACGTGGCGTGCTCTGCAACATCGTCGATGTGCCCGACCTTTGCGACTTTTACTACCCAGCCGTTGTACAGCGGGGAGCGCTGCAAATCGCGATTTCCACTTCGGGACAAAGTCCTGCGCTGGCGCAGAGACTTCGGAAGGAATTGGAAGACGAGTTTGGCCCCGAGTACGAAGCATGGCTTGACCACCTTGGAGCCGAGCGCGAAAAGCTTTTCGCTTCGATAATGGATCCCGAGGGGCGGAAACACCTCTTGCATGATTTGGCCAGCGCGGAAGCGTTCAAGGCATTCGTACGAAAGCGCAAGCGCGCGAAGAAGTGACCAGATACTCACACAGCCCAACGTCAGTTGCACAAATCAGAAAATCATTTTAGAGCAGAAGAGAAGAAAGCGGCGGCGAGGTCGGCGGTTTGTTTGTGAATGTCGTCGCGGAGGACGCCGGCGGGATCAACACAAAGGTCAGGGCGGTTGCGGCGGCCGAGCTCAGCGCAGGTGGCGAGAAACGTGTAGTGGCCGACACCGGTAAAGAGAGTGAGCTTCGCGCCGGGAATGTGAGCGGCAAAGAATTTGGCGCTGGTGTCGGGAGGGACGTTAGTGTCAGCGGTGCCAGCTACTACGGCGCTGGGAACAGATATTTTTTCGAGAGAATCGACGGAGAACGCTGGTCCTAGAGCCGGAGCCATGGCAAAAATGGCGCGGACGCGCGGATCACGACGGGGTTTGGCAGCATCGCGAAGGGCGGCCTGGAAATCGGGATCGGATTTGGCCAGCTCAGTGGTTTTCGCGAGAAGGTTTGGAAATTCCGGCGGGTCGATGCACATGCCGTCTTTGCGGGGAGAACTGCAGAACTCCTGGTAGCGGGATAGCTCGGCGAGACCACCAGCGATTTCGATCACGGTAAAGCCGCCAAGAGAAAAACCAGCCGCGCCGATGCGATTGGGGTCAATGCGCGGGCCGAGAGCGGAATCCGCAAGAAGAAGATCGATGAGAGTGGAAAGATCCTTGGCACGCTCCTGCCAGAGAGAAAAACCCTGAATCGTGTAGTCCTTGAGGGCGTTATTGCCGGGATGATTCACAGCCGCTGCAATGTAGCCGTGCGAAGCAAGGGCGGTGCCCAGCCAGGCCATCATCAAGGCAGAACCGCCGGTGCCATGGGAGAGAAGAATCAGTGGGAATTTTGCAGGAGCCGCTGCGAAAGGCGCGTCGGGGGCGGCAGAACCAGCAAGAGCAAAAGGCGCGTTGGAAGGACCGACAAACTGGGACTGCTCGGCAGCCGACGGGGCGGCTGGATACCAAATCGAGGTGAGCAGTTGGTGGGTCTTCGCGCCGCGCCAATTGTATGGTTCGGGAGGAGTAAAGGCGCGAGTGGCGACGCCGACTTTGAATAGGTGAGGGTTCTTGGCTGCGATCGGGCGACTGAGAAGGAAAGTTTGTAGGAGGATGATGCAAACGGTAAGAAAGATGCGCATGCGGATCATGGCAGCGGCACTCCCGGAAGATTCCTGAACACTTTAGACGATTGCGGGTCAATTTTGAACTAAGACGAGTCGCAGACTAGAGAAGAATCCAGGCCTCCAAATTGACTGCAAACCGGCACAATTATCAAGAATTCCGATTCACCGGATGAAATGTTCAGCGGAAGGACGCGTCGAACCAAGTGTTAGCCTTTGGTAGTGACCCTCCATGGCCACTGGGCATCCAACAAGCGCCGGAGGGAAGGCCGTTGGTCAGGACAAGACAGCGGCAGGAATGATGCCATGAATACGCCAATCCGAAGAGGTAAAGTCTACTTGATGGGGGCGGGGCCAGGTAATCCACAACTGCTGACGGTGCAGGCAGTGCGGATTCTGAGCACGGCTGAAGTGGTGTTGCACGACCACCTGGTATCGCAGGAAATCCTAGAACTGATACCGCCGTGGACGCAGGTACGCAACGTGGGGAAGCGGTGTGGCCATGCTGGAATTTCCCAGGAGCAAATTCATTCCGCCCTGATCGCGGCGGGGCGCGAAGGAAAACAGGTGGTGCGTTTGAAAGGCGGGGATCCGCTGCTGTTTGGCCGCGTGGGCGAAGAAATGGAAGCGCTGGCACGCGCAGGAGTGGATTTTGAGGTCATCCCCGGCGTAACGTCGGCAATGGGAGCGGCGGCAGCAGCAAAAGTACCGCTGACGGACCGGCGGTACGCATCGAAGGTCGTTTTCCTGAGCCACCATACGGCGGGGAACGTTTCGCCGGAATGGAATGGCCCCATGATGAAGGACGCGACGTACGCGGTGTACATGCCTGGTAAGAACTACGGCGAGATCGCTGCGAAGATGCTGGAAGGCGGGCTCGATGATTCCACGCCGTGCGTGATCGTTGCCAACGCAACGCAAACTGGCGAGGAGATTCACCGGACAACTCTGAGAGAATTGGCGTTTCAGGAGCGGGTCGGCGCCCCTTCCCTGCTTATCATTGGAGAAGTGGCTCGGCCGCTAGCACCGCGCAAAGAGGATGAAGACGGTTTGGGATGGACCGCGACGAAGCTCCGTGAGGTCGTCCTGAACCTGGGCGAAGCACGGATTCAAGAAGAGATTGCCGGATAGAAAGAAAAGCGCGAACTCTATTGGGACGATCGCTGCCGCATTGCAAGTGCGAATCGATCTAAGCCGAAGCGCTTCCCTGGCGCTTGGCGAGAAGAAGTTGTGCCGCGCGGTCAGAAGTTTCCTTCACCAGAAAACCCATTTTCGGATGTGACGGTTCGAAATCGGGGTTGATTCCCTTCCGTTGCAATTCTTCCGTCGTGGTTGGACCGATGGAAGCAACAATCGCACGGCGCAGTCCGCGGCGTATCGCTTCTTCAAGTTTCATCTCCGCGGCAACTTGAAAGAGGTGACCCACCTGAATTCCGGTCGTAAAGAGCACTGCGTCGACCTTTTCCGCAGCAAGATCGCGGATAGCAGATTGGAGTGGACCAAGATCTTCGGGCAAATCCCAGCGATAGACAGGTACGCGAGTAACCCGAGCGTCGCGTTCCGTAAGAGCTTCAATAAGTTCGGGATTCGAGACGCCGTATTCCTGAAGCGCGATGCGAGCGCCGCGCAAACGAAAGTCAGGGGAAGAGTTTGCGGCTTGGTCGAGAGTTTGCAGAAGCTCGCGCCAGGTATTGGGTTCGGGAACCGTGAGAGTGGGAGTCACGCCAAGTTCGCGAAGAACAGCGACGGGCTTCGGGCCGCGAGGCACAACTTTCACGCGGCGCAAGGCGGCTAGGTAATCGTCGCGGCGATATTTTGACTCGGCGACTTCGAGGATGGCGCGACAGCCAACGCCGGTCAGGAAAATGACCATGTCAAACTGGCCCGCGAGCAGACGTCCAACAAACTGCAATGCTTCGGAATTCGAATCGAGCGGAACTTCGCGCATGGCGGGCGCGACTACTGGCTGACCGCCGTAACTAGAAATCAGCTTAGCAAGCTCAGGAGCGCGGCGGCTTTCGAGCGCCAGCACCCGCAGCCCTTCAAATCCACTCATACGGTGAAATTGTTGAACAGAATGGCAAGAAGCGCCAGCGGGAATTTGCGCAGGCGGATGGGAGGAATTCGCGATGCGGGGGATTCGAAAGGTAATCGGCCGGAAGACCGCGGCAAGAGGGCGCTCTGTCTCACGCTGGGAGCCAGGGCGGAGGAGCCCGAGATTTGTGGCCGTGATTCTCCGCTTCTTTCGGATCTCGCATGGACTGGGGAGGAGGAAGTCCTCCCCGGTCCAACGCGAGATTAATCGACGGTCAACTGGACGTTGCCAGTCTGCTGCAACGTGCCGGAAGTTCCCGTGACGGTTAGCTGGTATGTTCCTTTGGGCGTGCCGTTCATGTGGCCCGCGCATCCGGCCATAACGGCTCCCGTGATGAGCAGCAGCGCCAAGGGCACCAAGGCTGCGTAACGGCGAAGTTGTGGAACACGGCGTGTCAGTTTCATCGAGTAGGCTCCGACCAGCAACGCTGCAAGCCACAAAATGGGCAGCAATCGCTGGACCGGTGCGCTCGGCGGATCGACAGGGCCCCCAGGCGGCAGTTCGCTGTTTGCTGTCGTGGTGACAGTCAAGGTCGTGGTTGCCGCCTTTGTGCCGGGCGTGACCGAGGCTGAGGTGAACGTGCCAGTCGAGTGATTCGGCAGGCCGGAGACGGCGAAGTTCACCGCATTGGCGAAGCCGTTGGCCGACGGCGTGACAGTAATTGTGATCATCGCCTGCTGGCCAGCCTTGACGGATGGTGGAGTCGACGGACCACTGACCGTGTAGCCGTCAATCGTGAAGGTGGTGTTGGCTGCCGTGGTTCCGCCGCCGGGGCTTGGGTTCGTTACGGTGACGTTGGCAGTGCCGGCGGTCGCCACATCGTTAGCTGAAATGGAAGCGGTGATCTGCGTGCCACTGACGAAAGTGGTGGTCTCCGCTTTCGACGCCGCTGTGCCAACGGAGAAGTTCACAACGGAACTGGAGACGAAATTGGTTCCGTTGACGGTCAAGGTGAATGCTGCGCCGCCAGGAACGTGCGTCTGCCCAGCGGAGTTGACGCTACCGACGGTCGGAACAGGATTGTCGACCGTGAAGCTCAGCTGGTTGGAAGGCCCAACGGTCGGCGTTGGGTTGGTCACCGTAACCTTAAAGGTTCCGGCAGTCGATAGGTCGGAAGCCAAGATGGACGCCGTGACCGAGGTGGCGCTGCCAAAAACGGTCGTGCGGTTGGCGCCATTGAATTGAACGGTGGCGCCGCTAATAAAGCCCGTTCCAGTGACTGTGAGCGTAAATGCCGGGCCAGCTACGTTCCCGCTGGAAGGCGAGAGCGAAGCGAGAACCGGAGCCGGGTTGTTGACGGTGAAGGTTTGTGCCGACGACGTGCCGCCGCCGGGAGTCGGATTCTTCACCGTCACGTTGACCGTGCCAGCCGTGGCAACGTCCGCAGCCGGAACATTCACTTGTAGCGATGTAGCTGTCTGCGTGGCTGGCACCAGCACATTCGCCCCAAAGTTCACCGTGGCGCCACTGACGAAGTTCGTGCCAGTGAGCGTCAAGGTGACTCCGGTGCCCACGGTCGTGGTCGTTGGACTGATGGAGGTCAGCGTAGGTACGGGGTTGTTAACCGAGAACGTTTGCGCAGTTGACGTGCCGCCACCCGGGGCAGGATTTGTCACGGTCACGTTAACTGTTCCCGTAGTCCCGACGTCTGCGGCCGGCACCGTCACTTGCAGTGATGTTGCCGTCTGCGAAGTCGGCACGAGTACATTCGCTCCAAAATTCACGGTCGAGGTAGCGACAAAGTTCGTGCCGGTAAGCGTCAGCGTCACACCGGTACCGACCGTCGTGCTGGTCGGGCTGATGGAGGTCAGTGTCGGCGCGAGATTGTTGACGGTGAACGTCTGAGCCGACGACGTGCCGCCGCCCGGAGCCGGATTGGTTACCGTCACATTGATCGGACCTGCCGTGGCAACGTCTGCAACTGGAACAGTCACTTGCAGTGATGTTGCCGTCTGCGTCGTCGGTACCAGCACATTCGCTCCGAAGTTCACCGTGGAGCCGCTCACAAAGTTCGTACCCGTGAGCGTCAGCGTCACGCCGGTGCCCACCGTCGTGTTCGTCGGACTGATGGACGTGAGTGTCGGCGCTGGATTGTTAACCGTGAACGTCTGAGCCGACGACGTGCCGCCGCCCGGAGCCGGATTGGTTACCGTCACATTGATCGGGCCTGCCGTAGCGACGTCCGCAGCCGGAACGGTTACTTGCAGCGACGTGGCTGTCTGAGTCGTCGGTACCAACACGTTCGCTCCGAAGTTCACTGTGGAACCGGCGAGGAAATTCGTGCCAGTGAGCGTCAGCGTCACGCCGGTACCTAGCGTCGTGCTAGTCGGACTGATAGATGTCAAAGTCGGTGCGGGGTTGTTGATGCTAAAGGCCTGAGCAGGCGTGGTTCCACCGCCAGGCGCGGGATTCGTTACGGTCACGTTGACCGTGCCGACAGCGGCAACGTCCGCAGCCGGAACACTCACTTGCAGCGACGTGGCCGTCTGCGACGTGGGTACCAGCACATTCGCACCAAAATTGACCGTGGAATTAGTGACAAAGTTCGTGCCGGTGAGTGTCAGCGTCACGCCGGTGCCCACCGTGGTGCTGGTCGGACTGATGGAAGCCAGCGTCGGCACGGGGTTGCTGATGTTAAAGATCTGTACAGACGTAGTTCCACCGCCAGGCGCGGGGTTCGTTACGGTCACGTTGACAGTGCCCGTGGCGGCAACATCACCGGCCGGGACTGTCACCACCAATTGGGTGGACGTCTGCGAAGTCGGGGTCAGCACGTTCGCGCCAAAGTTCACGGTGGAACTGGCGACAAAGTTTGTCCCGGTAAGGGTCATCGTCACTCCCGTACCTACCGTCGTGCTGGTCGGGCTGATGGAAGTCAGCGTCGGAACCGGATTAGGCGCGCTCGAGATGTTGAACACCAAGATTGTCGAGGTACCTCCTCCCGGAGCAGGGTTCGTCACCGTCACGTTGGCGCTGCCAGCGGTAGCGATGTCAGAAGCCGGAACAGTCACTTGCAACTGTGTAGCTGTCTGGGAGGTAGGCACGAGAGGCGGGTTTGCGCCGAAATTGACCGTGGAACCGGAAACGAAGTTCGTTCCCGTAACGGTCAACGTGAACGCGGCGCCTCCCGCGGTCACGCCATTCGGGTTAAGCGAAGTGATGGTCGGAACAGGATTGTTGACAGTGAAAGTCTGCGCGGAGGACGTGCCGCCGCCCGGCGCGGGATTCTTCACCGTCACGTTAATGGCCCCTGCCGTGGCGACGTCTGCTGCCGGGACGGTCACCTGCAATGACGTCGCTGTCTGCGTAGTCGGTACCAACACGTTGGCGCCGAAGTTCACCGTGGAGCCGCTGACAAAGTTTGTGCCTGTCAGCGTCATCGTCACCCCGGTGCCGGCGGTAGTGCTGGTTGGATTGATAGAACTCAACGTTGGCGCGACGTTGTTCACCGTAAAAGTCTGCGCCGTCGATGTGCCGCCTCCTGGCGCTGGGTTGGTAACCGTCACATTGATTGGGCCGGCCGTGGCGACGTCCGCGGCTGGGACAGTCACTTGAAGGGAAATGGCTGTCTGGGAAGTTGGTACCAACACATTCGCCCCAAAATTCACCGTCGAGCCGCTCACGAAGTTCGTGCCCGTGAGGGTCATCGTCACCCCGGTGCCTGTCGTAGTGCTTGTCGGATTGATCGAGGTCAATGTCGGCGCCGCGTTGTTGACGGTGAAGGTCTGCGCTGTTGTCGTGCCGCCGCCCGGCCCTGGGTTGGTAACCGTCACATTAATTGGGCCTGCCGTGGCGACATCCGCGGCTGGAACAGTTACCTGGAGCGATGTGGCGGATTGGGAAGATGGGTTCAGCACATTGGCGCCAAAGTTCACAGTCGAGCCACTCACGAAGTTTGTGCCAGTGAGCGTCATCGTCACGCCGGTGCCTACCGTCGTGCTCGTCGGACTGATGGAGGTCAGCGTCGGCACGGGATTGTTGACGTTGAACGTTTGTGTGCCCGAAGTTCCGCCGCCGGGAGCGGGATTGGACACACTGACATTCAGGGGGCCTGCCGTGATGATAGCGACCGCAGGAACTGCAGCCGTCAACTGAGTGGAGCTGACGAACGTCGCCGCCGGTGCAACCGTGCCGAACTTCACGGTCGATCCGGATACGAAGTTCGTGCCGGTCAAGGTAAGAGTGAAACCTGGGCCGCCCACCGTCGCACTTGTCGGCGAGATCGATGTGAGAGTCGGCACAACATTGTTCACGGTGAAGAGCAAAGCTCCGTTTGTTCCGCCTGCAGGAGCAGGATTGCTCACCACGACAGGGGGGCTACCCGCGGTAGCGATATCCGGAGCGGTGACCAACATCGTCACTTGCGCGGAGGAAACGTAGTTGACGGTTCTCACGTTGCCATTAAACGTTCCGGTCGCGCCATTCACGAAGTTCGAGCCGTTAATAGTCAACGTGAACGCAGGTCCACCCGCAGTAGCGCTGCTGGGCGAGAACGATGTGAGCGTGGTTGGCGGATTGTCGATGGTGAAGCTTTGCGCGGAGGTAGTTCCTCCACCGGGAGCGGGATTAGTTACGGTCACGTTCACCGTTCCGCCAACAGTGATGTCCGCCGCGGGAACCGTAACTTGCAGCGACGTGGCCGTCTGAGAAGTAGGCACAAGCGGCGGATTCGCGCCAAAGTTCACCGTCGAGCTAGCGATGAAGTTTGTGCCAGTGAGCGTCATCGTGAAGGACGGTCCAAGAGCCGTGGTTGTAGTGGGGCTGATGGAAGTTAGAGTAGGAACAGGATTAGGCGCGGAGCTGACCGTGAAATTGACAGAATTCGAGGTACCGCCGCCGGGCGCGGCATTCGTAACGGTCACTGGGAATGAACCGGTAGATGCAACGTCGCTAGCTAGAATAGACGCCGTCACTTCCGTCGAGCTGACAAAGGTGGTAGTCCTCGGGTTGTTGTTAAATTTCACGGCCGAATTGGACACAAAACCAGTGCCGTTTACGGTCAGCGTGAGCGCTCCGCTCCCTGCGGTCACGCCGTTCGGGTTGAGCGAACTGATCGTCGGTGCCGGGTTGTTGACCGTAAAGGTCTGCGCACCGGTCGTGCCCCCGCCCGGAGCTGGATTGGTCACCGTCACATTGATCGGGCCTGCCGTAGCAACATCCGCAGCAGGAACCGTCACTTGAAGTGACGTCGCGGTCTGCGAGGTTGGCACCAAGACATTTGCGCCAAAGTTCACCGTGGAAGTGGCGATAAAGTTCGTCCCGGTCAACGTCATCGTCACCCCAGTCCCTGCAATAGTGCTTGTTGGATTAATGGACGTGAGCGTCGGCGCTAGGTTGTTCACCGTAAAGGTCTGCGCAGTTGTCGTCCCGCCGCCGGGAGCCGGATTCGTTACGGTTACGTTGACCGATCCTGCCGTAGCAACATCCGCGGCCGGAACAGTTACCTGGAGCGATGTGGACGTCTGCGTAGTCGGTACCAGCACATTCGCCCCGAAATTCACAGTGGAACTGGCGATAAAGTTTGTGCCCGTAAGCGTCAGGGTGACTCCCGTCCCTGCGGTGGTGCTCGTCGGGCTGATAGAGGTCAGTGTAGGCGCAGGATTGCTTGCTGCCGCCGTGAAGGTGAGATGGAAATTGGTGGTACCGCCGTCGCCGAGGACAGACGAGACCATGAAGAAGTATTGCATGCCGGAAGTCGCCAGGAACGAGACTTGGGATTGGAACACCAGCGTGCCGCCTACGGTCGCGTTGTCGTTGCAGGCGATTTGCGTAAATGCGCCGGGTGACCCAGTTACAACCGTCAGAATGGTGTCATACGGGCTAGTCAGCGTGTCCGCGGTAATGGTTCCGCTGCTCGTGGGAGTGTAGGAGAACCAAACGCTGTTCGCTGCGCCACCGCTTGCGGCTCCCGCAGGCGCACAGCTAGGTACGGGATCGAGCGGTCCCCCAGTGTTGGCTGTAGCCAAGATGGTGTTCTCGGTCGTTGCGTATGGCGTCGAGGTAATGTTGGTGGCACCTGAGAATGGATCGTTGGTGGGTGTCGGAGGTGCAGCAAAATCCAAACTAAACGTGAGCGTTCCGCCGGCGCCGCCGCTCGCATCAGTCACCATCAAGTAGTACGTCGTGCCACTCGTCACGTTGAACGTAATAAAGGACTCGGCTGGCGAAACCCCCGTGATGCCGCCGGTGTTACAAGCAACAGCCGTCAGGCTTCCAATCGTTCCGGTCCAGGCGGAGAGAATCGTCGTGTAGGTGCTGTAGCGGGTGTCCGCCGCGACTTTTCCTGTCGCGGGCGCCTTAAACGAGAACCACACGCTGCGCGCAACGCTATTCGAACCGCACGAGGTCGTCGGATCGTTTATCCCGCCGGTGTTTGGCGTGTCTTGTGTGGTGTCTTGCGCCATGCGGAAAGGTGTTGCCGTAATGCTGGTCGCGAAGTTGATGTCATCGTTGGTAGCCGAGAAAGCCTCCGCCACGATGAGAGTCTTTGGCTCAGACGGCGTGCCGCCGGGATTTGGCGTCGTAACCGAGATCGGCAACGAACCAGCGGTAGCAATATCTGAAGCGGGAATCGAAGCCAACAATTCAGTTGGGCTTACGTATGTCGTGAGCCGGGGATTCGTGCCGTTGGGACCGTCATTCACGACTGCACTGGGGGCAAACCCTCCGCCAACCACCGTCAGCGTGAAAGCCGGCCCGCCGGTCTGCACGATCGACGGCGAGATGGAAGTGATTTGTACGCCCGTGCCTGTCAAGTTCGGCGTAACGGTGGTAACGGCAACGGAAGCGGTCACGTTGAGCTCGGCGGATTCGGCACCGGCGGGCAGCATAGATGGTGTAAACGTCAGACTCACGTCGCAGGAATAGCCCGCTGTCGGAGGGGCCGGTAGGGCAAAAGGTAATGACGGGCAAGCAGAATTTCCGTCGCCATTGGAGACGAATGACACCTTTTGGAAGTCGGCTGAATTGGCCCCAGTGATGGAGGCGGCCGTGACGTTAACCGGGGAAGTGCCGAGATTGGTGAGGGTCGCGTTCATGGTGGGACTAGTGGTGCCAAGGGCCACCGCGCCAAAATTCACGGACGAGAGAAACACAAGCCCTGCTGTTGGAGAAATGTTCCCAGTAATCGGAAATGCTTGCGGGCTGCCGGTGATGTTGTCGAAGATATTCAGCGTGGCTACGCTTTGGGCGTTTCCTGGTGGCGTACCGGCGGTGTACTCCAAGCCGAAGAAGCAGAAGCTCCCGCCGATGATCGAGGCCGTTTTGGTGCTCTCAAAATTACAGCTAGGAGCTGAGCCTGGAGCGATGAATACAAAGTTAGCCGCGTTCGTGCCGGTAATCGTCGCATTCGTGATACTGAGAGTTGCTCCAACTAGGTTGCTGACCTGATAAACGTTGTAGGTGGTCCCGGTGTTGGCTCCGACGGCGTTAACGGAAAGGCTGAGCGGAGATGAAACTTGAATGACAGGGCCTGGATTCGCGGTGACGGTAAAGGCGAAAGGCACCTTCCCACCAACACCGGCATTGGTAACCGCATACGCGTCGATCAGTCCGCCTGGTGGCGGATTGTACGGCACAACGTTGTACGTACCCGGTGTGGTGAACGTGGTGATCGGCGTTGTGTAATCGTAGACAGTCCCACCCGACGATACCGTTCCTACGCCCACCTGTGGTAATTGGAGCAACAGGTTCGTGTTGGTGGTGTCGTAAAACGCAAGAATAGTGTTGGGAAGAAAAGGTTCCGTCGCGTAATTAGAAATTAAGTGGAATGGAACGGCTGTGTAAGTTAGAGCCGAAGACGGCGTCATGGATGTGGGGTAGACGAGCGGGTTCATCACCGCGAAGGGCGCGCCACCACCGGGAAACACCGAGCCGGAATCGACGCCCGCCGGATCGGTCAGGGACACAGGAAAAACGTCGCCGACAGTGAAGAGGCTGCTGTTCAGCGTGACGGTTAGTTGCGTGGTGTTGACAAATGTGGTGGTGACTCCGGTCGTCGACCCTAGCCATTGCACCTGCGTGTTGGCGCTGAAATTCACGCCCATTATAGTAACGGTCGTCGTTGCCGCTCCAACATTTACGGCGGCCGGCGTGATCGAGCTGATTGCCGCGAGGGCCGGAGGGTTCACATCCGTGAGCTGAATTTCCCACGCGCTGCGCCCATGCGTGTGCGCGCGCAAGATTCGGGAGTTGCGCCGCATCGCCAAGCCGAGCACTGGCGAGTTCGGCAGACCATCGCCAATCACGGTCCAGTTAGCGCAAGGCGAGGCCGCTTCGGGGTTGGGGCACGAAAAGACTCCCGCATCCGTGGCGATATAGAGGGCATCGTGCCCCGGATTGCTTTCGTGGTCCACGATGATGTCGTTCACCGGGATATCCGGCAGATCGCCGGTGATGTTGATCCACGTATTTGTCGTTCCGGCTGTCGTGGTTTTAAAAACATGGCCCGCGGTTGTTGTCCCGCCGCAGGTTCCGCCGCAGTCAAAGCCCGAAAATGTCACGTAGACAATCGCCCCGGTTGAATCATTTCGCTTGGTTCGTACCGCGGTAACGGTTCGATTGGGCAACGCGCCAGCGTCAATTTCCGTCCACGTGGAAGCAGCGCCCGCGGTGGCGTCCAGGGTTTCCCACACTTTGCCGTTGCTCGTGCCCGCGACTACGATGGCCGAGTTCGAGTGTGCAACTTCAAGATTCGTGATGTTGCCCTGCCCCGCTTGCGGGGTTGTGGCCGGACAACTGGGCGTAACCGCCTCATTGTTAATACTTAGGTCCCCGCTAATCGGCGTCCACGTTGGTGTCAGCGGGACAAACGTATTGGCCAACGAAGACTCAGCATTACTCGTCATCCACACGCGGCAAGTTCCGAAGTACAGGAAGTCCGGGTCGGTCCCATCGATTGCGAGCGGCGGAATGAACTGCATTGCATCGCCAGAAGCGGAGATGGCGGTCTCCGCCCTGTCAAATCCCTGAAAGGTCTGGCCGCCGTTATTAAAAGTTATGAATTGCCCATCGTAAACTGCCTTCATTACCTTGGTGCCGGCCGTTCTGTTACAACCCGCGTAGATCGTGCTTGGCGTTGTCTCGTCGATAGCCGTGAATCCGCCGTCTCCGCAAATCTGTTCGCTGGTCCATTCGAGCGAATTGTCGAAAAACTCTGTGTCATTATCCTGCGTGCCCATGAAGCCGGTATTCTCGTCGACTAGTCCGGCGGTCGCTCCAGGATAAGACTGGGTAATCGCCAAGCCGGCATTCAAGTCCGACCACGTAGGGGATACGCCTGCCGCTGGCGTTGGCGTGTTCGTGCTCCACATTCCGCCGTCGTCACCCACAAAGAGGATGCTGCCGGCAGGGTTAAAAACAATCGCGTGCGTATCCACGTGCACATGTGTGGTAGTTGAACCATTAGCAAAATTGCCAGCGATCGGACCATTTACATTGCTGGACGGCGTCCAGGTGTTTCCACCGTCCTGGGATTCGAACAGTGAGGTGAAGTTATCCGTATATGCCGCGCCGCCCAACACGACAACGCTCGAATTTGTGGGGTGCACCCCGATGGCCATGTCATAAAAACACTGGTGATCGCAAAATCCGCTCGCAGGACCCGTCACAGTGGTCCAGGAAGTCCCGCCATTCACCGTCTTGTAGATATTGAGCAAGTCGCTGGAACTGGTCGACGCGCTCGCGACTGCGGCATAGAGAGTGGCTGAGCCTGCCGAAGTGGAGGGTGCATACCCCAAAGTGACCCGGCCCAAGGTCGTGCCCGACGGCGCTCCGCCACCCTGAAGCGTCCAAGTCTGGCCGGAGTCAGTCGACTTGTAGATGCCGTTGACAGCCTCGCCGAAGGGATTCCCCATGGCTGCCCAAGCGGTGGCTCCCGTTGGACTCGCGACTTTCGTGGATTCAAATAGCACGCTAGTTGCTGCCAAGCCTTGCGGTGATGCATCTTCGGTCCAGGTGTTGCCTCCGTCTGCAGACCGGTAGATTCCTCCGATGGTTCCATTCACGAAAAACGAAACTGCAGCCAAAACGACACTTGAGTTGCCCGGCTGCACGGCAATACTTCCGATGTACGCGCCGCCCGTGTCCGGGCCCAAGACCTGCGCAAAGGTGGAAGCTCCCACCTGAGTCCAACTCGCCCCCGCGTTCACGGACTTGAGAATTCCCGCGCCGTAAAACGCGTCGCCGTTGAAATTCTCTTCGCCGGTGCCCACATAAATCGTGGTGCAAGGAGCCGGGGAGCAGCTATTGGGGTCAATAGCGATCGATCCGATCGCCAGGGAAGGCTGGTTGTCCGTCAAAGGCGTCCAGGTAGTGCCGCTATCGGTGGACTTCCACACGCCACCAGCAGCTCCTCCGATGTAAATCGTGCTGGGAGTGGTTGGATCGATGGCGATGGCAGTGACGCGCCCTGAAGCCGTCGGAAATCCGCCGTTCGCGCCAAACGGATTGTTCACCGGCTGCGGTCCCATCAAGTGCCACAGAGCGTCGCCCGGGAAAGTGATTTGGACGCTGTCCGCTACGCCACCCTGGGCTTTACTGTTGGAGGAGGAGCGCTGCTGCTCGCGCATCGCATCGCGCTGCTGGATGGCTTTTTGGAAGGCTCCTTCCGGTATGTGCTTATTCGGGTAAGCGCGCTGATCGAAGAACCAACTGCCGCGCAACTTTACAAGATCGGCGCCTTCTTTTTCTCCCTGGCTTGCGGCTTCGAGACCCACGGGAGGACCCATGATAACCGACGGCACCGGAATCGTTCTTGCCGGAGAAGGTTGAATCACTGGGGCTGCTGGTTCGGTTTTCGTCTGCGCTATCGTGATTGACTCGATTTTTGGCTGAGCCGCCACCTTCCGCGATGCGGTTGCACCGGGTTTCTTTGTTGGCGCTTTCGTGTCGACTGCAACTGACTCGATCTTCGGAGCGGGAATCGTCACCGGCACTGCTCTCGCGTCATTCTTGATGCTTCGTTGGCGAACGATTTTCGCCGCAGCAATCGCGCCAACCAAAAGCACGCACACAAACAGGACTTTCATGCCTCCAGTCATGAACCCGGACTGGCCGCTCACGGAGCTTCCTCGTTGCGCCGCGGCGCGAAGTTTCTCGAGCGCTTGCTTCATCCAGCTTGACATCTGGGAATTCGAAAAGGGATTGCGCATGGCTGGGAGCCTCCCAAGTACGATTCACACTGCTCTGTTGCTAAGTCAGTCCGGCAGCGATTTGCAACCGCGCAGACGTCCGCCCACGTCCTACTTCTCTTAACGTGCGAACCACACCAAACGGAAGAACGTCTGCGGACCGGGCGCCCCACTTTCCGGATTGTTTGAAAATCTCAAACGGGGACAAAACTCCGGGGGAGAGTAGAACTGTTTCGGGCCAGGCAAAAAGGCACGAGACCTGTTCGATCTAGGAGCGCGACCGCTCATTCTGAGTAGACCAAACTTCTTTTGCTTTCCGAGAGGAAAGATGGAGGCATCGTCCTACTCTCGGGCCTTTCAGTCAAGTGATTTTCCATCGGGCAACAACTTTTTCCTCTGGCTTTGCAATCCGGTCACTAATCTAAACTGATAAGGAGGAGGAGCTTCGCGCAACGATGCCGCGTCAAGAACACGGCCACGAAAGTGCAAGCACAAAAGTGGCTCCCATGGTGTGGCCGAGCCGCTGGTGAGAATTCCTTCGAATTCTCTCATGCGTTCTGGAAGTCGAGGCAGACTGGCAAGAGCATGTTCCAACTCGGAATTAAGCGCTCTCCAACACTGCCGATAAAACGAAGTGGGGGAGAGCCATTGTGAGTTCACGGGCCATACGGCCGAACCGTTACATTAACCAGCGACGGAGCCAGCGCGTTTTGCTGTCCGTCCATATTCTGGTTAAAGGAAACCGTGCGGATGGCCAGCCGTTCGCCGAGGAAACACACACGGTGGTTGTCAATGTGCATGGCGCGCTGATCTTTCTGGCCGAAACCGTGGAAGCC
The DNA here is from genome assembly GCA_035623215.1 of Candidatus Acidiferrum sp. GTDB lineage: Bacteria > Acidobacteriota > Terriglobia > Acidiferrales > UBA7541 > Acidiferrum. The sequence goes on from DASPTW010000035.1 coordinate 28,557, forward strand.
GCGCAGTCCTTGACCATTCGCAACGTCAAATCTGGGGAAGAAGTGCTTTGTAAAGTGGTGGATATCGGGCCAACTCATGACGGCAAGAGGGAAATTGGCATGGAATTTCTAGAACCTTCGCACCGCTTCTGGCGCGTCTCTTTTCCGCCCGAGGATTGGTCCCCTCATTCGCCGGAGGCAAAGCGTTTTACGGGTGAAGCGATTTCGTTGATGAAACAGAAATCGCTGAGTCCCTCCAGCAGTCCCTTCAAGAAGTAGACTGTTGAACTTCTGCTGAAGCTCATTATCCGGCGGCGGCAGCGAGAGACTCCGGATTTACGTGTTTGCAGGAACGCGCTGCAATCCATCCGAAGCCCGGGAAACATAGATTTCCGGACTCTTTCCCGTTCGCTTGCAATACTGAGCAGCCACATTCTGCTGGAAGGCTTCGACGGCAGCGCCCTCGACCAGGTTGATTGTGCATCCGCCAAATCCACCGCCCGTCATGCGGCAACCAACAAGTCCGGGTTGCGCCTCCGCAATTTCGACCATCGTGTCCAACTCGACGCAGCTCACTTCGTAGTCGTCACGCAAGCTGCAGTGAGATTGCTGCATCAGCGGGCCCAACGCCTTGACGTCCCCTCGTTTGAGTGCATTCACGGCGTCTTGCACCCGCGCATTTTCAGTGATCACATGGCGGCAGCGCGCAAACACTTTTTGAGACAACAGCGAACGGTGCGCTTCCAACTGCGCCAGACTCACGTCGCGTAGCGCGCGAATCTCGGGCAAGACTTTGCGCAGTTTGTGGACTCCCTCTTCGCATTCTGCCCGGCGTGAATTGTATTCGCTAGCGCCGAGTTCGTGCTTCACCCTGGTATCGCAAATGACAAGCTGAATCCCCGATCGCATCTTCACCAATTCGAAGGCCAGGGAGCGGCAATCCAGCAACAAGGCGTGCCCGGCGCGTCCATGACACGAAACAAATTGATCCATGATCCCGCAGCGGGCGCCAACAAACTCGTTCTCCGCTTGCTGGCAAAGCTTCGCAAGCTCAGTTCGGTCGATTGCGTGTCCGCTTTCGTGCAGCAGAGCTGCGCCAGTCGCCACTTCGATGGCCGCGGAAGAGCTGAGGCCCGCCCCAAGCGGCACATCTCCGGCGATCAAAACATTCGCGCCGTTTAACCGCTTGCCTGCACGCTCCAGGGCCCAAGCAACTCCAAGCGGGTATTTTGCCCAATGACTTTTTCCGGAAGGCGCTAAGGAATCGAGGTCCGCTTCGACCGTTTCATTGATATTTTGCGTGTGGACGACTAGTCTTCGATCGGCGCGCAGGGCGGCGGCAACCCAGCAATAGAATTCGATGGCCGCGGGCAGAACGAACCCGTCATTGTAGTCCGTGTGCTCGCCAATGAGGTTCACCCGGCCTGGGGCGCGGTGAATTGTCGCTAAAGTGCCAAAGCGCTCATGAAAAGCCTGTAAGAGTTGGGATACGTTGATCAAGATTTGGAACAATTCAAGTTTTGCGTCGATGTTCCTGCAAAGCCTCGCATGCAAGATCGAGAATTGGCGCTAATTCCCAACACCGCCGTCATCTTCCTCATCGTTCGTTTGTGCGGGACGTACGAACGCAATGGGCGTGATTCCCTTCTCCAGCAGCATGCGGTTGAACGCCAAAACATCTTTGTCCATCAGGCTTTGATAGCCGCTTTGCGCTTCGGTTAGATCTTTTTCAATCTCCTGAAGGATCGCCGCCGCTGTGTCGGTTGAAGGATTGTCCACTCCACCAGCGACGTCTCCCCCTCCCGTCCCCACCTCCGCATTGAGCCAGATCAGTTTCAGATAGATTTTTTCCGGGATGGAATAGTATTTGTCGTCGCTTAACGCATCGGCGC
>DASPTW010000036.1:0-41507 GCA_035623215.1 Candidatus Acidiferrum sp.
GGGCGGGCCAGCCAGATTAGGGAGCAGATGGCTGCGGCGGATGAAGCCATCAAAAACCTCAAGGACGAAATCAAGAAAAACGGCGCCACGGGCTTCGATGCCCAGACCGGATTGAAGGACAACGTCATCTACGTGGACGACCGCAACGCCCGGCTCAAGCAGCTCGAACAACGCCGTCAGGATTTGGACAAGCAGATGGAACTCCTTGAGGAAGAAGGCAGAAAAGCCGGCGCACAGCCATCCTGGTTCCGCTGAGCCCTCCAGTATCATTCGAATCGTTTAGCAGGGTAAGCGCCGAATCAGGTGCGTTCGAACCAAACTAACGATTGAAACTTTTGTGCAGGAAATACGTCTGACACCAAAACTGACCTTCGGACCAGTAGTTTTTGGCGAAACAAAAGCAATACACTGGCGGCGATCGCGGTTTGTATCTCTTCCGCTGGGAGAGCCAACGTGTATTGCGACCGCTGTGGACTGAATTTCCTGCCCAAACAGTCCGTGTGTACCCGCTGCAGGCGGGTGCCCACGCGGTACTGGTTTCAATTCATGAGCCTGGTCACCATTTTCGTGGCCGTGCTCAGCAATACCGTTCTCAGCTTTTTCCTGCTCCCCCGCCTCGCCGAAGCCCACAACGGGAAATTCTTATTTCGCGGCTGGTATTGGTTTAACCAGAAAGCGGCGCTCTACGGCTGGGTGCCCCTAGCGCTCGGCCTGCTTGCTTGGGACTATTTCGTCTGGAAAGAAGCGCGCCCTAAAGTGAAAGGCTGGTTCACGCGCAAACTCCTGACCTTCTCTCTGGCTGCGGCCGTCGCCCCGATGCTCCCTTGGTGGATTCCCGCCGGCCAGCCTCCCGGTGAATTCCTTTCGATGATCAGCAGGCATCCCGGCGTTCCCGCGCTGCTAGCCTGGGGCGTAGTGCTCCTGGTGACCATCCTGCTTTGCATCGACCCCGAATCCCGCGACTACCTTCTCGGACATGGCAGAACGCTGAGCATTGTCAGCACCGGCATGCTCGTCCTTGTCCTGGCCATGACCATCGTCGGCTGGTCGCTGACCTACTAATTCAAAGTCCTTCTTCAGTTTTGCCTGCTGCCCATCGTTGACGGAAAAGCGGCCACGCGCGTATGATGCGCGACAAGTTTCCCCGGAAGTTCATTTTCCAAAAATATCGCGAAGGAGGTCGGGAAGATGCGCAAAGTTCTTGGCATTGGGCTCAGTGCTGCGCTGCTGGTTGGTTTGGTCGTCATTGCGGTTTCTCGGGCGGCTGCGGATTCGGAGGAGGCCGCTTTGCGGATCCTGGTTCCGAAGATCATCGCCTCCTGGGAAACCATGGACATCAGTAAAATCGAACAGAACTACGCCACGGACGCGGATTTCGCCTACTTCGACATTGCACCGCTGAAATACAACAATTGGGCGGAGTACCGGGCAGGTGTGCAAAAAGCATTCTTCGAGCCGAATCAGAGCCTCAAGGCACGGCTGAACGACGACCTCCGCGTGCATCGGCGCGGGTCCTTAGCTTGGGCGACGGTCACCTTTGGAGCCGACATCGTCAACAAACAGGGCGCCGCCTCGCATCTGGACGGGCGCTGGACCATGGTCCTCGAAAAGCGCGCCCATGGCTGGATCGTCGTCCATGAGCACGTTTCTGCGCCTCTGGGCGGCTCTTGAAGTTACCTAGTCAAGGAAAGCACGCCGCGCTCTGCGACTCGACGCGTCGGCTTTGCCGGTCTCTCCGTTTCGAAACTATTGTTGCGTAGCCCGATCGATGAAGCTCGCCACTTGGTTGTGCAAGCTCACGCGGTCCTGGTCATGCAGGTACATCATGTGTCCCGCATTGTAGTAATCCTCTTTAATGTTTTTCTGTAGCGCTTCCGGCAACCCGAGGTGCTCCATGGTGAATTCCGTCGCGAAGAACGGCGTGGCTAAATCAAAATAACCGTTCTCGACTTGCACCAGCAGCTTGGGATTCGTAATCATCGCCTGTGCTAAGTCCTGGTCCACATTTGGCGCGCCCGGGAAAAACCGCCTCGGCCCGCCTTCGCGCCGAACCCAGTTCCAGCCTCCGCCCCCGCCACTCGTGTTGTGATAGACCTTGTCCTTCCCAAATTTCAATTCATCGTGATTGTAGGAGTTGATCAGCGCCGTAAATGCGCCGCCAACCGCCGGCCCTTCCGGGTCTCCTTGCGCATTTTCTTCCAGCAAATCGTAGGTGTAACCGGTGAACCGCGCGTCGATCCGTCCTGTGGTCAAGTGCGAGTTGCGCTGCAACTCCGCGCGAAATTGGCTCAAATTGACGCGCAAATCCGCTTTGATCAAATAGTCCTCGCTCAACCCCGTGAAGTAAGACACTTTCTTCGCTACCGACGTTTTTTCACCGGCAGAAAGTTCCGCGCCCTTGAACAGCGCCGCAGCATAATCGCCTTGCGCGTACTTGCGCGCCTCTTCGATAAAGCCCGGCAAGTCCGCGGGCCGGTCCTTCAAAACTTTGTGGTACCACGCCGTTGCCGCATAGCTCGGCAAATAGAAAATGTACGGCCGGTCGTCGCCCGGAGCGAACGTCAGTGAAGCAAGATCGAGCACCGAAGAAATCAGCACAATGCCGTTCAAGTGCACCGTGTCATGTGACTGCAGATAATTTCCCAGCGCCGCCGAGCGGAACGTGCCATAACTCTCGCCAATCAAAAACTTCGGCGAATTCCACCGATCGTTGCGGCTCAGGTAGGTCACGATGAACTGCGCGAACGCCTCCACGTCCTCGTCAATCCCGTAAAAGTCCTTGTTCTCCGCTTTACACACCGCGTGGCTGTAGCCCGTCCCCATCGCATCGATGAACACCAGATCGGTCTTATCCAGCAAGCTTTCTCCGTTATCCACGAGCTTGTACGGTGCGGGCGGCGTGAATGTGCCATCGACCGTATACGCGCGCCGCGGCCCAAACGCTCCCATGTGCAGCCACATCGTCGCCGAGCCAGGCCCGCCGTTATACAGAAACGCCACCGGTCGCGTGGTCAAATCCTTCACATCGCTGCGCGTGTACGCCGCCGAGTACATCAATCCCGTGGCATCACCCTTCTCGTTTTTCAGCAGTGTAGTGCTCGCCGTTGCCTTGTACGGAATCGTCTGCCCGCCGATCTTGGTGGTGTGATCCGTCACCGATGATTCTTCCTTGTATGTGTTCGGATCGCATTTCTCCCCCGGCTTCCCTTCCGGCGCTCTTCCTTCTCTTTCCGGCCCCTGTGCGGCGACGCGTGCTGTCTGCGCAAACAAACAGCAAATTCCCAGAACACAAACCGACAAAATCTTTTTCATTGGATTGCTCCCACTCGCAACGCGGAATGATTTTTCGAAATCGAACTGGCGAATTCTACGTTGCCCATGCGCCCGAGTCAAAACAACTCGCCGCCAGCAATTGTGTTTTCACTTGCGCTGCGCCCAGACCATTCCGTCAGGGCCTTTGCCCGTTGTGATGTGACCGGTAACTTCGAGCGTTTTCAGGTCCACGACCGCAACCGCATTGTCGCCAGCCACCGCTACGTACGCGCGCGAACCATCGGGCACCACCAAAATCCCTAACGGCTGGCGGCCTGGATTCAAGCGCTTCAATTCTCTTCGCGAACCCGCGTCGAGAATCACAAGCGCATGGTTTCCGGGATCGGAGATAAGGACCAGTTTCCCATCGGGCGTAAACTCCAAGCGATTGGAGTGGCCGGTTCGAATGTCTATCGTTTGCGTCACTTTTTTCGCGGCGACGTCGATGATCGAAATCGTCCCGTCATTCGAATTCGCCGCCCAATATTCGCGTCCATCCGGCGATAGGTCGCCCCCCTCCGGTCCCTTCCCGACCGCAATATTCGTAGCGCTCCAGCCATAGGGGTCGGAACTGCGCTGCAAGAGCGTGATCGAATCCGACTGAATGTTGGAGGTGAAGATTTGCGAATGGTCTTTCGAGAACACCAGCATGTGCGTGCGGTTCTGTCCGATGCCCAGCAGCCAGTCAATTTGATTGGAGGCAGGATCGTACCTCGCGATCAGCTTGTTTTCTTCCGCCGTGAACCACACTTTACCTTCCGCAAATTCGATTCCGTGTGGCCGCCGCAATGCCCCTAGGTCCACTCGCCGCTGTTCTTTTTGCGCCATCAAATCCATCACGGAAAGCGAATTGCCGGGAGTTCGCGCGCCGTAATTGGCCACGAACGCAAATTTGCCGTCGTCCGAGACCGCGATCTCGTGCGGCCCTTCCCCCGTCGGAATCCTCGCCACCGTCTTGGTCGTCCCCGGATCGATGATCGACAGCATGTTGTCTTCTTTATCCAAAACCAGCAGCGCCGGCGAAGGCGTCTGCGTTTGTGCCCCGGCAGAACTCATGCCGAACAAAAGTACCAGCTCCAGGACGGTCAGGAATAAATTGCGGAGTGTGGCGGCGAGTTTCATCCTAGTCTCCTCGTGATTCATCGATGCGCCCGGACATTGTAAAACCATTCGCCTGCGTCAGAGCCCCTTCGATGTGCGGAACCCTCGTACTACGGCAGCCGCATCCTGATGCTGCCCATCCACGGCGTAGTTGAGCTTTCGCATGTCCGAAGCGGAGAGCTTCCCCGCAAGATCCGCCAGCGCAGCACGCAACTGCGGAAACTGCGCCAGCGTTGCTTGCCGCACAATCGGCACAGCATCATACGGAGGAAAGTAATGTAGGTCGTCGGCGAGTGCGACCAGCCCTAGCGCGTCGATGAGCCCGTCGGTCGAATTGCCCGCCACAATGTCCACTTGACGCTCGACCAGCGCCCGATAGATCAGGCCCAGGTCCATCACCTTCGGAGCTTCCGCGAAACGCAATCCGTAGCGCTTACTGAGCCCCGGAAAACCGTCGGGACGTTCGAGGAACTCGTACCCGACGCCGGCGCGCCACTTCGGGGTCAACGGGGCTATTTCTGACAGTGATTGTAAATGCAGATTCTTTGCGTCCTCGCCCCGAATGACCATCGCAAACGTGTTTTCAAACCCCAGCGGTTCCGTGACTTCCAGGTGAAAGCGCTCCGCGTAAAGTTGTTTGACTCGGCTATAAACCGCGGGAGAGGAACCTCCTGGCCCGAGTACACCATTCGCAAGATCCGGCGATTCGTTCAGAACAGCCGTCAGTGCCGTGCCGGTGTATTCAACGTACAAATCAAGCTCACCCGCGACCAGCGCTTTGTGAACGAGCAGTGTCCCGCCGAGATTCGTCTTGCGGACCACGGGAATTCCCGTTTTCGCTTCGAGGTGCTGCGCCAGAAGCTCCGCCAGCACTACTTGTTCAGTGAAAAACTTCGACCCAATCGTTATTTTTCTTTGCGGCTCTCTCTGGCAACCGCTAAAGAAGTTAGCAACGCCAAGAAAGCAAAAGAAAGACAGGGCCAGGGTCCTGCCTTTGAAGGTCTTTGACAAAGTGTGCCGCCCGAAGCCTTTGTAGGGGCGCAGCATGCTGCGCCCGCTCTTTATCCCGCGCCGGTATTCTTATACGACTTTCAATCTTCGCTCCACCACGCCCAGCAGAAAATCCGCCAGCAACGCCAAGACCGCCGCAGGAATCGCTCCCGCCAGGATCAGCGCGTCGCTCACCAGCGCCACTCCGCGAAAAATAAATGTCCCGAGCCCTCCGGCTCCAATGGCGGCCGCAATGGTCGCTACACCAATCGTGATGATCGTCGCCGTTCGAATGCCCGCCAGAATCACCGCGAGAGCGAGCGGGAAGCGCACGCGAAACAAAATCTGCCCCCGCGTCATTCCCATTGCGTTCGCGGCCTCCAATATTGCGGGATCGATTCCCGTAAGTCCCACATAGGTGTTCCGCAAAATCGGAAGCAGCGCATACAGGACCAGGGCGACGATCGCCGTGCGCTTCCCGATTCCCCCGATGAACGGAATCGGGATTAAAAAGCCGAACAGCGCCAGGCTGGGAATCGTCTGAAAAATATTGGTGATTCCCAGCGCTACAGCCCGCAGCGTCGGCCGCTGCACGATCAACATTCCCAGCGGCACGCCAATTAAAATGGCGATGAGCATGGCCATCACCACGAGCACGACGTGATCCATTGTGGCGCTGAAAATCTCCGCGCGATGTTCGACGAAGAAGCTCCAGGCGCTGGCATTCGAATTCATGACGTCGGTTCCACCGCTGCTCCCAAAGACGCCGCAAAGGCGCGCACCTCGGGGTGCTCGAGCCGCAGAAATTCCTGCGGCCCCGCTTCCGCCACGATGCGCCCGGCCTCCAGCAGCACGATCCGCGAAGCCAGCAGCAGCGCTTCCCGCAAATCATGCGTCACGAACACAATCGTTTTGCCCAGCCGCCGCGCCAGCGCGAGGAACTCCCGCTGCAGTTCCGCTCGCGTCACCGGATCCAGCGCGCCAAACGGCTCGTCCATTAGCAAAATCGGCGGGTCCGCTGCCAGTGCCCGCGCCACGCCGACGCGCTGCCGTTGCCCGCCGGAAAGCTCGCGCGGCTTCCGATTCGCGAATTCCTCCGGATCCAGCCCGACCAACGTTAAAAGTTCCCCAACCCTGGCCGCAGTTCGCTGCCGGTCCCATTTTTCCAGTGTCGGAACCAACGCCACGTTTTCCGCAACCGTAAAATGCGGAAACAGGCCCGCCTCTTGGATGACATAACCGATGCCGCGCCGCAGCCGAATCGGGTCCCACCGGCTCGTTGGCACATCTTCCACTAGCACTTCACCTTTGGAGGGCAGTACCAAGCCATTGATCAATCGTAGCAGTGTCGTCTTCCCGCTCCCGCTCCTGCCCAAAAGGACAAGGGTCTCGCCCGCAGAAACAGTTAACGAAGTGTCAGAAATTACTACTCGAGGCGGCAGAATATCGTTTATGTTGAACGACACATTACGAAATTGAATCAAAATTCTCGAAAAATCTGCCGTTTTCGCATTCATTTCGATTGACAGCCTCAGCCCCAGAAGCGAACATAATAATGCAACCAGCCTCCCGACGCCGATTTTTGGCGAATCCTTCTCTCGGAAGCGGCATCTAAGGAAGGGGTTCAGAATGGGAGCAGTCGCTACCGCCGTCCGCATCCGACACGACCTTCAGGCCCGCCTGCTGGATGCCCGAACACGAACCGACGACATCTTTCGCGTGGTGCGCGAGGAGGCCATGTACGACCGGCCCATCGCCGAGCGCCACCGCATTATTTTTTATGTGGGCCATGTGGAGGCCTTTGACTGGAACCTCCTCTCCCACCGCGCGTTTGGCTTGCGCTCCTTTCACACCGCTTTCGACCAGTTGTTTGCCTTCGGAATCGATCCGGTTGGCAGCGGCTTGCCCGCGGACACTCCGGCCGATTGGCCGACCCGCGATGAAGTGGGTCGTTATAAACGGCGCGTTCGGGAAGAACTGGACCACGCTATTGAACGCGCGCTTGCGCGGCCCGAAGAAGGTCATCCCCATTTGATGACCATGCTCGAAGTCGCCATCGAACACCGCCTGATGCACGCCGAAACTCTGGCCTATATGTTGCACCGCCTGCCCACCGAGAAAAAAATCCCTCTGCCCGAGAAATTGGCGTGGAAAGCCGCACCTGTGAGATCGCATCTCGTCGAAATTCCCGCTGGGCGCGCCACTCTGGGCCTGGAAAAATCCAATCGGGATGAATTCGGCTGGGACAACGAATTCAGTGCGCACGCGGTGAATGTGCCGGAATTCGCGATTGAAAGTCACAACGTCACTAATCACGATTTTCTTCGTTTCATCCAAGCTGGCGGTTACCAGCACCGTGCGCTTTGGACTCCTGAAGCCTGGGCCTGGATCAAGAAAGACGGCATCGTGCACCCCATGTTCTGGCGGCGCGACGGCAACCTCTGGGTCTATCGCACTATGTTTGGCGAAATCCGCTTGCCCCTGGAATGGCCCGTTTACGTAAGCCACGCAGAAGCCGCAGCCTACGCAAGCTGGCTCGGCCGAAAGCTTCCCACCGAAGCGCAATTTCACCGCGCTGCCTACGGCACTAGGGATGGCGAGACCGAACGCAGCTACCCTTGGGGCGAAGAGACACCGAGCGAGGGCCACGGGAATTTTGATTTTCGATCGTGGGATCCCTCCCCGGTGGGGGCGCATCCTGCGGGCGCCAGCGCGTTCGGCGTGCACGATCTGGTCGGCAACGGCTGGGAGTGGACGCGCACCGAATTCGCCGCTTTTCCCGGATTCACGCCGATGCCGTTTTATCCGGGATACTCCGCCAACTTCTTCGACGGCAAGCATTATGTGATGAAGGGCGGCTCGCCGCGCACCGCCGCGTGCATGCTGCGGCGCTCTTTCCGCAACTGGTTCCAGCCGCATTACCCGTACGTCTACGCAACGTTCCGTTGCGTCGAGGACTAAGCCCAGCCAATCCGGGAGATACCAATGGCGACACCTGCTCTATCGCTCCGGCATGTGTCTGAATTCGCCACCGATGTACGCGCGGGCTTAACTAGGCCCGGGCAGAGAGAACTTCCCTCGAAATATCTCTACGACGAAGTGGGCTCGGCGCTGTTTGAGGCGATTTCCGTGCTGCCGGAATACGGTCTGACGCGGGCGGACGCGCGGCTCCTGGAGAAGCACGCTGGCGAAATGGTCGAGCGCTTGCCATCGCCCCTGCTGGTCGCCGAACTAGGGAGCGGCTCGGGAAAGAAGACGCGCTGGATTCTCGAGGCGCTGGCCCGGCGGCAGAAAACCTATTACTACCCGATCGAAATTTCGCCGCACGCGCTGGCGGCATGTGAGAAAGAGTTGCGCTGCATCGATCTTGTGAGCGTGGTCGGGTACGAGCAGCCGTATCTCGAGGGGTTGCGCGCGGTGGCGCAAGGCCGCAACGGGCGGGACCGTTTGCTGGTGCTGTTTTTGGGAAGCACCATCGGGAATTTTGATCGCGACGCCGGCGAATTGTTTCTGCGCGAGATGCGGGACATTTTGCGTCCCGGCGACGCGCTGCTGCTGGGCACGGACCTGGAAAAAAGCGTCGAGCTGCAACTCCTCGCGTACGACGATCCAGCGGGGGTGACGGCAGCGTTCAACTTGAATTTGCTGGCGCGCATCAACCGCGAGCTGGGCGCGGATTTTGACTTGAGCTGCTTCCGGCACGAAGCGCGGTGGAGCTTCTCGGACCGGCGGATTGAAATGCATTTGCGGTCGACGCGGCGGCAGACGGTGCAAATCCCGGCGGCCGGTCTGCGCGTGATTCTGGACGAAGACGAGACCATTTGGACGGAAAGCTCGCACAAGTACAAAGCCGAGGAAGTTCCGGGGATGGCCGAGCGCACCGGCTTCCGCTGTGAAGCGCAGTGGATCGATGCCGAGTGGCCTTTCGCGCAGAATCTCCTGCTTGCAGAGTAAACCCGAAACTGTGTTGCTGTGCGACTCGCTCCGGCGATAGCATCGCTCCATGCTCACCGGAATCGTGATTCTTGCCTGCTGGGTTTCTGTCGCGCTGTACTGGAACATCAGCGCGCGCTCCGTCAAGTGCGCCGCGGAAAAGCAGAGTTTTGGTGCCAGGCTGGCCCGCATGCCCGTTTGGCTGGGTTTCCTCTTGTTCATTGCCGCCTGGATTTATCCGGCCGGCATGGTAGTGATACGGCGTACAGTCTTTTCGGACTCGATCGGCGTGGCCATCTGCGCGCTGGGCTCTTTCGTGGCCGTCTGGTCACGTAAGACGCTGGGCGCCGAGTGGAGCCAGGACGTCGAGCTAAAGCAGGGGCACAAGCTCGTGGAACGCGGACCTTACAGCTTAATGCGCCATCCGATCTACACTGGCCATCTGCTCATGGGCCTCGGTACGGCCATTGCCTCGGGCCGGCTCGTTGCGTTTGCAGGACTGGTTTCGTTCGTGGTGGGTTTCTGGATAAAACTGAGCCAGGAGGAACGCCTCCTTCTGCGCTCCTTTCCGGACGAATACCCCGCCTACAAGGCGCGCGTCAAGGCGTTGATTCCCTTTGTGCTTTGACGCGAACCACAGGGGATATCACGTCGGCCGGTCTTGAAGTTTCTCCCCGTAGCGCCGCCCTTCAGGGCGGTATCTTCGCGGTGTAGGGGCACGAATATTTCTGACCACAAAGAAAACGACGCTTTCACGGCGGCACGCCAGAAGCAGAATGCTCACATCAAGTTGCGTGCGCGAGCCGGCCATATTCAGCGCCACCTTGGTCCGAGAGCAGGACCCAGAGCGTGTAGATGCCGAGGGCCGTGCCGAACGGAGGATGGAGCAGCGAGACGATCCCAAGCACGATGGCGGCTACGCGCGCCCAGGGCTGATGTTTGAGCAATCCCCAACCCACCACAATGCCGCCCGCAGCAACGATAAAGAGCGAGCCGCCGATGATCGACAAGACCAGCGGCGCAAGGAAACGCCCAACCGTCTCCGCGGCGGGGAGGGCCAGGCGCACAACGCCGCTGAGCGTCATGAGGACGAAGCCCGGGATCACGAAGAGCGCACCAGCAACAACCCAGAGTATGCCAAGAACGCGGAGGTGCCGGTCGAGACGGCCAGGCAACGCTATGGCTACGGTAGCGGGAATCGGCTGCCGGCAATTGGGGCAGACCGTGAACTGGGGTTGAATTTGGGCTCCGCAGGCACTGCAGAACATACGCGCCTCCTGGGAACAGATGTTCCTGAACGTTTCAGCCTACGTTCGGACAAAGAGTTGCCGCAAGGGCAGGCATCACATGCGTCGGTGAACAGACGCTCGCAGTAAGTCCCTAATCCCCAATCCCTAATTCCCTGTCGCTTGACGCTATCCTCCAGTAAACACACAACTTATAATACCTATTGACAAATACCTAAAAAGTGCTATACTCGCCGTGTTACTGGGGCACGATTTCGCCCTTTGTCGCCATGCTCGCCCGCCGCGCGGTACGTCTAACTCCCCGCGAGCAGCTCCCTACCTTCTCTCAATTTCGTGCTAAGTCCTTTAGATTCCGCTCTTACGCGTGTGACGCAATCCCCGTTCTGGCAACTCCTTTAGATTCTGCTCTTGCAAAACGTGACCCCTGTAAGTTCTTTAGAATCCGTTCTTACGCAAAATACCGGGGGTGGGGTAGCTCGAACAGAAAATTTTTCAAGTATTACTTGAAGTCCGTACCTTGCTGCCCCGCATCGCCCGAAGCCCTGTGCGGGTTTTTTTCCACGGGTCACGGAACACGGATCACGCCCCTGCAACCGCTTTAGAACCAGCACCTCTAAAAAGCCGGGGGAGGCTGGCTCAGTTCGTGTTGGGGGACTGTTCGACGGTGAGGCGGAAGACGGGATGGAGAACGAGCGAGTCGCCGGAGGGCCAGGCCGAGGGCCAAGCCCAGGAGCGGTCGCGGTCGAGCTCGATGCGCAGGGCAACGCTGCCGTCCGGAGGGACGTACAGCTCGTGGCCGGAGCCGCTGTCGAGCAGAATCCGCAGTTCGGGCCGGGAAGAGGGGAAGGCGACGGGCCGGACGCGGCCATCGGACATCACCGCGCAGTGGGGCGAGCCAACGCAGCGGCTTGCGCCAAGAGCGGAGTCCTGCGGAAGCGCGGTGGCGAGGCGGAGACGAATCTGCCGGTACACACCTGCGGGCAAAACCGCGTCGGGGAATGGCGCGGCGGAACTGTTGGCGCGCGCGTCCACCAGCAAGTCGATTTGGAGCGGATGCGCCGCAAGCTCGGGGGCGAGCGGCTGCCAGCCGGGAGTGTCGTCGTTGGCGAGCGGGCTGGAATGGACTTCCACTCCCGCGAAGGTGACAAACAGATGCGCGATGTGCGGCGGCGCGATGCTGGGGCCGGATGTCGCGATGGCTCCAGATGTCGAGCCGATTTCCAGGTGGACGATGCCGTTGGCTGTGCTGAGATTGCAGGAGGGCGGCGGGTTCGAGGCCTGCACTTGGGCGGAGTTGGCCGTGCCGGAAATGCAGGTGTTTTGGCACCCCGAGGCGGAGAGAAGGCAGGCGGTCAGCACAAAGTAGCTGGACCATGCTTGCGAGAGCCGAAGGTGCGCTGGCCGGCCCATGGAGGAACCCTCGTGGAATTATGGGGTGAGGGGAAGAACAAGGTCAACGTCAGAAATTCGAAAACGGAGATTAAAACGCTTCGACGCGCCAGACCAGGCGGGCGGACCAGGATTTTTGCGTGGTGAGAGGCGGGCGCCACACGGCAAGAATCTGCGAACCTTGGTAGACGCGCTCGAAGCCTTCTTCGGATTCGGAAACGGTTTCGATCGGCTCCACCCAAAAGCACTCGGACAATGGCGCGTGCAGAGCGACACGCACGCGCTGCCAGCCGTCCTCCATGCGGAGGATGGGCCCGGGGAGCGCGCCGCTGAAGCGGAGATTGGTGTTGCCGGAGGGAGTTTCGAAGAAACGGTCCGGCTCCGAGGGAGCGAGAAGATTGATGATGGATTCGATGCCGACAGCGACAGGCGCGTCGAGAAGGGCTTTGAGCTTGAGAGAGATTTCGCAGGTGACCTCGAAGCCGCGAGGAGCAGGGCTGAAAGTGAATTGCTTGATGAGGAGCAGCTTGGGCGCGGAAGCTTCGGGCTTGCCGTGCAAGAGAAGCGAATCGGAGCGGAAAAGCTCGACCTCATGAGCGGCGGAATTTTTGACGGAGAAGACGCCACCGGCGAAACCGGGATCTTCGCGGAGTTCGAGAGCTTCGTAGTCGGCGGGGGTGCGGACGGGATCGAAAATCAAGATGCGGAAAGCGTGGCGGGGCCAGCGGTCGTAGCGGAGGTAACGCTCGAGGCCGGGTTCTTTGACGCGCGTTTGTTCATGGATGGAAACGGCGGTGCCGGCAGCGGGCTTGTTGGCGGCCTCGCGCAAGCGCGTATGGTAGGCCTCGGGGCGGCGGAGGATGGAATTGATGAGCGTGGCGGGAGCAGGACGGAAGTCGAGAGCGGCTATGGTGGCGCCGTCGGAAGGCTTCAGAAGGACCTGGGACTCGGGAGAAGTGAAAAGCAATTCGTTCGCGCCGTCGGCGTCGTAATCGAGAAGCTCGACGCGGGGAACGAGCTCGCCGGGAGTGAGGCGGTCGGCGATGGCTTCGGCGCGAATGAGATTGCGCCAGGGATCGGTGCGGAGATGCGGAGCGTAGATGCCGCCGAAGATGCCGTGCCAGTAGGCGTCGTTGCACTGCGCGCGGAGGAGGAGGTCGCGGGCTTCGCAAAGCTCGTCAGAGGATTTTGAAGCGTCGCGGCGCGGAGGGACGGCGGCGATGCGCGCGGAAACGCGAAGCATTTTCTTGTGGAGCAGATTGGACTCGGGATATTTGCGGAAAAAGCCGCGCCAGGAGCCCCCGCGAAGAAAGGCAAGCACTTCGGGGCGGGAGCTGAATTCCTGAAGAACGGCGTGAAAGCGCTGGCGCACGCGAGTGGGAAAAACCCATTCCATCATTTCGGTGTAAGAAGCGGTGGGAAGATCGGCGCGGCCAAGAGGAGCATGCGAAGCGAGGTATTCACCGGGAGTGCAGACTTTCAGCCAATCGGAGTTTTTCTCGAGGGCGGAGAAGAATTCGGCGAGCCATCCGTCTTTGTAGCAATGCTCGTGGGTGCCGGGCCAGACGCCAAATTTTTCCATGTCGTCGCCCATGGCGGCAACGCCGCCGGGGTGGACGCTGGCGGCATCCCGCAAATAAGCGATGACGTCTACGACTTTGCCGAACGGAACGAGATAGCGCAGAGCCTTCTGGCCGGGATAGAGCCAGACCGATTTGCCACGGTCCTCGGCGATATAGGCGCCGAAGAGTTCTTCGGGCTCAAAGCCGGCAGCGAGAAAGTGCATGTCGTCGACGAGCGTGTAAGCGACATTCGCGGCCGCGAGAATGGAAGGAAGCTGCGGCTCCCAGACACGCTCGGCAAGCCAAGCGCCGGTTGGGCGCGGACCAAAATGATTTTCGAGGTACGCGGCGAGGCGAGTGATCTGTTCGTATTGGTCTTCGGGCGGAATGGAAATGAGGATGGGCTCAAAGAAGCCGCCGCCGACAAGTTCGACTTGGCCGGCCTGTACGAGAGCTTTCAGACGCGCAAAATATTCTGGCCGATTCTTCTCGATCCAGGTGAGCAGATGGCCGGAGTAATGAAGGCCGAGGCGAATGCCGGAATGCTTTTCGAGATGCTCGAGAAACGGAAGATACGAGTCGTCGTACGCCTTTGCCAAAACATGATCAAAATTTCCGCAGGGTTGGTGCGCGTGGATGAGGAGAGAGAGATGAAAAGTCTGCGGCATGGGGACAGTTTTTTCCATTAACATGATAACCTGCCGCGAAATTTTATGAATTCAAAACGCGAATGCGATACAACAAAGGAGCAACTTTAGCGGAACGGGCGGCAAATCTTAAGCCTGAGCCAGACAAGTGGAACGTCAGGGGACGGTATGTTTTCCGATCCAATCGGAGATGGAACTTAGCGCTTCGGGAGCAAACGTTTCTTCGATGGCGCCGTATTCGATGGGCGAACCGGTGGGAGCGTGCTGAAAAAGATGGTTCAGTCCGGGCATCTCGGTGGTTTGAAAATCCTTGTTGCCGCCGTCTTCCAAAGCCTTTTTGATTTTTGAGAGATTTTCTTTCGGGGGAACTTGAAGATCTCTTTCCCCGTTGAGAGCGAGGACGGGACAACTGGTCTTTTGCAAAGTGGGCACCGGATCGTAATCGAGAAACGAACGGAACCAGGGCGAGACCATTAAGTGAATTTGCGCTTGCAGCGCGCTCGGCGACATGGCAGCACCGGTACTTGTGGATTGCACTAAATCGTTCAGTTTTGCTTGGAGAGCGACTGGATCGCTTTCCTGGCGCACGAGTGCATAAGACTGTTTGTTGAAAGCAAGAGTGCGGAAGATTTCGCCTTCGTTCACGCCAGAGGCGCGCAAGATGGCCTCCGCCTGGAGAAGAAGGAGTTGTTCGCCTTTCAGCCCTGGACCCGCGAGAAGGACGACCCAAGCAACGCTGTTCGAACGAGTGGCGACGAGAGGAGCGATGATTCCGCCTTCACTGTGGCCAATCAGTCCGATTTTCGCGGGATTGATTTCCTTTCGGGATTTCAGGAAGGCGACGGCGGCTTCCACATCGGAGGCAAAATCGTCGCCGGTGGCTTGGTCATAATTGCCGGTGGATTTGCCGATGCCACGCTTGTCGAAACGGAGCACAGCGATGCCGTTGCGCGTGAGGTGGTCGGCAAGCACAAGGAATGGGCGATGGCCCAAAATGTTTTCATCGCGGTCATGCGGACCGGAGCCGCTGATGAGCACGGCGGCAGGGAACGGTCCAGTACCCGAAGGAATCGTCAAAGTCCCGGCGAGCGTGATTTTCGATTTGTCATTGGGAAAGGTGAGGTCTTCTTCGTGGTAAGGATAAGGCTTCACTGGATTCTGCGGGCGAACGACCTCGAGCACTTTGTCTGAGCGCTTAAACTCAAGTTTTTGCTCGACGCCGTGCTGAGTCCACGTTCCGGCGATGGCGTTTTTGGCGGCGTTAATTGTGCCTTCGTAGACGCCTTCCACGACGGGAATTTCGAAGTGAAAGACGCTTTCCTTCTGGCTGACCTTCGTGGCGGGGAGGCCGTTGATGCCCTGATCCGGGCTGTCCAGTGCAGCGACGAGTTGCTTCTCATCGTCGTGAGAAACGTGGAGCTGGAGTCGAAGACGCAGGCCATTCGCAGCGAACGCTGCTTGCCACACGCCCTCGGAGCTTGCAATAGCATCCGAGGGCTCCTTGGCGCCGGCTCCGGCAGCTCTGCGATGAAACGCGAGCGGAAGGCCGACGCTGCCTTGCGACCATACGCCTTCAATCCCGCTAAAAGTCGCCGAAACTTTCCCGTCATACGAAGCTCCGACCGAAGCGACGGACAGTTTCAGATTGGAATCCTTCAGAGCGATCGCTGTGACTTCGATGCCGTAGACGCCCTGGTCCAGACTGTCGATGGTGGCTTTGAAGCCGCCGTCTGCCGCTTTGGAAACATGCAGGACAAGATGAAGGACAGCATCGCCTGCCTCGAGAGAGCCAGCCCAATCACCTTCCAGGGTGGCGGAAGAGTGGTGGACAGGCGGCTTCTTAACGGTCTGCGGCGACTGAGCGAAGGCCACGCAAAGAATGAAAAGTGAAGCTGCTAGCGGGAATACCAGGCGGATGATGGCGGACTTCAAAGCGAACCTCCGGGGGTGAGCAGCTTAGACAGTAGATGATTCGGGGCAAGAAAAAGTTGGCATAGAAGACTGCTGATTGCGGCGAACAGTACTTCAAACAGCCTACAGGCTGAAAAGAAACGGCACGCCTGAGCGTGCCGCAGAAAGCTTTGGAAGCAGGAAGACGACAGAGGAAGCTACTTCCCTTTCTTGGCGTACCAATCGGCGTTAATGGGAGTGAACTTCGACCACTTTTCCGGCAAGTCCTCAAGGGCGAAGATGGCGGTCACCGGGCAGACCGGGACGCAAGCGCCGCAATCGATGCATTCGGTGGGATGAATGTAAAGCTGGGTTTCGGCCTCGAAATCCGGCTCGTCCTTGCGGGGGTGAATGCAATCAACCGGGCAGACGTCCACGCAGGCGGTGTCTTTCGTGCCGATGCAAGGCTCGGCAATCACGTAAGCCATTCGAGGTCTCCTTTAGTCAAACATCGGGCCGGGGCTTCTGTGACCATCGGCACAACCGGCGAAAAATTCCTTATACCATGAGGCTGCTTGGCACTACAAGCCGTCCAAAGAATTGTACGCGCCGGGGATGCGTTTCTCAACCGCACAGGGTATGGATAGAATGTGAGTGGAAGGAAGAGCCATGAAAATTCAAGTTGCAGTGATTTTGTGCTGCCTGCTGGCAGTGGCGGGCGTGCTTGGCGCACCACAGGGCCAAAAGACGGGGGCGCAGCCGGATCCGCAGCTTATTGACGCGCAGGGATATCAGAAGCTGGTGCGAGAGTATCGAGGAAAGCCATTGCTGGTGACATTCTGGGCGACGTGGTGCGAACCCTGCCGGGACGAATATCCGATGCTGAACGAACTTGCGAAGCAATACGCGCCGCAGGGACTAAAAGTCGTCGGAGTGAATTTGGACGATGAGGGCGACTTGATCCTGATGAGGCGGTTTATCGCGCGGTACAAACCGGTCTTCCCTAACTACCGCAAAAAGCCGGGCGAAGAAGGGCCGTTCCGGGATGCGGTGCTGCCGGGATGGAACGGGTCGCTGCCGGCGTCGTTTTTCTATGGAAAAGACGGAAGGCAGGTCGGACAGTTTGTTGGCGAACGCAAGCGCGAAGAATATGAAGAGGCGATTCGCTCGCTGATCGGCGCGGGGAGCAATTAGCGCCACATATCGATACGCTATGCATCTTCTTTTTTCTGACCGTCACGCCAAGAACTTTTTGAAAAGAATCGAAGAAACTCGCAGCTGAAGATTCGTGCGCTGAAGCCGGGAGTGTCGCTATGATTCGAAGCGAAAATTTGCGCAGCGGCTATATTCAGGACGACGTCGAACAATACTTATACCAATTGCTGCCGGGGCGAGACGAAGTTGTGATGGAAATGGAATCGTACGCGGAAGAAAATCGCATCCCGATTATCGGGCCGGCCGTGGCAAGGCTGCTGTCGCTTCTCGTACAGATTTCGGGAGCGAAGCGCATTTTCGAGATGGGCTCGGCGATTGGGTACTCGACGATCTGGCTGGCGCGGGCGGCTGGACCGAAAGGGAGAGTGTTCTACACGGATGGAGACCCGAAGAATGCGCAGCGTGCCCAGGATTATTTTCGCCGGGCGGGCGTGGCGAAACGAATTGAAGTAAAAGTCGGCGACGCAATGGAGTTGTTGAAGAAAACTCCCGGAACGTTTGACATGATCTTCAACGATGTGGACAAGGAGCAATACCCGGCGGCGCTGCGCGCGGCGCTGCCAAAACTACGCCGCGGCGGGCTACTGATTACCGACAATACGATTTGGTCGGGAAAGGCCGCGCGCCCCGTAGCAGAAGGTGACAATCACACCAAGGGCGTACAGGAATTCAACCGGCTGGTGTACGAATCGAAACAGTTGTATCCGGTATTGATTCCGCTGCGCGACGGCGTCACCGTTTGCCGCAAACTTTAGAACCTGTAACGAAAACCGACCGGCACGCGTCGTGGGTGTGCACCTTATTCCTTCGCCAGCACGAAGCTCCACCTAGGCACGATCGAGCGCGGGCTAGGCGACGCAGGATCACTTCCGGATGGCCGACGATCCGCCCGGAGTCTACGTGAACCGGCTTGCTCCGAAAAAGCGGATGGCAAACATGGCTATCCAGGGGGCGACGATTTTCCCGCCTTTGAGAAGTGCTCTTTCCTAATCATCATTCCATGTTCGGGTCGCGTAGAGGTGTGACTCCGGCCAGGGGATCGCGCCCGACACGCTGAATCTGATTCTGAAGCGCAGAACGAAGCTGGGGTTCGTCCGGCGCGTACTTGAGGGCATCGGAATAGGCGTGGACAGATTGCTCGCGGGAACCGCGCTTGAGGTAGAGATTTCCGAGTTGAATGTGAACAAAGTAGGCAGAGGGATCGAGTTCCACGGAGCGGCGAAACACTTTTTCCGCTGCCGCATCATCGGGCTTCTCACCAAAGGTGTAATCGATACCCTGCGAGTAAAGAGCCGCGGCGGCGTGTCCGGGCAGATAAAAGGTCCCTTGGAAGACCAAGAGATTGCCGAAACGCTTTGTGGGCTGAGCCTCACGCAAAGCGGGACGATCCCAATAGCTCGTTGGAATAAGGAAATATGGACTAGTTAAGATAGTTCCCGACCGTTCGGGGAGAGCTTCTAGCGGACGGTCGTGAACCTTGTCGCTTCCAAAACAGTCGATGCCCCGCCCATACATTTCTTCATCCGAGAAATTATAGACACAGTCAGGTCGCACGCGGGTCGGCTGCAATTCCCTCGTATAGAATCGCGCGAGTTCTTTCGTCCGTTGCCCCAGGTCCACGCCCTCATCGCTGAAGTATTTGTAAGCGTTGGAGGTGCCACCGGCGAACTCATTGAAATATTCCCAGGGCCGCATTTGAGGAAGAGCGGAAAGTGCGGCGGCGACGAAAGCGAGAGGTACAAAAATCTTAAATTGTGGTGTTTTAGCGGATAGCGCCACGGCAAAGCTGATGCCCGCAAATACGGAAAGCAGAACGACCACGGGCAAAGCATGGCGG
This sequence comes from Candidatus Acidiferrum sp., assembly GCA_035623215.1. Lineage (GTDB taxonomy): Bacteria > Acidobacteriota > Terriglobia > Acidiferrales > UBA7541 > Acidiferrum. The sequence goes on from DASPTW010000036.1 coordinate 19,124, forward strand.
ATTCCTGCATAGGTCGCTCCAGTGGAAAGAATCAGCAAAAACAAGGCGGCCACGGCAAGGACAACTCCACCGGGCAAATTCCAGTCCGCGGGAATGCGCCGGGCAAAGAAAAGAAAGAGCCCGAGCAGCAAAAGTGCGAGCAGGCCGATCGGCAGTTTAACGGCCATGATCACTGGAAAGAAATATCTTGGGGCCCTGAACTGGTAGAACCGGCCAAAAAATAACTGAGGATACTCGCGGCCCTCCAATCCTGCCCGGACGGTGTCGGCAAAGCCCCAGAGATAGGCGCGGGGCACGACGTGTGTCGCGGCCATGACGGCGAGAACCCTGTGGTAGCGGGGCGAAAGGATGTCGTTGATTTTTCCCGAAAGAGGGCTGTTGAAGGTCTCCAATCGGCTGGGGGATTCGGAGTAGCGGAAGAAGTAGGAAGCCCAGAGGATGAGCATTGCGCCAACGAGAACCACGGCAATCTTGGCAAGTCTTAACCCGCGCGAGTTTCGGGGCGATGGCGGCTGAAAAACGGCGAGCAGTGCGCCGACGAGGGCCACGCTGAGGAGCACGACGGGGGCAGAGTGTTTTGCGGTCAGAGCAAGTCCGAGAAATGCGGAGCAAGCAGCAAGGTCGGTCCAAATCCATTCGCGAAAAGCTCTTGCGGCGAGGACCACAGAAGTCGTCGAGAGAAGCGCGACTGGCAGGTCCGTCATGACGACGGGCAGGTGCGCGGCGACTGTCGGATCGATGGCGAGGAAAAGGAGAGTGCCGAGGGAAACGGGGGCGTTGAAGACGCGCTCGAGGGCGAATGCGAGAGCCAGCAGGAGGAGACCGTTGAGAGCGAACATGCTCACACGCGCGCGGCGCTGGACGGAGTCGGGATCGTTTTGACGAAAGACCGCGCGTTCGGTGAAGGTTCGTTCGCCGACTTTGTCGTCGAACTGGCGGAGGGAATCCAAATGAAATCCCGTTGCAGCGATGAAGGCGCCGACCCAAAGTTTGATTAGAGGTGGATGCTCTGGATTGATGCGGAAATCGTGGTAGCGAACGTAGGATACGCCGGCGGCGATGTGATAGGCCTCATCAATAGTGAAGCTGTCTAGGCGGGTGGCGATGACGGAACGCAGGATGGCCATTCCAACGAGCAGCAGTGCAAACCAGAGAAAAACATTGCGTTTCATATTGAGAAGATTCGCTGGCGTCTTTGGCCTCTGCGTAAGGGTGATCCCTCGGATATCTGATTAGCTATCCGAACAGCCGAACGCTTGTACGAGGTTCGTTGAATGGTTGTTTATATCATTAGCCGGCAAGCGGATGGTATACCCACCGATGACCGTGCGGCAAAAAGCCAATTTCTTGCGCGAGAAAAGGATATGAGGGAGCGCTTCGTTGCAGCGCGGTGGTTCGCGATAATTTCCGGTCTGCTGCCGACAAACCGCTGGGTGTCATCGGTGGACGACGGAGGTAAGAAGAACAGCAAGGCGGAGTTTCCCTCAAAGAGCCGGGGATCGTAGGTAGCGACGTTCCGCTATTCGGAATAACGGCCCCGGTGTGACTAGACGCCGTTTTCGGTCCTCTCGACTCCCAGGTATGCCAGAAAGGCGCGCACCAGTTCCCCAACCAGCGCGTCATCGTCTTTCGGGAGGAGCGGACGCCAGAGAGGCCATATGGCCTCCAGCAGCAGTACTTCCCGGATGGTCAAGCCCACGAGTAGCAGAGCGAAGTGCACTGCCGATTCAGGACGGGGATGCCGGATCTCTTCTTGGCGCAACAGCACGAATCGTGCAACGCAGCGGAAGTTGCGAATCTCGAGTTCGTCCAATGATTGGCGAAACGCGGCATTGGGATGCGACTTGGCGAAATCGTGGATGGCGCGGAGTAATCCGGCGTGCTGGCGATGGCTCTCGAGCGTGGTACGCACCATGTGCCGCGCGAGGCCGGCTAAAGACCTTCCCGCGGCTGCCTCAGGAGTCAGCACCTTCTCCGAGTGCTCCGCGGCGGAACGCATCACTTCCAGCGACAGGGTGCGCAGGAGCGCGTCTTTGTCCTGGAAGCGCCGATAGACGGCACCCGGGGTGACGCCGGCGCGGGCTGCAATGCGCGGGATGGTGGCGCCTGCGAGTCCCTTCTCGTCCAGAATCTGCACGGTCGCGGTTAAAAGGTTCTTCAGCGTTTGCCGGCTGCGGGCCTGCTTGGCGGGTAGGGGTTTGTTTGGCATTCGTCCTTCATAATAAGGCTTGACAACAGTTATTTGCAAATGTAAATTTACTTTTACATTGTGTCTAGACCCGGCGGAGGACGCTCATGAGTAAGCCGTTGGCAGCAGATTACCTGGTATTCGCCTTTTTTCTGCTTGGCCCATTTGTGGACTGGTTCTGGCTCTGGCCGCGCGTCGTCCGCGCTACCGCCGCTGGTGTGCGCGGCGCTCGGGCTACTCATTATTGGGCTACAATCGTGGCCGAGTGGATTCCTACTTTGTACGTTTTAGCGCTGTGGGTCGTATTTCGCCGCCCCTGGGACGATCTTTATCTCGGCCGCAGTTCGCTTTTCCGTTTGGGATTGGGATTGGCTTTTGCGCTGGCGGTCATCATCTTCTTCTGGAATCAGCAGCGCACAATTTTGGCCCGGCCTAAGCTTATCGAACGCGTCCGGCAGAAGATGAGCTTTGCGGATCCATTCGTTCCTCGCACCGGCGCGGAACGTTACCATTTTTGGTCTGTTGCAATCACGGCCGGAATTTGCGAGGAAATCCTCTACCGAGGTTTCCTGTTTAGCTTCCTTCGCGCATGGATCGGCATAATTGCCGCCATCGTTATCAGTTCCATTGTTTTTGGTTGGGCGCACATCTATCTGGGCTACCGGCAAGTTCCGCGAACAGCGCTCGTTGGCCTGTTCTTAGCCGCCGTCGTGGTTCTGACGAAGTCCCTTTGGCCCGCAATCCTAATTCATGCAGCAATTGATTTCTCTTCCGGCGAGCTTGGCTTTGCGGTCAATCGCGCCACTTCGGAAGAATCTGCGTGGAGATCCGGCGGGTCGCCATGAAAATTATTCCTGGGGAAGGGGATGTTCATGCGGCTTGGCAAGAGGATTATCATTCGGCCATGAAAGATATCTTTGCAAAGTATGGCGGCGGCAAAGCCTATCTTCGTGCCGTGCGAAGCAACCTATCCCTGGACGACTACCTAAAGAAGTTGCGGAGGAGGAAGCCGACGTTGGCGGGGCGCTCGGCCAAGCGGCGCATGAAATAGGGAAACCAGTCGACACCGAAAGGGATATAAATTCGCACGCGATAGCCATCCCGCACCAGGCGCTGCTGCAAATCGGTGCGAACACCGTAGAGCATCTGAAATTCGAAATCGTCCTTGGAAATCTGATTTGCAGCGGCGTAGCGGATGGTAGCCGCAATCATCCGCGGATCATGCGTGGCGATGGCGTGATAAAAACCGCTGGAAAGCAAAATCTGCATCAAATAAACATAGTTTGCGTCGACGTCTTCCTTCTTCGGATACGCGACGTCTTCCGGCTCTTTGTACGCGCCTTTGCACAGGCGTATGCGGCAGCCGTAAGCGAGCAGATCCGTCACGTCGGTTTCGCTGCGATACAAATAAGACTGGATCACCGTACCGACCGCGGGATTGCGTGCGCGTACTCGTTTCACCAAGTCAATGGTGCGCTGCGTATACAGCGAGCCTTCCATATCGACACGAAGGAAATTGTCGAAGCCCGCGGCGCGCTCGACGATCGATAGAACCAGCCCCTCGCAGAATTCTACGTTGATGTCGAGACCGAGTTGCGTCAGCTTGCAGGAGACGTTGCCGTGGAGCTTTTCCGCGGCGATGCGCTCGAAGACTTCGAGATAGGCATCGCGCGAGCGCTGCGCCTCGGAAGTCGTTGAAACGTTTTCGCCGAGATGATCGAGGCTGACCATCATGCCCGCATCATTGCAGGCGCGGGCAGCAGCAATGGCCTCATCGAGTGCTTCACCGGCAACAAAGCGGCGCGCCATGCGGCGCGTGGTGCCATTGGAAGTGACCCAGCCTGCGAACTTTGTGCTTTCGGAGAGCTTGAGCAGTGTGGAGCGGAGCATGCGGCGTCAATTATGGCAGCGTGAGGAGAGCGAAACCAGTGCCGCTCCGGCTCTTCTTGCCTAACAAATTATCCTGGATGGCTTCAGCCTGCGGAACAAGAACAAGCCGCGAAAGCAAAAAGACAAGTTGAAGCGGCACTACTGTTTGTGCTCCTCGAGGAATTTTTCCGCGTCCATAGCGGCCATGCAGCCGGAGCCTGCGGCCGTAACAGCCTGGCGGTAACGATGGTCCTGCACGTCTCCGGCGACAAAAACACCAGGGATAGACGTAAGGCTGCCGTGTTTGGCAATCAGGTAGCCGTTCGAATCCATTTCCAGTTTTCCCTTGAAAACCGTGCTGTTGGGATCGTGGCCGATAGCGACGAAAACGCCATCGAGAGCAATCTCGCGAGTTTCCCGGGTTTCGGTATTGCGCAAACGCATTCCTTCCACCAGACCTTTAGGGGCCAAAATCTCCTCGACCACAAACGGCGTCAAAAACTCAATTTTTTCGTTTTTCCTGGCGCGGTCGATCATGATTTTCGTCGCGCGAAATTCTTTTCTTCGATGAACGATGTAGACTTTGCTGGCGTAGCGCGAGAGGAAATTGGCCTCTTCCATTGCGGAATCGCCGCCGCCGACGACCGCGATGGGTTTGCCACGAAAGAAATAGCCGTCGCAGGTCGCACAAGTAGAAACGCCGTGGCCGATCAATTCCTTTTCGCCCTTCAGGCCGAGCAAGCGCGCGGAAGCGCCCGCAGCAACGATTAGGGCCTGCGTCTCGTAAGTGTCTTTCCCGGCAATCACCTTAAAAGGGCGCTGGCGAAGATCGACTTCCGTGACGGCGCCGGCCTTGAATTCGGCGCCAAATTTTTGAGCTTGCTTGCGCATGTTCTCGATGAGTTCCGGACCCATGATGCCGTCGGGGAAACCGGGAAAATTCTCGACGTGCGTAGTGAGAGAAAGCTGCCCGCCGGGCTCATGCCCGTCGAGAACGAGCGGCTTCAAGTTGGCGCGCGCGGCATAAATGGCGGCGGTCAGTCCAGCGCAACCGCTGCCGATGATAACGACATTGTGCATTCGAATTTTCTCCAACCATTAGATTCATCACTGCGCCCGGCGGATACGGCGAGGCGATATTGTAACATTGCCCGCTGCGCGTTCAGGAATCGGGACAGCCAAATTGGAGAGACGTTTAGCTTGAAGCGTTTTGACGGGCGCGAGCGAGGACCGTTATAGTGCCAGGAAATCAAAGTATGGTTGCCCAAGGAGACGTGAACATGGACCTGCGCTACCCGATCGGTGAGTTTCAAATGCCGGGGCCGGGACAGGTGACGCCTGCACGGCGCCAGCAAGCAATCGAGGAGATTGCTTCGGCGCCGGCCAAATTTCGCGCTGCCGTGAAAGGCTTGAGCGAAGGGCAGCTCGATACACCTTATCGCGATGGTGGTTGGACCGTTCGGCAGGTCGTGCACCACGTGCCGGACAGTCACTTGAATGCGTACATCCGTCTAAAGCTGGCGCTCACCGAAGAGAAACCAACAATTAAGCCATACGATGAAGCGGCGTGGGCCAAGCTGGCAGATTCGAAGTCCACTCCGATCGAAACATCGCTAATGCTCTTGACGACGATACATGACCGGTGGGACCGCATCTGGCGCTCGCTGAAAGCCGAAGATTTTGCGCGTACTCTCATTCATCCGGACCACGGAGAACGCACTGTGGATTGGCTGCTATTTGTGTACGAGTGGCATGGAAGGCACCACACGGCGCATATCACAGAGCTGCGCAAGAAAAAAGGCTGGTAAGAAGCTCGCAAACTGGCGCGGCGCAGCCCGGCTCGTGTAGGATGAAGCGGAATCGAAGGAGTGCGCATGAGCCGACCGGCAGGAACCTACGCCATTTTTGAAACTTCGCAGGGAAACATTGTTGTAAGACTGCTCGAAAAAGAAGCGCCGAAAACAGTCGCAAATTTCGTCGGGCTGTCCGAAGGAACGAAAGAATTCACCAACGAAAAAACCGGTCAGAAGGAAAAGCGGCCGTTTTACGACGGGCTGATTTTCCACCGCGTGATTCCGAAGTTCATGATTCAAGGCGGTTGTCCACACGGCACCGGCATGGGCGGACCTGGCTACAAGTTCGCCGACGAATTTCATCCTTCACTGAAGCATTCGAAAGCCGGCAAACTCTCGATGGCCAATGCCGGGCCGAACACGAACGGAAGCCAGTTTTTCATTACCGTGGCGGAAACTTCCTGGCTGGACAACCGGCACACGATTTTCGGCGAAGTGGTGGAAGGACAGGACGTCGCGAATAAAATTTCGAACGTGCCGCGGGATTCGAACGACCGCCCGCGCACGCCAGTGGTTCTCCAGAAAGTAAGCATCGAACGCGTGGCCTGAGCGGGCGAGAAAGCCATGCTCACCCCCGAGCGGCTGCTGCGGTTCACTGTTGAATTGATTTTTGTTTTGCTGGGCACGCTCCTGGTGTGGCTGGGCGTGCGCGGCCCTATCTATGGGCGAACCGTAGACCGGCACAGCATGGGCTGGTTGATCCTCAGCGTTGCGATTATTCTTTGGGGCTTGCGAGCGCTGCCGCGGCAGAGCCAATGGTGGGTGCATTGGGAATCTTGGACACGCGGGATTTCACTAATGTTGATTGGCTGCCTGATGCTGGCGATCAAATGGGTGCCATTCGCGTGGGTGGGACCCATGCTTGCCGTTGGTGGAATGATTCTCGTGTTGCGCGGAATTATCGGCACTGCATTCATCCTCAAGCCTCGTTAGAGAGCAATTCCCGGCAGTACAATCCACCCAATGCGACAGTAAGCTTCCTCACTGTTTTTTGGGCCTTGCTTCGTTATAATCCGCGCTACTGACGGCCTTCCCAAAAGTCGGGGGAATCCGCCCAGGCAGTCAATTCCCTTCATCGGAAGATCAAAGGAGAAAGAGCGTGCTGAAGGAATTCAAAGAATTTGCCATGCGCGGAAGTGTGGTGGATTTGGCAGTCGGAGTGATTATTGGAGCAGCGTTCGGGAAAATCGTCTCGTCGCTAGTAGAAGATGTGATGATGCCGCCGATCGGGCAGCTTCTCGGTCACATGGATTTCTCCGGCCTGTTTCTCAGCCTTGATGGCAAGAGTTACGATTCCTTGGCGGCGGCGAAAGCAGCCCACGCAGCCACGCTGAATTACGGAGTGTTTCTCAACACCGTAATCAATTTCCTGATCGTGGCCTTTTGCGTGTTCATCGTTGTACAGCAAGTCAATCGCTGGACCAGAAAGCCTGCGGCTGCCGCCGCGCCTACGATGAAGGACTGTCCGCAGTGCGCGATGACCATTCCCATAGCCGCCAAGCGGTGCGGCCACTGCACATCACAGGTTGCGTAGAGATTTTCGGAATGGAAGGTTGACCGGAGCCATACGGAACTGTTGCTATTGCGCTCCGAATCAGGATGACGGCTTGCGCTTTTTCTGATTTTCTTCCAGATGGGCTCGGAGCCGGTTGACGACATTTTCCTCATGCCCTTCGTCCAATTCTTTCTGAACTTCTTCGAGGGCGAAATGCACCACGTCGTGATGATGCATTTCCAGCGGCGCGATGGAATCGCTGAAGCGCAGCCACAGGCGGTGCAATAAATTCACTTCGTTCGCAGTCAGGTTCGGCGCGTGCGGCCCGAGGACTTTGTAAACCTTGTCGCCGTTGGGCAGATGAATTTCCAGGTTGAACTGAGGTTTCGGATCGTCCAGTTTCTCCCAGGCTTCTCCTACCAGCCGGGCTTGCTCTTCCGTGGTCTCTCGCGAAGAGTGGCCAAAGACAATCGTGCTGGATTGCAGCGACGTCGCGGCACGCAAGATGCCTTCCGCGAGCTGGTTCGCCGCCACAACGGCGAGGCGAATGGACTTCCCGCGTTTTTCCGCCAGCGCCAGGGCCTGCGAAAAAAGCTGCTGCTCGATGCCGCCGAAAAGCTGTTCCGCTTCGAGTTCGTATTCGCCGGAGACCGAGCGGCGCAACAGGCGGACGTGCAGCACGATGACGTCGCGGCGGCCTGGTTTGACGCGATCAAGAACATTCCCGAGGTGATAGAGCGAGTGGATATTGCTGACGGGAACGAGAATGTTGCCGGGCCGCGCACCGACTGCCGCTGGCGTCAACTCACCTTCCATGGCCAGGTGGAATTGGTCCATTTCGACGTGCTTGGCGGTGCCGCGGCCATGGTGGGTCACCTTTTCGGAGATCGTAAAGATGATGAAAAGAATCACAGAGAAGGTCACGCCGGCGATGGTCGCATCTTTTTTCGTGAAAAGGTTTACAACCGCGATGCCGAGAAGAATAAGCGTGATGAGACTAAGCCCGAGAGGAATCTCCACTCCAAAAATCGTGAAGTTCAGGGGCACGCGGTATTCGCGGTCGCCCGGATGCGTGTAGCGCAGGACCAAGACCGCCAGGCCCTTCATGGCGAAGCTCCAGATCACGCCAAACGCATAAAGATTCGCGAGAAAAGTGACGTCGCCGCGGCTAATGATAATCGTGATGATCTGAAGCGCGGCGATAATATTAATGATGCGGTAAGAGGTGCCAAAGCGGCGGTGCGGCTGGCGGAACCAATCGGCAAGCACGCCGTCTTCGGAGACGCGATTCAACACTCCGTTGGATCCCACAATCGCGGTATTCACGGCCCCAGCCAGAATCAGCGTTCCCACCACGACGACAAACCCGTGGAAGATCAGCCGAATCAGGAACGGCCCTTCGAGGTTCATTGCCAAGCCGCCGATGAGGTTCTCCAGAAAATTCTGGCGAACGCCGTCCGGAATGAGCATAACCGCGAAAAAAGAAACCAGCGAAGTGAAGACCAGGCTGTAAATGAAAATGACCAGACCAGTCTTTTTCAGGTTGGGCAGCTTGGGATGTTCGATTTCGCGGTACACCTGCGCGAGCGATTCTTCGCCACTCATGGCCAGCACGGAATGGCCGAGGCCAACGAAAATAGCGATGATCCCCGCAAGGTGCGCGAATTGGACGCCGTAAAGCCAGCCCATGGCATTCTGACCGAGCTTCAGGTTCTTGGGATGCGGAATAGGCGGCAAAGCAGGATGCCTCAGCCAGATGGTGTACACGCACCAGGTGATCAGAATGACCACCATCACGGTGGTGAGCTGCATGATGCGCATGGCCTTCTGGCTGGATTCGGGAACGCCCTTCACGTTGTACCACCAGAAGTAAACCGTCGCGAGAATGGCGAAGAAGGCCGCGCCGAAACCGGGCGGGATATGCAAATGAAGGTGGACGTAATCGAACGTCTCGTTGGTCAGGCCAACGATGTACTGGCCGGCGGACACGCCGCTAATCGGGCCGGTGAGGATGTAGTCGAACATCAAGGCCGAAACGCTGAATTTGGCGAGGGTGCCGCCCATGGCCTCTTTGACCACGCGGTAGACGCCGCCTCGCACGAACATGCTGCAGCTCTCCACGTAAATCGCCCGCACGGCGTAAGAAAACAGCATGATGCCGAGGATGAACCAGGGGGCAGCTTTCCCGATGTAGCCTTCGGCTTCACCTCCGGCGTAATAAGCCGAGGAGGCCAGGTCATTCAGGACGATGGCTGCGGCGCGCCAAAAGGAGATAAAGCTCAGCAGCGCCGTAGTGGCGACAAGGACGCGAGGAATTCCGTTGCCCCGGCTGCCTACCGCAGCAGGGCTTTGGGGAGTGCTGCTCATGTAAGGGTATCGCCAGCTTGCAGGCTAAAATGCTCGCACTTTTCGCGAGTGAAGTCTAGCTGCAGGGAATTTCAACATCCTCAACGTACGCTTAACTTAGAGTTTCTGGGAAAAGTTGCCCTATACCGCGAAAGGGCTTTCACCCGGCCGAAGCAGTGCGAAAGGCTTTGCGGCACTCGTCACAGGGGCAAATTTCGCGCAGATAGTCGTAACTGTAGATGCCAGTGGAATGCCCGTCGGTAAAGCCAATCTGAATGGCGTAATTCCCTACTTGGGTTGCGCTTTTGGCACGGGGCTTGGGCTTGAACATGGGCAACACCGGCGAAGAGGCCATGCCGGGCGCGAGAGATTTGAACGTTTCCTTCTTGCCGCGCTCGTCATTGCAAGTGGCGCAGGGGCATTCGTCGCGCAAATAGACAAACTCGAAATGGCTGGTATGGCCGTCTGCCCACGTAATGTCGACACCGGTCCCACTCGAAACGTGAATTTTGACGCTCGTCGGTTTCTTTCGTGGGTCGGGGGGCGTCGGCATGAGAAAAGTCTACAGTCAACAGTTCACAGTTAAAAGTTACAAGAGGGCGTGATCGGGCACCCGGTTCACACGGAGAGGTAGCACGAGTCACCAGTCACTCACGCCTTTGTTTGCCGTTGCAGCAAGCGCCCGGGGGGATCGGGTTTCCATGAGGACAAGTTGTCGGGTGTCCGAGGAACGTGCAGATGCGAGTGTCGAGTTCCGGGCTGATGATGTGCTCGAACCGGCAAGCTTGCGTGTGCGCTTCGGTTTCGTCGACGGAAAAAGTGTCCTTGAACAATCGCTCCGCCAGGCGATGGCGGCGCACCACGTCTCGCGCGCGCTGGCTCCCCACGGGAGTGAGTTGCGCTTCGCCGTCTTGCAGCTCGACTAAACGCAGGTCCGCCATGCGCGACAGAACGCGCGCGGCAGGCTCTTCCGGCACCGTCGAAAGTTTCCCCGAAGCTCCAGAAGCGCGCAGGCGCTCCACCTGGGCTGGCTTCCCTTCTTCGCCGCAAACCCAAATCTGCTCGAGCAAATGGTCGAAGCGGATTTCGTCGTCACCCGAGACGGTTTTGCAGCAGTCCGGAGTGTTCTCCAAGGGACAATTCATAGGATGGCCGGGGCCGTGCAAGGCCGAGTCGAAATGCAGGTGGCCGTGCGCCAACTCCACGCGGCGATCCGCCTGCCGCGCGATGTCCGGGTCATGAGTGACCATCAGGATGGTGTGCCCCGTCTCGTGCAGCCTCCGGAAAATCCGCATCACGATGGTTTCGTTGGCTTCGTCAAGATTGCCTGTGGGTTCGTCGGCAAGAATCAGCTTGGGCTGATTGATCAGCGCGCGTGCGATGGCCACGCGTTGTTGTTCGCCGCCGGAAAGTTGAGCGGGCAGATGCGCTAGGCGGTCGCCAAGGCCCACCTGCTTTAACGCTTCCTCAGCTTCTTTTTCGTCAGTGACGCTGTGGAAATACTGCGCGAGCATCACGTTTTCGACGGCCGTCAGGTAGGGCACAAGGTGGAATTGCTGAAAAACGAAGCCGACTTTTTCCGCGCGGTATCGCACCAAATCCTTTTCGCCCAGTTTCGAAAGATCGACACCGTCAACCACCACGCGCCCGGAAGTCAGCGTATCCAGGCCGCCGAGAATGTTGATAAGCGTCGTTTTGCCGGAGCCCGACGGACCCATCAGCGCCACCCATTCGCCGCTGTGAATCGTGAAACTCACCCCGCTCAGCGCGCGCAGCGTGCCGTACTGCTTGATCAAATTGTCGATCACCACCTGCTGCGCCGCCGCAGTTCGCGGCTGCACAGGAACGGGAACCACCACGCTCACGCTTCACCTCGAAATACCGATGCGGGACGCAGGCTCGCCAGCCGCCGCAGCGGAAACGCGCTCAAAATAGCGACCAAAACGGTCAAAGCCACAGCTACAGGATACACAATCAGCCGCGGCCGCGCCGCTACTCCAAACACCGCTTTGCCCAACCCCATCGAAAGAAAAATACCTGCGGCGGCACCGATCAAACCGCCAAGGAGGCCCAGCAAAGCCGCTTCCGCAAGGAACAGCCGGATCACGCGACGCGTCGCTCCGCCAATGGCCTTCATCAGGCCGACGTCCATCTTGCGTTCCATCGCCACGTTAGTCATTGCTGCCATCACACAAAGTGCGGTGAGCAGCAGGACGATTCCCACCGTCGCCGTCAACAATCCGCTGATACGGTTGTAGATCTTCGCCTCCCCCTCAGTGAATTGTGTGACCGGTCGCACCTCCACACCCGGCAGCTTGGAAGCAAGAGCGGATCGATAATTCCGAATTTCCAACGGAGTTCCAGGAAAATTCACCTGCACAAGACTGGCTTGCTCGTTCATGTGCGCTAGTCGCTGAGCCACCTTCAGTTGGACGAAAATCTGATTATCTTCTGGACCGCCAGCGATCACAGTTCCGTAGACCTTCAGGCGCTCAACCCGTCTCTCATAAAACAGCTCTACGATATCGCCTTTTGTAAGGTGCAACTGCTCAGCGACTCTTGTCCCCACAAAACAATACTCAACTAACCTTTCGTAATCCTCAGCTTCCCAACCGGAGTAGGTCGGAACCTGCCATCCAGGGGCGATTTTTTGAAGCAGCAAGAGCTCCGTGCCTGCCAGGACAACCTGCGTTTGTGGCCGATTTTCGGGAACAAAGCTATCGCTGCCCTTCTGTGCCCGCGCTACCACATATAGAAATGGAACGACGACGGACGCAGGATTTCCAAGCGCTCGGGCTGTCTTCGTCACTTCCCCTTCCTGGAACGTCCCCGATTCTTTGTCAGACGCCAAAGATCGCGACGGATCGACTACAACGTTGGCTCCAAAGGCCCGAAATTCGGTCGTTAGCCGGCGCTTGGCGTCCACTTGCAGATTGAGCAGCGCGGCAGTGACGGCTGCGCCAGCGCCCAGCGCGAGGAGCATCACAAATAAGCGACCACGGTTCGCGCCAAGCAAACGGCGTATGATGCGCCAGAACATCGCGCGGTTCGCGTCACCCATGTAGGCTCTCCGTAGCGAAGAAAGAGCACCGACCTGAAGGTCGGCCACTACAAAGAGAGCGTCGGAAGCGGGGTTGTAGTGGCCGGTCTTTAGACCGGTTCTTCTTCCGCTCTGTGTGCCTGGAACACATCCTCATTCACCCTTCAGAATCGGCGCCGGGTCGAGGCGCGAAGCACGCCGCAGCGGAATCGCGCTGCCGAGCAGCGTGACCAATGCAGCCAGCGCAATCACAACGAGAAACACCAGTAGCGTTGGCTCCGGCGCTGCGCCAAAAATCTTCTGGCCCACCAAACGGGCCAGCACAATCCCCAGCGCGTAGCCAACTCCTCCGCCCAAAAACGCCAGCAGCAATTGCTCCGCTGCCAGAATGAAACTCACCGTGCCGGAGCCCGCTCCCAGCGCTTTCATCAAGCCAATCTCAACCTGCCGCTCGATCACCGACGCCGCCGCGGAAGCGCCGACAGCCAACGCCGCGGCCAGCAGCGCCGCGCCTGTCACTAGCCACAACAGCATTTGCACGCGTGAGAGAATCTGCCCTTCGCCCTCCGCCACGCGGCGAATCACACGCACATCCGTGCCCTTCAATTCCTCGCTGATTTGCAGCGCAATCGCCGAGATGTACGGCGTGCAATACCAGCGGTCATATTCCGCCGGCGTCATCGTCTTGGGGTCTTTCCGCGCAAACGCATCTTCCGGCTTCGTCAACGCGCTCACATACAGCTTCCGGTACTCTCCAGGCTTGCGCGTCAGCCACTGGACGGTGTGAATGGGCATCAGCAGCGCGTCTTCTTCGGACCCTCCGCTGGATAAAATGCCCGTCACTCTGCATGCCACCGACTGAATTCCGAAATACGCTTGCATCTGCTCGCGGTCCGGCAGGCTAAAGGAAATGCTGTCGCCAACACGAGCACCGATTTGCTTGCCCAGCCTTGCGCCAATAACGCATTCCTCTGGACTAGGCACGTACGTATGGCCCTGGTACCCTTCAGGCGTTGACACATTCACGCGGCGCGTAATTCCCGCATCCGGCGAAAACCATTCCCCATCGATGTGAAACCACGGATTTGTCTTGTCGATCCCGGTGACGAACGTCGTGCCGTCGCTCAAATAGATGGGTTTTCTCGCCCAAGTCCCAATCAGTGGCACAGAAGCGAGACGAACGGGTACTTTTCTTTGGTTATCAGCCACGACCACGTCGACGCGAGTCTCTAGCACGGGTGCGAAGCCCATGATGTTGTTGTGCCAGAAAATGGTCTTGAGCTTTGGCAGGTCCGCCTCGGGCAGGTACGCTCCCGCATTCACCGGCCGGTAATCGACGCCGCCGATTTCCAGCGGCAGCGAATCCGCCTGCGGCGTTACGAGCAAATTTGCTCCGAGGCTGCGAAACTCTTTCGCGAGCCGGTCGCCGACATCCAGCGCTACGCTCAGCGCCGCCGTAGCCACGCCCATGCCTAATGCCAGCGCCGCGCCCGTCAGCAGCTTGTGGCGCGGACGGCGCCCGAACGAATCGGCAACGAGTCTTAGAAACATTCTTGAGTTTTCAGTATTCCGTCGTCAGTTTTCAGTTTCGGTGATAAGAATCACAGTCGCGCATTCTTTTCCGGAACATCCTATTGGGAGCCAAACTCGGCTTCGCTCCACGACCGCTCCCCGTTCTTCCACTAAAATGTTCTTCACTGAAAACTGAGCACTGATAACTGACAACTCCTACTGCGGAATCTCCTTGGTTGCCTGAGCCAGCGCGGAAACATCGATCACAATTTCGTCTCCGTCCACACGCGAGGGCACCCCAATCGGATTACAGCCTCCCTGATTGCCAATCGACGGAATGTAAATGGCGGAAGCGCAGTGCCGGCACATCACATTCTGCCCTTCCTGGCGATAACCTTCCGCGCCGCAAATCCGACACGCATCCAGCGCTACCCCCCAGCCATTCGGCTTCTTGATGATCATGAAGCGCATCGACTGGCTGCCGGAATTCACGGTGAAGAGATGCATCGTGCCGTCCTGCACTTCGCTGACGGGCACGCGCACGATATTTCCCTCCACCTGCAGCGGGCGCGCTGGAACCGGAGCGGAGTTCGCTTGCGCATAAATAAAATCCGCGGTGAGCACCAAAATCACGGCAAGCGAAGCGACGGCTGCGGCAATCATCCAACGGCGCTGGCGCCGGTTCTGCGCTTCGAGCAGCCGTCTCTCCGCGTCGTTCAGCGTTTCTTTGGCGACTTTGGCATGCGACGCCGACTGCCATTCGCGCAGGATCAGCAACGTCGCCGCACCAAAAATAAACACGAAGAAAAACAGCTCGTTGCGCACGATGGGCCCGAGCAGTGCCATTTCCGCCTTGCTCGAGGGCAGCCAGCGTGCTTCGCTCAGTTCGTGCACGCCGGTCAGCCCAAGCTGAAACGCCACAAGGATCAGAATCACGCTGGTCACCGCGAAAAAGCGGTGCAGTGGCACGCGCAACGTGCCTTTGAAAAAGAACAATCCCACCGCGATGGCCGCCCCAATGCCGACGATCGTTCCAATCCAGGTCTGCACGCCTTCGCTCGAAAGCTCCACCGCGCGCAAAATGAGCGCCAACTCCGCGCCTTCCCGCAAAACCATCAGAAACACGAACAGAAAAATCCCCAGCCCCGCCGCTTTTCCCGCTTTCTCGGCGTAACTCTCCACTTTCTCTTCAATTTCTTTCTTCAGGTGGCGCGCAACTCGGTTCATCCAAACAATCATCGTAACTACGAACACCGACGCCACCAGCAGCATCAGCCCCTCGAAACCGTCCTCGCTGATGCGCCAGCGTTCCAGCGCGATGGCCACCCCCAGGCTGAGCGCCGCGGCCGTGGCGACGCCATACCACACAAAGCGGCCGAGGTGGCTGCGGCCGGTACGGGAAAGATAGACGAGGATGATGCCGACGACGAGCGCGGCTTCGACACCTTCACGGAGAGCAATGAGAAAGGCGGAGAGCAAGCAAGCCCCAGTTGAAAGTCATTTGCAACTACGTCTGCAGTCTACCTCAGAAATGCCAGTTGGTCAACCGGACTATTTTAGTCCGATTTCCCCGTTGTCCAAATAGGTTATCCTGTCTTCTCGTCATGCGCACTCTTTGCCAACTAGCCGCCTTTACCTTGTCCGCGCTCCTGGTGGCTTCCCAGGCATCTGGCCAATCGGCAGCCCGCCCGGCGGCGCAAGCTCAGGAAGGCCAGCCAGACCTGCGGCGTGCGCATAAAGCTGCCGAGCAAGGCGACAAAGCGGCAGCCGCCGGCGATCTCGATTCTGCGCTTGCCGCTTACCAAGACGCTGTGTATTTCGCCCCGCAAGACACAAAAATCGCCGAGACTTTTGTGCTGATGCGTTCCAAGGCGGTGCAAGCCCACATCGACGCCGCAGAGCGTGCGGCCCTTGCAAATCGATTCGGCCAAGCTACAGAGGAACTCGCCGCGGCCCTGGCCATCGACCCGATGAACAGCATCGTCGCCGAGCGATTGGGCCAGGTCAAAAGCATGGAAGAGAAGCCTGCGCAAAAACGCACGCCGCCCACTATCGAAGGGCTGCCCCGCCTGCAAGCGCAATCGGGAACTCGCAACCTCGACCTTCGCGGGGACACCAGGACCGTGTACGAACAAGTCGGCAGTCTCTTCGGCTTAAAAGCCGTTTTTGATGCGGACTTAAGCGTTCGCAACGTCCGCGTGCGCGTGGATAACGTGGATTTCAAAACCGCAATGAAGATTCTTGGCGCACAAACGGGCACGTTCTGGCGCCCGCTGAGCCCCACTCAGTTTTTTGTGGCCGCGGATACGCAGGAAAAACATCGCCAGTATGGCCTTCTGGCCGTCCAGACGTTTCCCGTTTCCGAGTCCTTTGGGCCGGAAGACGTGACCGAACTCGTGCGCATCGTCCGCGACATTACCGGCAGCACGCACCTCGATCTTGATTCCCGCAGCCGCACCATCACCATGCGCGATACTCCCGAGAGGCTTGCTCTCGCTGGCAGCTTGCTCGATCAAATCGAACGCGCTCGCGGCGAAGTCATGCTGGAGTTTGAGCTGCTGGAAGTGGATCGCAATACCGCCCGGCAACTTGGCGTCGTCGCTCCATCCCAGGCACACCTTTTTACGATTCCGCCCAATCTCATCAGCCAGCTGAATCAGGCGCAAAACCTTTCCGCTATCCAGAGTCTTCTCGCCGGCATCTTCGGCACCTCGCCAAGCGGAACATCTTCCGTGAGTTCGTTGATCCCTCCGATCGTCGCCGTGGGAGGCGGCAAGACGACTTTCCTCCTGACGCTCCCGTCGACTGCCGTGAATTTTTCCGAAGGTCTCTCCCTGGTGCAGAGCGGCCGCCAGGTTTTCATGCGCGCGCTGGATGGAAAACCGGCAACGTTTTTTGTCGGCACTCGTTATCCAATCACGCTCTCTTTGTTGTCCAGCAGCCTGGGCACTTCCGGCCAGACTCCCAGTCCGGGCAGCGCCAGCAATCCTTTTCCCAGCACTTCGTATGCTGCCGGCACCAACCCCGTCGCGCTCGTGGCCGCGGATTTCCTGAACAACGGGCTGCTCGATCTGGCAGCGGTCAACGAGGTCGACAATTCCGTCACCGTCTTACTCAACCAGAGCACCAACCAGGGCAGCTTTGCTGCGGCAAGCGGTTCACCGATTTCGCTGGGGCAGGCGCGCGCGTCAGCTCCGGCAACGCCTCCTTCCATTGCCTCCGCAGCGTTCACCAGCAGCGGTTGCCACGATTTGCTGGCGAGCGATCCCTTGGCAAACGTTGTGGACCTGCTCGTCAGCAATTGCGACGGTACGTTCAAAGCGCCGGTGGCAATTCCCGCCGGCAATAATCCCACTGCGATTGTCACCGCTGATTTCAATGGTGACGGCAATCAGGATTTCGCCGTAGCGAACGAAGGCGACAACTCGATTTCTGTTTTTCTCGGGGATGGTACGGGCAAGTTCACCGCTGCGCCTCGCTCCCCGTTCGTCCTCACCAAACAATTGACGATTAGCACCATATCGCTGCCCAGCGGCGTTTTGAACTCGGCATACAACACCACTTTGCTATCGACGGGAGGAACCGGCGCCGTCACCTGGAGCATCGCGACTGGGACCCTTCCAGCCGGACTTGCCTTAAACGCGAGCACCGGCGCGATCACCGGCACCCCAACCGCCGCAGGAACTTCGAGCATTACGGTGACGGCTACGGATTCCGCTACTCCCCCGGATACCGTCACGACGACTCTCAGCATCACCGTCAACGCCGTCGCTCCCACATTCTTTATTTCGACGGCTTCCCTTCCCGACGGAGGATTCGGAACTCCTTACGACCAGATCCTGGCGGTCACTGGGGGAACTTCTCCTTTTTCGTGGAGCATTGCGTCCGGCTCGCTGCCCTCGGGCTTGACCTTGAATGCGACCACCGGCGAAATCACGGGAACTCCCGCAGCCACAACCTCCCCCTCCACAAGTTCTACTTTTACGGTAGCCGTCAAAGACTCGAGCGCAACTCCTTTAACTGCTCAGCAGGAGTTCACCTTGGCGCCGGTCACGGCTGCAGAGCAAGGTCCCGTCGCGATGGCGGTTGCCGACTACAATGCCGATGGAAAACCAGACCTTGCCATCGCCAATCAAACCAGTGACAACGTGACGATTCTCTTGGGCAACGGCGATGGCTCGTTTACGGAAAACACCGGTTCTCCGGTCGCGGTGGGCAAGCTCCCGGTCGCCATTGCGTCCGGTAATTTGGCAGGCAATGGGCGAGCCGATCTCGCCGTCGTCAATCAGACGGATGCCACGGTTACTATCCTCGTGAACCAAAGTGACGGGACTTTCCTTCCCGGTCCGGATTCCCCGCTCACCACTCCACCCACCCCCACGGGAATCGCCATCGCCGACTTCAACCAAGACGGACTACCCGACATTGCCGTCACCAGTGAAGGAGCCAATACCTTCAGCGTGTTCCTGGGAGTTTCCGGGGGACTCTTCGCTTTGGCGTTCGAACCACCAGCCGGGCCCAGTGGCAGCTTCCCGACAAGCATCATTGCGGCAAACCTCTTGAACGGAGGTTTTCCCGATGCGGCCATCACCAACGAAGTTTCTGGCGCGGCTGGTGACGTTACTGTCGTTCTCAGCCCCGCCAATCTTTTTTCCAGTTTAGGAAATTCTAGCGCCGTGCAACAGCCCTATCCCGCTTCGGAATATGTGGACATCGGCATAAAAATTAAAGCCACTCCGAGCCTTCATCCCAACAGCGAAGTCACTCTGCAGCTCGAATTTGAGATCCGCGCCCTTTCCGGCGAAAGTGTCAACGGCATCCCCATCCTTTCGAACCGCACGTTGTCGCAAACGGTGCGCGTGAAGGAAGACGAGCCAACTCTCATCGGCGGGCTGACCGACACAGAAATAGCTCGCACGCTCTCCGGTTTGCCGGGGCTTGCGACTATTCCAGGGCTAGGCTATGGGTTTGGAACGCGAAATAATTCGCTTCAGGACACCGAGCTGCTCATCCTTGTTACGCCGCGCCGTTTGCGCCTGGCCGATCACCTTACGCGAACTATTTTTGCCGGGCGCGGCGACACGAGTGGCCGCGGGGCCATCGGTCCTCGGGGTGGCAGCGAAAACCCTGGCCTGCCGTCGTTGCCGCCTCAACCACAACAACCACAACCCCAGCCTCAGCCGCAACCTCAGCAGCCACAGCCTCCACAGATTCCGCCGCTGACGCAGCCCCAGCAACCCCAGCCACAGCAACAGCAGCCTTAGCCTGGGAGCGCGGGCAACTCCAAGTCCTTCCACTCTTATGGGGACGTTTTTATTTGGTGTGGTTGCATTCTATCGCAGGCGGCCTATGCCAGCGGCTCGAAGACGACGATGGGTTGGTAGGTCCGAGGAACCACGGCTTCGGCAATGGCGATCAGTTTGTCTTGCTGGTTGAACACGCGCAGCCGCGGCGGTTTGGGCTCGCCGCCATCCAGTTCCGTCGTCGCGCCGGGAGGCACTTCAACGCGGCCAGGCTTCAATTGCGAAACAGAAATGTTGAATTTCGAGCCGTGCCGCACGCGTTTTTCAATCACCGGCAAAACGTTGACGCGCGGAAAATTCGGCAGCAGGTTTTCCAGCCGGATGAGACAGTCCGCAAATTTCCCGGCTTTCCGCGCTTCCACCAGCTCCTCAAGTGAAATTGCCTGGTCCAGAGAAAATTCGCCGACCGCCGTGCGCGTAATCTCGGCAAGATGCGCTCCGCAGCCGAGCTTCTCTCCCATCTCATGCGCCAGCGCGCGGATGTACGTCCCGGAAGAGCATTCGATCGTGAAGCGCGCAACGCTTCCTTCAATTTCCTTCAACTTGTACTCGTAGAGCTCGACCTCGACCGGCTTCAGCTCCACTACCTGCTTCTTTCGAGCCAGCTCATACGCAGGTCGGCCGCCGACTTTCTTTGCCGAAAACATAGGCGGCATTTGTTCGAATCGCCCGATGCGTTCTTCGGCAAATTTCCTCAGCGCGCTCGCATCCAGCACCGGCGCCGTATCCGGCCCTTGCGCCTCTCCGTCGGAATCGTACGTGTCCGTCGCGAACCCGAAGCGGAAGCCTGCGGTATAGCGTTTCCTTCTCCCGGCATAAAACTGAACCAGCCGCGTGGCGCGTCCCAGCAAGAGCACCAATACTCCGGTCGCGAGTGGATCAAGCGTCCCCAGGTGCCCGATCTGGCGGAATCCTGCCAAGTGCCGCACCGCATCGACGACGTCGTGCGATGTTTTTCCTTTTGGCTTGTTGATGACGAGCGCGCCGTCAAACGGCGCTGGCTGTGGCTGTCGCGGCATTTTTCAAGTTTTCAGTTTTCAGCAGTCAATTACCGAACTTAAGTTAGCAACGCTTCGGCAGTTCTGGCTTGACGCCCGTGAGCTTGCGAAAAAAGAATCACTTTGCTCTGCAAACTACTTCATCCTGAAAATTAAATTATGCGGTAATTTACATTACAGCTTTGCTTGCGAATCCAGGCAAGATCTTAACCCATTCATTCCGCGAGACTTACCCAAACTAGGTCCGGTACCGACGCAAGCGATTCCGTCACGCAACCGCGAGCACGGAAGCTCTGGTCCAAAAACGACAGACAAAAGACTAAAAGCATTTCAAAACCTCTTCTGTCCTTAAAGTCGGCTCTAAAACCGGCTCCAAAAAACCAAAAACTGAGAACTGAGACCCGATTACTCCTATGGCGCGGACGGCTTATCCTTTTTCATTTCTTTCAAGAGCTGCTCGATGCGCTCCGCGTTTTCTTGCGACTCGTCCAATGCGAAGTGCAACTCGGGCAGGCGGCGAAGCTGCAAGCGTTCCACAAGTTCGTGGCGAATGAATCCAGAAGCATGTTCCAGCGCTTTGATGGCGTCGGCTTGTTCGCGGTCGGTTCCCTTTACGCTGATGAACACGCGCGCGTGCTTCATGTCCGGCTGCACGCGCACTTCACTCGCGATCACTGTGCCTTCCAGCCGCGGATCCTTCAGCTCTCCCGCCAGCATGGCATTGATTTCGTGAGCGATTTCTTCGCCCACGCGTTCGTGACGATGATTGGCTGTGCTCATCGGCGCACCTGCGCACTTCCTAGAGGATTTCCACCGCTTGATTCACCAAAAAAGATCCGAGGATGCGGTCCGCCTCGTCCAGAACTTTTTGCAGCACTTCTTTCAAATGTTTTTCTTCATTCGAAAGCGTCACCACGCCCACCACTGATCTCTGCCACACG
Source organism: Candidatus Acidiferrum sp. (assembly GCA_035623215.1). Classification (GTDB taxonomy): domain Bacteria; phylum Acidobacteriota; class Terriglobia; order Acidiferrales; family UBA7541; genus Acidiferrum. The sequence goes on from DASPTW010000036.1 coordinate 40,669, forward strand.
TCGTGATGGTCCAATTCCGCCACTGCCACGTTGAATTCCCTCCGCAGCTGGTCCTTCAGGCTGCGCAGCACCTGCCGCTTGTCCTTCAGCGATTGCGCGTCGGGGATGTGCAGCTCAAGGGTGAGCAAGCCGACTGGCATGCGCGGCTCCGGGGGATCGCTTAGCGGTTTATTTCTTGCCGGAGGGCCCGCCGCCCTGTCCGGCAGCTTCCGCGGCGCTCATCTTGGTGATGCTAAAGCACTCCAGGAAGTCGCCCACTTTAACGTCGTTGAAGTTGGCTACGCCCGCGCCGCATTCGAATCCAGTGCGCACTTCGTTTACGTCATCTTTGAAACGCTTCAGTGAATTTAGCTTCGACGTGTAAACTACAGCGCCATCGCGAAGCACGCGCACACTGGCGTCGCGCTTCAAAATCCCGTCCACCACGTAGCAGCCTGCTACCGTACCAGCGCCCTTCACGCGGAACGTGTCGCGCACTTCCGCGCGGCCCAGATATGTCTCCGTGATTACCGGCTCAAGCAGGCCTTCCATGGCCTTCTTAATTTCGTCGGAAACTTCGTAAATGATGTTGTGCGTGCGGATGTCGACCTTTTCCTGCTGCGCCAGATCCTGGGCCTTGCGGTCTGGCCGCACGCCGAACGCGATAATGATGGCACCCGATGCGGAGGCCAGCAGCACATCGTTCTCCGTTACCGCGCCCACACCTGCGCTGATGATTTTCAGCTTCACCTGGTCGGTTGAGAGCTTCGGCAGCATCTCTTGCAGCACTTCCGCGGAGCCCTGCACGTCGGCCTTGATGACGATCGGAAGCTCCTTCACTTCCCCGGCCTTTAGCTGTT
>DASPTW010000037.1:0-8419 GCA_035623215.1 Candidatus Acidiferrum sp.
GCTCCTCAAGGAGTGCGATCTGCTCGCGCACCTCCGCGGCATCCGTCGGCTCTGCCGGCACGCCCTTGACTTGCTCTTTTCCCTTTTCTTGGGAATGGGCTGGATGTGGTGCGCCCAAAAGCACAGCCCACGCAAGGAACGTTGCTTGGAGAAGTGGGCGGCGTGATTTCATCACGCCATCTTAGACGGAGGAAACTGAGCTTGGCGTATGTTGGCCGCGGGCTGGATTAGCACTGGAAGGGGCAAACGAAGCGGCTTTAGCTTCTAAGTACCTTGCTCTGAGATGGCGTTGCGCGCGCCGGCCCCACGCTCTCACAAAGGAAAAATTCAACGCTCCGCCAATCGCCGAACTCGCAATCGGCACCAGCCGTCCCACCCATTTCTCCGCCGCTTCCGCACCTAGCTTTTCTGCAAAGCGCCTTGCTATGCGCGGCGCCAGCTTTTCGAGAATTTGTTTCTCTGCCAGATCTTTTCCGTAGTCGACTCCCGCAGCGGCCGCAGCCGTCTTCCACATTTCGATTCGCTGGTCGTGTCCGCCCGATTCGAATCCGTACAGCAGCGCCAGCCGTTGCACTAGCCTCAAAGTAATGACCGTCAGCAGGCTGGCATCCGGCAAAAACGTAATCATTCCGCCCATCCCGAATCCCACGCCGCTGGCAAGTGCTACGCGCTCGGCGTCACGAATCAGTCTTGTTGCAATGGCGTCCAACTGCTCAACCGGCACATCCCGCATCCGCGCGAAATTCGGTATCCACAATCCATATCGATTTGCCAATTGTCGCCGGAACTCCTCCGGATCGACCTCCACCGAACGCATCCCCCGGAGCACACCAAACCGGAACAAGCGCCCCATCGTGCGCCCTGCCAGTGAGCCTTTCCCCGGGTTGCGTAACCTTGCCATGCCTCTTCGCATCCTACGTCGGTTAGAATCGCCCTGCAACCTGGACCGTTGTACGGTGTTTTACGGCTGCAGCCTTCAAACCTTCGGACTGGAGGGGGTGACACCAACGCGGCAAGAAATCGTAAGTCCTACTTGACGCGGAAGAGCTTTTCGGTAAACTGCGTTTTTCCTTATGGCGGCTATTCCACAATCCGTTTCCGTAGATGGCCTGCAGGATCTGGAATTCCCGCAGCGCGAAGCAGCCTTTTTCTATGGGCTGTTTCTCCGCGGGCATTCCGCTGATCAGTTGCGCCGCGATATCGAAGTGCCTAGCGCAGTGCTCGCCAAATGGCATCGCGAATCGGAACGCGACCCGCACCTCCGCGATATTCTTTCCCGCATGGTCGATTACCGTCGGCACGTGCTGGCGATCTTCGACTCCCTAGTGGGCTGCGACGGCCAGGTCCAGCGCGTCCAGTAGTTCCCTTTTGTCCCGCCTGTTGTACCAACTATCCCTCTTGGGTAACTATTGGTCCTCTTTGCGTACTAGCTTTTTGTTAGCCTTTTGGGAAAAACCCCCCCGGCCTTCCGTTCAGGTCAAATTTTGTCAGGCAACCAATTTTCTCTCCTTTGGGTCTAAGGCCATTCGGGGGACAAGTGTCACATAATGCAGGAGATTCCGCTGATTGACGGGGAGCTTGTCCAGGGGTTAAAATTCAATCGTCCTAAACCTTGAGGTGTCTTCATGGTACGGGTAACACGCACCCTATTGTTTTCCCTTTTTGCGCTTCTCCTTTTCTCGCCATTGGCCTCGACTCAGCAGCCGCAGGATCCCAACCTTCCTCCAGCCCCGCAAAAGCTCGACAAAGAAACCAAAAAGAAGATGAAGCGTACCCTGAAAGAATTAGACAACGCTTACAAGCAGTGGCTCCAAGAGGACGTTGTCTACATTATTTCCCCGGAAGAGCGTAACGCTTTCCTGCAATTGGACACTAACGAAGAGCGCGAGCAGTTTATCGAGCAATTCTGGCTGCGCCGCAGCAGCAATCCGGACCTCCCCGACAACGATTTCAAAGAAGAACACTATCGCCGCATTGCTTACGCGAATGAACACTATGCTTCCGGTATTCCTGGCTGGAAAACCGACCGCGGCCGCATGTACATCATGTGGGGTCCTCCCGACGAAATCGATGCGCATCCGACGGGCGGCACGTACGACCGGCCCATGGAAGAAGGCGGCGGCTCAACTACTACGTATCCGTGGGAAACCTGGCGCTGGCGCTATCTCGAAGGCATCGGCGAGAACATCATCCTCGAATTCGTGGACCCCAGCGGCTCCGGTGAATACCACCTCACCATGGACCCCTCTGAGAAAGATGCACTCTTGCACGTGCCCGGCGCCGGCTTGAGCTTGATGGAAGAGATGGGCATGGCTTCTAAGACGGACCGCTTCACGCGCTCGGACGGCACCAACCTCCCGACCGCTCTCGGTGGAACGCCTTCCAGCATGGACGAGTTCAATCGCCTCGAACTCTATGCCAAGGTTCAGAAACCGCCCGAAGTAAAATTCAAGGACCTCGAATCCATTGTTACGCACCGGATTCTCCGCGATCAGGTACACTTCGATTGGCGCACGGATTTCTTGAAGGTCACGAATGACACCGTGCTTGTGCCTGTTACCGTGCAGGTTCCCAACAGCCAGCTCTCTTTCCAGTCGAAAGACGGAATCCATTCCGCCATGCTCAACGTCTTCGGGCGCGTCAGCACGCTTACCGGCCGCGTCGTGCAGACGTTCGAAGATTCCGTCAGCCGCGATTTCCCCGATTCGCTTTTCCAGCAATCGCTGAAACTGCAATCCATCTATCAAAAAGCCGTGCCGCTGCGTCCCGGCCTCTATCGTTTGGACTTGGTCATCAAGGACGTGCAGAGTGGCAATGTCGGCGTCGTGAACAGCCGCCTCGCCGTCCCGCGCTATGAAGACGAAAAGCTCGACGCCAGCACTCTGATTCTTGCTGACCAGATCGAGCACGTCCCCGCCAAGCAGATTGGAGCGGGGCAGTTTGTCCTCGGCTCTTCCAAGGTCCGGCCTCGTCTCGAAGGCGATTTCACCACCGCCGACAAGCTTGGCATCTACATGCAGGTTTACAACCTGAAGCCCGATGAGAAGACCCACAAGTCCAACGCCAATTTCCAGTTCACTGTTAAGAAAGACAATCAGCCGGTGCCCGGCATGCAGTTCAAGGAAACCTCCGAAGATTTGAAGCAGACCGGCGATCAGGTAACTATCGAGAGGCTTCTGCCTCTTGCTACCCTGGCTCCGGGCAAGTACACCCTGGAAGTAAATGCTACGGATACGCTTTCGAATCAGACCATTTCACGCTCGGCGGATTTTACGGTGAAGGCGCCGCAGGAAAAGAAGACCACTGCGAGCGCCGGATCCCCATCGGGGAGGTAAGGTAACGTGAAACAGGAACGGCTCCGGATCCTGGGGGCCCTGGTCCTGACCGTTTTGGTTTCGTCCTTTGCGGCGAAGCCGGCGGCCGCGCAAGCGAAGCTCGTCCCGGGAAAACTCTCCGGTATCGTTCGTGATGCTACGGGTACGCCGCAGATGGGTGCGAGCGTCGAATTAGTCCCCGAGAGCTCTGGCCTTGAGGCCTCGCGCAGCTTCCTCACCAACACGCAAGGCATCTTTCGTGGGGACAAGCTCGTTCCTGGTTTGTATTCCGTTCGCGTCACTCTTGCCGGATTCCTTCCTACTCTCGAAAAGCATGTGCGCATCAGCCCCAATTTGACCACCATCGTGCGCGTCGAATTGGAATCGATGTACGCCTCGCTCGATCAGTTGCGCCACATGCCCTCGGCGACGGTTGCCGAACCCGATGATTGGAAATGGGTGCTGCGCTCCGCTGCGGCTGTTCGTCCCGTCCTGGAATGGGTGGATAGCGATCCCAACGCAATCTCTAAGGTCAGCGCGGAAAATATGATGTCCCCGGTACCGCGTGTCCGTATGGAATTCACCAACGGGGACAGGCGCCCGGTTTCTGCTTCCAACATTGCCCCGACTCCCGCCACCGCTGTTGCTTACGATCAGCAGCTCAGCGGTGCTGGCAGTGTGATCTTTGCCGGTCAGGTGAGTTATGACGGTGATGCGCCCGGGGGCGGCATTGCGACGGTTTGGCTCCCCACCGGCACCTTGGGTGCCGGCCCGCATACGGCGTTGGTCATGCGCGAAGCAAAGATCGGCCCCGATGGTCCGAATTTCCGCGGTGTTCGTTTGGATCAAGGCGGCGCTGTCGTTCTCAGTGATCGGATGACGCTGCGCTACGGCGGCGAATTTGTTTTGGTCGGACTGGGAGCTTCGGCATCTTCTGTGCGTCCGCGGACGGAACTTAGCTACCGGATTTCCGATGGCTGGGATGCCGCGGTCATTTTTGCTTCTCTGCCTAGCGGCCCTGGACCGCTGGAAGGAGAAGACGCTCAGCAGGAAGGCATGCTTGCTTCTGCGCTCAACGAGTTGGATGCTTTCCCGGCTTTGCTGTGGCGCCGAGGCCGTCCTGTTTTGCAAAACGGCTGGCACGAAGAAGTCGCTGCGCAGCGAAAAGTGGGCGCGCGCGGAAAACTTCAGTTTGCCGGTTTCCATGACGACAATCGCAACGTCGCGGTATACGGCCGCGGCGGTACTTTGCCGGCTGTAGATTATTTCCAGGATTATTTTTCTCACGGCTTCGCTTACGATGGCGGCGGCTCCAGCAGTTGGGGTGCACGCGCCGCTCTGAGTGAAAAACTTGTTGGTGATACCGAATTCACTGCGCTTTACTCCTTCGGCAGCGTGCTCGCTCCTTCGAACGACACCGATGATTCGCTGCGCGACATGCTCCGCTCCGTTCCTCGCCAGTCCGTCGCTGCTGGCATTTCCACCAAAATTCCCCGCGCGAGCACTAAGCTACAGGTGGCGTACAAGTGGTTGAACGGCGCTGCCGTCTCCCGCCTGGATTCCTACGGCGAATCCATGTTCCAGATGGACCCCTACCTCCACTTGATGGTTCGCCAGCCTCTCCCGCGATGGGCTTTGGGCAGATGGGAAGCGATCGCGGATTGCGACAATCTCTTGGCGCAGGGGTATGTGACGGCAACCAGCAGAGATGGGCGTGTTCTCTTGGTTCCTGCCTTCCGGACATTCCGGGGCGGGTTAAGCGTTCAGTTTTAGGGTGTTACCGGAAGTTCTCGAAAGCTGTATCTGCCCTTCCAGAAATTGGATGATCTTGGGACGCCCCGCCCTTTGTTCCTGTAAGGTGTTGAAGATAAAAGAGTTTTCTGGACAATGACCTACCATACAGTGGACATTTGCTTGCACCAAAATCTTGCTAACTTGTCGCTGCTTTGTCTTTGCGCGCTATGAAACAGAGCCTGCGGGTCAGCCTCGGGGCGGTCGTGCTGGCGCTAGCTACGCTGGCGGCGGTGATTTTCGCCCTGCTGAACTTCGATCAGCGCAGCCGCTTTGAAGTCGTTTATGACGGCGTTACTTGGCTCGACACCGATCACGGCATCCAGGCGCGGATTGTCCAGCCGAATTCCCCAGCCACCCGCGCGGGAATCCTGCCTGGCGACGTTCTCCTCGACTTTAACGATGTACCGGCGTCCAGGGCTACCGATGTTTCCCGGAGATTGGACCGCGCGGGACTTTGGTCTCAGGTCCGCTACAAGCTTTTGCGGAACGGCCAGGAATTCGAAACTTCCTTGGTCACCGCGCCGGCCGACAAACCTCTGACTACGGAGAATTATCTCCGCGTCGTGGGTTTGCTCTATCTTTTTATCGGCCTGTTCATTTTCGCGCGCCGCTGGAATGCGCCTCGCGCGGTCCACTTCTACGTTTTTTGCCTGGCTTCTTTCATTCTCTGGTCTTTCCATTTCAGCGGAAAACTCGACACTTTTGATTGGGAAATCTACTGGTCGGAAATCGCGGCGCGCCTTTTTGTACCGGCGCTCCTGCTGCATTTTGCGCTGGTGTTTCCGGAGAGAGCCGCGTCGCGGCTTCGCACTTCCTCAAAACTTCTCGGCGTTTATCTTTTGCCTATCGCTCTGTTGGTTGTGCACATCAGCACAGCTATGAACGCCCTTGGGTTCGTCCCGTGGCTCGGCGCTTACCAACTGCTCGATAAAATTGAATTTGGGTATCTTGCCCTTTGCTTCGTCACCGCTGGAATCGTCTTCTACAAAAGCTACCGCGAATCGCCTTCTGGAGTTCTCCGGCAGCAGTTGAAATGGCTCACTGGGGGAACTCTCGTCGGAAGCTTGCCGGTCGCGCTGTTTTACATTCTTCCACGGACTTTAGGATTGACGCTGCCGGCATGGACGAGGCTTTCCGTTTTAAGCCTGGTGCTCATCCCGCTCTGCTTTGCGTACGCCATCATCCGCTACCGCTTGATGGATGTGGACATCATCTTCAAGCGCGGCTTGGCCTACACGGCAGCCACCGCTGCAGTCGCCACGGTTTATTTCGCTCTCGTTGCTTTGATCACTTACATTTTCCATGCGCAAACGACGGGGCCCGTTGGCGGCATGATCGCCATCGTCATCGCTGCATTCCTGTTTCAACCCTTCCGCGAATGGATTCAGGCGCGCCTGGACCGCTTCTTCTACCGTGACCGCCTGGATTACCGGCGTACGCTGATCGAATTCGGTCGCACGCTGACAAACGAGGTTCGTCTCGACCCCATGTTGGGTTCGGTGATGGACCGCATCTCCCAGACGCTTCTTGTCGATCGCCTCGCCATTTTCGTGGAGAACGCCGAACGTCCCGGCCAGATGCGCATGGCGCGGTCCATGGGCGTGCGGCTTTCCGAATCCTTAGATTTGGGTTTCCTCGAGCCGGCCCGGCCCGAGTTTGCCCGCGGGGCGCTCTTCTTCGAGTCGCCCCGTGCGGCGAAAGACGTCACCGACTCGGTTCGCCGCACCCTCGAGCAGTTGGATCTGAATTATTTCGTGCCCTGCCGCATCCGTGAGCACACTGTCGCGATTCTCGGCCTTGGCAAAACGGTAGACGGCGATTTCCTCTCGAGCGACGACGTCGAGTTGGTAGAAACCATCGCCGGCTATGTCGCCGTCGCGCTCGACAATGCGCAGCTCTACACCTCGCTCGAACAGAAAGCCTTGGAAATTGCGCGCCTCAAAGACTTCAGCGAGAACATCGTGGAATCTTTGAACGTCGGCGTGCTTGCCGTGGACCTCGGCGGCATCGTCGAATCCTGGAACACGCGCATGGAGCAATTGTTTGGAGTGGCGCGCCAGGACGCAGTCGGGCGCAAGCTCAGTTCGCTATTGCCCCAGGAATTGGCGCAGGAAATTTCCTCGCGGGGCGACCTCGAACAAATTACCGGCATCTATAAACAGAGACTCCAGCACCAGGGCAAACTCTTGACGCTGAACGTTTCCATCACTCCGCTGGTCAGCAAATCGAACGAACGCATCGGCCGATTGTTGCTTTTCGACGATGTGACACAGCGCGAACGCATGGAAGAGCAAATGTCGCAGACGGAAAAGCTGACTTCGCTCGGCCTGCTCGCGGCGGGCGTGGCCCACGAAGTGAACACGCCGCTGGCCGTGATTTCCAACTATATTCAAATGCTCGCGAAGCAGATGCCCGAAGGCGATCCGCGGCAATCCATCATCGAAAAAATCGTGAAGCAGACGTTCCGCGCCAGCGAAATCGTCAACAACCTGCTCAATTTTTCGCGTACTGGCGCTGCCGAGGCCGCCGACGTGGACGTCAATCGCGTTGTCGAAGACACGCTTTCCCTGGTGGCCCATCCCCTGAAGACCGCGCACATTCAAGTCGTGAAAGAACTTGGGGAAACTCTTCCACCGGTTCGCGGTTCCGCGAACAAACTTCAGCAGGTTTTCTTGAATCTTTTCCTGAATGCGCGCGACGCCATGCCCAGCGGCGGCATGCTGGAAGTTCGCACGGCGGCGCACAATGGCACGGTCGAAATTGATGTCGCCGACACCGGCGCCGGAATTCCTCGCGAAGACATTAACCGCATCTTCGATCCCTTCTTCACCACCAAGGCGAGTGGCCGCGGCACGGGTCTGGGCCTCTCCGTGAGCTACGGAATCATCAAAGAACATGCGGGCAAAATTGATGTGCGTTCGACTCCCGGAAAAGGCACTTCGTTCCACGTCGAGTTCCCTGCGGGCAGGAAAGCAGCTCATGTCTAAGGGTTCTATCCTCGTTGTTGATGATGAATCTGAAATTCGCGAGGGCCTCGAGCTTCTGCTAAAAGGCGAAGGCTACGGCGTTTCCAGCGCGGAGACGGGCGAATCCGGTCTCGCTAAGCTCGAAGAACATCCTTACGATCTGTTGCTCCTTGACGTCAGCCTGCCGGACCGCAACGGCCTGGACATGCTCAAGGAGATTCGCCGCCGCGATCCCGAACTGTCGGTCGTCTTGATTACCGCCTACGGTTCGATCGACATGGCGCGCGCGGCATTCAAAAGCGGCGCGATGGACTACATCACCAAGCCGTGGTCCAACGACGAATT
>DASPTW010000038.1:0-14365 GCA_035623215.1 Candidatus Acidiferrum sp.
GTCGTCCCGGAGCTAACGCGTTAAGTCCTGCACCTGGGGAGTACGGTCGCAAGACTGAAACTCAAAGGAATTGACGGGGGCCCGCACAAGCGGTGGAACATGTGGTTCAATTCGACGCTACGCGAGGAACCTTACCTGGGCTCGAAGCGCACCTGACCAGCTGTAGAAATACGGCCTTCCCGCAAGGGACACCAGTATAGGCGCTGCATGGCTGTCGTCAGCTCGTGCCGTGAGGTGTTGGGTTAAGTCCCGCAACGAGCGCAACCCCTGCACACAGTTACTACTCGCAAGAGAGGACTCTGTGTGGACTGCTCCGGATAACGGAGAGGAAGGTGGGGATGACGTCAAGTCCGCATGGCCTTTATGTCCAGGGCTACACACGTGTTACAATGCAGGGCACAAACCGTTGCCAACCCGCGAGGGGGAGCTAATCGGAAAAAACTCTGCTCAGTTCGGATTGCAGTCTGCAACTCGACTGCATGAAGCCGGAATCGCTAGTAATGGCGTATCAGATCGATGCCGTGAATACGTTCCCGGGCCTTGTACACACCGCCCGTCACATCACGAAAGTGAGCTGTACTAGAAGTCGTCGCGCTAACCGCAAGGAGGCAGACGCCCAAGGTATGACTCATGATTGGGGTGAAGTCGTAACAAGGTAGCCGTAGGAGAACCTGCGGCTGGATCACCTCCTTTCTAAAGTAGTCGTGGCTCCCCCGCTATGGTGTGCGGGTCATGCCACGCACGCATCGCCGGGCTCTCACGGGCTTCGGGGATGCACGCTCGACTCAGGCGCTTCGGCGCTCGAGTTCTTTACTCACTATCCTTCTTCGGCTTCGGCTGGGGACGCGGTAGATTCGCGCAGATTCTGTCAGATCGTATCGGGTCGAAGAGAAAAAAAATCTCGTGAGTGCGAAGGGCCGCTGCGCAATCAGCGGCCCTTTTTGTCTCAGCTTGTCGGTGTGGTTTAATCCTGCAGTGGAGGCGCGAGAGCTTCCGGCAGACTGTTTCGCATTCCCGGATTCTTTGCCCAAGGTCGATTCCTTAAATGGAACGACGATTTTTCCAAAATGGTACACACTAGGATCATATACTAAGGCGAACATAAGTCGAAGGATGTGAAGTTTCCAAGAAAACAAGCGACTTAAAGGCGCTTCCCACTCTGGGAAGCCACACCCCTTCCTTGGTCTTTGTCGTGCATCGTCCCAAGAGTTATTTATAAGGAAAGTACTAGTCTGTGGACTATTCCCATTGGGCTACTTGGGGGTTTTAATGGGGCCAAGGACCAAGCATCGCAGAGTCAGGCGGGCCCGTGGTTGGCTCCCTGTGATCATGAGTCTCTCAGCGGATAAGATCAACGCATTGGCGGGGTTTCTTGTCTCTGTCGCAATGTCGCTTCGGATTCTCGTCATGCCCCTTCTGGGAACGCATTCAATGCGGGGTTGGATCGAGATCACGGCAGTTGCTGGTCTATGTTCGATAATCGCGAGACGCCCTAAGCGAAGATGGAAAATCTGACGACAACACAATCGGTGGAATTATGTCCCCAGATCTGTAATTCCAGCCAGGGGATGGCAAAATCATACTATGCAGATTAGCGGCTAGGCTCTTTCATCGCAAGGATTCATAAGCTAACCGCGGTCTCTTGTTATAAGCTTGCGGAATTCTCGGGCTAGCCGCGTACAATTATTCAAGGTGAACGCATGCCCCAAAGCGAAATCATATTCTCTGTTCAGGAGTCTCCCGAGGGCGGTTACGAGGTGCGTGCCCTAGGTTTTTCCATTTTCATGGAGGCTGATTCTCTTGACGGGCTGAAAGCGATGATCCGCGATGCGGTCTCCTGCCATTTCGACGCCGCCGAAAAACCGAATGTCATCCGCCTGCACATGGTAAAGGATGAGGTCATTCCTGCTTGAAAATTCCTCGCGATGTAAGTGGACGTGACTTGGTTCGCGGCCTGCGTCGCTTCGGATATGAAATTACTCGCTAAACAAGCAGTCACATGCGGCTCACTAGTAAGCTCAAAGGTTCCGAACATCACGTCACGATCCCTGCCCACAATCCCCTGAAAGTTGGAACGCTTTCCCAAATTCTGACAGACGTAGCCTCTTACCTCGACATGACGCGTGAACAACTCATTGAGGAACTGTTCAGTTGAATCGCAGTTCCCAGAGGCCTCGGAATTAGTGCGCAGGCCAGCCAATTTGTCGGTTGCGCCAGCACAGGCGCTTGCGCGAAAATGAAATTTCCCGCCGAAGCCGGAAACGTCCCCAAAGAGACAACCCGCAGGCGGTTCGCTCCAATTCCGCGGGAACGGGCTGCTAGAAAATGAAGGGCAAATACCATGACTCAACAGGTCGGTGAACTCAACCCCCCCATAAGACTGATGCTAACCCCCGGGCCGTCGTCTATGGACCCGCGCGTGTATCGCGCTCTCGCAACGCCGCTGGTAGGCCATGTGGATCCCTGGTTCCGCGGCTGCATGGACGAAACGCAAATTCTAATGCGGCAGATTTTTCAAACGGAAAACCGGATCACCATGCCGCTTTCGGCTTCCGGTTCAGGCGGCATTGAAGCGTCGGTCGTCAACGTTCTTGAGGAAGGTGACGAAGCAATCATCGCCGTGAACGGCGTTTTTTCCGAACGCATGTATGAAATTGCGACGCGTGCTTCGTCGAAAGTCGCGAAAGTGGAAGCGCCCTATGGACTGCCGGTGGATGCACAAGATGTCCTTCGTGCCGGCCGCGGCAAAAAAATCAAAATGATCGGGCTGGCACAGGGCGAAACCTCCACGGGCGTCATTACGCAAATTGCGGCATTTCGCAAAGTCGCGGACGAATTGGGAGCGCTGTTAGTGGTGGACACAGTTGCATCGCTGGCAGCGGTGCCACTGCACGTGGATCGCGAGCGCGTGGACGTCTGCTTCAGCGGCTCGCAGAAAGCCATCAGCGCACCGCCAGGGATGTCGCCTATCACCGTAAGTTCCGCGGCGGAAGAATCGTTTCGCATGCGCAAGACGAAAGTGCAGAGTTGGTATTTCGACCTGACCACGGCGATGAATTATTGGGGCAAGGACCGGCTATACCATCACACGCCGCCAATCTCGCTGATTTTTGCGTTGCGCGAAGCAATGCGGCTCGTTATCGAAGAGGGACTGGAAACACGTTGGGAGCGGCATCGTGTAAATCAACTTGCGCTCATCGCCGGACTTGCAGCGATGGGGCTAAAGTTGCTTGTCGAAAAGCCGGCGGATCGCCTGCCGACTGTCACTGCCGTTATGGTGCCGGGCAGTGTAGATGACTTGAAGCTGCGGAACCAACTGCTCGACGAATTCAACATCGAAATCGCTGGAGGATTCGGGCCACTCAAGGGAAAAATCTGGCGTGTGGGCTTGATGGGCTACTGCAGCCAGAAGTCCAACGTCCTGCTATTCCTCGCGGCTCTCGAGAAGTGCCTCACGGATCAGGGCTATCGAGTCGGCAGCGGCGCGGGCGTCGGCGCCGCGCTGAAGAACTACTCGCAGGTTGAATCAGCTGTGGCTGTCAGCCAATGAAAAGTGATGACACCCAGCTACAGCAACATTGTCATCCCGAGCCCGGTCGCCCGGTTCTGGCGAACGGGGGCGAGGGATCTGCTTCTCGGTCTTGAGAGCGGTTGCATTAGGATTTCAAAAAAGCCTCTAAGACCTGAGAACTACTGAAGGAGAACCCGTGACAACAAGGCCCGTACTCGCAAACGCCGGCGCGATGAGCCAGTTCATCGGGGCGTTTGAAGTAACCTCAAAACTAAGCGGCCAACCTTACCAGTGCCGCTTTTCCCACATGTGGAATGGCATCGCCACGCGCCACGCGGATACCATCGACACGAAATTCTTCGTCGACGGCCAGGCGCATGTCGTCGGGCTTTCTCACACCGCGTTCGTGAAATTCCGCGATAAATCGAAGCGCGACCTGACCGACCGCGAAGCCAGCTTCGTTGCCGCAGAATTCTTGCGCGAACGCCTCGAGGAAGAGGATTTGCGACCGCTCTACGATGTTCCGGAAGCCGAAGTCCTTCGCCTCATTCAGCGAATCGGCATCAAGTAGTTCGCAACTCGTTGTAGGGGCGCAGCATGCTGCGCCCATTCTCGCGGGCTATTCCAGACTACTAGATTAGTCGCCGGCTTCGGCGTGGAACGCATCGAGAACCGGATGGCGAATGCCGTCGCGCCGGATGAAATGAATGACCAGAAGCATGAGCAAAGCGCCCAGAACCAAAACCGCCACGGCAATCTGCAGGCCGAGTTGCAAGTCGTGCAGGTCGGAAATTCTGCCGATAATGTGGGGACCGAGTCCGCCGATCAGTTGCGTCGCGAACATGTAGACGCCGATAGAGGTAGCGTGCGCCCGGCGCGGCATCATGTCATGCAACACAGCAGTCACCGGCCCGTGATACCAAGACATGAAAAAGCAGGCCACCGACAAGGCAAACAAGACCACGGGTTTCTCTTCCGATTGGATGGCCAGCAGCAAAAAAGGAGTCGCAAGCAGAAAAGCCACCGCAACCGCAATGATGCGGCCGTAGGCGAGAGAGCGCTGCAGGCGATCCGCGACGTAGCCTCCCACCAGGACTCCCAAAACCAAAGACGAAAGTGTGATCAGGGCGAGCGAAACCGAAGCTTCCCGCAAACTGAAGTCCTTGTAATTCACCGCGAAGTCCACGCCCCACGAGATGAGCGACACGCTCGAAAACGTAATGCAGATGCCTGCTGCAATCATCGCAACGAACGCCGGAACGCTGAGCAGTCGCCGGATCGGTACCACCTCCGAACGCGGCCCTCGTGGCGGATCCTCCATCCCAATCAGAGCAAGCGCTGGGATTACACCGAGAACTGCAATCGCGAACAGCGTTACCTGCCAGCCGTAGCGAGGGCCTATGAGCCCGCCAAAAGCCAGTCCCCCTGCTCCTCCCAGCAACATGCCGGATGCGAAGATTGCTTGGGCAAAGGCCCGACGCTCTTGCGGAAACGCCCCGGAAATCATGGACTGCGCAGCCGGGGCGTAAGCAGCCTCACCGAGACCGACCATCGCGCGAGCAATCAGAAAGAGAGAAAACGTAGAGACCAGCCCGCCGGCAAACGACGCGGCGCTCCAGAAGAAAATACCAACTGCGATGATGGCTTTCCGGCTGAATCTGTCTGCCAGAAACCCGAACGGGATGCTGGCTGCCGCCAGAACCGCCAGGAGCCAGGTTTGCAGCGAACCGAGCTGCGCATCCGTGGCATGGAGGTATTCGCGGAGAAGTGGAATGAGCGGAACCACAGCTTGCCGCGCCGCGAAGTTGACAAAATTGGTCAAAGCAAGTACAGCAAGAAGGCGAATCTGGAACGAGCTCAGCGCAATAGGCTTGGTTGACATTGCCAATTTTGTTCTGCGATCTGTTCGCGACCCGGTAGAGCGGATTAGGAAGTTATCAGAAATAGTGCCAAAGTCGAGAGGGGTTTCATCCGCCCTACCAATAAAGATTATAGTACGACCATGAATGACCCGCTTTCCACCAACGCCACGACGAGTGACCGCCTTACAACTGTTCTTTCGTACGGCGTTCTTCTCCTTCTCATTTATCTCGTTTTCCGAATTTACGAGCCTTTCCTCACGGCGCTGGGATGGGCGGCAATTCTGGCTATTTTTTTCCACCCACTCTACCAGCGGCTGTCCCGCAGGTTCTCAGAAACGAAAGCGGCGGTGCTGAGCACAATTGGCGTGACCATTCTGCTCATCGTGCCTGCGATGCTCATTACCTCACTATTTGTTCGCGAAGCGTTTTCCATTTCCCGCGGGGTGCAGCACTCCCTCGTCGAACAGCACGCACCGGTCATCGCGAAAAGCTGGTCCTGGGTCGCGCACCACGTTCCCGGCCTCGACCCCAACGCCGATGTCTTTGGGATGCTCGAGCAGGGAATTGAGAAGCAGGCGGGATTTCTGGCGGAACGTTTGGGAACAGTGTTGCGCAACATTGCGGCTTTCGTTTTCAATCTGTTCGTGATGATCTTTGCGATGTTCTACTTTTTTCGCGACGCTGGACAAATTACGCGTGGGGTCCGCAGCATCCTGCCGTTTGACGCCGAACATCGCGAAGCCATGCTTACGCAGGCGCGCGACCTGATTTCCGCCAGCGTGATGACTAGCTTAATCATCGCTGCGATTCAGGGAGCCCTGGGCGGCCTGGGTTTTGCGATCGTCGGACTGCCCGCGCCGGTTTTCTGGGGCGTGGCGATGGCTTTCTTTTCGCTCGTGCCGGTCGTGGGCTCTGGCTTGATTTTTGTGCCGGCATCACTTTGGTTGGGACTCACCGGCCACTGGGGACGGGCACTTTTGCTGTTAGTGATTTGCGCGGTGGTTTCGACCTTAGTGGACAACGTCGTGCGACCGCTTCTGCTAGGGGGACGGACGGAATTGAGCGGGTTGGTGATTTTTATCAGCGTGGTCGGGGGCGTCGGCCTGTTCGGAATGCTGGGTTTGGTGCTGGGACCCATCCTTGTTGCCACGGCCGCTGGGGTTTTGAACGTGTACATGGACCGAGCGGACAATCCGCCAATGACGCCTGCGAAACAGTAAGGCCACCCAAGCGCAAGGCCCTCTCTGGGTATGTTAGAGTAGCGCGCTCGAAAGGATTTCATGACCATCAAGCCGGCCCCGAAACCCACAGAGCTTCCCCCGGCAAAGCTGCGCTGGAGGTGTGAACTTTCGCGTATCCCGTTTGAAACTACGGCGCAGGCGGATCTTCGCGAAGGTTTCATCGGTCAGGAGCGAGCGCTGCGGGCCCTCAAAATGGGCGTTGAGCTTTCCGCACCCGGCTACAACGTGTTCGTCTGCGGCCTTGCCGGCACTAGCCGCGGCGGCACCATCGCCCGCATGATCCAGGAGCTCCATCCGCAAACGAAGGAGTCGCTCGATCGCTGCTATGTCAACAACTTCAAATTGCCCGATCGCCCGCGGCTCCTGACTTTGCCGCGCGGCCAGGCCAATTCCTTCAAGAAAGACATGCAGGCCGGGATCGATTTTCTGCGGCGGCGCATTCCGCAGGTATTTGAAGGCGAACCATTCCAGCGGCAAAAAGGCCGGATCGTCGAACGTTTCACGGTGCGCGAAAAAGAATTGATGGACGATTTCACGCGGCGCATCGCGCGAGAGCAATTTGCGTTGGGCCATATGCAAGTTGGCGCGGTAGCCCTGCCGGAAATTTTCCCCGTGCTTGAAGGGCAGATGGTGCCCATCGAGGATATTTCCAAGATGGTGCACGAAGGGAAACTCGAGGGAAAAGTTGCAGAAGATATTGAGCGCAAGTACGAGCAGTTCCGCCAGGAATTCACCGTAGTGTACCGGAAAACGTTAACGCTCTCGCGGGAGCTGGCCAGCGAGCTCAGCTATTTGGAGCAGGAAGCCGCTTCGGTTCTCGTCGACGGAGTCATCGAAGAGCTGAAAGAAAAATATCCCGGCACAAGCGTTGCCGAGTATCTCGAAGAAGTCCGCCACCACTTGTTAGACAATCTCGATCCTTTCAAAGAGCGCGAGGGGGAAGGAGAACACGAAGAAGAATCTCAGGATGGCTCGCAAAGGCCTCCGGGAGCGCCGGAACGGGATCCCTTCCGCGTCTATGGCGTTAACGTAATTCTCGCGCACAACCACGAGGACTCCTCTCCCGTGATCTTCGAAACCACGCCGACGTATGCAAACTTATTTGGCACCATCCAGCGCGCCTACGACGCGCGCGGCGGTTGGACCAGCGACTTCATGGATTTGCGTGCCGGCTCCCTTCTGCGCGCTGACGGCGGCTTCCTCATTATGTATTCCCTGGAGGCACTCTCGGAGGCGGGGGTTTGGCGCGCTCTTAAGCGTACTTTGAATCACAACCGCCTCGAAATTCAACCACTCGAAATGTTTTACCCGTTTGGCGGAAGCGCGCTGAAGCCAGAAGCGATCGACATCAACGTGAAGGTCATCCTCATTGGCGACCGTGAACTTTACGAATTGCTCTACGAATACGAAGAGGATTTCCGAAAGATTTTCAAGGTGCGCGTGGAATTTGACGAAGAAATGGCCATGAGTGACGGTGTCATCGCCGAATACGCCGGACGTTTGCGCGCGCTTTCCGAAAAAGAGAATTTGTACCCGTTCGACCGCGGCGCGTTTGCTGCCATGCTCGAACATGGCGTGCGCCAAGCGGGCCGGCGAAACAAAGTGACGGCACGCTTCATCGAGATCGCCGACCTGGCCCGCGAGGCGCACTACTGCGCCGCTGCCGCTGGAGAAACCGTGGTGCGAGCGGCGCACGTTCGCGGCGCGCTATCTTCCAAAATGGAGCGGCACAACCTGATTGAGACGCGCATCCGGGAAATGATCGAGGAAGGAACGCTGCTCGTCGACGTTTGCGGGACACGCGTCGGCCAGGTGAATGGGCTGAGCGTGCTGGAAATCGGCGGCTATTCTTTCGGCAAGCCGGTGCGCATCACTGCGACCGCTGCGCTGGGAAAGGCCGGGCTCATCAACATCGAGCGCGAAGCGAACTTGAGCGGACGCTTTCACGACAAAGGCGTGCACATTATCGCCGGATACTTGCGCAGCAAATTTGCGCAGGACAAGCCGCTTTCGCTGGCCGCAAGCATTTGTTTCGAGCAGTCCTATTCCGGAGTGGATGGCGACAGCGCCAGCTCTACGGAGATTTATGCACTCGTGTCCGCGCTTTCCGGTCTGCCTCTCAGGCAGGACATTGCCGTGACCGGTTCGATCAACCAGCAGGGCGACATTCAAGCCATCGGAGGCGTGAATGAAAAGATTGAAGGCTTTTTTGACGTTTGCCGGATCAAGGGTCTCACTGGCGAGCAAGGAGTAATGATCCCACAATCGAACGTGGAAGATCTGATGCTGCGCGAAGACGTGCTGGATGCAGTGGCGTCAGGGAAATTTCACGTTTGGCCGGTCGCCAAGGTGGAACAGGGAATTGAAATCCTCACGGGGAATGCTGCGGGCGAGAGAAACGGCGACGGCAAATTTACGGCAGAGACCGTGTTTGCGCTGGTCGACGACAGGCTCAGCGAAATGGCCAAGACGCTGAAAGAATTTGAGTAGGTCGCAAGCATCGGTTATTTCTGGGGCGCCGGCGGGGCGGGAGCGCGATACGCTTGGCGGTGATTCACGCGGCGCCCCGGACCGCTCACCAGCACTGCAATCTTGTGAATTTGGCCATCGTGAGTAGGTGGCGAATAAGCCAAGCTGTATTCATGGCATGCTATCTGCGCGATCTCGGCAAACGCTGCTTTCATCTCATTTGTGTTTGAAGGGAAATAGGCGCGGCCTCCGGTGGATTCCGCCATGCTCCTCAGAAGTTGATTCGCCTGGGCGAATTGCTCGGAAGTTTGCACCGATTTGGTGGTGGCCTTTTTTTTCTTGTCCGCCGGCTGGGGATTTTCCAGGCCGCCAGTTAGGGAGACCGCCATCAAGAGCACATCGCCGGTTTGCAGTTGTTGAAGCGCAGCGGCCGCGTCTTTCGCCGGAGAAGTGTCTAGTCCGGTCGAGAGCAGCACGATGCTTTTCTTGCCTTGGACCGGCGTGAGCCACTCGAGGACTTTTGCAACACTCAAGGAAAGGTTCAACGAAGCAAAACCCAAATTGAAGCGCACTTGATCCAGGGCGTCTGCTGCGGTTTGCTTTTGCGTTGTGAAGGGCAGCAGCGCCTGAGGCGCCTCGGCATATTGCACAACGGCTACGCGGTCATCAGGGGAAAGTCCATCGAGCAGGGCATGGGCAGCTTGCAAATGACCGCTCTCGAGCAAATAGACAGCCGGGCCCGCTTCAATTAGCAACAAGACTTGGGCGGGCTGCTGGACATCCGCGAAATCCGTCAATGGCTGCTCGACGCCATTGTCCAGAATGCGGAAATCTTCTCGATGAAGGCCTTCAACGAACCGGCCATGTAAATCGGAGACAATCACGCCGACATCGACGCGGTCAACATTAACTCGAATTGTCGATTGCTGTTGTTGAGGAGTTTCCTGTCGACCACTCGCCGGGAGAGCACAGGCCATCATCAAGGCGAGTAGCCACCCACGGAAGATTGCTGACTTCATCGTGCCGCTATTCGATCCACTGATCCCAATGAATGCCTTTGCCATCCTTCCAGGAAGCGCTCCAAGACGTGTGAAGATGCCGGGAAAGGACCTGAGGATTCACTTGCGAGAGCCAATCCGGAATCTTGCCAGCCGCTGAGGGGTTTGAGCCCGCAGCGCTTTTGGCCACAGGCGTCTTTTTCGCTTCTGTCGTCCAGTGGTCGAGTGCGGCCTGCCAATCGACTTTCTGAAAATCGAAGTAGCTCAACCCAAGAAGGTTTTCGGGAAAAGTCGCGCGCTTCGCTTGAAATTGCGGCAGGGTTGCCAGGCCCGGACCCGCCGCCACACTTGAACGATTGGCCAGCACTTCGCGCACGGTTTCGATGCGGCTGGCACCGATGACCATGTCCGGAGTGACAGCAAGATGATAGAAACGCCACTGCGCCACACCGGCGCTGCCCTGATTTCCTCCTGTGGAGATTTTCAGAAAAGTAACATCGCCTTCATTGCGCTCGGAAGCCAGCTGATCGCCGAAAAGTGATCGGAAGAGCCTTAACGCTTCCGGTTTCTTGTTGACGCCGAAAAAAAGCACCTGCTTGCTGTTGTCGAGGGAAGGGCTGGTCTCCATGGAAGCAAATTCTCCCGAGAAGACACGCAACGCATCGCTGAGAGGCATGCCGAGGCGTGTCTGGGCGGCGCTTTCGAGCATGTCCGCGGTGCCTTGCTGGCCTGGAGGCAAAACCGTGCGCATGACACGCTTAGCCACGTCATAGATGCCCGGCAAGTTGATTCGCGCGGAATTGTAGGAAATTGCGGTGGCCGGCACGAGCGCCAAGGAAGCCGGAACGGCTTGGCCATTGGACCAAATGTCAAACAGAGTTCCTGGCGCTGTATCGCCAAGCACAGCCGCCTCTACGTGCGTTTTCGCGCCTTCGAAGGTGACGTGCCCGCTGAGAGAATGCACCGACTCCAGCCGTATGGCGTCCAGCATGGCACGAGCCTTGAATCCTCCGGGCTTGGAGTCCTCAGCAAGATCTTTCAGGTCTGGAATACGCAAAAAGAATTCCAGCAAGCCACTCCCCAAGATGGGTTGCGCTTCCTGATAAGCTGCGGACTGCGCCAGCGACGTGGTCGGCGCAGATTTAGCCTGAAGGCGCCCCAGCAATTCCTCCATCACACCTGCTTCGCTGGTTCCGATCGCGTACTTGCCGTTCTCGGCCCAATAGCTGGACCCGCTTTTGTGCGTCAGCTTGAGCACTTGAACGCCAGCGATACTCACTTGCGACAATTGGGGGATTTCTTTTTCTCTGCTGCGCAGGCGGAGAATAGCTTTCGTGAGCAATTCCTCTTTGCCAGCGCGGTTATAGACAAAAAACATCCCGTTCCATGCGCGCGGCTTGGCGTCGGCGGGCGCTGCCGCGGCTGCAGCGCGATGTTTGGCCGGCTCCCCGACATACCCAAAGGTGAATGAGTTTTCCAGCAGCGCCGCAAACTCGCCCAGTTCCTGGGGCGTGAGTTTAGGCTGAGAAGATTTTTGTTCGGCGGAATCGAGCATTCCTGCGGCTAGCGCAGAACGCACCGGCGCAAAATCCGGGTCGTCCCAGAGGGCGAGCAGGGAATTGGCCGTCCGGACATCCGCGGCCGGCGCGCCTCGCCAGATCACATAAAACGTGGTGCGAGGAGGGAGCTGCGCGGGCTCTAAGGGCGCTTGAGCTTGGGCCGGCGCTGTGCCGCCAATGAACAGGAAAACCGCCGACAATAAGAGATAGGAAAGAATTTTGGATTTCATCGGGTGCTCCGGATGGAGGGGGTTACTAAGCGAACCCTCTTCTTCGATGCTAACCCGTCACCTAAGCAAGACAGAAGCCCTGTTCCGCTCGGTGTTTCCAGAATGGAGAACAGGGCTTTTGGGGAACTCAGATGCGAATGCCGAGGCGCTTAAGGCTTAGCCGTTGGAGTCGTCGCGGCGGAGGGCGCGGGGTTAGCAGCCGGCGCCGGTGCCCCAGAATCCTTAGGAGTCGCCAAATAGCCGGAAATCTGATTTTTTCCAACGTCAAAAACCACGATTTCGTAAGGGGCCATTCGGGAGCTGCCCTTCACATAGAATTGCACCGGCTCGCCGGAGGTTTTGTCTTTTTTCTCAATGGTTTTGTCGTCGGCAATCACCGTAATCGTGTACTTGGATTTCTTCGGGTCGGTTTTGTTGAGGGACACCTGCACCGGCCCGACTCGTTGCGATGACTTGGATTTCTGCAGCGTAAACTCGTAGTAGTTGCGGTCGCCGCGGCGCTTCAATTCTTCCAGGTCGTCGCGGTTGCGGGCGATCAGTCCGCTCATCACGTTCATGTCGCCCATGCTGCGCTCGAGTTTTCCCTTGGTGGCTTCCAGGTCGTTTTTGGTTGCCTCAATGTCCTTCTTCGCGCCGCCGACTTCGGTCGCCACCGCGCCGATCTTTTCTTCGCTTTCTTTCTGCACCTGGCCAATCTGGCTGGTGAGCCTCTGGTCGGAAGCTTGCTGTTCCTTTCTGATAGCTTCCGCGCGGCTCTTCGCCGATGCCAGTTCGGCTTGCGTCAAGCCGACTTTCTGCGAAGCGATTTCCATCTGGCTCTTCAAATCGGCGATCCGCGAATTGGCCTGATCCAGTTGCGCGGTCAGAATTCTGTTTTGGTCTTGTTGCTTGGCCAGGTCTTGGGTCAAGCGGGTTTGCGTCGTGTACCCGGCCACTCCGAGCACCGCCAAGCCGGCAATCACTACGCCAAACAGCACCGCGATCCACCGCGGCGTGCCCGTAGACTCGTAGTGGTAAGACTCCTGCGGGGTTGGTACGTTTGGAGAAATACTCATTCTTCCTCCTCAGTTACGGCTAACATCCTCAGCGACGGCGCCGAACCAAAATTATGGCTTGCAATCGCCCTTCTGTCCATCCGGTGTTCCAAACCGGCTCCCTAACGTGATCGCACCTTTCTTGCGGGCTTCTCCTGGGGGTGGAGAGCCGGCCAGCGCGAAATGATGGAAGTGGTCAGACCGCCGCGCGGAGTGAACTCCCCGCGAACCAGGCACCATTCTGGGCGAACTGCAGCCACAATGTCATGCAGGATTTTGTTCACCGCATTCTCGTAGAAAATGCCTAGATTGCGGTACGCCAAGAGGTACATTTTCAACGATTTAAGTTCAATGCAATCTTTCTTGGGCATGTATTGGATCGTGATGGCGCCGTAATCGGGCAATCCTGTTTTCGGGCAAACGGAGGAGTACTCCGGGAAGCGCGTGGTGATGACGTAACCGGGGAACTGGTTCGGCCAGGTCTCCAATGCAGGCAGTTTTGCGTCGATGCCAGCGCGCGCATGTTCAGCGGTGTAGTCGGGCATAGGTGCTCCTGCGTTATTGTATCGTGTCCAAGGATAGACTGCCCCTTGCCGCCCGCATTCCCTTCGCCTATGCTCTCCCACGGAGATTGAAGATCGAAACTACCCGGCTGCTCTGCCCTTCCTGTCGCGGTTCAAAAGCCCGGCGCTCCCGCCGCCGGACGGTTTCTGATTATCTCTTTAGCCTTACGGGCATTCTGCCGTGGCGCTGCGAATCCTGCGAGACCCGGTTTCATGCTCGGCCATTTCCTCTTCGCAATTTGATTTATGCGCATTGTGCGATTTGCGGAAACCTGGAGCTGGAGCGTATCTCGCCGCAGCACGTTTCCGGTCCGACCTCGATTCTCGGACGCATCTTAGGTCTGCCAGCCCTGCGCTGCGCTCCGTGCCGGAACAAGTTTTTTTCCGTGAGGCCCGTGCACCCCGAAGCAGGAAGGGAAGCCGCGGCACCAAGCGAATAGGCAAAGTACCAGCGCAGTACCAACTGCGGTTAGAGTTGCTTGGTATCGGCGCCCCAGTTCTCAGTACTTCTCCTCCACACCGTTTCCAGTCTTCTCCTCTTTTGTTGCGCCTCGTAAGCTCTTGCTCCTCTTATGCATCGTATGGACACGAGCGTTCGAGTTCTTGTCGCGAATCGTCCCCGCCTCTTGCGGGAGCTGGTGCTTTCCACTCTCTCCGAGCAGGCTGGCATACGCGTCGTAGGGGAAGCCAAAGACGAACAGCAAGTTCCGACCCTGGTTGCGGAGACTAAGCCCGATTTCCTCCTGATTGCTCTGGACGAATCGCAGAAACGCCCCCCACTTTGTGATTCGCTGCTCCGCGATTTTCCGACTCTGCGGATTATCGCTGTAGCCCCGAACACGAATGTGGGGTTTTTCTATTGGGCGTCGCTCGAGATTCACTCGGCAAAGATGGAGGC
>DASPTW010000039.1:0-16434 GCA_035623215.1 Candidatus Acidiferrum sp.
CTGTTGTAGCAACGTGAATTTGTCACCCTAACGGCAACATAGAAATGTCACCCCCTGGGGATGCAAGTGTGTTCCAGGCGGGTGTCGCTGTAGTACAGCGACACCCGACCGTCGAGGCCCTGATAAAGCTGGACAGTGGCGCCAGCGAAGCTGAAGCGTCGGTGCTGCGGTGGGATCTGCAAGCGCTGTCCCTCCCACTGCACGACGTTGTCGTTGCTGACCACGCGCTCGTGCCGGAAGGCGCAGATGCGCGTGAGATCGTCAGGCGCGGGGCGCCAAGCTTTGGTCGTTTCGCGCGGCACTCGCGCGAAACGGCGATTGTAGTCGGCGACGAAGCGGCGCAAGACGCGGTTGGCGGAATCCAAATCACAGGCCCCTGCGAGACGCAATTCGCTGCACAAGCGGTCCTGCAGCACGCCCCAGAGGCGTTCGACACGGCCTTTAGCCTGCGGCGAATGCGCGGCGATGAAAGTGATGCCGAGTTCGGCCAGGGCGCGGCCGAATTGCGTGGGCTGGCGCTGGCCAGCGAGTTCTTCTTCCAGCGTCCAGGAATCATCGTTACGAACAAAGATGCCGCTGTGATCCCCATAGAAGGCGGTGGGGATGCCGAAGCGGCGCAGCACGCTCTGGAGCAGGTGAAAGTAGCCTTCGGTGGTTTCCGCCAGGAAGAACTGCGCGGCCAGGATTTTGCCGGTGGCATCGTCTTGCATGCCCAGCGCAGTGAGGTGCGGGCCGCGACCTTCGAGCCAATCGTGGGGACTGCCGTCGAGTTGGAGGAGTTCTCCTTGGCGGGCCGCGCGCGGGCGGCGTTGGCGATGAGCGGGAGGGCGGCGCTTGCGCGGCGAACCGAGACCTTCCTTGCGGAGCAAACGGCGAACGGTCTCGCGGCTGAGAGGAAAGCCCTCGACCTCGTTGAGCTTTTCCGCGAGGTGGTGGTCGTTGAAGCCGGCGTACTTCGAGCGTGCCAGACGCAAGATGGCCTGACAGGTGCGCGCAGGCAGGCGTCGGTGGCTGGGCCGGCCGCGGTTGGCGTGTGCCAGCGCCGCCTCCCCGCCTTCGCGCAAACGTTTCTTCAAGCGCTTAATGTGGCGCACGCTCAGGGAGAGCAGTTCGGCGGCGCTGGCACACGCCAGGTCTCCCTTGATGCAAGTGCTGATGACGCTCACTCGTTGCAACTCCTTCTGACTCAACGCGAATGTCTCCTGTCTCATGGGGTGACATTTTCACGTTGCTGTTCAGGGGTGACAGAATTATGGAGCTAAGACACGTCCCTCCTTGCATCTTTACCTCCTGGCGAAAGGATGATAGGATTGGTTACATGTAACCACCAGCCGGAGGGATCGTGGCCGTACGAACTCGTTCTAAGTCTTCCCGCAACAAGGTCCGCGCGCATCGTAAGCGTCTACGGGAACAGGGCCTGCGCCCCATCCAGATTTGGGTCCCGGACATGCGCTCGCCTTCCTTCGCCGCCGAGGCCCGCCGGCAGTCCCTTGCTGTCGCGCGGAGCCCGCATGCCGGGGAGGACCAGGGCTTCATCGACGCCATCTCCGAAGATCCCTTCTCCCAAGGAAACGGTACGTGAGGCGCGGCGAGATTTGGACCGTTGCCGGCGGCCAGGACTACGCGGGAAAGCCGCGCCCCGCCGTGATTTTGCAAGACGATCGCTTCGATAAGACCGCTTCCGTGACCGTTTGTGCCTTCACCTCCGACCCCACCGATGCGCCCCTCTTCCGGCTCCTCATCCAGCCGAGCCCTGCGAATGGCCTCCGCGTCGCATCTCGCTTGATGGTTGACAAGATCAGTACGGTTTCCAGGAGCAAAATCGGAACGCTGGTGGGCCGTCTGGCCGACGAAGATATCCTGCGCCTCAATCGCACCCTTCTCGTATTTCTGGGCATCGCCGCCCCCGCCAGCCAATAGCGCTTCTGTCTCTCGATCCCGATCGCGGGCGCGAGAGTTGTCGCAAACACGGTGAGGGATCTTCCAGATGATCTTTTCCGTTTCGGCGTCCACTGCATAAAACTCGTGCGAACCGTATCCGCCGCCAACAAACAGCATCCCGTCCGCATACGTGGAGTGGCGCGCTCGGAGGTAGACGTCCCAGTCAGGAAATCTTGCGCCGGCAGGTCAACCGCACTCCCCAAGGTAGCCAAGCCTTGACGCTGCAACCATTCCGACCTAAGCTTCGTCCTGCCAACAAGTATGGATGCGAGAGCACTGCGGAACTTCATATTGGCGCTTCTTCTGGGACTTATCTTCCTCGGAGCACAATTTCATTACTGTGCAGAAGCGAAGTCTGGTCCCTGGGCCACGCATATTTGCCCGGTATGCTCGACTGCGGGTTTTGCCATTGCCACGCAAACGCTGAGCGTAGCCTTGGTTTCCGTTACGAACCGGGTTGAAATTGTTTCTCCGGTTTTAGCCCTGTCCCCTGCTTCTCCCCGAGCCATTTCGCCGCGGGCTCCTCCTGCTGCCTAGCACCCCTAGTCCCCGATATCCGTTTGTGCTAATTGGGCGTCGCTTCTTCGCGACGCGCGAGGAGTTTTCCCATGAGAAAGGTATTGGCAGTGGGCTTGGCCCTGCCTGCAGCGCTGGCTTTCGCCGGGTGCAGTTCGGGTCCCGGGGAATCCGAGTCGAAGATGACCTCTTACTCGGGAACCGAAACAAAAGCAGACACTGCATCCCTATTTAGTGTCCCGCAGGATCAAATGGGGCACGTCCAGGTGGTTTCGGTGGAGAAAGGCAGACTGCCGCGGCTGCTGCGCTTCACCGGCAACGTCACGTACAACGCGTTTCAGACCACTCCGGTTTTCAGCGCCATCGGCGGGCCGGTCCACGAAATCCTGGTGGCCCCGGGCGAAACAGTGCAGGCAGGCCAGCCACTCCTTACCGTAAACAGCCCGGACTACTCGGCGGCGCGCTCGGCATACATCAAGGCGCGCGACGCCTATTCCCTGGCTGAAAAAATTTACAACCGCGCGAAGGAGCTGTACGCGCACGGGGCGATTTCCGAGGCGGACTTGCAGCAAGCGGAATCCGGCCGGACGCAGGCGCAAGCGGATCTCCAAGCCAGCGAGGATGCGTTGCGTGCGCTGGGCGTCAAAGATCCTGAATCGCTCGTTACGAATCCGCCGAAATCCACTCTGCAACTGCCGGTGCCCGCGCCCGTCAGTGGCGAAGTCGTGGAACGTTTGGTGGGCCCGGGCCAACTGTTGCAGGCGGGCGCGACGCAAGTGTTCACCATTTCCAATATGAGCAGCGTGTGGGTGCTGGTCAACGTCTATCAGAGCGATCTGGCCTTCGTGCACCTGGGAGATGCAGTGGATGTGACGACGGATTCTTACCCTGAAGTTTTTCACGGAAGGATTTCCTATATTGCCCCGGCAATGGATCCCAACACGCGCACGTTGCAGGCGCGCATTGTCACCAGCAATCCGAGCAAGAAGTTAAGAAAGGACATGTACGTGACCGCCCTGGTGCAGGCCGGAGCGATCAGCGAAGCGCTCACCGTTCCGGACGCTGCGGTGCTTCGCGACACGGAAAATCAGCCGTTCGTGTACGTTCTTTCCGGCGCGAATCAATTTGCGCGGCGTTTGGTGAAAATCGGTGACAGCCAGGGCGGACACACGCAGATCGTCGATGGTTTGAAGGAAGGCGAACGCGTCGCAGGTGATGGCGCGCTTTTCCTGCAGTTCAAGAATTCTTTGCAGCACTAGCCAGGCGCAGCCCAGAGAATCCCGTGATTCATCGCGTCGTCCAATTCGCCCTGCAACAGCGCTTCCTGGTGCTGATGATGACGCTTCTTATCATCGCTGCCGGCGCGATCTCCTTCCAGCGCATGCCGGTGGACGCGTATCCCGATCTTTCTCCGCCGATGGTCGAACTGATTACCCAGTGGCCGGGCCACGCCGCCGAGGAAATTGAGCGCCTCACCACCTACCCGCTGGAACTGGCAATGAACGGCACACCACAACTGGCGGTGATGCGCTCTATCTCGCTGTATGGACTCTCTGACGTGATTCTGACGTTCGACGAAGGGACGGATCCGTACTTCGCGCGCCAGGTGGTTTTCCAGAGAATTGCTGACGCACAACTGCCCAACGGTGTCACGCCCAGCATGGCGCCGCTGTTCAGCCCCAGCGGCCTCGTTTACCGCTATGTGATCGAAAGCCCGGACCGCACCCCGCAGGAGTTGCACACGCTCGAAGACTGGGTGATCGAGCGCGCCTACCGCAGCGTTCCCGGCGTGGCCGACGATTCCGGGTTCGGCGGGCCCACCATGCAGTATCAGGTTTTGCTGGACCCGGTGAAAATTTACAACTTTCACCTTCCGGTAGTGCAAGTGCTCAACGCGCTCACGGCCAACAACGCCAACACCGGTGGAGGCTTTTACACGCAAGGCGGGCAGTTTTACTACGTGCGCGGTTTGGGTCTGGTCAAGACCACGGAGGAAATCGGGGAAGTTGTGGTGGGCAGCGCCAATGGCGTGCCCATTCGCGTGAAGGACGTGGGCCGGGTGGAAATCGGCCATGCCCCGCGCCTGGGAATCTTCGGTTTTCAGGACAAGCAAAAGAATAACGACGACGCGGTGGAGGGCGTGATTCTGATGCGCCGCGGCGAGCAGACGCAAAACGTCTTGGAAGGCGTTGAGAGAAAGACGGAAGAGCTGAATCGGAGCACTTTGCCGGCGGACGTCAAGATTCGGCCGTACTACGACCGCAGCGACCTGGTGCGCGTGACTACGGACACGGTCGAGGGCAATCTGCTTCGCGGCATGGCCCTGGTGTTGATTGTTCTCATATTTTTCCTCGTTAGCGTGCGTGCCGCCGTTATCACCGCGCTTACGATTCCGCTTGCGCTTCTTTTTGCGTTTATTTTTCTTCACGCTACCGGCGAAGCGGCGAACCTGCTGTCCATCGGCGCCATCGACTTCGGCATCATCATCGATGGCACCATCGTCATGGTCGAGAACATCTACCGCGAACTCGGTTTGCGGAAGGGCCAGGACTACAAGCTCAATGAAGTGATTCTCGCCGCGGCGCGCGACGTCGACCGCCCCATTTTTTATTCCGTCGCCGTCATTATCGCGGGCTACATCCCCATCTATGCGCTCAGCGGTCCCGCCGGAAAACTGTTCCACCCGATGGCCGACACCATGGCTTTCGCTCTGGTGGGAGCGCTGGTTTTCACTCTCACGTTCGTTCCGGTTCTCGCTTCTTACTGGTTTCGGAGGGGCGTGCAGGATAGGCCGAATCGCATCTTCGATTGGGTTCGTGACGTTTATGCCACTCGCTTGGAATGGTGCCTCAATCATCCCAGAACGACTCTGGTTGCGGGCTTCGCCATATTTGGATCGACGCTTTTGCTGATTCCCTACATCGGCGGCGAATTCATTCCGCACCTCGATGAAGGCGCTCTGTGGGTTCGCGCGACCATGCCTTACACCATTTCGTTTGAGGAAGCGGCAAAGTTCGCTCCGCAGGTTCGCACCATCTTGAACCAGTATCCCCAGGTGACGGTCGTCGGCTCGGAACTAGGTCGTCCGGACGACGGCACCGATCCGACAGGTTTTTTTAACTGCGAGTTTTACGTAGGGTTGAAGCCCTACGGCGATGTCTCGTGGAAAAAGAGCCCGCTGCACACAAAGGAGCAGCTCGCGGCGGATATCGAGAAGCAACTGGAGACCTATCCCGGAGTCATTTTCAACTACACGCAGCCCGCAGAAGATGCAGTGGATGAGGCGCTGACTGGGCTCAAATCCGCGCTGGCG
Source organism: Candidatus Acidiferrum sp. (assembly GCA_035623215.1). Lineage (GTDB taxonomy): Bacteria > Acidobacteriota > Terriglobia > Acidiferrales > UBA7541 > Acidiferrum. The sequence continues at coordinate 5,771 of DASPTW010000039.1, forward strand.
GTAAAAATTTTTGGTCCAGAGCTGGACGTGCTCGAGAAAAAAGCCGTCGAAATCAAGAATGTTCTTGAGAAGACGCCAGGGTTCACGGAACTCACTGTGGTGCGCGAACTGGGTCAGCCCAGTCTGATTGTGGATGCCGACCGCGCAAAAATCGCGCGCTATGGCATTAACGTTGCGGACGTTGAAGCGGTCGTGCAAGCAGCCATCGGCGGCCAGGCAGCCACACAAGTTATTCAGGGAGAAAAGCTCTTCGACCTGATCGTCCGTGCAGAACCCCAGTTCCGCTCAAGCGCCAGGGACATCGGCGATCTTCTCGTGCCCGCTCCCGCAGGACAGCAGATTCCGCTTTCCGAGCTTGCCATCATCAAAGAAAGCACCGGAGCGTCCTTTATTTATCGCGAGAACAATTCGCGCTATATCGGCATTCAATTCTCCATCGAAGGGCGCAACCTGGAGGGCATCGTCAACGCCGGACAGGCCGCCGTAGCAAAATCTGTGAGCTTACCGGAAGGGTACAGGCTCGATTGGGGCGGCGAGTACAGTGAATTCCTCCAAGCGAAATCGCAATTCTACGTGATCGGGCCGCTGGCCGTTTTGCTCATCTTCCTGATTCTGTTCGCGCTATACGGAAACTTCAAATTCCCCGTGAGCATCGCGATCGGAGTAGTCATCACCGAGCCCGTGGGTGCTTTGATCGCACTTAAGCTCACGCATACGCCCTTGAGTGTGTCAAGCGTCCTTGGTTTGCTGGCACTCTTGGGCGTCTCGGTAGAAACCGCGGTCATTCTGGTCAGCTACATCAACAAGCTGCGGCTCGAAGGAAAGTCCATTCGCGACGCGACGCGCGAAGCATCTCTGCTGCGTCTGCGGCCAATCATGATGACAGCGCTGGTGGCTTGCCTGGGGCTGCTGCCTGCGGCGATGTCGACGGGAGTGGGCAGCGATACCCAGAAGCCTTTTGCCATTGTGGTGGTCGCGGGCTTGATTTCGCGGTTGTTCCTGGGTTTCTTCGTGAATCCGGTGCTGTACGAAGTCGTTGCGCGGGAAGGGGATGTTTTGCAGGTGTAGGTCAGTAACAGATGAGGGCTCAAATAGTTAGAACTCGCACAATTCCTTGCAACCGAACCGGTTTTTCGCCCGTCTAAGCTGCTAAGCTAGGGTGTCTAGATTATGAGCTCGTGGGGCACCAAACTGAGTGGAGTTTTATCACGCCGCGCCGTGGCGCTGCTGGCGTGCGCCGCGCTGCTCTATTTTGCGGCGGGCGGCGCGCTCTTCCACCAACACTCGAACGGTCCCGATACCGCCTGCCATATCTGCCAGGTGCTGCATATGCCGGTCCTGGCGGCGGCCCGGCTGGACCTGAGCAGCGCGCCCGAATTTGTCACTTGGCATTCGTCGCTGCCCCAGCATGTTGCGCCAAGCGATTCCTTCTCACTGCACCGCGCCTCCCGAGCGCCTCCCACCGCGTAGTTCCGCTACTTGGGGTCCACTACTAGTTCCGAGCGCTGGGCTATTTAGAGCCCAGCCTCCTCTGCCGTTTTGCTGGCGGCCTTTACTCACACAGAAAAATCCCTCAGCGGGATGGAGGAAGAAATGAAGAGTTTGCGCAGTATTTGCCAGTTTTTCTTGGCACTGGGATTTTTGTTGATGGCGGCTCCCGTGTGGGCGCAGATGGGGAATTCCAGTTCGATTGAAGGAGTGGTGAAAGACCCATCGGGCGCAGGCGTGGGGAACGCCAAGGTGGAAATTTCGCACGTGGTGAGCGGCCTGCACCGCGAGGTGATTACGGCGCCAGACGGCAGCTTCAAGTTCACCAACGTGCCGTTCAACACCTATCACACGGTGGTGACGGCGGCGGGGTTTGTGCCGTATACGCAAGATGTGGACGTGCGGTCAGGCGTGCCGGTCAAAGTCGAATTCAATCTAAAAATCAGCGTGGAAGTGACCCAAATAACGGTGACGGAGAAAGCCTCGGACCTGATTCAAACGGAATCGACGTTTCACACCGACGTGGACCGCGACTTTTTCGAAAAGCTTCCCCTGGAGAGCGCGTCGTCGTCTCTAAGTTCGCTGGTGACGCTCTCGACGCCCGGGGTGGCCGCGGATTCCAACGGCCTCTTTCACGGCCTCGGCGACCACGCGGAAAACTCGTTTTCTGTGGACAACCAGCCGATCACCGACCAGCAAAGCAAGGTTTTCTCCAACCAGCTTCCTTCGGATTCTATTCAATCGATGGAAGTGATTTCCGGCGCGCCCCCCGCGGAATATGGCGGCAAGACCAGTCTGGTCATCAAGGTGACGACGCGTTCCGGGCTTGGACTCACCAAGCCAACCGGCAGCGTGACAACTTCCTACGGCAGTTTCGGCACTGCGAACACTGGGTTTGATCTGGCCTACGGCGGGTTGAAATGGGGGAATTTCATCGCGATCAACGGCTTGAACACCGGGCGTTTCCTCGATCCGCCGGAATTCGCCGTGATGCACGATAAGGGCAATCAGGAAAATCTCTTCGATCGCGTCGACTATCAATTGAGCGGCCCGGATACGATCCATCTAAACCTTGGCTACTCTCGTTCCTGGTTTCAAACTCCAAACTCCTTCGACCAGGAATTTCATCCTTGCGACGCGGGAGGCTTGGCGGCACAAGGATACGATTGCAACGCCACGGGGACGACGCTGCTCAATCCGGTGACGGGCCAGCCTCTAGGGCCTGCGGATGAGCGCTCGAAAATCGGAACCTTCAACATCGCCCCGACCTGGACACGCCTGATCAGTCCCGCCACGCTGTTCACTTTTGGCGGCTTCGTCCGGAAGGACCAATACAACTACTACCCAAGCGGCGACCCACTCAACGATATGGCACCGGACCTTCAGGCAGAATCGGCCAAGCAGGACCGCAAGCTCACGAACGTGGGCGTTCGCAGCGATATTTCCTATGTAAAGGGCATTAACAATCTGAAGGCAGGAGCCACATTTGAACACACGTTCTTGACGGAAAACGATGGCTTCGCGATTGTCGATCCAACCTTCAACAATCCGGCCAGCCCCACGTTCAATCCGATCTTGGCATGCTTGGATTTGACCAGGCCTACGCCAAACCCGGCAGATGGATGCGCGACCACGACGAGCACGCCCTTCCTGTTCAACGGCCACGCGGATGTCAAGGAAGTCGCGATGTACGTGCAGGATACGATTACCAAGGGAAGCTGGTCGTTCAACTTGGGAATTCGCGGAGATTTGTACCGCGGGATCACGCACGCGACGCAAGCGGAGCCACGGCTAGGCATTGCTTATAACATCAAGCCGAGCAACACGGTGCTGCGGCTGTCCTACGCGCGCACTTTGGAAAGCCCGTTCAATGAGAATTTGGTGATTGCCAGCGAGGGATGCAGCATCCCGGTTCTGGCCGCGATCGTGCCGCCTCCTGGGGTCCCTTGCGTAGGGGGGGCTATCACGCCGGCATTCCGGAATGAATTTCACGCCGGGATTCAGCAAGCGCTGGGAAAGAACGTGGTTGTCGACGCCGAGTACATCTGGAAGTACACGCACAACGGTTACGACTTCGGTGTTGTGGGTGCCACACCGATCACTTTCCCGATCGAGTGGCAGCGCAACAAGATCCCCGGGTATGCGGTACGCGTGAGCGTGCCGAATTACCACGGGGTGACAGCACTGGTGGTCATGTCCGGCGTTGCGGCGCGCTTCTTCCTGCCGCAAGTCGGAGGATTGCCGATTATCGGGCCGGGAACGAGCGTCTTCCGCATCGACCATGATGAAGTTTTTAACCAGACCACTCACTTGCAATACCAACCGTGGAAGCGCGGGCCGTGGGTCGGGTTCAACTGGCGCTATGACAGCGGAATGGTGAGCGGAGCGGTGCCCTGCCTCGCGGCCACAGCGACCTGTTCGCCCTCCACGTCCGTAGCGGACGGAGGTACTAACACAACCGTTGGCGCGGGCGTGGTGGCTTTGTACAACGCAATTCTCGGGCTGCCGCTGACGGCCGATCAGGAATATCAGGCCGGACTGACCTGCAATGGCCAGCTTGCCGCTCCCAACCCGCTCGGGGCTGCGCTGGCCTCGTGCCCTGCCAACGAATTCGGATCGATCTACGTCAAGGTGCCAGCGCCGGGCAAAGAAAACGACGATCACAACCCGCAACGCATCCAGCCGCGCAACTTGTTTGACGCGAGCGTGGGAGAAGACGACCTGTTCCATGGCGACCACTACAAGTGGAGCTTGAGGCTCACGGTGGTCAACATGATGAATAAAACGGCGCTGTACAACTTTTTGTCGACGTTCAGCGGCACGCACTACGTGACGCCGCGAGCCATAACCGCGGAGCTGGGCTTCCACTTTTAGTCGTCAGTTGCACGTAGCCAGTAGCAAGTGGTCTGTTGAAAAAAGAATGGCGGCGAATCGAGCCAGATGATCCTGGCTACGCCGCCTTCTTCGTTATAGCTGGACGGAGATTCGCTACAGATTGATGCGAGCTTATTTCGGTGCGGGCTGCGCGGTGGGTCGAAGAATTCCGCACAGCCGCTTCTGTACCAAAAATAATTCTTTTGGCCGATTGCCGCGTGTGCTAACTTCCCGTGATACTGACGGGGTGAATTATGACCGACGCGACACCTCAGTTCGGCACGGCGGAGTATAAGTCCAGCCCAGGTGCTGATACCTGCAAAAACTGCAAGCAAACCCTCACTGGCCGCTACTACCGCATCAACGGTGCGCTGGCGTGCGAGCAATGCACAGAAAAGTTGAAGACGCAACTTCCAAAGGACAGCCACGCCGCGTTTGTGCGTGGGCTGGTTTTTGGGATTGGTGGAGCAATTCTCGGACTAATCCTGTATTCGGTGTTCGGCATCGTTACGGGCATCGTCATCGGTTATGTATCGCTGGCTGTCGGCTTTATTGTTGGCAAAGCCATCAGGTTTGGCTCCGGCGGAATCGGCGGCAGGCGTTACCAAATCGCTGCCGCACTTCTAACCTACGCGGCGGTCTCCATGGCGGCTATCCCCATGTCAATATCGCAAGCCATAAAAGAAAAGAAGACTGGACCTCCGGCCCGAATCGAGCAATCGCCCAGCGGCTCTCCTTCCAAGGATGCTAGCCAGCCAGATGGGGCAGCCAGTTCGACGTCCCCTCAGTCTGCTCATAAACCACAGATGAATCTGGGCGCAGCGTTGATTGGGCTCGCGCTGGTGGGTCTGGCCTCACCTTTTCTCGAGCTGCAAAATCCCTTCCATGGAATCATTGGCCTGGTCATCCTATTCGTTGGAATTCGCATTGCATGGCAACTGACGGCCGGGCCAAAGATCGACATCCTTGGCCCCTTCGTCGTGGGGGCTTCAGTGCCGCCTCCCATCACTACTTAAAGCGGCCCGCATAGACTCAACGTGTCCACCGACCTCGTCGAACCCATCCGCAATTGCCATAACTGCGGGGCGGCTTTGCCGCTTGGTGCGGTTGTCTGTGAGCAATGCCACTCCCTGGTTCACAGCGAGGAACTGGTGCGCATTTCCACACGCGCCAAAGCGCTCGAAGAACAACAACAGCTTCTCCAGGCCCGCGAGGAATGGCTGAAGGCTCTGCCGCTACTGCCGACACACTCGACGCAAGCAGAATGGATTCGCAGCCAGGCTCAAAAACTGGAGTTGGCCGCAAAGACCGCGCCCCCTCCCGAGCAAAAACACGCCTGGGCACGGAAGCTGGGACCACTCGCTCCTATCGCCGTGTTGCTGGCAAAAAGCAAAACGCTGTTGCTCGCTATTTTCAAATTGAAATTCATTTTCAGCTTGTTCGCTTTCATGGGGGTTTACTGGGCGCTTTTTGGCGCTTCCTTTGGGATCGGGTTCGCAGTACTAATTCTCGTTCACGAGATGGGGCATTACATTGACATTCGCCGCCGCGGCTTGCCTGCCGATATGCCGGTATTTTTTCCGGGCTTAGGAGCCTACGTGCGCTGGGCCGCGCTCGGCGTCACGCGACAAACGCGAGCGGCGGTTAGCTTGGCCGGGCCTCTCGCTGGATTTCTCGGAGCGGCAGTTTGCGCGGCGCTGTGGTATCGCACCGGCTACGGGCTTTGGGCCGCGCTGGCACGCGTCTCCGCCGGACTCAACATTCTCAACCTCACGCCGATTTGGGTCTTGGATGGAGGCCAAGCGGTCGCTGCGCTTAGCAAAGCCGAACGCTTTGTTTTGCTGGCAGCCAGCCTGCTGCTATGGCTGCTGTTGGGTGAGGGGATTTTTTTTCTTGTCGCTGCTGGTGTGGTCTATCGGCTCTTCACCAAAGATTTGCCGCCGCAACCTAGCCCGGCGATTGCCACGTACTTTGTCACTGTGCTCGCTGCCCTGGGTTTAGTCTTGTGGTTGACGCCCGGTCAGGGTCTCACAGCGCGCTGAAATAGCCCTGTAATCGCGGCGACGTTATTTCGGCGCGGGCTGCGCGGTGGGCGGCAAGATGCCGTTCAGGCGTAGATACACCGCCTCCGCGCCGTAGTGATCGTACCAATCGTCGCTCAGAATAATCAGCACTCCGGCGCGGGAGAACGGCCGGTTGCCGAAGAGCATCATCTGGTCCCCCAGCTTTGAATCGTCGACTTTCTCCAGCGCCTTCGCGCAGTAGTCGAAGGAGGCTTTCAACGCCTCGACCAACTTGTCTTTGGGATCCGTATCCGCAATCTTTACATCGGGCGCGTCCATCCCTGAAATCTTGGAGCACAGGCCGTTGTTGGATTGCGCGATATGCATCACGAGGTGGCCGAACGAGTTCATTTCGGGCGTGGGTTTGAAGCCGTATTTTTCCGCGGGCATCGCTTCGGCGGCGGCGACCATGTTCTTCGAAAATCGCGGAAGCTGGGTCTTGACCATGCCGCTGACGGGATTCGCGACCGTGCCCAGCTTCGCCATCTCTTGCGCGTCCGTTGGTGTCTTTGCTTGACCTGCGCTGGCTGCTGGCGCCGCTTGCCCGTTTGCTTGCTGCGCCAGCGCGCACGCCGTTGCCAGCAGCACCACCACCATCCATTCGCTTCGGTTCCTTTTCATGATTCGCCTCCTGAGTCGCGCTCGAAAGGATACTCCCGGACCCCACTCCCCACAACCTCGTTTCCGGGACTTTCATTCCACCTCGGGCCAGTTTTGATTTATGCTGTGCCGTTTGAAGATTCGCCGGAGGATTGCCGTGATTCATTCTTCTCGCCTGTGTCTGCTCGTGCTTGCCGCATTCATCGCTGCTCTCGACGCAAATCGAGCCGCCGCGCAGCAAATTCCTGAATCCACTTACCAGGAACTACGTTGGCGAATGATTGGTCCCACGCGGGGCGGCCGCACGCGCGCGGCCTGTGGCGTGCCAAGCCAGCCGAATGTGTTTTACATGGGCGCGGTGAACGGAGGCGTCTGGAAATCGGATGATTTTGGGCGCACCTGGAATCCTATCTTCGACGCGGAACCCACGCAGTCCATTGGGGCGATTGCCGTGGCGCCCTCCGATCCCAATATCGTTTACGTGGCCAGCGGCGAAGGCCTGGCGCGCCCCGATCTCTCTGTCGGCGACGGCATTTACAAATCAACAGACGCCGGAAAAACCTGGACACATGTCGGCTTACGCAATTCTCAGGGCATTCCCGCGCTCGCGGTCGATCCGCGCGATCCGAACCGCGTTTTCGCGGCAGTCCTCGGACATCCGTTCGGCGCGAATGACGAGCGCGGCATCTATCTCTCGACCGATGGCGGCCAGAACTGGCAGAGAGTTCTCTCCAAGGACGCGAACGTCGGCGGCTCCGACGTCGAGATCGACCCCTCAAACCCCGACACGGTCTATGCGTCGCTCTGGGAAGTTCGCCTCGGTCCTTGGGAAGACGGAAATCAATACAGCGGCACGGGCGGTGGCCTGTTCAAATCCACTGACGGCGGAAAAACCTGGCGGCCGCTCACCAACGGCTTGCCGAAAGGCATCATTCAAGTTAACGCGTCCGTCGCAGCGAGTCTCCCGAGCCGGCTCTACGCCTCCGTTGCGACCAACGAGCCCAGCGTGGGCATCTATCGCTCGGACGACTCCGGCGAAACCTGGTCGCGCGTTACCACGGACCCGCGTCCGGCCTTGCGGATCGGTGGAGGTGATCTCATCATTCCGCGCGTCGACCCCAAGAATCCCGACATCGTCTACAGCACCAGCATTGTCACGATGCGCTCTGCCGACGGCGGCAAAACGTGGAGCAGCTTCCGCGGCGCTCCCGGCGGCGACGATTATCAGAATCTCTGGATCAATCCGAATATTCCCAGCATCATGCTGCTCACAAGCGACCAGGGCGCGCTTGTCACCGCCAATGGCGGCCAAACCTGGAGCTCCTGGTACAACCAGCCCACCGGGCAGATGTACCACGTCGCGACGTCGAATTCGTTTCCCTATCTGGTGTGCAGCGGACAGCAGGACAGCGGCTCCGTCTGTGTCTCCAGCCGCGGCAACGACGGCGAAATCACGTTTCGCGACTGGCATCCGGTCGGCATCATCGAATACGGCTACGCCGCGCCCGATCCCCTCAATCCGGATATCGTTTACGGCGCGGGCAGACGCGAGGTCTCGCGCTATTCGATTTCCACCGGCCAATTCCAGAACATCACGCCGATTCCCGCCGCCGATCCCAAATTCCGCGCCGACCGCACGCAACCCATCATTTTCTCGCCGGTCGATCCGCACATTCTGTATTACGCAGCGAATTTCTTGTTCAAAAGCGCCGACGGTGGCCAAACCTGGCAGACCATTAGCCCTGATCTCGCCCGCGAACACAACGGCATTCCCGCGAGCCTCGGCGACAAAGCCGCCAAGGATCCCAATGCGGGAAAAAATCGTGGCGTCATCTATTCGCTCGCGCCCTCGTTCAAAAACGTGAACACGATTTGGGCTGGCACGGACGACGGCTACCTCTGGATCACTCGCGATGGCGGCGCCAACTGGAAAAACATCACGCCGCCTGAGCTTACTCCCTGGAGCAAAGTTACGCAGCTTGCCGCCTCGCATTTTGACGATGAATCCGCTTACGCTTCCGTCAGCCGCTTCCGCATCGACGACCTTCATCCTTATGTTTATCGCACGCACGACGGCGGCAAATCCTGGAGGTTGGTCACTTCCGGGCTGCCTGACAACGCTCCCGTCGACAGCGTGCGCGAAGATCCCGTGCGCAAAGGCCTGCTTTTTGCGGGAACCGAAACCAGCGTGTGGGTCTCCTTCGACGACGGCGATCACTGGCAGTCTCTGCAATTGAATTTGCCGCACACTTCGATGCGCGATCTCTGGATTCACGAAAACGATTTGATCGTTGGGACCCATGGCCGGTCGTTCTGGGTGCTTGACGACATTTCTCCGCTGCGCCAGATCAGCGACGCCGTGGCTAAATCCGAGGCCCATCTCTTCAAGCCTGCGGTCGCGTATCGTGTTCGACGCGACACCAATACCGACACGCCGATTCCACCCGATGAGCCTACGGCGCTGAATCCTCCCGACGGCGCGGCCATCGATTATTTCCTGGCGCAACCGGCTTCCACTCCAGTCACGCTGGAGATTCTTGATGCGCAGGGCAAACTTGTCCGCAAATTTACCGACACGGACAAGCCCGAACCCTCCCCCGAAGAACTCGCGAAAGAATTGATTCCGCGCTACTGGATTCGCATGCCCAAAACTTTGCCAACCTCTGCCGGAATGCACCGCTGGGTTTGGGACCTGCGCTATCCTTCGCCGCGCTCCACGCGCAACGACTATCCCATCGCCGCGGTTCCCGGCGACACGCCGCGCGCACCGCAAGGCCCTATGGCTAGTCCCGAGCAGTACACCGTTCGGCTCACCGTGAATGGACACACGTTCACCGAGCCACTCACCGTCAAAATGGATCCACGCGTGAAAACTTCTCAGGAAGGATTGGCGCTCGAATTTCAAAAGCAGAAGCTGCTTGCCAGCCTGATGACCCAAAGCACGGAAGCCATCACGGTTGCTCGCTCTCTTAGGGAGCAGATTCAGAAGCTCACGGGCAAGGGCACCGCCGCGCCGGGCGACAACGCTGCCAGCCCGCCCACGAGCCAGGTTTCGGGAGCGCTCGCCGACGCCGTTGCCGCCTTCGACAAAAAACTCTCCGGGATTATCGGCGCGACTGGATTTGGCGGTTTCGGTGCTGCCGCCGTGCCGTCGCCCACGCTTGGCCGCACCAGCGGTGCCATTGCGGGGCTCTATGCTGAACTCGATCGCTCCGACGCAGCGCCCACAGCCGCGCAAATCGCCGCCATCGATGCGGCCCAAAAGGATTTTTCTGCCGTGATGAAATTGTGGAAGGATTTTCAGGCCACCGACATCCCAGCTCTCAACGCACAGCTTAAATCCGCAGGGCTTCCTGAGCTTCAGCTCAAGGCGCCGCCGCACGCCGCCGCTGAAGATGACGACGGCGACATCGAGTAACCTAACCGCGCAGCCGCATTGCGATAGCAGGCAGAACTGCGGCCGACTCCGCGTTCGGCCTAAATTGCTTTTCACTTGTTCACGAACAACACGCAGTAATCATTCTCGGGCCAGTCGTTCACGACTTTCTCCACTTTTAGCCCTGCTGCGGTCAGCTCTTCAATCACAATTTTTTGCGGGATTCCGTGGCCGCCGCGGTTGGCGGGCACTCCTTCTACCGG
>DASPTW010000040.1:0-6798 GCA_035623215.1 Candidatus Acidiferrum sp.
GCTTTATCAGCGAGGGATCGAGCGGATTGTGAAGGTCGACCGCTACGCCGGTTTGCTTGTCAGCATGCACTGCCTGGGACTGTACGACCGGACCCGCGCCACCATGCCGGGTTTTTCCGCGAAATACATCAAGTCGCAAGAGGCACAAATCGTGAGCGATTTTCTGCAAACGCTGCGACTCCAACAGTTGCGCTTGAAGGTCGACTTGCGCGCCGACCCCAAGCTTAAGGATTTTGCGGATGAAAAATGGCTGCAAGCGAACGCCCTGCGGCTCGAAGCTTTGGACCGGTTGTCGCTTTACTTCTGCATGGGGCCGCTCGAGCCTGCCACCATCGATGCGGTGCCAGCCAATTACAAAGGCGCCGAGGTAGATTGGGAACTGCAGCCGGAAGAGAACAACGCGGCAACTCTGGAGCCTTATCCCTTCCGCCGCGATCCCCTAGAAATTAGCATCCTGGCACGACGGATTCCGAAGCGGCGCTACGCGGACGACGGCGATCTGCAAAAAACCTTATCGCAGGCTTCCTATTTCGCGCTGAAGTATATGCTGCGAGCCGGCGGTGCGCGGACGCGCGCGCAAGTCGCCGGAGTCTGATCAGGTCAGCTCGCACCCTCGCGTTTCCGGAAGCAGCAGCGCCAGAAGAGCTGCCGCGAGAAACGCTCCTGCCAGCAAAAAGAACGCCGGAAGAAAGCCGAACCGTGACGCCATGGCTCCGACGGCAAAGGGAGCCGCTGCGGACAAGCCGCGGCCGACGTTGTAACTAAGCCCCATCGCCGCCGCGCGAATTTCGCCGGGAAATAGCTCGCTGGCGATCGCCGCGTACCCCGAGAAAAAGCCAGTGCCAAAAAATGCTACGAACGGTCCGAGAAGCATGAGCAAGATCGGGGCGCGAATCACTCCGTAGAGCGGAACGAGAATCGCCGCGACAAGAAGATACGTGAAATAAGGTTTGCGGCGGCCGAAGGCATCCGCAAAAAACCCGAACGATGCGTATCCAAGCCACTTTCCCGGCGAAAGCACCAGATAAAATGTTGTGCCAACGACGAGGCCAAGACCGCGGCCACCTTTCGAAACCGGGAGTGCCAAAAAACTCGGAATCCACGTGAACAATCCCCAATAACCGAACATCCCGCAGGCGTTCATGGTGGTGGCCAGCAGTCCGTTTCGAAGAACGTCTTTCTGAAAAAGCTTTCGCAGCAGGCCGGACTTTTCTTCTCTCGCGCGGTTCTTCCACAATTCCGGCTCGGGAACGTCCTTGTAAATCCAAAAAACAAGCAGCGCCGGGAGCACGCCGGCGAAAAAAACCGCTCGCCAGCCGAAATGCGGGAACACGACCAATACGATTACCGCGGCCAGGGCTTCACCGATGGCGTAGGTGGATTGCATCAAACCTAAAGCCTTGCCACGATGCTCGGCGCGCCAGGTTTCCGCGATGAGGGCCGCGCCTGTGCTCCACTCGCCTCCCATTCCCAGGCCAAGCAGAAAGCGAAACGTTGCGAGTTGCGGAATGGAATGCGAGAACCCACAAGCTGCGCTGGAAATCGAGTAAACGAGAATGGAAGCCATCAAGGCGCGCGTCCGACCGATGCGATCGGCTAGAACGCCGAACAAGAAGCCGCCGATCGCCGAGGCTGCCAGCGTTAGCGAGTTCAGCAGACCGCCGGTGGACTTGGTCATGCCGAACTCGCTCATCAAATAAGTGAGAACGAACGAGTACAGCATCACGTCCATGGCATCGAGCATCCACCCGAGCCCGCCGGCGACCAGGGATTTTCTCTCCGCTGAAGAAATATCGCGTGGCCATGCGAATAAAGAAGGCTTAGGTAGCGCTGCACGGGCAGTTGTGTAGGATTCGCTGGCGACCATTTCGCGCTTTCGTCAGTTGCCTGGATGCGTAGCGCGGTCAATGCCGTCAGAAATTCTTAGAATAACCAGCACCAATTCCAGAAGAACGCGCCAAATCAAAACACTCACGAAGAGCGAAACGATTCCCGAGACGAGATTGATGAGTCCGTCGGCCGGAGAACGTTGAAAACCGAGGACCGCGCAAATCACGACAAGGATTCCGCCTGCGAGAATTCCCAGGATATACAAAATCTTGACAATGCGGCGCGCGAGCACTTGCTGGAATGAAAAGTCAAAGAGACCCGCAAAGAGGTTCTTATCGTCGGGCATGTAGCCTCCTGAAAGTACTTTTCATGGCGAGCCGGGCAATGACTTAGGTACGGCCTTTTGATGATATAAGTCAAGGTGCTTTATCGGCGGTCGTAGGCCAATCTGTGGTGTTCCAGGCGAAACGGTGGGGCGCGGAGTCACGTCCATCTCTTGCGAGTGAACGACGTGGCCGGTTGCGATTTGCAAATCTTTTACGGAGAAAAATCGATGAGTGGTCTAAAGAGAAGTGTGCTTTGTCCTTTGTTTGTGTTCATGGTTGCTCTGGCGGGTTCCGCGAACTTCCTATTGCATGCACAAACGCTCGATGAAAACGCGCTGAAAGGAATGAAGTGGCGGCAGATTGGCCCGTTTCGTGGCGGCCGAGCTCTTGCTGTCGCTGGTGTTGCGGGTGACCCGGAAACGTATTACTTCGGGGCGGTTGCAGGCGGAGTCTGGAAAACGGTAAACGGTGGCCTTACCTGGACTCCACTCACGGACAAAACCGGAATCATGTCCATCGGGGCGATTGCTGTCGCTCCTTCCGATCCCAATGTGATTTACGTCGGCACCGGCGAATCCTGCATCCGCGGAAACATTTCGTATGGCGATGGCATGTATAAATCGATGGACGGCGGCAAGACCTGGTCGCACATCGGTCTAGAGGACTCGCAGCACATCGCCAGAATCGCTGTTCATCCACAAAATCCGGATATCGTCTTTGTCGCAGCGCTTGGACACGCGTACGGCCCAAATGACACGCGCGGGGTTTTCCGTTCGAACGACGGCGGCAAGACTTGGCAAAAAGTTCTGTTCAAGGACAACAAGACCGGCGCAATCGATCTCGTCTTCGATCCTAACAATCCTCATATCTTGTTTGCCGCGCTTTGGGAAGCGCAGCGCACGCCCTGGGGCATGACCAGCGGCGGCCCGGGAAGCGGCCTGTATCGCTCTGGCGACGACGGCGCGACCTGGAAGCGGCTCGATGGTCACGGCCTGCCCAGTGGAGTGCTCGGCCGCATCGGCGTTTCGGTTTCCGGCGCGGACGGTAACCGCGTCTACGCGATTATCGAAGCCGAAAAGGGTGGCATCTACCGCAGCGACGATGCTGGCGAGAGTTGGAAGCTCATCAATCCCGATCATCGCTTTACGCAGCGCGCCTGGTACTTCCACCACATTTTTGCTGATCCCAAAAACGCCGACACCGTCTACGTGTTGAACACCGGCGTTACCCGCTCCATCGATGGTGGCAAGTCTTTCGACTTCATCCGCGCGCCGCACGGTGACAACCACGGTTTGTGGATCGATCCGACACACCCGCAATGGATGATTGTCTCGAATGACGGAGGCGCCAGCGTCTCGCACGACGGAGGAAAAAGCTGGACGACGCAGAACAATCAGCCGACGGCCCAGTTCTATCACGTGGCCACCGACAATGCGGTTCCATACAAGGTTTATGGCGCCCAACAGGACAATTCCACGGTTGCGATTGCCAGCCGCAGCGATGGCTTCGCGATTGATCGCCCCGATTGGTACGACGTTGGCGGCGGAGAATCGGGCTATGTGGTTCCTGACCCGCGCGACCCCATGGTGGCCTACGCCGGCTCGTATGATGGCTTGATTACACGCTTCGACAAAAAGAACGCCCAGGAACAGGATATTTCCGCCTGGCCGCTGAATCCGATGGGCGCCGGCGCGTCTGAACTGAAGCACCGTTTTCAGTGGACCGCGCCCATCCTGATTTCGCCGAACGACCCCAGCGTCCTCTATCATGGCGGCGAAGCGGTTTTCAAAACCACTGACGGTGGTATGAGCTGGACCCCCATCAGCGGCGACCTGACACGCAACGACAAAACCAAGCAGCAATCTTCCGGCGGCCCACTGACTCAGGACAATACCAGCGTCGAATACTACGACACCGTTTTTGCTCTTTCGGAATCGCCCGTTGAAAAAGGCGTGCTCTGGGCCGGCACCGATGATGGCCTTGTTCAGGTGACGCGCGACGGTGGCCAGCACTGGGCCAACGTTACCTCGAAGGACTTCGGCGAGTGGAGCCTTGTCAGCATCATTGACGCTTCGCCTCACACCGCTGGGACCGCTTATGTGGCCATCGACCGCCACAAGCTCGACGATTACCGCCCTTATCTTTTTAAGACCAGCGATTACGGCAAGACCTGGACGAAAATCACCACTGGCTTGCCCGACAACGGCTACGCCCACAGCATCAAGGAAGATCCCAAGCGCAAGGGCCTTCTCTTTGCCGGCACCGAGAATGGCGTCTACGTTTCCTTTGATGATGGCGCGCACTGGCAATCGCTCAAGCTCAACCTTCCGACCGCACCCACTCACGATTTGACCGTCAAGAATGACGACCTCATCGTGGCAACCCATGGCCGCGCCTTTTGGATTCTCGACGACATTTCGCCGCTGCGCCAGATGAACGCCTCAACGGCCAACGAGGACGCGCATCTCTACCAGCCTGCCGTGGCAATTCGCTACCGTGGTCCTGGCTTCACGCTTCCCGCTACCGTGCCGGTTGGAGCAAACCCGCCGACAGGCGTCCTCATCGATTATTTTCTCAAAACCGCGCCCAAAGATGGCCTCACACTGGAAATTCTCGACGCCAAGGGAAAAGTCGTCCGTAAGGTTTCGAGCAAGAAAGCTGCGGAAGGTGGTTCGCCCGACTTGGAAGAGTTCGGTATCGAGCTCCCCGGCGAAAAATTGCCCACTGATGCGGGCCTCAATCGATTTGTCTGGAACATGCGGAGCGAAGCTCCTGCGACCGTGCCCGGTGCGATAAGTTGGGGCGGACGTCCCACGGGTCCACTGGTCGTGCCAGGAACGTATCAGGTGAAACTCACCGTTGGAGGAAAGTCGTACACCGCCACGGCCGAGATCCAAAAGGATCCCCGTGTCAACGTTTCTCAGGCTGACCTTGAAAAACAAAACGAGTTGGCCATGCGCATCCGCGACCGCGTTGACGCTGGCCACGAGGCAGTCAACCAAATTCGCAGCGTGCGCGGCCAACTCGACGCGCTGAAAAAGCGCCTGGCTGCCGACACTTCCGCCAAACCGATCTTGGATGCCGCCGACGCCCTGAAAAAGAAGATGGATGGCGTCGAGGAAAAAATCATTCAGCCCAAGTCCAAGAGCGGCGAAGATCCGCTCAACTATCCAATCCAAGTCGTCGACCAGATGATGGCTTTGCAAGGGACGGTGGAAAGCGCTGATGCCGCCCCGACTGCGCAATCCTACGTCGTCTTCGACGAGCTTAATGGCCGGCTCGAGCCGCAGCTTGCTGCCTGGCTGGACATCCAGTCCAGGGACCTGGCCGCTTTAAACGATTTGATGAAGAAAAACAACGTTCCTGCTATCGCACCCGCTGCGGAGAAGCCCAAGGACGCGGAAGACTAGGGAAGGCAATCAGTTTGTTTCGAAAGTCTGATTACAGTCGTGATTGGTGGTAAAGGACGCTGCCGCGATTTGTTCGGGCGTTCTTAACATCGAACGGCAGTATCTAAAGTGTCGGCGGGCAGATTTGGCAGTATTCGCAGACGCCTCTTTCTCCTTGACTTTCTTTTCTCGCGCGTACATCTTGGAGGACTTTGCACCTTCTCCCGTTTATCGCTGTGACGGGGCTGGGCAAATTCGCTTACCCATGACCAAGGTACGGCTCTGTTTCCATGATCGCTGTTTTGATGGCGCCGCTTCCGCCGCTCTCTTCTACCGCTTCTATCGCGAAAAAATGAACAAAGACTCAGAGTTCGCTTTCTCGGGCATGACTCACCGCGCTGCCCAACCCTGGGAAGCAGGCCTTTTCGACGGCGACGAAAACGTCATCGTCGATTTCAAGTATTCGAACTCGCCTAAGGTCACTTGGTGGTTCGACCACCATCAAAGCGCGTTTCTCACTCCTGCCGATGCCGAGCACTTCCGCACGCATCGCACCGGCCACATGTTTTACGATCCCGCTTACAAGTCCTGCACCAAGCTCATCGCTAATGTCACCAGTGAAAAATTCGGCTTCGACACCACTGCGCTGGCTGATTTGATTCACTGGGGCGATATCATCGACGGCGCGCAATATCCGACGCCCCAGTCTGCCGTCGAGCTCGTCGAGCCTGCGACTCAGCTTGGCCTCGTTATTGAGGCTGCCCCCGAGAACGGTCTTCCCGCCCGCATCATTCCGGAGCTGGCGTATCGTCCGCTCTCGGAAATGGTCAAACTTCCGTTGGTGGCCAAGCATCTCGAGCCCCTTCTCGCCCGCCATCGCCGCTCCATTGAAATCTTGCGCGAGCGTATCGACTCCCGAGACGGCGTCATCTTTTTCGATGTCAGCGATCTCGATCTGGAGGGGTACAACAAGTTCATCCCTTATTTGCTGCATCCGGAAGCAGTTTATTCGGTTAGTGTCAGTGCTTCGCCGGTGCGCGCCAAAGTTTCCCTCGGCACCAATCCTTGGAACCAGGCTACTGCCGACCAAAACCTCGCCTCTCTCGCCGAAAAACATGGCGGTGGAGGGCATCCCCGAGTTTCCGCAATTTCGTTTGAGCCGGGTGATTTGCAGCACGCGCGCGAAGTCGCTCGAGAAATAGCAGCCACTCTTCGTCAAAAGTAACTTCCGCCTCGAGAGCGCAGGCTTGTGC
>DASPTW010000041.1:0-258662 GCA_035623215.1 Candidatus Acidiferrum sp.
CACAAAAGAAGCAACCCAAAGAGAACTTCCGCTTGTATGGTCTGCGATCCATGGCAGAGGAGCGGCCAGTTTCGTTCCTTTGTTCGTTTTGCAGCCTTTGCCTTAAGAGTGATTTTTTGGGCGCGAATTAAGCTCGGTCGAGCCTCCAATTGCGGTCACTCGACCGTGCTCATCTACGGTTCCGCTCGGAGTACGGTCCGTCTGTTACTCGCTCTGTTGTGAGAAAGACGATCAAATCGCCGCCGCCCAGTCATCCGTAAAGGTCTGTCCCGTGCTGTCCATCACCTTAATGCTCTGGTAAGTGAAGGAGACGTCCTCGAGGGCTCGGGGATCGGCCGGTTCACTGCCGTTGGCCACGTCGATATATCTCCTCACCGCTGAGATGGTCGCATTTGTAAGAGTAATGGTCTGGTAGACGGTTTGCAGTCCCTGCCTATCGACGCCTGTGAACTGGAAAGTGACTGTAGAAAGAGTTTCATTGGTAACAAGGGCCTGCATGATTTGGGGAGAGGAGGCGTCCCACTCTTTGGTAAAGGTAATGGGCGACGTTTGCCTTCTTCCCGAGGGCAGTCCCGTTGCTGGATCACGAGGTGAAGTCAATTGACTCGAGAACTTAATGCCGACAATGCTGGGAACGGCGCTCTGGACGACTGCTGTTCCCTTGAAGTTTCCCTGCTTCGAGCCCTTGATGCTGACCAGGAAAGTGTGGACGCTGGGAACTACTGTTGCTGACGGCATTTGCGCAGGGATAACTATATTGGGAGACGGCGCAGCTGTATTTCTGACTTGCGCTGTCGCCAGATAGGGCGACGAACCACAGACCACTGCGAAAACTGCCACTGCTTTTATTGCGTTGACTTTCATGTTTTCCTCTCCTGTTTCTTTTCTGGATTATTTAAACTGCAAACCGAAAACCAAAGGCTACCAACCGTCGTATTTGAATACTTGCTCCGCGTTGCTTCTTCTCTTCCCGTTTTGAATTTAAAAGGCCCAGTGGCGCGTCTCGATCTTTCCTCTCGTGTTTTCGAGACGCGCCCACCTCGACCTTGCCACCTGACCGGGTCGGTAGGAAGCAAACTTGCAACAAAGAGCGCTGACGCGTAGCGAAGAGGCGCGGCAGACAATTGCAATCCTCTAAGCCAGCGCGGCGGCCGTGTAGGCAAAGCCCAAATCCGCGCAAGACATCTGAACATTGACATTCGGCACCAGACCACTGCCTGCGGTGTTTACCGCTTGCGTGAAGCTCAGAATGTTGAGCCCGCGGAAGCGCAGCGCAAAAATGGCATCGTTACGGCTGGGTGTCAGATACTCGAGAATGCCCGGCCTCTGTTGCGTGCCGCTTTGATTGCCTTGGACTACCGCTGCCCGGTACCACTGGTAAAACGACACCGCTTGGGCTTCAGGAAGAGTGATCACCAAGTTGGAAAAGTGCTTCTTGGAAGAAGCCCCAGCGGTGGATAGGGCAGCCTGCGTCAAGTCAGGGCCAGTGAAGAACTGCGCGCTGACTGGTTCGATCTTGCTGACGTGTGAACAATCGATGCCATCGATCTCCAGACGAAAGTTTGCAGGAGACCAATTCACCTGCGCTCCAGGTTTTCCGCTCGGCTGACCAGCACTACCCAGATTCCCTGATGTCATTTGGATTTCCTGCGGGGTCAGCCGAACGGTCATCATTGCCGGGTCCTGCAAAGTCATATCGCAAGCGGGAAAGATGACTTGTGTCATCAGAGCATTGAACCAGTTCATCCTGGTCAATATTCGATTGTTGAAATCGCAGCCGTCGATTGCTCCATTCTTACTGACGATTTGCTGGGCGAGGGTAGCTATGATCCATTCATAAAATTCCCGGGACATCCCCATCCCGCACTTCATGGTGATGTCTGCGTATTTCACACCAGGGATCTGTTTCTGTGGCAGAGGGCCTTTTGCGATAACGTCCGCGGTGACATTGCCGCCCTCAACCGAGTTGAGGGGGCCTGCGAACTGGCCCCCGAGGTTCAAAGTGTATCTGCCCGCCGTATAGGCCCTGGGACTAGTTGTGCCGGTGGCCGTCAGTTGCGGGCTCCCGAGCGAAAAGAGGGGATGCAGAGCCGACAAACCGAAGCCCGCGATCGCGGTGCCGGGGACCGTCTTTGCTAGAAAATCGCGTCGCGTCTGTGTCTTCATTGTCGTCCCTCCATCTTGAAGAATCTCCGAACCCATCTGGTTCTCCCGGAGCTGGCCCATTTCTTTGGCTCAGCGAATCGATATCCTCACTTCACCGTGAAGGCCCAGGCGTAATTGAACAGCAAGCCCTCTCCCTGGTTCTTGCCCACTTCCTCGCCGGAAAACTTGTGGGCTTTGTCGGTCGGCCTCAGCGCGACGGCATATTCACCAGGGCCAAGGGCGGCAGAGGGTGTGAGCTGCGCGTGCCCCGACGCAATCTTCTGCACTTTCGAGTCGACGCGATCCTCAATGAACGACGAATAGACCGGCCAGTCTTGCTGCGTGCTTTGCTCGGCAGTGGTTTTCGCCTCGGTGGCGCCAACGAGTCTGTAATTGCCTTGCGGCGTATCGGAAAGTTTCACAATCACCGGCTCGAATTGATCGGCATTCACTCCCGGGATGCCGCCGTAGTTCACATCGAAGGTTGGCGAGGTTCCATCAGTATTCGCGTTCGAGCTTCCACCCGTCAGCGCCCACACGAACGTAACCTTGGCTTGCTTCGCGTGCTGACTTAGGAGGCCAGAAACCAGGGCCGCGCCCGGATTCAAAGCAGCCAGGGCCATCGTGGAACCCGTCTTCGCAATCGCCTGCTGCGCGACTTGGGTCCCGGCGTTCAGAGCCTGCGTGAGCGCTTGATCCGCCGCCAGTGCGGACAAGGTCGTGGCCTTGGACTTCGTTTGCACGATTTCTGTGGCCTGCGCCGTCAAATTGACTTTATTGTTGCCCTGGAGAACGAACACAGCCGGCTGCCCGGCAGGTGTTGCCATCGCCGGCGCGACACCGGCCCCCATTGCTGCACCCCCATTGGCAAAGGACGCCGCATTCGGGACTCCCGCCACCGCGTTTGGGGCAACTTGTACAGGTGCCGCGGCCGCATTCTTTTTGTTGTTGGTTGCATCCAGCATCGCTTCCATGATTTTTGCTGTAACACCCGCCTTTTTCAGTGCAATCAATCCATTCGCGGAAACATCGAAGTCGTCATCATTCGTCTTAATGGCGCTCAGAATCACGCTCTCGGGAAGCATGCTCTTGACCATCGAGATGACGTCTTGATTCGTCAGCGACTTGCTGCTTTGTTGTGCGCTCCCGACTGTGCTGGCTAGCAGCACGACCAGGATGACCTTAAGAATTGAACTGATTGTCCTCATTGGATTCCCTCCGAATTAGCGTTTGGCCTCGATCTCCATAACCGTGAACTCTTTCTCCGCCAGCCATCACTGGCGCGCGGGCGCGCCCGGAATTCCTACGTTGAACGTGAGCGCGGCCTGGTTATTTGCCGGATTTACGTCGCCATTTGCCGTCACGGCGACAACGATTTGCATCTGCTGGCCTGGCGGTATCAGCGTCGACCAACTAGCCAGAAAAGTCCCCTGGCCGGAAATGTTGAAAACGAGTGGCTGCGAGATCGCTGCCTGACGGCCATCCACGATGAGCCGGAAGCTCACTTGAGCGCCTTGCACGGCGACGGTGCCGAGATTGCGTATCAGTGCAGAGAACGTCGTGGCTTGGCCGGGACGCGGGGTGGCAGGAGTAAACCGAATGTCCGGCATCGATACTGACAAATCGATAGCTCCCTCTGCCACTGGCGCGGCCCCCCCCGGCCTGGAAATTGTGGAAGGGAGTGCGTTCGTCGCCATTCCGCCCGGGCCCGGGCGTACAAGGCCACCACCATTGGCTGGAGTTGAAGATGACGTCGTTCCTTGCGTTATGTTCCTTACAGGCCCGCTGGTGGAAGGAGAATTCGTAGAAGTTGATGCGTTAGGCTGGCCAGGACGCACCGGTAGGTTGTTGGCAGAAGTGCTGCCCACCGCGCCAGTTGCGTTCCTTACAGCACTTGGTTTCGATCCCAGATTGCTGCCTGCGGCTGTCGTCGACGAGGCGGTCGACCCATTTGCTGTTCCAAGGGTGGGTGAAGAACTCTGGCTTTGAAATTGGTTACCGCTCGACGGTATAGCTGCAATGCTTTGTGAAAACGCGCCAATCTGAAAAGTTGTGGGCGTTCCATATCTGACGGTCGGTCCGCTTAGGGGCAGAGTCGTTCCCCCTCCAGACGAACCTGAGTTTGCTCCCGAAGAACTGCTCGCGGTGGATGCGCTTACGTTTGCGGTGCCGGAAGCGGAGCCGCCGTCCGCAGTCGTCACGGAAACCTGAACTGTATGGGAACCAGTCGCGGCCGATACCCCGCTGAATAGCGCTGATCGAGTCTGCTGGGGCAGGAGTGTTCCGAGATTTTGCGTTTGGCCGGGAGTGCCGTCTACGCTCAGTGTAGCTTTTGCTGGCTGCATGGAGTTCTGGGACGGGTTGGATACCTGGACCAACAAAGTGGGGATCTGCCCTGCTGGAGTGGCTGCACTGGCGTTCGCGATTCCAAAAAAGGTGATTTGCGGTTGAACCGGTGAATTGGAAACAGGAGTTCCAGAGGTTTGTGTTCCTGTCGAGTTGCTTCCAGAGGAAGATGTTGAACCGGAACCACTCGTCGACCCAGCACCTGCATTCGCGCCACCGGCTGCGGTGCTTGCAGTGCTATTCACGGCTATCGCCGGCGCGATCGTCGAAGCGATTTGGTTTCCGCTTCCATCCAACACTTGCACGGAAAGTTGATAAGGTGCAGCGCTGGACTGGGCAGGAGTCCAAGGGATGGAAACAGCTGTTGTGCTAGCGTGGGCAACGAGAACGCCACTCTGCGTTGGGAGGTTTGTCAGAACCCCGGAAGGATCTGCCAAGGCTACAGTGAGCCCTGATAGGTCCTGATTTGCAGTTACATTGTGAACTTGCGCCGTGAAATGAACGGCCTGTCCAGCAGTGATCGCGCTCTTATCAACCGTGACGTCCTGCGGGCCGAGGGAAACAGTGTTCGCCGAGGAGCTTGAGGTGGTCGGAGTTTGCGGCACAGCCGGAGAGGAAACAGAAGGAGTGGTCACCGATTGAGATCCTGGTGTGCCCGCCCCATAAGCCGTGCCCGGGCCCGCCGAGCTACTCGTTAGATTAGTTGCCGGATAGCCACCTAGCTGAGATCCAGGCACGCTCGGAGTCGAGAGTTTCGTCGCAAACGCGCCAGCCATCTGTGTGGTGAATTGCTGAAGAATGGTGAACATCATCTGTTGAAATGCTGCGCTTCCATTCGGTGCGCCAGTTGTCATTCCGCCCAGACAACTTGGGGCAACACTTGGTGGCATGGCATTAACCATGCCGTAGCCTTGTGGCGAGGTTTGCATGCCGTAGCTCTGCGGCAAGGTTTGCATTCCGCCCGGGCAGGCTGGATTTCCGGCCTGAGACACGCCGTTGACCATGCCGTAGCCTTGCGCCGAAGTTTGGAATCCTGCTGCGTAGGACGAGTACGCACCCTGAGGGATGGCGCTGGCGGGGCCATAACCTTGCGGAATACCGTTTGCGGCGCCGTAGCCCTGTGAGGCAGCTTGGGTCCCCGCAGGATAACTCGGCATTCCGGCCTGCGGCATCCCGGCGCCTGTAGGCGGGGGTGGGGGGGCCATGGCACCGGGAGCCGTAGGTGGAGGTACAACGTTTTGGCTAACTTGAGCAACTGTCGTGGAGATTTGTTGAAACGCACTCACCGAAGGCAGGGGCGTGACGGCTGCCACTCCGGTGGCATTGGGCTGCAACGCCAGCAGGCCCATGTTGTCCTGGACTTTGCTCACCCACCATGCCAGATCGTCCGCTTTCGTTCCCTGCGACCACATAGCGTTGAGCTGTTGTGCCTTGGCATTCCAGTCCCATTTGGTTGGATCGGTTCCGGCTGGCGGGTTTGCATTTGCTTGAGCGCCGTTGAAAGCCTGCCGGAAAATAGCTCCGAGGAAACTGCTGTTTACGCCATCCGAAGCTCGGAAGTCTCCCAGATTGGATACGGCCAGCGTGTAGAACTGCACTTGTTGGTTGGGCGGGTTGAATGCGCTGGACGACCCCGTGGTGAGCGTCAGTTGTTTGCCGGGCAGTGCTCCTTTGAGCGTCCGGAGCAAGCTGGCAAAGTGGCTTGCATCTCCGGAGCTAATACTTCCCGGGAACCACTCGACATTTACGGCGTCAATGTTTTGGGCGGTAACAAAAGGCGCCAGGAACTGATTCAGCGAAGCTTGCGCCTTCTGCTCGGCGCCCGGATCCAGTGGGACGCCGTTGATTCCACCCTGCCGAATCAATTCAAAATCAAACGAAGCAGAGATCAGGATGGGAGTTGCTTGCACGCCAGATGCCTGCAGCGCTTGCAATTCCGCCGCACGCAACGCGCTGGACGCGCTGGAGAGGGCCTGCTGAGCTGCATCGGCAGTCAGGCCGGGATAGCGGCCCGTGTGATTCAGCGTGCCCTCGATTTGGTAGTAGGCGATCTGCGTGTAGGTCGCGAACTGCGCGTCGCCCGCCTGACGAAGCCGCGCTACAACGGCCGTCACCAACGCGCTGGTGGCATTTGCCAGCGAAGATTGCGTCTTCAGCTCCGTCGCCGCAACCTTCAGCACTGGGATGAGCGACACGCTGTTGGCTTTTGCCCAGACGCATAGATTAGCCAGCCGGACAGCCGACTGTTGGTCATCCAGCTTGATCGGGAAGCGAATCATGTTGAAGCCGGCGGGCTTCAAAGTGTCCCAAGCTTGCTGAAAGGTATCGTTCACTCCGTTGTGGCTAAACTGCGGAGATTTGCTGGGGACGTCCATTCCATCAACCCAAGTCGGGTCGAAGTTCATATCTAAGGCGAACATGGGCAACAAGCCTGTTTGGGATACGGCTTGCGGATTCTGGGATGCAGTCTGTGGCGTAGCCATGCCAGGTCCTGCCTGTGGGGCCGCTTGCTGACCACTGTTCACCACGAGTTGCGCTCCCGCAATCGAGGGAAGAAGGAGAATCAAGAACAGCCATTTGAAGAGCAGGGAGATCTTGTTGTTCATGTTCTTGCTCCAATTGGCGAGGCGGCCATTCTTGTCTGTTTTCGCTTGCTCATCTCCGGCCCCGTCCTCGCATTCATCCTTACTCGTCCCGCTGTGCCTTACGCGGGAAGGTTGATCACGATGCCGGGCATTCGAACAGATTTGGGATGAAGCGGTCACCACCTACGCAGGTAGGAACTTTACGCAGGAAAAAGAGGAGAGACCTGGAAGCGGATTAGCGGACTAGGCGGTTTCGCAAAGCTTTCGCCACAGCTTCCGACTTTGAGTGCACGTGCAGTTTCTCGTAGACGTGCTTCATGTGGAAGCTGATAGTATTCACCGTCACACCCAACTCGGACGCAGCTGTTTTATAATTGTGCCCTTCAACCAACAGCTTCAGGAGGCGCGTCTCGTGCGGCGTCAAATCATATTCCGCTTTCTCCGGCGGACGAATTGTCTGGAACAAGTGAACCACGCGCCGCGCGATCTCCGGAGACATGGGCGCACCGCCTTCTGAAGCTTCCTTTAGCCCTTCAAGCAATTTTGCTGGAGGCGTTTTTTTCAGCAGATATCCGCAAGCCCCCGCACACATAGCCTCGAATATCCGGCTGTCATCGCTATAAACGGTTAAAACGAGTGGAATAATCTTGGGGAATTTCTCTAGCAGCAGCGGAATTCCTTCGGTGCCGGACATTCCCGGAAGCCCGATATCCACCAGCACAATCTGCGGCACATCAAAAGAAATCTTCTCCAACGCCTCTTCCATCGTGCCGAATGCGCCCGTGCATCGAAATCCCGGCCATCCATTGATCAGCATCTGGAGCCCGGCACGAATGGAACTCTGGTCTTCGATGATGGCTACCTTTAGCGCCTCACGGCGGTCCGGCTGTTCCGTTTGGCGGACAGGACCTTCACTGGCTTTCATGGTTCTTACTCTCCCCGATACCGAGACCATCATCGCTTACCGCTCGAAAATCGTCCCCACCTGTTTAGGTAGTCTTGACAGCCGGACGAAAGGCGCGCTGGGTTACCGGCACGCGCAGAAATACGCGAGCCCCTTCTCCACGGCTCGACTCAATCTCCAGTTTTCCGCCCATCTCGGCGGCCCTCTGTTTCATACTTCCCAAACCGTGTCCGCCGCCCCTGGATTCAGAGTTTCCCCTGGGCAGGATCCCCTTCCCATTGTCGGAAACCACCAGCTTGAGCTCCCCCCTCTCCACTGCCATCGAAATGCTGACCTGTGTACATCCCGAGTGACGGACGCAGTTATTTACCGCCTCTTTGAAAATGAGGTAGATTTGGCGCCGAACGTCCGAGCGCAGTGGAAGGTGTAAATCAGCTTGGGGAGCATGAAACTCGAAGTCAATTGACCGCGCGACAAACATGTCGCTCGCAAAGCGTCGCATGCGTTGGACGAGATCGGAGAGCTGGTCCCGCTGCGGATTCATAGCCCATACGATTTCGCCCATTCCGTCCACCAATTCACGAGAAAGATCGGCGATTCGGGAAAGTTGCTCGCCCTTGTTGCTCGAGTTGTCCTGCTTTACCACCTCGCTCAAAATTGCGATTTGCGTCAGGCCGGAACCGACGTCGTCATGCAAATCGGACGCGATTCGCGTGCGCACTCGCTCCACCTCCAGAAGCTGATTCACGCGGAACTGGTAGAGTCCATAGACAATCAGGGCCGTGAGTCCTGCCATCAGACTGATAAACCACCACCGCGCCCATACCGGAGCTAGCAGCTTGAAGCTAACCACTGCCGGCGTAGCGCTTATTTGCCCCTTCACATTGATGGCGCGGACGGAAAATCGGTAGGTTCCCGGTCTTAGGTCTGCATAGTTTACGGCCCGCACATCGGTGGGGGGGCTCCAGTCCTTGTCCGTGCCCTCAAGCTTGTATTGGTATCGGAGCACCTCGCGCATATCAAAGTTCAGACTTTCAAATTCAATTTGCAGGTTATTTTGGCTGGGTTGTAAAACTAAACCGGTGAGATTCGTCTCCCCCAGCTCCGAAATCGGCAAAGGCACTCCCCGCGCGCGAACTCGCCGAATGTAGATCGGAAAGGAAGGGGCGTCCGTTGGTTCTGGTTGAGGGATAAACCGCGATAGCCCGACATAACCAAACCACAAGTTCCCATGGCGATCCGCAAAAGCCGTCTGGTGATCCGAGCCGGCGGGCACGAGTCCATCCGCCGTCGTATAGTGCACGACTCCCCCGGTGTCGGGTTCCAGACGATCGACTCCCCTGCCCGTCCAAAAGTAAATTCTTCCCCACTGGTCCTCGGTTATGGCTCGTACGTTATTGCTTGAGAGCCCGTTCTTCGTGCTGTAGATTCGAAACCGAATGGGGTCGGAATTTGGTTCATCAATGCGAACGAGGCCCCCGCGGCTTGTGCCAGCCCAGATTCGTCCCGCATGGTCCGGCAAGATGGCATTAACCATGCCGTCAGGGAACCCGCCCTTTGTGCGCAGTACCTCCACCTTTCCATGGCGGTAGCGAGCGAGATCGTGCTCCCACATGCCAAGCCAGATGTTTCCAGAGCGATCCTCTCGAATAGCCGTCGCAACGCAGTCCCACCCTGTTTCTTTCACGATCAGCTGGAATCGTCCTGTGGCTCGATCCCATCTCGTCAAACCGTGCTGGCCCCAGGCCGAAATCCAGATGTCACCACGAGAGTCCTCATAGAGCCTGAAAATACTATCGCCACCCACTCCATCCCGCGTGGTGTAAATGACCTTTGGAGGCGTGTGCGCGAGGTCTTCAAGCTTGCTGACCTTGGGATACCGGAACAAGCCAAACCAAGTCGCAAACCACCATTCGCCTTCATGGTCCTGGAGGTGCGTCTGGCCCCAACCCCACCCGCCCCAATCCCAGGACTCGTCGCGACCGGGAACATAAGGCACGACCGCCGTAAACCGATTCCCATCAAAACGGTGGATAAAGCGCGAATGAGTTCCTGTGACTACGTAGAGTTGTCCGTCCTGTCCTTCGAAGATTGACCTAATGTCTTCGGTTCGCAGCCCATCCTCGCGGCCATAAGATACAAAGCCGTGGGCAGCCATTCGCTCGCTCCCCATCCAAAAGTTGCCATTGGAATCCACTTCATTGATACCCCCAACGACTTCCCCCGAGGATGCGAACATTTTGAAATGAACTTTTTCCCCGTCACCGATCACTTCGACTAGTCCTCCGCCCGTCGCCCATAATCTGCCGTCGTTTGTCTCGTAGAATCCCCCCACCAACTCGTCCCGGAGTCCGTCCTTTTTGCCAAAGACGCGCGAGGTCAGCTTTGTGGGAGTGGGATGCGCAGCCAGAAGACCAAGGCCCTTATAGGTGCCAAGCCAGATCCGATTTTGACGGTCAATAAACAGGGAAACGATGCGGTTATGTTGAAGAAACGGATCCGTCAGGTACTCGGCTTTCCCGTCAGGCTTGCGCTCGTAGAGATACGCGCCCTCGTCTCGCCCGTACGTTATCCAAAGATTGCCATCTTGGTCTTGGCCAATAAAGTCGGATGGTTTCTGCTCAACGAGAGGCCCCGCGGGCAGAAAATGAACGGCATATTTCCCCTCCGATTCTGTTAAATAATAAGCGCCACCGTCCGTCGCTACCCAGATGGTGCCGTCCCGATCTTGAAACAAACTATTTACGTGTTGGCTGTTTTCGTCCCTCTCGTGAAGGAATACCGTAAACAGCCCCGATGTTGCTGTCGGGTTCGGATTGAATCGCGCCAACCCCCGATACGTACCCACCCAGTAGTCGCCATTGCGCGCCTGAAGAAAATCGGTGACCGATCGATCGGGAAGACCCTGATCGATTCCATAATTCACAAAATTGGTTCCATCGAATCGTGACAGCCCCTCCGCTGTGCAAAACCAAAGAAAGCCTCGGGAATCACGTCTAACACAGTTAACGGCATTGCTCGGCAATCCATCCGTCGTGGTGTACTTCCGCAGAGGCAGTTCTTCCGCGTTGGCTAATTCTGCAAAGAGAAAGAGGAAAACCAATAACTTCAGAGTATCCTTCGGCCGGCGCTCGAACCGACCGAAAGCTCGAAGAAACCACAACAAAAATCGCTTTCTTTCCACTAGAGAACGTCGCACCATAGACATGAGCTGGCGTTCCTCCTGCCCGTGTCAAATTCCGCCTATCATAGTACTTCCCGGACGAGTTCAGCTATTTAAGACATGAACCGCCGGCACACCGACAAACCGCACCTCCTTTTTGGCGAGTTAACATCGCGCGGGCGGCGTCAGCGTGCGACCTTATTGCCTCGTCGCTCCTTGGTTTATTGTCAGGAAAATGGGGACGTTTCTGGGCGCTCATTCTCGCCGCCCGAGTCTATACTGATTTCTTAGGCCTATGTCCTCTTCGCGCGCCTACACCTGGGTGGTCGGCATTTGGTTGTTTGTCATCGCCCTTTACACGGCAGTCTCGCTCTCGCTACCGCGAGGTTCGCAATCGCTGACCACCTTCGCAGACGCGGTCCAGTGCATCGTGCCTCTGATCGCAAACGCCGGCCTGCTCTTGAACGCGGGCACACCCCACTGGCGCAGGAACCTCTTCTGGATGCTAATCGCGCTGAGCTGCACTTTGTGGATGATCGGGCAATTTGAGTGGACGTATTACGAGGTTTATCTTCGCAAACAATTCCCCGCAATGTATCCGGGCGACGTTCTTTTTTTCCTTCGCGGCATCCCCATGATGGCCGCCCTGGCGTTGCAGCCCGACCGGCGAAGCCGGGAGCTGCATGCCCGTCTGGGATACCTGGATTTCACGCTATTGATGACCTGGTGGACTTTTGTCTACGTTTTTGTCGTGCTTCCTTGGCTCTACGCCGCCCCGTCTGCCGCAGAGTACAATCACAACTACAACCTCGTCACAAATATTCAGAACACCGTCATTGTTGTTGTGCTGATTGTTTTTTGGCTTCGAAGCAAGGGCGCCTGGAAAAAGATCTACGCCCATCTCCTGGGCGCTTCCGTTCTTTATCTGCTCATCGCGCTGACGATTGATGTCCGCTTGGATGTCGGTGACTACTACAGCGGAAGTTTGTACGATGTCCCGCTCCTCACTTCCTTTTTCTGGTTCGCCTTTGCAGGCGTCTACGCGTACAGGAATAGTTCTGAGCTCGAAGCGATCACTTCGGAAAGTTTTGCCAATTCTGATCCCGATTCTGACTCTGCGAGAAACTCCCATCGATGGTCCAGCCGCCTGGCAATGGGCGCGGTCATTTCCCTGCCGCTTCTAGCCTTGTATAGCTTGTACTTTGAGCATGAGGGGCAAAAGGTCCGTGATTTTCGCCTGGTAACAACGGTAGTTGCTGCTTTGCCGCTAGCCGTGCTGATTTTTGTGCGCAATCATTTCGCGGAAGCGGACCGCGCACGCTTGCTGCTGCAATCCGAGCAATCCCTCGAAAATCTCAAGCGGCTCCAGGCTCAGCTCGTCCAAACCGAAAAACTCGTTTCCCTCGGCCAGCTTGCCGCTGGTGCCGCGCATGAAATCAACAATCCGCTGGCCGCCATTCTCGGTTTCTCCGACCTGCTCGCGGACGACGAATCCCTTCCGCCAAAGGCGCGCGCCACCGCCTCAAAGATCCGCGAACAAGCGCGCCGCACCAAGACCTTAGTCGGAAACTTACTCAGCTTTGCTCGCCAAGTGCCCCAAGAACGAACACTGCTCGACATCAACATGGTTGTAACCAATTCCGTCCAGCTGCGCTCCCTGGACTTGCGCTCTACGACCACTCGCATCGAATTGCAGCTCGAATCCGTTCTCCCTGGCGTTCGCGGCGACGGGAACCAACTGATGCAAGTGTTCTTCAATCTCATCAGCAACGCCGTTGACGCCATGGAAGGCCACCAGGGCGGAGTTCTCACCATCAGGACTCTCCGCGACCGCGGCAACGTGGTCATCTTTTTTTCCGACACCGGGCCAGGCATCAAGGAACCGCACCGCGTTTTCGATCCTTTCTATACCACCAAGCCTGTTGGCAAAGGCACCGGCCTCGGCTTAAGTATTTGCTTTGGAATCATTCAGGAGCACAGCGGAAAAATTCTTTGCTACAACCGTCAGGAAGGCGGCGCGGTTTTCCGCGTGGAACTGCCCGCGGTGCTGGCAGGGTTGCCGGCAAAGGAGCTCCAACAGCTCACAGCGAAAAGCTCGGCTTCTCAGAAGACATCCTGATTTCTTTCTGGCCGAATGGGAATCGCCGCTCACGGAAGGGCAACGAACTCGTGTTACAGTCTTGATTCCTCATTTCCTGCGCTAACTGGAATCGCGATGCCGGAAATTGCCATTCAAACGCAGAAGCTCACCCGCACATTTGGGAACCTTGTGGCTGTCGACGGCATTGACTTCCAAGTAGAAGCCGGCCAGTTCTTCGGCTTTCTCGGGCCCAACGGCGCCGGAAAATCCACCACGATCAAAATGCTCACCGGCCTGCTCGCGCCGACCTCGGGCAGCATGCAGCTTCTTGGTCTCGATTTCGCCGCGCATCCCGTGGAAGTGAAACGCCAGATCGGCGTGGTGCCCGAAGGTATGGGCCTTCTTGAACGCCTGACCGGAGCCGAATATTTGCACTTTGTCGGCCGCATGTACGGCCTGGACCGCCCCACCACGCGGCACCGCTCGAATGAACTTTTGGAGTTCATGCAGCTCGCCGACCGTCCAAAAACCATGATCGCCGATTATTCCCATGGCATGCAGAAAAAACTCGCACTCGCTGCTGCCGTTATCCATGGCCCCCGCATTTTGTTCCTCGATGAACCTTTCGAGGGCGTTGACGCACTTGCCGCAGGAGCACTCAAGGCGTTGCTTGCGCGCATGACGGAACGCGGCACGACCATTTTTCTCACTTCGCACGTGCTCGAAATCGTCGAGCGCCTCTGCAGCCATGTTGCCATCATTCACAAAGGCCGCCTTGTCGCCCAAGGCTCGCTGGAAGAGTTGCGCGCGGGAATCTCCCGCGAAGCCGGCAGCAAAACCACTCTCGAGCAAATTTTCCTCTCGATCGTCGGTCAAGATGGGGCCGCTCCCCCCCAGCTCGAAGAACTGTCATGGCTGATGTAATCCATCTTCCCGGCGTTTTCGAGCAAATTCGTCTGGTCGCCGGGCTTCGCTGGCGCCTTCTCCGCAATAGCCTGCGCAAGAAAAATAATCGCCTCGACTTGCTGGGCGTGATTCTTGTCGGTTTACTGAGCGCGATCTTTGTGGCTGGAGTTTGCTTTGGCTTCTATTCCGCGGCCTACTCGTTTCTTTCCACGGGCCGCTCCGCTTGGATCGCCCTGCTTTTTTGGGGCATTTTTGTCTTCTGGCAAGTCTTCCCCATCTTTGTGGCGGGCTTCGGGGCAAATTTTGAGTTTCGCGCCTTGCTGCGTTTTCCATTGAGCTTGAGCGCTTTTTACATTGTTAGCTTGGCGTACGGCCTTGCCGATTTTTCCTCCATCGCTTCGCTCTGCTGGCTCCTCTCTTTGGCTGCCGGCGCGATCGCGGCAAAGCCGCAAGTGCTGCCCGCCATGCTACTGATCGTCGCGCTATTCCTGGTCTTTAACGTGACGCTGGAACGCCTGGTTGGTTCCTGGCTCGAACGCCTTTTGTCACGGCGCAGGACACGTGAGATCTTTCTCGTGTTTTTCGTCATGTCCATGGTTTCACTCAATTTCATCAATCCGCTTGTGGCACGCTACGGCGCAACGCTTCGCCCGATACTGTTCCGCCTCCTTCCGTATTTGTCTTGGCTCCCTCCTTCACTAGCGGGCCGCGCCATCGACGGAGCGGTGGACGCTCAGCCGGCGGCCTTTCTTCTAGGCTCTGCCGGCCTATTGCTTCATGGAATTCTACTCAGCGTCTTACTCTGGCGCAGATCTGCTGCCCAATTTTGCGGTGAAGAGCTAAGCGAAACCGCCGCACCCGCGCCCATCGTCGCTCGCCCTTCGCTCAGCGCCGCCGATGACTCCGACCATCTCAGCGCGCTCTCGCCTCAGGTCGCAACTATCGTCCGCAAAGAATTCCGTTACCTTACCCGTAACGGCATGGCCCTTCTCACGCTTCTTATGCCGCCTGCCCTTGTCCTCATTTTCTCCGCTCAATTCTCCGGAAATCACCGCACTCCCCCCGGGCGGCTGCTTTCCACGGATATGTTCTTTCCTGCGGTGGCGGCCTACCTCATCTTGATTCTGATGGCCCCGGCTTACAACTGCTTCTCGTTTGAAGGTCGCGGCATTCAGACCTATTTCATGGCGCCGCTGCGGTTCCGCGAAATCCTTCTTGGAAAAAACCTGATGCTGGTCTCGGTGCTGCTGGTCGAACTCGGCCTGTCATTGGCGGTGCTTGGTTGGCGTGCGGGGCTGCCGTCTCTTCCAATGTTTGTGGCCACTCTGGTCGCCATCGTATTTGCCATTGCAGGTCAGCTGACCATTGCCAACTGGTCTTCCCTCAATTTTCCCCGCAAGCTCGAATTCGGCCAGATGCGTGGCCAGCGGCAATCGGGTATGGCCGCGTTCATTGCTTTCGGTACTCAGCTCGTTCTCGGAAGCATCTCGGGCGTCATTCTCTTCAGCGGCCGCTGGACGGGAAATCCCTGGCTTCCTACTGAAGCGTTCACCTTGCTCGCCGTGGCCGCCGTCGCCGGTTACTTCTCTTCGCTGGATGCCCTCACGAGGCTCGCTGAAAAAAAGAAAGAAACACTCATCGAAGCGCTCTCTAAGTGATGTTCTATTTCCCCTGTGATTATTAGCTGGATTCTCGGTGCGTCAGTTTAACGTGCCACCCTGCACTTGGAGCCGTCGCTCGGCGCAGGACAAAAACCCAATTACTTTTTATCGTTCAAAAACTCCGCATACTTTTTGGCGATGGCTGTCCACGAAAAATATTGCTGCTGCGCCACCCAGCTCTGCTGTGCTAGCGAAGCGCGGTAATGCTCGTCCTGCAACACCCGCAACAGCACCTCGCCGAGGTCACCCTTCCTTTGAGGCGAATAGAACGCCACGCCGGCTTCCGTAATGGGGGGCGCCGTTTCCGGCCCTTCTGACGCAATCACCGGCAGGCCGCAGGCAATCCCAGCGATGGCGCTGCCTCGCCGCGTGGAAATGGGCCCCCGCACAAACAGCAGTACATCGGAGATGGCCAGGCTCCGCACCACATCTTCAGCGGGGAGCAGGCCCAGAACGTGCAGCTCCACCGAAGTGTCGCGCAGCCGATTCCGAAACTCCTCTTCCGAACCTTGCGAATTGCGCCCCAACACGATCAATCTCAGCCCCCTCACTCTGGCCGCCGCGAACCGCACCGCCTCCGCAATCTCATCCACTTCTTTGCCTGTTGCTGCTCCTCCCGTAATCCCGAATACAGCTACGCCCAATTTACCGTCTAGGGCAATCCCATTTCTGGAGACTGCATTAGTCGCCGTCGGGAAATTCGCTCCCACGGGTATGAAGATCCCTCTCCCAGAGTGAGGCTTCATCCACGACAACTTCTCCAGGGGCACCGTGAAAATGCCAATTTCCGAAGTGCGCAAAGCTTCGCGCATGACTCGCAGTTGCGCTTGCCGCCGCAACCAGTCAATCGTTCGACTGCCCACGAACGGTTCGACGTCGTGAAACACGACGCCTACTCGCGCACCCGCGCCCTTCAACGTGTGCAAGACTTGGGACAATCGCAACGGGAATCCTCGCTCGGACCATGCCAGCGCGGTGTATTGCACCAATACCCACGTGCCGCGCCAAGCCTTGGCCCGTCTTCGCAGCGCGCGTTGCGCCGAACCCCAGCCATGTTCCTCCCACGGGACTCGCGCAATCTGCAAATCCCACCCATGCCGCTCGAGCGCTTCGCCCAAGTAGCGGCAATACTCTTCCACGGCATCTGTGGGTTTGTCTGGTCTCCCGAGGAGCGCGACGATTCGCTGCCCGCTCATTTCCCCTTGCTCATTTCTCGACCTGGAAGCTCCCTATCACCAGCCCGTCCATCCCCGAGCTGTAGAATGTGCGGATGGCATCCGTGGGTGTGTTCACGATCGCTTCTCCGCGCAAATTGAAAGACGTATTCATAATCACCGGCACGCCGGTGCGCTTCTCGAACTCGTCGATCAATCGCCAATACAGCGGATTGATTTCCTTCTCCACCGTCTGCGGCCGCGCGCTCCCGTCCACGTGCGTCACGGAAGGGATTACGCTGCGCTTTTCCGGCCGCACTTGCGCCGTCAAAATCATGAAGGGCGAATCGCTGGCGCTCTCCAGATATTCACCGGCCGCTTCCTTCTTCAGCGATGGTGCGAATGGCCGCCACCACTCCCGGAATTTCACCGCATTGTTCACCTTTGCGTTCATTTCCGGATCGCGCG
The DNA here is from genome assembly GCA_035623215.1 of Candidatus Acidiferrum sp. Classification (GTDB taxonomy): domain Bacteria; phylum Acidobacteriota; class Terriglobia; order Acidiferrales; family UBA7541; genus Acidiferrum. The sequence goes on from DASPTW010000041.1 coordinate 17,413, forward strand.
GATCGGCCAAGATCGACCGGCTCCCCAGCGCCCGCGGCCCAAACTCCATACGTCCCTGAAACCATCCGAGAATCTTCCCTTGTGACAGAAGTTCCGCCGCCGCTGCCGCCGGATCCGATAGCCGCTTGTAACGCAATTTATAGGTTCGTAGCGCACTCTCGATTGCTTCATCGTCGAAGCAGGGTCCCCAGTATCCGTGCCGCATCGGTTTGTTGGGCAATTTCCCGCCGTTATCCGAATACGGCGCCATCGCTGCGCCCAGCGCCACGCCGTCATCCGTAGCCGCAGGTTGCACAAAAAATTGATCTACGTTGCCGGAAGCCGCAATCTTTCCATTTGCCTTCGAATTAAGCGCCACTCCGCCGGCAAGGCATACATTCCTGCACCGCGTTTTCTCGATCGCCAATTTCACCACGTTCATCATCGCCGCTTCGCAAGCATCTTGCACTGCGTAAGCGAGATTTTTGTGCCGCTCCTCGATTTCGCTCTCGGGCACACGCGGCGGTCCCAACAAGGCGTTTGCTTTGGAGAGGAAAGCTGTTCCGTTGCCGGCGATCTGTCTAGCCTCCACGCGGTACGGCATCGTCTTCACGTCGATGAATGCCGACAGATCCACTCCTGGCTGCCCATAGGGCGCCAGCCCCATCACTTTCCACTCGTCGCTGTTCGGCTGAAACCCCAGAAACTCCGTAAACCCGCTGTAAAAAAATCCGATGGAGTCGGGAAAAGGAATCGTCAAAACAGGATCGAGCTTTCCCCCGCGCCCATGCCAGATCGAAGTCGCTTCCCAGGCGCCGCGTCCATCCATCACTACAACCGCCGCTTCGTCAAACCCCGAATACGCGTACGCGCTGATGGCGTGCGCCAGGTGATGGTCCACAAACCGTATCTTCGCCCGCGTCAGCCCGAATTGTTGCGCGAATTTCTTTGCACCGCTTTGCTGGTGCCACATGCTCAGGAAGTGCAGGGTCGAGTTCAGCCCCGTGAGGTACGTCAGCGGCATCTTTCCAGCGGCGAAACATTTCAAGTCGTGCCGGAACACTGGTCCCGCCGTCTGCCACCCGAAGCAGACTTCATCCAGTTGCTCGGCGCGCACTTTGGCAAACTCCAGGCACGCGGCAATCGCGTTTCGCGGGAACCGCGCATCATGCTTCGCTCGGCTGATCCGCTCTTCCGCCACCGCGAACAGGAGTTCCCCGTCCCGCACGATGCACGCCGACGAATCGTGCATCTGCGAATAATTAATCCCCAGCGTCAGCATGCCCTGCGTGGCCTTTCCTTCTGACGACAACCAGCGAATCCACTTCGTCCACAATCATCCAACTCGAAGAAACGCTTCGGAACATTCGATCTACAAAGCGCACCGGGCCGTAATCCAGGGACGTCCATCCGCCTGCGAACAGCCGCGCGTCATGAAACGCTACAATCCCTTGCGCAACGACAAACGGAGTCCAGTCCCGCCAATCTTGCTCGACGGCTTCCTCCCGGTGATCCCCGTCAATCAGCAGAAAATCAATAGGCTGGTTCCAACGGCGCACCGCTTCGTGGCTGAAGGATTCAATCCAGACAATCGTCGGTCCTTTCCCGGCCGAAACCGCGGATCTTGCCGCGCGCCGCATAAAGTTCAGCGCCGGCACCCTCGACAAATGAAACGGATCCACCAGGTACAGCGCGCCTTCTTGATCCATAGCCGCCCGCAGCGCCACTGCCGAGGCGCCCTCGGCAACGCCAATCTCCACAACGTTTCTGCACCCGCGTGCGTGTTTCTCCAATGTGTGGTGTTCCGCCTCGGTATGCTGGGCCATCGGCGGGCGCAGTCCCACCCAAGCGAAGAAGGGATGCTTCATCGCCCGGGCTATCCGGTCTTCCTGGTGTGGCTCGCCGTCGGGAGCTTGGGCGAAAAGAATCTTTGTCTTCGTCACGTTGCTTTCAGATGGTCCTGAAGCCGGTCCGCATTGGCACTGCTTCAGCCTAGGAATTCGCGGGCGTCAGCGTTTTTTCCTGAGCTGATTGAACTCCGCTTTGCTCACTCAGCTCTTGAGTGATTCCCAATGCTCGCTTGAACACCTTTTCATGACGCCGCGCGGACTGCTTCCAAGTATACCGTCTCATCTTTTCCTGGGCCGCGTTTCCCACCCGCTGGCGCAACTCTGCGTCCCGGCACAGCCGGAGAATCGCCGCCGCCAGCGATTCCGTTTCTCCGGGAATCGTGAAGATTCCATCGTGCCCATCTTCCACCAGGTCAGTCATCCCACAGGACTCCGTTGTCACGACGGGCAATCCCGAAGCCATCGCTTCTAACAAAACGAGGGGCATTCCTTCCATTAGCGAAGGCAGTACAAAAATCTCATGCTCGGCATAAATGCTCGGGATTTCTGCACGCGGCACAAACGGCCATACCTCAATCGCCGCTTGTGCCGCCGCGGAAAAACAGCGGCGGACTTTTTCTTCCGGCTCCTGACAGCCGGCAATCGTTAGCCGCGCTTCCGGAATTGCGCGCAAGACTTTTTCGAAGGCTTCGGCCAAATAATAGATTCCTTTGTGGTCGATCCAAGTGCCCACGAAAAGCAGTCTTGTCGCAAGTCCGCCGGAATACGACCGCACGTGAAAAAACTCCGGCCCTACCCCGTTCGGGATCAGCCACACGCGATCCGGCGAAAGGCCGTAGCGAAGCTGGAGAAAAAGCAGCGCCTCGCGGTTCGTCACAATGCATTGATCCGCAGTCGTGAATGACCGCTTGTACGTCGGCATGTGATAAACGCGCTGCCACACGCGGTTCTTCCAGCGAAAGTAGTCGGCCCGCCCCTCCCTCGCCTCGCGACCCATCGCGTAATTCCGCCGCTCCTCCAGCCCGTGCATGGTCATCACATAAGGTGGACCCGCTTCCGCTCCGAGCCGCCGCCTCCGCGCTCCATAGGAAAAGCCAAACGGAGCGTGAATATTCACGATGTCGAACTCTTTTTTCCTCTCTTGAACGTAATCTGCAATTCGCTTTGCGAATTCAACCGTGCGAAATCGGTTCGGCCACTTCTGCTCCGGAAGCAAATCCTCGAAAAACCTCGCTTCCACGCCGTGTCCCAGTTCGCGCAACTCTTTCGCCAAGTTGTAAACTATTCCGGCGACTCCCGCCTCCGCTTTCCCCGGAACCCCCGAAATCATCAGAATGCGCATCTGCGCCTGCTCTCCCTCTTTACACTGCCCGGACTTCTGCCCGCGCCCACATCTTCTCCTTAAGATCTCGCGCGGGAATCCTTTTGAATGTGCGCCATTCCCGGTACGGGAAGCACCTTTGCCCTGGCTCGCTGGTAAAACCCGCTTTGCGCCAGTCTTCTCTGCGCGCCGTAAAAAGCTTTTGGCGTCACCAGCAGCGCCGCTAGCAATACCAAACGCTTGAACAGTCTGTGCGACGCGGGCGCCTCCGGATGCAATATCTCATAGACTTTCCACTCGGTCTTTACGGTTTCCCATGGCCACCCGCCATCCAGCATCAACCGCAACTGATCTGCGCTCGCCTGGGTGTAGTCGACAATCGCTCGCCGCACTTGCGGCTCGATGCCGCACCGTTCAAGACGCTCCCGTAAGCTCGCCGCTAAGGCCGCCAGCGATTTTTGTTTGCGGCGGAGTTTTTGGGTGTCGTGGCTGGCCAGTTGAAAACTGTTCGCCTCATGCATCCGGTAATAGGTCAGTGCTTCGGGAAGGATTCGCACGCCCCCTAGCGCAGCCGCCATCGTGAATAGGTATTCGTCAGCTTGAACTTCAATCGCTTCCGGAACGGTTCCAATTCGCCGCAGCAAGTCAGCCTGAATCGTCATCCGGCTTGTTCCGAGAAACGCTCCGCGCCGCCGGAACAATTTCGCCCCTTCCATGGAATTTGCCTGGAACCGAAATCCTTCGCGCAACGTTTCCTCTTGCTGACTTCCATCGCGCTGCACGTTCACGATTCCGTGGCCGACAATTCCTACTTCCTGCTCAGCATGTAAAGCCTCAGCTACCCGGCTCAGCTTTGCTGGTGCCCACCAGTCGTCGCCATCCAAAAACACAACGATTTCGCCCTGGCATTCCGGTATCCCGGCATTAAACGCTGAAGCCTGTCCGGCGTTTTCTTTTCGCAGCAGCCGCACTTGCGGCTCGAATTGCTTCACGATTTCCGGGGTGCGGTCTGTCGAGCCGTCGTCCACCACGATGATTTCCCGCTCCGAAGCCGGGAAATCCTGTTCCAGCACGCTCGCAATCGCCTGCGCGATGAACCGCTCGTGGTTGTACGTGTCGATCAGTACGCTGGCAAACGCTTTTGCCAAATCACCGCTCCCTGGATCTCATCAATCACGCCGCCGCGCCAAACAATACAAATACGTTCCTTTATAGCCGCGCAACCGCACGTACGGAAACGTCGCCACCGCAAGCGGATAACACGCCGCGCGCTTCATCCGTCTCAGCGCTTGCAGAAAGCGTTGCTTCCTTGTCGGCTGTGCTCGCAGCGCCGCTTCCGCCTCCTGCGGCACCATTTGCATGACGTCACGAAAACTCGCCGGCGCGCCCGCATCGCCATTCTGCGTCATCCCCGTGCGCAGCGCCATGTCGATCATTTGCGCCGCGTAACTCACACTCACCGGTTCTTCCCGAACGGAGGACACTTCAAATCCCTGTGCAGCCAAAAATTTTCCTAGCGTCGCCGCATTCCATCGCAAAAAGTGATTGGGAGGGTAATCCAAAACGTCCGGCCCGGTCAGCCACCGCTCGCGGTTCGGCACGCTCAGCGCAATCATTCCGTGCGGCTTCAAGCACTTTTTCACGTTGCGCAAAAACTCCACTGGCTCGGTCTGGTGCTCCAGCACTTCAAAAAACGTAACCACCTCAAATTTCTGATCCGCGAATTGCTCCGCAAATTCCGCAATCGTTAGCGGCAGCACGCGCTCCAACCCCAGCCGTTCTTTTGCAAATCGCGCCGCGTTCCGGTCCAGTTCTGTTCCCGTCACGCGATAGCCCGCCTCGCACGCCGCCGCGAGGAAATTCCCCGTCCCGCAACCTATATCCAGCAAATCCCCCCCGCGTGGCACCCGCTCATCCGCCAAAAAATATTTGTGTCCCGGCTCCAGCGGCAAAATCCCCTGATCCCGCCCTCCGTACATCTGCTCGTACCAACGCGCGTCCGGCATCTCGCGCGGCTCCCAGAATTGCAAGCCGCATGCATCGCATCCGCGCAACTCGAACCGCCCGTAGCGCTCGACAATCTCCTCACCCGCAGCTCCGCCGCACGCCGGGCACGCACACCTCACCGCCGCGTTCGTCACTGCCCTTTCTTCTGTGCCGGAAACCTCTCCCGCACGCGCCGCGCTTCTTGAACCCATCTATGCGTTCAGCTCTTGGTGGCTGCTGCTGCCTTTGCTTTCACCGCCACCACGGTCTTCTCGGAGGAAGAAGCCATCCATTCCTTCCGCTTCCTCCGGGCTTCATCAAACAAATATAAATGATGATAGCCTAAGACCAGCGCCGCGTATGCTCTCAGATAACTGTAAATCCGGTGCCGCCCCATCATGATCTCGCCGTACGTCCAGGGCAATCCGAACAGGTGCCGGAAATATTTCCAGCGCCCGGGGGCTTCCAGCAAAAATCCATCCTGCTCTTGCGCTTTTTTCCACTGCTTCAAGTAGGATCGCAGATCCTTTGACTTGGTATCTCGGCCCTCTTTTTCCAGCCAGTTCTCGATTTCTGCCAGCAGTGTGCCTCGCATCGCTATCCGGTGTTCGATTTTCTCGCGCGAAAATTGCTTCCCCGCCGTCTGAAACAGATTCGTGCCGTGTAACCGGTATTTCCCCAAGTACTCTCCTACCGGCGCTACAAAAATAGTCAGCGCCGTCAAATACGCATCCGCTTGCGAACGCAGCACCTCCGGCACTGGCAACAACTTCTCCACCGCCGCCCGCCGAAACGCCAGGCACGACGTGCTCGCCATCGGATATTCCAGCAGCGCCCTTCGGCTTTCCGGCACCCGCCCCGAAACCCCTGCAAAATAGCGGTCCGCGCCCACCTCGTCTGCGCCATCCCACCAGTACAACCGGTGGTAGACCATTCCCGCGCGAGGGTTCCGCTGGAACTCTTCCTGCACGCGCCTCAGTTTGCCCGGCAGCCACACGTCGTCCGCATCCAGCAGCGCGACCACTTCTCCGCGCGCGTGTTCGAATCCATAGTTAAACGCGGACGCCTGCCCGCCGTTCGGCTTTCGCAAATAACGAATCGCGTTTCCGAGTCTTCGCAAGCGTGACGCCGTGTCATCCGTCGACCCGTCGTCCACCACCAGAATTTCCCGCTCCCCCTTCGGAAAATCCTGCGCCAGCACGCTCGACACCGCTTCCTCTACGTAATGCCCGTAGTTGTAGCTGTCGATCAGAACGGTGAAGTACGGCGCGCTCATCCGTGCCTTCCAAATAGTGGCAGCGCCTTCCCGCGCCACTTCCGCAAATTTTCCGCGCGCAGCCCCACTCTTCGCCGCAGCGGCCTCGTCAGCCCTAGCAACGAAAACCACGCGGGCTCCATTCCGTCGTGATATGCAACCCGGCCCGCTTGCCGCATGTAACGCATCACGGCCGCCCAATACCGCAGCGGATTCGGCTTCAATCCGTCCCCGCTCAGAACTTCCGTCGCGTCCGCAATCGTCCGCAAATGCCGCCAACCGCCTGCCAGCTCACAATTTCGCTTCGCTTCCTCACCGTAAAAAACGCCCGATTTTCCTTGAGGATGATGGCCATCCTCGTGGTTTTGGTGTGCTGCCAGCACTGCGTCTGAAACATCAACGACGGGGTGATTCGAATCCAGGGCCTTCCACACCAACCAGTTGTCCCAGAAGGTGCGCCCTACGGCGAACGGCGGCAACTCTTCCGCATACACATCGCGCGTAAAAACAAAATAATCAATCCACTCCGGGCTACGTCTCCGCCCTTCGCGCATAGCCTTTTCTCGCAGCTGCGCTTCCCAGCTTTCTCTTCCGAAATCCCAGCTCTCCCGAATGTCCGCATCCCACCGCCGTCCCACCATCAGGAATTGCGCATGAGCCTTGCGCACGCGTTCCACCGCCGCGCAAAAATCCTGCATCAGCAAAATGTCGCAATTGATGTAGCAAAGGACTTCGTGCCGCGCGATCTCCCGCGCCCGGCGAAACATCACATCCAAACGGTTTGTCCCGAACTCGTTGCGTTCTATTTGCGGCTCGTGCCGCAGTCCTAATTCGCGCGCAATCTCCTCCGCGCCTTCTTCATCTCCAAATGAAATCACTTCTGCGTCAGCGTGCAGCCGCTTCCAGCTCTTCAGCGCATTTCGCTGAATGATTCCGATGTGCCCGCGAAAGGGTTTCGCCGTCGTGAAGAACGTAAGCATGTCTTGCCTGCTCTGATCCTCGCGCGGCCGGGCCCCTTACTTCATCTGCTCCCGCTGCGACGCGATAATCTCCTCGAGAATCGCGTCCAGCCCGCGCGTGATCTTCCAGTTCGGATAATCCTTCTTGAGCTTCCCCAGGTTCGAGATATAGCAAATGTGATCGCCCTTGCGCGCCTCGTCCACGTACCGCCAATTCAACTTCTTCCCGCTTATCTGCTCGATCCGTTCGATGGCTTCCAGCATCGAGATGCTGTTCTCGCGCCCGCCGCCGAGGTTGTAAACTTCGCCTGGCCGCGGATTGGCCGCGAACTCCTCGATTGCGCGCACCACGTCGTGGCTGTGAATGTTGTCGCGCACCTGCTTGCCCTTGTACCCGAAAACCGAATACGTTCCTCCATTCAGCGTAACCTTCACGAGATAAGACAAGAATCCATGAAGCTCAACGCCCGAATGCGACGGCCCTGTCAAGCATCCACCGCGGAAAATTCCCACTTTCATCTTGAAATACCGGCCGTACTCCTGCGCCACCAGGTCCGCCGCCGCTTTAGACGCTCCAAACAGCGAATGCAGCGTGCGGTCAATCCGGCAGTTTTCATCTATCCCGTCATAATCTTCCAGTCGCGCGTAGTCCCAGCGCTTTTCCAGCTCCTTCAGCGGAATTTCATTGGGCGCGTCGCCGTACACTTTGTTGGTGCTCAGAAACGCAAACACCGCTTCCGGCGAATGCTGCCTTGTCGCTTCGAGCAAATTCACCGTTCCCAACGCATTCACCTCAAAATCGAGCAGTGGAATGTCCCGCGCCTTGTCGTGCGAGGGCTGTGCCGCGCAATGCACGATCAAGTCGAACCGCTTCGCGCGAAACAATTCCTCGATTGCCGCGCGGTCGCGAATGTCCAGCGCCGCGTGCGTGAACCGCTTCGTTACGCCCTTCAATCTCTCCAGGTTCCACAGCGTGTCTCCCTGGGGCCCAAAGAAAACGCGGCGCATGTTGTTGTCCACGCCGGTCACTTCGTGGCCTTGCCGGTCAAAATGCTCCACCGCTTCCGAGCCGATCAGTCCGCTGCTTCCGGTCACGAGTACTCTCACGTTCCTATCTCTTTTTCCGCGCCGCCGCGAGAGCGGGCATCCGTTCGTCCGCCTGCTCGGGCGAAGAGCGCTTTTCATTTGCGGGTTCCCGTGGCTTGAACCGCATCCGCGCAACGAGAATAGCAGCACTCTTCACGTTTTATTCAGCGCAGCGCAGCTCTGGTTTCGTGAGCGAAACTCGCAGCTTTTTGTTTGATCGTGCCTTCTTCCCGGCCACCTCCGATTACCTCCTGCTATTTTTCCCTTTGCAAACTCTCCCGTTGCTCTCATTTCTGCCCCAACACGTTCAGAAATTCTTCCGCGCGCTCCGCCGGCAAAGCCACGAGGTTTGCGTCGTAGCTTTGCTGCTCGCAATTGATTGGCAGCAACGCGCCCTTCGCCGCAATCGCAAACCACTGGTAATCCAGGCGAATCAGAAATTGCAGAATCTCGCGGGCCGCGTAACCCCAAGGTGCCGTTCGCACGTCTTGCACTTCCACCAGCATCGCGGGCCGTGATTTCTGGTTCAAAAGCCTTAAAGCGCCGTACAAAACCGAAAGCTCCGCACCCTCCGCATCCAGCTTGAGGAAATCCACTTTCGTGATGTCCCGTTCGGACAAAATGTCGTCCAGCCGCCGAACTTGCACTTTCTCTGTTCGGACTGGCGCGTTGATCGCCGGCCGCCGCAGGCTGTTAAATCCGTCGTGAAATTCTTCCACGACGTAGAGCTCCTCTTCGCCCGGATCCTCGCCCGCGGCGCAGGGCACCAGTTCCACGTTCGAACACCGGTTCAAGCGCAGATGCTTTTCGAGCCGCGCGCATTCCCGCGGCGAGGCTCGATCGCCACCACCCGGCCGCCCCAACCGATGCGCTTCGATGCCAGCAGCGTATACAGCCCGTGATGCGCGCCGACGTCCACCACGGTCATGTCCCAACGCAAAAGCTTGTTTACGAACTCCATCTCCGCCTGTTCAAATCCTTTGTAAAGGAGTTCCTCATCGATCGCGCTTTTTTCCGCCAGCCACCATGCGCCAAAAGGCAAGCGAAGCGGAATCGGCATGTTCGGGAAAATCCGCCGCGCACGGTTTGCTAGCGTGATATATTTCCTCCGCATCGGACTCCTGAGGAACCGTGCAAAACGCTGCGGCAGCGTCGCTTTCGGCGCAGGATTTTTTATCCACGGATCATCGCTTTCTTGCGGTTCCAGCATTAATCGGAAGCCCGCCTCCTCCACCGGAAGCGCAGAAGCGAGCAGGACCGTGCGCCGCCGCGCGTGCTCCGCGGTTTCGCGAAAATCGTCGTGGTCCGGCAGCAGCACGACGCGGTAGACCTTGGCGAATCCAGCGCGGTACAGCATCTTCACCAGGCTGCCCTCGCTCGGGTAGCACGCCAATTCCGTCAAGCTTTGGTCGTCCTGCCGCAGCTCGTGCCGCAGAAGAAACGTAGGTTTTTCTGTGGGCACGCACATGCTTTCGACCAGCAGGCACTTTCCCGTGATGGCCCGCAGGTTGCGAATCGCCCGCACCGGGTTCTCCAGGTGATAGAGCAGGCCAAAACACAGCACCAGGTCGAAGCGTCCCAGGCTGACAATCCCTCGGTCTTCAATGTCTCCTTGGCCAAACGGAATTCCCGGAAAGCGCCTTCGCGCCTCTTCCACGTTTTCTTCCCGCGCATCGAATCCGCAAACGTTCAAGCCGCATTCGGCCAGCGTTTGCGAAAAAAATCCCACGCCGCAGCCCGCGTCCACGGCGCTTGAAAGTCCCAGTGTCGGCTTCAGCTTCCCCACGACTCGCCGGATGGTCTCTCCGCGCGCCTCGATCAGGACGCGGTATTCCTTTTGGTCGAACGGCGTCAGTTGAATGGTGATCTCGGTCGTGCGCCGGATGGGCTGCACTTTTTGCTGGCTTGGCACGAGTCGCGGGCTGGGTTGCATGCGCTGCCTCCTTGCCGCAGCGTTCCTCGGAGTTCCGCGATCCCCGGTGGAGAGGGTTCCACCGGCGCCGGGGACGAGCGCGCCTCTGGCGCGGCTGCGCCGCCACCATTGGCTGGGATCTTCAGCTACCCGAGGGACGGTAATACAGACTGCTTGAAGTAGTTGGATAGTAACTAACTGCTGTTAATTATGCAAGAAGATTATTTATTAGTAGCGGGAAGGCCGAGTCAGCTCGTTTCGACCTGCCTTACGGACATACTTAATCCGCGCTGGAAGAAACGGCCGCGGGCTTTTCCGCCGTCGAGCCAAACCCCAATTTGACGTAGGTAAGCCCTTGCAGGCCGTCGAGGTGGCCCAGCGCGCGCCAGCAATCCACAATCACCCGCACGCCAAACTTCCTAGCACCCAACCAGGTTGACGCTGGAAGGTCGCGGAACTCCTGCCACGGAGTGGCCAGCACCACAACGCTCGATTCCCTGATGCATTCCTCCGCTGAAGCTCCGATCCGCACGTTCTTATTGCTGCTCAGCGCGCGGCCCGCATCGGCCGATGGATCGAAAACAATCACCGGAAGATTGGCCGACGAAAGTTCCTGCGCCAGGAGCAAACCGAATGCCTCTTCCGTCACGTCGGTATTCGGCTTGTAGGTAAGCCCCAGAATGCCGATCGCGCCGTCACCTGTGTAATGGCTTTTGACCGTTTCGGCCAGCGATTTGATCTGCGCGCGATTGAAAATGTCCGTAGCCTCGGCCAGCCCGGAAGAAGCCCCGACCCGCGCGGCGAGCGCGGCCAGCGCGCGATTGTCACGCGGAAAACACGGGCCGCCGTAGCTGACCGCCCCCTTCAAGTATTTCGCGCCAATGCGCGTGTCCAGGCCGAGCGCGTCGGTGACCACGTTGACGTCCGCTTCCGGCAGTTTCTCGCACAGCCGCGCCAGCATGTTGGCGTAGCTGATTTTCGTGGTGATATACGTATTCACTGCCAGCTTGGTGATTTCCGCGTTGATGAAATTCATGCGCGCGATCGTCGGTTTGTTCTTGCAGTTGCGCCGGTAAATATCCGACAGAATTTCGCCGGTCCGCGGATCCGATTCTCCGATCAGCAAAAAGTCCGGATTGTAAAAATCGCGAATCACCGTGCCCAGGGCGATGAATTCCGGGCTGTAGCACAATCCAAAATCTACTCCGCACTTTTTGCCGCTGGCGCGCTCGAGTGACGCCTTCACCGCGCCCCCGGTCGACCCCGGCATCACCGTGCTCGTAAGCACGACGACGTGAAACGTTTTCTTGGTGGCCAGGGCGCGGCCAATCGCTTCGCAGGAGGGAAGCGCGTAGCGCAGCGAGAAGCCGCCGTCGGGATCGCTGGGCGTGGCCACCACCACAAATGTCGCGTCGGAAGCGCGCACTGCGGATTCAATGTCGCGCGTTGCAGTGATGCGTCCCGGGGATTCCGCCAGCAATTCCGCGAGGCCCGGCTCATGCACGGGCGGAACTCCGCGATTGATGCAGTCTACTTTTTGCGGGTTGATATCCACCGCATGGACGCTAAAGCCACGCGCGGCAAAACAAGCGGCCATGGGCGCGCCGAGTTTGCCCAAGCCGATGACCGACACGGACGTAATCATGTGCCTCCAGAGGGAAACCAAAATAGTCTAGCGTGAAACTTTCCGCGGAAAAAGGGCGGCAAGAAAAATTGTGACAACCATGAACTTTACTCCACGCGCCGCGGATTGCTTGCGCGCGGTTCAATCTCTCAACTGCGAGAAAAGATCCCGCGCTACCGCCAGCGGGGAAGAGAACGGCGCGAGAGCAGCGCTTCGGCGGCCCATTTGCCAAGATAAACAGAAAGCGCGACGCCGTGCCCGTTGTAACCCGCAAGCACCATCACGTCCTTGCTGCGCTCATGGCGCCGAAAAACGGGCAGCATCTTTTCGGTGAAGAGAATCGGTCCGCCCCAGCGGTGTGTGATGCGCACCGATTTCAGCGCGGGATGAAGATGGCGGACGCGCTCCTCCAGCCAGCGAAGCCGATCGGCCGATTCTCCCCTGCGAACGTCGAAGCGATACAAATCGCGCGAAGCGCTCCCCTTCGATCTGGCGGGACCGAGAGACAGAGCACCGAAAGAAGTGGGAATGGGAACGAGGCCCGCGCCGAAAATCACGCCGTTTGATTCCAGCAAGCGGCCCCACAAATACGGAAAGTCGATGGTGTAAAACGGTCTACGCGAAGCGAGGCCAATAGCCTTGAGTTGCGCAGCCGAGAGCGGGGCCGTGGCCAGCCCGAAGGTGAGCCGCGACGCGGTGGCGTTTCGCAGGCCAGATAATTCCGCCGAAAACGCGTTAGTGGCAAGAAGGACTTGCTCGGCGACGGTTTGCTTCTTGCGGATGCGGCCACGCACTCTGCTGTGAACGTGCAAACGCAACGGCTTCGAAAAATCGATGTCGCGAACGTGAGTATGCTCAAAGATTTGCGCGCCCGCCTTTTCCGCAGCGCGTGCGAGTCCAGCAACAACCTTTCCGGGATCCACTGTCCCGCCCGGAACACTTCGCACTACTTGCAGCGTGCCGGAATCGTTCCACAAGATGGGAGAATCTTCCGCGGGCGATGACCGTCCAAGCTCGTAAACGCCGGAAAGCTCCAAGCGTGCATCGATCCGCAGCACGCGGAGAATTTTCTCGTAATCAGCGAGCACGTCTCCCAGTCCTGGAAGGGGACCCGCAGCGCTCTCGGCGAGCGCCAGGCCGCCGGTGCGGCCGCTCGCCCCTTCCCCTAGCGAAGCCGCTTCGAAAACGGCGACGGATTTCCCTGGAGCCAATCTCCGCATCCACGCTGCGGCGGACAAACCGCTGAACCCGCCCCCAACAATGGCGAAATCAACATGGTCCGGCAGCACGCCCGGAGCAGGCCGGAAATCGACACTCCACGGCGGTGCGCCCCAAGGATGAGTCTTGTGGGACATTGGTTTTGTTTGATGCAAGGAAAAGTCTAGCGAGTAGCTAGCGATTGCGCGAGCGCTTCGTTTGCGATTGAGCTGCTAATCAGGTCTTTGGCGGATCCACTCGCGTGAGCAAGACCGCCAGCATTGCGAGGACACTGACAAGAAGCGGATACCATACCGGCGAAAACCACGGTTGCGGAATTAGAAAGAGGACATCTGCGTCTTTCAGGGACTGCGGCCACCGCACCGTCGCCCAAAGCGCAGCGTAATAAACGATATCCCAAATCGCGAAAGTCCAAAGGAAGACGGCCAAGCGCGACCGAGCCTTCGGCGCAGTCAGCAGGGCCACGCTGATAAGGACGAGAATCGTCGCGGCCTCCCGGAGAACCTCGAGAGTTAGCAGGCTCTTTGGAAATTGCGTCAGTGCCTGCGGCTGCTGGTAGAACTCGCTGGAGTGGCGAATCACATCGGCCAGGGTGCCCTGGTAGCCAGGAAGCAGGCCCGTGGCAGCGCGAAGATAGGCGACAACCGTAGCCTCAATAAATCCGAACGCCGCGGCAAACCCGGCGCTGATCAGCAACTGCTGCCGGGTGAGCGGAACTCCGCCGCGCCGCCAGGACACGTAGGCAAGCGGCGGAATCAGAACCAGCAGGTTGACCCACCAAGGCTCGGCGACGAGTCGAAGAATCACTCGCTAATTTTACTGTGAAATGAGGCGAGGAAAAGCCCTCGAAGAAGCAATAACCGAACGAAACTTCCGGGGCCCCGCTTCCGTAGAATAAGGTGAGGGAGTGTCGACGGATGAAGCGTGGGGTCCTATTCAAGGAACCGGTCATTGTGGCGCTGGAAACGCTGCACACCCACAAGATGCGCTCCTTCCTGATGCTGCTGGGCATCATTCTGTCGGTGTCCACGCTGATCGTCGTGATTTCGCTGATTTCCGGCGTGAACCACTACATCGCCGACCGCGTAGCGAATCTCGGGTCCAACGTGTTTCTGCTGACGCGCTTCCCGCTGATCACCGACGTAGAAGAGTACGTGAAGGCCAACCGCCGCAACAAGAAAGTGACCTGGGACGACTTCGAAGCGCTGCGCGACAATATGAAGCTGCCGCTCCGCGTGGGCGTGGAATTGCGCCTCGACGGAAAAGTGCGCATGGGCTCGCAGAGCCTCAACGACACCAACATCCGCGGCGTTACCGCCAACATGGCGGACATCGATCCCGTCACCCCGCGGGACGGCCGGTACATTTCCGAAGGCGACGATCAGAGCCGCGCGCAAGTGACCATGATTGGCAACGACCTAGCGACGAAACTCTTTCCCAACGTCGATCCCATCGGGCATGAAATCCTGATCGATGGACGGCCTTTCCAGGTCGTCGGAATCGCGAAAACCATCGGGACGGCGTTCGGGCAGTCGCAGGACAATTTCGCTTACATTCCCATCCAAACCTATTTCAAGATGTACGGCAACAACGACACCATCTGGCTGAACATCCAGGCGCGCGGGCCGGAATGGATGGAACGCACGCAGGATGAAGCACGCGCGATGATGCGGGCGCGGCGGCACCTCCCTCCCAACGAGCCGGATAATTTCGGGATTTTCGATCAGGCCACTCTGATGGAGCTGTGGAAGAACCTCACGGGAGTCATCGCCACGGCGATGGTGGGAGTGGTTTCGGTGTTTTTGGTGATTGGCGGCGTGGTGATCATGAACGTGATGCTGGCGACAGTGACGGAGCGGACGCGCGAGATTGGGATTCGCAAAGCGCTGGGCGCGCGCCGCGGCGACATTCTTTTGCAATTTCTGATTGAGGCGGCTGTGATGGCGGCGGTGGGCGGAGCGATTGGCGTGATGCTGGCGTACGGGATTGCGGAACTGGCGAAGGCCGCGATGTCGATGCCCATGAACGTTCCCCTGGGCGCGGTGCTCATTGCAGAAATGGTTTCCGCGATGGTAGGAATTTTCTTTGGCGTATATCCCGCGAAGAAGGCGGCGGGCTTGCAGCCGATCGAAGCATTGCGTCAGGAGGTTTAGGCGGCGTGAGAATTACGGAGCATATGCACCTGGGCGAGAACGCGCAGATGGCGTTGACGACGCTGCGCGAGAACAAGATGCGCTCGTTTCTCACGGTGCTAGGTGTGGTCATTGGAATCACCGCGCTGCTCTCGGTGGTGTCGATTCTCGTCGGCGTGTACTCCGATGTGAACGCGTACCTCTCGGATTACGGAGCGGAGACGCTGTTCATTTTTCGGTTTGATCCCGGGATTCACACCGGGCGGCTGACCCCCGAAGAGCGCGCGCGAAAACCGCTGTCGCTGGAGGACGCGGAAGCGATCCAGGAATATTGTCCGGCAGTGCGCGCAGTGACGGTCAGCCTGTATCCGCGATTTACAGAAGAAGGCCCTGCGCGTGGCCCGGATACGGCGCGTTATCTGAGCAAAGAAGTTTCGGGAATCGATTACAGCGGCAACTTGCCGGCCACGGAAGAAGTGTTCAATTCGCACCCCGCCCAAGGGCGATTTTTCAGCGATGCGGAAAACATGCACCGCGCGGAAGTAGCGGTGATCGGGCCGGACATCGCCAAGACGCTGTACCCCGACGAGGACCCCATCGGCAAGCCGATCATGGTGAACGGCGTGACGTACGAAGTGATCGGCGTTTTGGAAAAGCGCAAAGGCCAGTTGGTAAAGGACCAGTCGGCAGACAAAGAAGTGATGGTGCCGTACCGCACTTATCACAAACATTTGCCGATGGACGACGAGCACTTGATTGGCGCGGTTGCTTATCCGGGACGCATGCCGGAAGCCGAGGACCAGATTCGCGGCGTGCTGCGGCGGCGGAGAAACGTGCCGTTTGACAAGCCCGACAATTTTGGCCTGTCTAGCGCGCAACAAATCGCGGACCAGTTCAAGCAAATCACTTCGTCGGTGGCATCGTTGATCATCGCGATCAGCGCCATCGGGCTGCTCGTGGGCGGAGTGGGCGTGATGAACATCATGCTGATGGCCGTGACGCAGCGCACACGGGAAATTGGAGTGCGCAAAGCGATTGGAGCGCGGCGCAGCGACGTGATCTGGCAGTTCTTGACGGAAGCGATTGTGCTGACCGGTTCCGGTGGCGTCATTGGCGTGCTGCTGGGCGGAAGCATCAGCTTGCTAATCAATTTGGCGGTTCCGTCGCTACCGTCTTATATCCCGCTATGGGCTGTGGTAATGTCAGTCGGCATGTCCATGGGCGTCGGGTTGTTTTTTGGGATGTATCCGGCGATCAAAGCGGCGCGGCTCGATCCCGTGGTAGCGCTGCGCTACGAGTAGAGCCGTAAGCCCCGCAAATTATCGCGACAAGTTATATGGAGTGCGGCGGCTTGACGCCGTTTTTCTTCCAGTTCGTTATTTGTCGGCTCTCTTCCCGCCCCCTAGTCACTTCCCGACCCTTTCTTTTCAATCACTTGCGCACTCTTTGGCGCTTTCCAATTTCGCATCTCTTTTGTTTTCAATCGTTTTCGCACTCTTTGCAAAAAACACCGGGGGGTGGGCACCCCGTCCGTTCAGATCGCGTTCGGGGCGTCCGCGACTGCCTGCCGCAGGCCGGCTCGTGCATTCCGAATGGCGTTTCAAAATGAGGTCAGCGGTGGGACTTGGCTTCGACTTGGGCGACGCGGGCTTCCACCATTTTCCTGACGAGCGCATCCGGCAGCGGTTTGTCGATGGGGAACTGAATGGTGCCTTTGGAGAGGGTGTAGCCTTTCAGTTCGTCCTTGAACTGTTCGATCACCGCAGCAGTGGGGAACAGACTGCAATGGCTGGCAAACGCGGCGAACCAAACGAGCACGCCTTTGTACTTGATTGCCGGAATTTTGTAGCTGATGACTTCAGTAGCTTCGGGCGGAGCGGCCTCACGGATGACGGCGCGAATGTGGTTCAGGGTGGTGCGGGCTGGTTCCGGGACACGAGCGAGGTATTCGTCAACCGTTTTGAAGCCCGGCATGCCTTTCTTCGCAGAGGCGCGTTTCCGGGGCTTGGCCTTTGAGGTTTTCGCTTTCTTCATGAGGCAATGCTACAAAAAGAGGCGCGCGCAAGTCCATGCTTCACTATTTGATTCCGCGAATTGCCGCCGAAATTCATGTTTTGGGTCAGCGTGTGAGTTGAGATCCTTCGGGCCGCAAAAGGCGCGGCCCTCAGGATGACAATGCGCGAAGAGCCTCGGCGCTGACGAAACGATAGGCACGTCCCCGACTAGAAAATGTCAGCGATCGTAGCCGACGATGGTGCCACCAACGTCGACATAGCCGGACTGAACGTTGTCGTTGCCGCAGGCGGTGACGCTGGACCAGAAGTTGTCGCCGGATTGTTGCTGGCGCATGGCGTTCATGACGGCCTGCTGCTGCAAGTAAAGGAGAGTGGCCTGGCCGAGGCGCTTCCAGAATTTTTGCGCAGTGGTTTCTTGGTTTTGAATGATGGGGCCGGCCGCTGCCGGCAAAGAGCCGGCAGCGACTTTGGCGCCACAGCGTGAACAGAAGTTGCTTTGTTCTTGAAGCTGGTTTCCGCAATTGGTGCAGTACATACGTTTCTCCTTATTGGATTACGTCGAGCACAAACGTCTGCTTAGCGGAGACGGTCGCGCTACCCTGAACGTTCTGAGCCGTAATCGTGAAGACATAGGTGCACACGGCCGGGTTTGTAGCGCTGTCGCAATTGGCGCGGTTTCCGGTGTCTTTATTCACAGTGCCGGTGATGGTCGCCGTGCCGTTCTTGTTGTCGGTGAACGTCAATCCGATTGTGCCCAAGTTTGGTGAATTGCCAACGGGCGCCTGTGACAGGGCCGGCGTTGGCGCTCCCGTCGCTGTGATGGTGAAGCTGTTTAAGGGCTTGATCGTTCCATTGGTACAGGCCGTGACCGTGCTTCCATTTGCACATGCCATGATGCTGCTGGCACTAGTGATCGCCAGGCGGGCGCTCTGAGAGGTCAGATTCAAGAGAGCCTGGCCTCCAGGGATTGTGTCGTCTGTTTCCATGACAACGAGGCGCCCGGGAGTTATTTCGTAGAAGACGAAATCGGCAGGGCCTGGAGTGGTGCTGGTTCCGGTACCGCGACCGGTGATTGAAGTTCCTGAGTTACTAAAGCCAGTGGTATTATCAAAGGCAAAACACCCGGTGACAGACGAGTTTGGCGGTACAGATTGGGTAAATGGGCTGGGGTCTAAGCCACTGGCGTAAAGCGCATCGCTGTCAAAGTTGTCTGCGGTTGCGGTTGTGCAAGGAGTGGTGCTATCGGGGGCGGGCGCCTTGAGGGTGAACAACCCCGTAGCGTTGGGAACTATGCTCTGATAAGAGGGAACGGTCGCGCCGACAAAAGGACCGGGGTTGTTATTTTCAAATGCTGAAGGAGGATGAGGCATACCGCCGGGACCGCTGCAAGGATCGATGCAGAAGAAGTATTGCGCCTCTAAGGACCCGGTCGCAGCGGTGTAGTCATTGGCGAGGAGGAAGCCATCGGCATAATAAAGCGCCGTAGCGGCACCAGAGGGAGGAGGAGCATCGAAAGTTGCGCAAGGGGCGGCGTGAAGACAGATAGAGCCAACCCCTGTTGTGGCGTCAATGCTGTAGCTGGCCGGGATGGTCGTGGAATTGCCGCATGACCCCATTTGACCATTGCACATTCCCCCGGTTACCTGGTCCAACGTAACGCTGAGGTTGCCCATGAGAGTGTTATTCGAAACCGGGTTCTCGCAGACGGCACCGGTGGCGCAAGTAACCAGGCCGAGGGACAGAGTCACGTCTGGGCCCCCCGTTTGGGAACCGCCGGAAGTGTAAGCTACGCAGTTATCGACGCGGTTGTCTTCACTGGTGACTGTGCCGCAGTTCAGAAAGCCCAGCGGAGAGGCGCTGCTGATACCCGTCGGGCTTGCGAGCCCGCTCAACGTCCCCCCAGCGCCCATGTCTATGAAAATCAGACCGCCGGTCGGGAGAACGTAATAGGCGAGAGTATCCGTAGGTGGAGTGGTCGAGGAGCATATGAAGCAACCTTGAAAGGTTCCGCGACCGTTCACATCGTTGGCGACGTTTACGCCATTTACGGAGGCCACGGTGCCGCAGTTGCCAAATAAGCTCCCTTGCAACGATAGAGGTGGTTGATTCCTTATTACGCTTTGGGTTCCAATCGTCGCAACATTGCACGCGTTCGTAGCATCCACGCTCACGTTAAAGACGCCGACCATTCCAATCGGCTCCGGCACCGCCGGAGGCAACGGTCTTGTCGCTCCCTCGAACTCGAAGGCGTAGTTACAGTTCGTGGGCGGGTTTGCGTTTGCGGTGCAATTGGGCCTGCCACCGACATCGGTGGGAAAGGCATAGGATCCTGGCGGCACCCCCTTCGACAGGAGACCGGAGCCTTGGAAACCGCACGCGGGCGGCGCACCGGGGTCGGAGCAACCGCCCGGGGAGGAGGGAATCGGCTCGAATTCGATGAGCGACAGGGTGCCCTGCAGAAAGGCGCCCTGCGTGAAAGCGTAGGTTCGCTGGGTGTGCGATGCCGGTGGTTTCGCCAGGGTGCTTTTGATGTTTAAGGTGATGGTGCCGGTGAGACTATTTAAGTTGGGAAGCAGGGTACCGGTAGAATCTTTGTCGTAGGTGTAGGAGCCAGAACTAATCTGCGCCGCCGCGTCCACACCGTCGCCGTCGTTGATGTCGATAACTCCGTCGGTAATCATACAGCAGGGAGGATTGAGCGTTGGATTCCAATTGGCTAAGCCAGTGGCCGTAAAGCTGCCCGCAGCAGCGGCGGGGTTGCCCTTGGCGTCGAAGCCTTGGATCAGGAATGTGATTTCGCCGCACATTGTTTCGCCCGGACCACACGGCTTGACGGTGATTTGTGCGGTAGCGAAATCCGACTGAGCGTCATCTCTCGTGGCGATAAGAGTAAACGTTTCCCCGGCCAAAGGCAGACCCGTTGGCGCGAGGTAGGTTACGCTCCCTCCGCTGGTTGTTTGGGCTGGGTTCACGGAGCCGCATGATGCATAAGGCCCGCAGTTCAACGTCCAGTCGATTTTGGCGCTCGCGCTGGCAGATGACGTGACGGAGAATACTTGTCCGCCGGCTTGGGTGAGCGTGATGGTCCCAGTGATGCCATTTAGCGGCGGAGTGGGCGGAGGCGGCGCAGGGTAGGAAAATGTAAGATCGTTGGCGTTGCTGGGCGTGACCGTGAGCGTTGCAGGACTGCTGAGAAGGCTGCAAACGGAGTTGCTTACGACCACTGTGTATTCGTTGCCGGAATCCGTGCCGGCGGTAGCAGGTGTTGTGTAACTAGGCCCCGTGGCTCCACTTATGATGTTGCCGTTCTTATACCATTGATAGCTCGTTGCGTTACTCGCGGTGACACTGAACGTTGCCATCTGGCCCACGCCGACAGTCTGGTTCGTTGGCTGGGTAGTAATGCTCGGCTCCCCGGCAGTGCCCGACGGAAGCGTGCTGCATGTGGGAAGTGGTTTGGGTGTGGTGACAGTTAGGGAAACGGTGACGGTCTGCGGAGGCAGGTTGCCGGACGTCCCCGTGACGCTCATGGTGACTGTGCCGGTGGTCGCCGTGCCAGAGGCGGTGAGAGTCAGCGTGCTGGTGGTTGTCGCGCCGGGAGAACTGAAAGCCGCAGTCACGCCGGTGGGCAGGTTCGAGGCGGTGAGGCTAACGCTGCCGTTGAAGCCGTTTGTCGGATTAACAGTAATCGTACTCGTTCCGCTGCCGCCTTGGCCAATGGTCACACTGGTGGGAGACGCCGACAGCGAGAAGCCGGGTGCTTGGTTGACGAGCATGCTCAGGATCTGCGAGTTACAGAGCTGCGGGCTGCCGGAATCGCAGCCTTGCGCGGTGAAGCTGGAGGGAGCGACATTTGGCTGGGATGTCGCCGGGGACTTTGCGCTCGCGGGAACAGCCTGAGAGGCAACCGTGGGCGTGCCGGAGATGAGACCAGTGGCGATGTTCAAGCTGAGGCCGGCGGGGAGAGAGCCTGAAGTGATGGACCACGTAAATGGGGGGACGCCCCCGGCTTCCGTCAGCTGATACGAGTACGCCTGCCCCACTGTGGCAGCAGGCAACGTAGCAGGATTGTTCAATGCGGGAGGGGGGACGTCGGTGGTTTGATCCGAGGCAGACTTAGAGGTGTCGGCGACGGAGGTGGCGGTGACGCTGAATTGAATCTTGGAGTTGACGGCGGCGGGAGCGGTGTAGGTAGCAGGCGCGCCGCTGGCGGTGCTATTTGGCGAGATCGTGCCGCAACTGGGAGAGCAGGCGGTGTTGTTTTGCGTCAACGTCCAGGTGACGCCCTTATTGCTGGAGTCGTTGGTGACGGTGGCGGTAAACTTTATAGATTGGCCCTGATCGACAGACTGCGCACTGCTCGGAGAAAGACTAACAGTGATAGCGGGCGGTGGAGGCGGTGGAGGGGGCACTGCCGACCCGCCACTGCAACCACTGCTGCCCACGACAAGGGTGATTGCTATTGCTACCAAGAACAACGAATTGAATTTGCTGCGCTTCATGACGCCCCCTTTTGGGTGCGGCGGCCGGCTCGCGGGGGCGTCTAAAACGCCCATGAGGACGAGCTCGAAGCCGCCGCACCGTTCCTCAGGCGGCAAATTAAGGGGGCGGCGGAATGGAAGTCTTTCCGAAGTTCTGATATTGTTTTGACAAAATCTTCGGTAAGCCAGGTCTTATGGGTAATTCCCGCCAGTATTTCTTTGGCGAGTTCCGGCTCGACGCCGATCAGAGAGCGCTTTTCCGGAAAGACGAACTCGTCTCGCTAACTCCTAAGGCATTGGAAACATTACTCTTCCTCGTGGAGAGGCATGGCCGGATTGTGGACAAGAAGGAATTGATGGACGCGGTTTGGCCGGAGACCTTCGTGGAAGAAGTGAGTCTGGCGCGAAATGTGTCGGTGCTGAGGAAGATCCTGTCGGAAAACGAGGAGGGGCAGTCGTACATCGAGACGATCCCGAAGCGTGGCTACCGGTTTGTGGCGCCAGTTGCCGACAGTGCGGCGGGTGAGACGGCCGGCGGTGCTTCAGTCCCACTCCCGGAGCAGATTGCTCGGCCTGGGAGCACAACGCAGGCCCCGGAAGCGGCGGAGCCAACAGATTTGGTTTCGCGGCGACAGTTTTGGATTGCTGCCTCCAGCACAGCTCTGCTGTGCATAGGGATGGCGGCCTATTGGCTGTTGGCGAGCCGGCCTGCGCTGTCGTTTGCAAACCGGGACTGGATCCTGATTACCGACATGGAGAACCGCACAGGTGATCCGAGGTTTGATAAGGCGTTGTTTACTGCGCTGACAGTCAGCCTGGAGCAGTCGCGCTATGCCAACATTTTTCCACGGTCGCGAGTGTATGAAACATTGCAGCGCATGGAGCGACCGGCAAACCCAACCGAGGATTTGACCGTCAACGAAGCGTTGGGGCGTGAGATTTGCCAGCGGGAAAGCCTGCGCGCGCTGGTGGCCACGAGCCTGACGCGCACGGGGAAAGAGTATCTCCTGCTGGGACGCCTGGTGGATCCGAAGTCCGGGGTAAGCGTGCGGTCGTATTCGACAAAGATCGACTCCGAGGACAAGATCCTCGACGCGCTGGATGCCCTGTCGCAACAGATCCGAAGGGATCTGGGAGAAACGTTGTTTTCCGTCCGGCGGGACTCCTTGCCGCTGCCGCACGTTACGACGCCATCGCTCACGGCTTTGCAGCTCTACGCACAAGCGACCGACTTATGGGCGAAAGGCAAGTATCAGGACTCGCGAACGCAGCTCCAAGAGGCCTTGCGCATCGATCCGGATTTCGCGATGGCCCATGCGGCGCTGGGGAACGAGCTTTACAGCCACATCTTTTCGCAGCCCAAGCCAGGAAAAGAGCAATACGAGCGCGCCCTACAACTTTCCAATCGCGTCACCACCCGCGAGCGAATGTTCATCGAGGCGAGCTTTGCCGGGGCGCAAGAGCACACGGAAGAAGCGGTGCGCCTATATCGGGCATTCCTGGCATCGTATCCGGATGACTCCAACGCACTCTTTAATTTAGCTAACGTGCTGCTTCGCGCCAACCGCTGTAACGAAGCCATCGCGCAATTCCAAGAGCTCATCCGTATCAATCCTCCGGATGTAAACTCCCGGATCAAAATCGCAACCTGCTATGCTCTGCAAACTAGATACAGCGAGGCTTTGCCTTTTTACGCCCGCGCTTTCGAGTTGGATCCCTCTCGAATTACTACCGCCAACCTAAATCACGAATACGGCTTCATCCTCGTTGGCGCGGGCCAGCCAGAAAAAGCAAGGGAGGTGTTCGGCCTGGCACTCCAAAAACCAGAGATACGGAATAGAGGATTACGCTCGCTCGGACTTCTGGATCTTTATGAGGGCAGGTATAAAGACGCAGAGGAGCAGTTGAAGGAGGCTATCGCCACTGACGAAGCCGCAAAATACGACCTCGCGGCTGCGCGTGACCGTCTCTATCTTGCGTTTGCTTATTCCGGGATGGGAGACATTCCGAAAGCCAAGCGGGAGCTGGAGCAAGGCTCGCAGCTCCAGGCAGTGTTGAACCAGGCGCCCTGGATTCTCAGCTGTTTTGGTGTAGCGTTCGCACGCAACAGTGATCTGGAAAGAGCAGAAAAGGTAAGTGAGATTCTGAAGACAAAGACAGATTTAAATGATCCCCAGCGAAGAAGCGATTTGAATCGACTTGAAGGGGAAATTCTCCTGGCCCAAGGCAACTTCTCCGAAGCGGTTCAAAAGCTGCAGGATTCTCGATTTCAGAACTATCCGGTTTCTGTGCTTTTTGCTTTCGATGGGCTAGCCCGCGCATATGACCGCTCCAGCCAATTTGAGCAGGCCGTCTCCGCGTATGAGTCCTTCCTGGGCGGAAAAGGAACGAGCCCAATGGGATGGGAGCCGCAGCAAGACTGGTTGGAAGATCACTTCTTGCTGGCTAAACTTCACGCATCGCGGGGAAACTCCACGCGGGCGAAAGAGCTACTTGATGCGCTGCTGGGCATCTGGAAAAACGCCGACCCGGATTTGCCGCTGTTGCGACAAGCAAAATCCCTGCGGGAGAGCCTGAACCACTAGACGGCTCGCGAGACTAAAGCAAAGCGAAGAACCTCATTAAGTCAAGCCGCGAAACGGACGGAAATGGAATCGATGGGTGCAAGCTGAAAGATAAGCTCTTCGCCGGGGACGACCCAGAGCGGAGGAGTGATGGAGCCGGCGATGATGAGTTGGCCGGCTTGCAGCGACTCGCCGAATGCGGCGAGAAGGTTGGCGGTGTGGCGAACAATGTCGATGAGTTCGCCGGTTAAGGCTTGCAGGGATTGCGGATCGGCGGCGTTGGCGATTTCGGAGCCGTTGCGGAGGACGCGGCAGGCGAGACCGTTCAGAAGTCCACCGGCGAAAGTCGAATCGGCGCGACCAAGAATAATGTGGCGCTGATAGATGTCGCGAGCGAGCGTGCCTTCGACATCGTCGGAAGGATGGTCGACGTCGGCGAGTTCAATGGCGGGGCCAAGCCCAGAGATGGCGGCAATCGCTGTTTCGCGCGTCGAGTTGGCGGGCAAGTCTTTGCCGAGATAGACGGCGATTTCAGGTTCGGCGGCGGGCTTCGTCCAATTTGAGACGGAGATTGTAGAACCGGAAGGCAGAAGCGCGCTTTGTAAGAGAAAGCCAACGAGGGGAGCGTTGATGTGAAGGCGCTCGAGGGCGGCGGGGCCCCCGAACGCTAGCTTCCAGCCAAGCGGTTTGTGGCCAGCGGCGAAAAGCTCGCGGCGGCGGCGAAGCTGCGCCTGCATGCCGCGCGCGATGCGCAGATCGTCCCAGGCGGCGGTCATGATGCGAGTACCATGATGAGGATGGCCGAAAATCCCACCAAACCTGAAAGTTCAGACCGCGTATATGTTGAGATCCTTCGCTTCGCTCAGGATGACAGGGTTCATGTCGTTTTGCATGGGTTTGATTGATTGACTCGTGAGAAGCCAGGTTCAGTAGCCTTCGGGAGGAATTTCGTAGCCCGCGGCTTCGAGCGAGCCCGCGCCGCTCCAGCCCCAGACAAGAACAACGTCTTCGGTACCGGTGTTGTCGAAGCCGTGCCAGTGGCCGCGTGGTGTGAAGATCACGTCGCCCTGGCCGGAGCGTTCGCGGCCCGTGTCGGTGTAAATGTAGCCGCTGCCTTTGACGACGATGAAAAACTCGTCGACGTTGGGATGACGATGCTTGTCGTGGCGCGCGCCGGGAGGGAGAACGGTCCAGCCGACCAGGAGTTTGTCAGACCCGACGGTTCTTTGATCGATGAGGAACTGCACCTGCATGTTGATCCAGCCCTCGTCGCGCTTGAGATCCTTGACGAGCGGGACATTGCGGAGATTGGTGCGATACGGCTTCATTTGGACATTCCTCCCAAGCGGCGATAAACCTCATAAACCGCGACGAAGTCGTGATGGGACAGGCCAAGGCCGCGGCAGGCGTTCAACATTTCGTTGGCGGCGGCGCCCAGCGGAACCGGCACGCCCATTTTGCGGCCAAGATCGAGCGCCAGCAGCATGTCTTTTTGCTGGAGGTTGACGTTGCCGTAGGTGGCGTCGGAGATGTGGCCCTCGAGAATAAGCGGCGCGCGGTAGTTGAGCACGGGTGAGGCGACGACACTTTTGAGAAAAGCGTCGACGGCGACTTCGCGAGGGACACCGCCTTTTTCGGCGAGCGCGACGCCTTCGCAAAAGCCAATCACTTCAATGACGAGAGTCATGTTGAGAGCGACTTTGAGCTGAACAGCGAGGCCCTGCGCGCCGATGTAGGTGACCTTGGGGCCGATCGAGAGAAGGACGGGCTGGACGCGCTCGAATGCGGCCTTGTCGCCAGCGACCATGAGAGACGCTTTGCCTTGACCGATGGTGAGAGTGGTGCCGGAAATCGGAGCGTCGAGCATGATAAGGCCTGCCTTTGCAAATTCGGCGGCAATAGCGCGGCTGCCATCGGGGTCGATGGTGCTCATGTCGAGGTAGACGGCGTCTTTGCGAAGGCCGGCGATGATGCCGTTTTCGCCAAGGGCGAGAGCGCGGACGGCGGCGGCGTCGGTGACGATAGAGAAAACGACTTCGGAATCACGGGCGAGTTCGCGCGGCGAGTCTGCCCAGAGCATGCCGAGCTTGAAAAGAGGCGCGGCTTTTTCTTTGGTGCGGTTCCAGCCGGTGACGGTGTGGCCGGCGGCGATTAAGCGGGGAACGATGGCCTGGCCCATGTCGCCGAGGCCGAGAAAACCAATTTTCAAGGGGCACCTCGTTGGAGAATTAAGAAGTTAACAGTCGACAGTTGACAGTCGACAGTAAGAGCAAGAATAGGTGAGCGTCGGGACGAGGTTTTCCTTTTGGGGGCGCGACAAAGAAGGTTTGGGGAGGAAAATTCCATGACCGCATTTGGTCTTTGCTCAGCCGAAATCACTGTTTCCAAAATTTCATGACGGCGGAATAGTCGAGGTCTTCTTTGGCGGCGCCTTTGACGTAGTTGTAGGTTTCGCGGGCAGCGGCAGTGGCAGGAAGAGCGACGCCAAGCTGATTGGCAAGATCGAGCGCGAGGCCGAGATCCTTGTGCATGAGGCGCAGCGGGAAACTGGGGACGTATTCGCCTTTGAGCAGATTGGGGGCTTTGACGTCGAGGACGCCGGAACGAGCCATGCTGGATTGCATGACTTCGACGAGCTTTTCGCCTTGAATGCCAGCGCGCGTAGTGAGGGCGAGAGCTTCGGCGAGCGCGTCTACTTGTAACGCGAGAATCATGTTCATGGCGAGCTTGATGGTTTGCCCGGCGCCGTTCGGCCCGAGGTGAAAGAGTTTCTTCCCCATCACGCCAAGGATGGGCTCAACTTCTTTCAACGTTTCGGCGTCGCCGCCAATCATGAAGATCAGTTCGCCTTTTTTGGCACCCCAATCGCCCCCAGTTACGGGAGCGTCGAGAAAACGCACGCCGCGTTCGGCGCAAGCGGCGGCAATCTTGCGCGCGAGCGCGGGAGCAATGGTGCTGGAATCCACGTAAATGCAGCCGCGCTTGAGCGCTTGCATGGCGCCGCTCGCGCCCCACAAGACTTCTTCAATGGCGGGAGGATCGCTGACCATAGTGAGCAGAAAATCAGAGGCACCGGCAACTTCCTGAGGAGACTTCGCGAGCTTCGCGCCAGCGGCGACGAGTTCGTCGGCGCGCGATGGAGTGCGATTCCAAACCGTGAGCGGGTAGCCAGCTTTCAAAAGATTCATGCCCATGGGACGGCCCATCAGCCCAAGACCGATGAGTCCAATGTGTTTTGCGGCAGGGTTCAAGAGAGGCCTCCTCGACGGCGGCAAACGCGATCGCGCCCGGTCTGTTGCTCAAATTGAGGAGACGATTGTAGCCGAATTGCGGCGTGGAAAGTCGAACTGCGAAATTCTAGAGATGGATCAGGCGGTCTTAGGACGCTGGGAAATGGGAAGAAGAGCAGATGCCCCGCCAGCTCCAGCCGAAGCGGCGGCGCTGCGCGGCTCTTGCTCAGGTTCGGTTGCGGCCGGAGCCTCGGCAGCGGCAGCGGGCTTCGCTTGCGCAGAAGTGGCGTTCACCGTTGCGCCGGAGTCGGGTTTTTCTTCGATGCGCACGAGGCACTGGTAGGGAATTTCCCAGCGAAAATGCTTGTGCTGGCCGCGCTGCTCGAACATTTGCTCGAGAAAGATAGAGCGGCCGGAATCGGCCACGAGCGTTCCAGAAGCAGGCAAAAGAATATCGCCAGCGCGATATTGCACTTCCACACGACGGCCAAGAAAGGCGGAGAAGCGAGCCATATATGGGAGCTAGTGTCCCTATCCGCCAGTAACAGGGTCAATAGTACGGAAGTGCCTGATACCTGGCTTGTGTGGAAAAACTGTTGGAGAAGCGATTCGTAAAGGCATCGAGAAATTCAATGCACTGGAGAAGCGCAATGGCGAGCGCAAATCCTTGACTTTTTCGCACGGCAATATATTGTCTGGCTTCGGAATCGTCCTTGAGAGCGGGCGCCAATCTGTCCGCAGGGGTGCGGCCAGATCGAGAGCGGAAGGAAAGGGTCAAGAACTTGGGCGGGCTAAACGAAACAGTTGCAAATGGGCTGGCGGCATATTACGAATATGTCGGCCAACAGTTGCACAAGTGGGTGGACCCGCTGACGAACGAACAGTTCTGGCGCAAGCCATACCTTTACGGGAACAGCGTCGGCCACCTGGTGCTGCACTTGACGGGGAATCTGAGCTATTACGTCGGCGCGCGTATCGCGGAAACGGGCTACGTGCGGAACCGCGACCGTGAATTCACCGATGCGCAGCCGCCGCACAAGGAGGAAGCGCTGCGAACCTTTGACCGGGCCATTGCCATGGTGGTGGCGACGGTGCGAAAGCAAGGCGCGGAGGACTGGAGGAAAGCGTACACTGCGGAACGCGAACCGGAAGCCAAAGACCGGTTCCAGATTTTCGTGCGGTGCGCGGGGCATGCATATCATCACGTAGGGCAGATTATTTACCTGAGCCGAGAGCTGGCGAGAGCTTGAGGCCAGGAACGGGCGCTGCCGGGATGTGAGTGGCATCGCGGCGGCGTGAAGTGAAACGCGAGTGGCCGAACAGAAACAACTAACGAAGGGCATGTCTGTCCTTTTGCTGGTGCTGTCTGCGATTGGAGCGATTGCTGCAGGTAAGTTGCTGCATGGATGGCACGTCTATGTGGGATTTGCCGTCGTGGGTGTTGGTCTATTTATTGGATTCCTCTTCTGGAACCGCAAGCAATAAGAAGAATCTCCTTTAGCAAATGGGGTGCAATGCGATGCGAAAAGTGTGGATGAGCGTTTTGAAGATCGCGGTGGCGTGCTTGCTTGGGTTTCCGGCGGCTGCGCAAGAAGCTGCGAAGCCCCCACAAGCGCCAGCTTCCACAACGCCGACCATCGACCAGTCGCTGGAATGGCAGAACGTCTACAATCCGAAGATTTCGCCGGATGGAAACCGTGTAGTTTACGAGGTGCTGAAAACCAACTGGGAAGAAAACGCGTTCGAAAGAAATCTGTGGATTGCTGAGATTGCTTCGGGTGAATCGCACGCGCTGACCACGGCGAAAAAGTCGAGCAGCGACGCGGGGTGGTCGCCGGATGGCAAGTGGATCGCGTTTCTCTCTGACCGGCCGGCACAAATTGCGGGAACACCCGAAGGGAAAAAGCAGGTATACGTGATTTCCGTGGAAGGCGGCGAAGCCCAACAGCTCACTAAAGCGGAAAATGACGTGAATGATTTCGAGTGGGCGCCGGATTCAAAACATATCGCCTTTTCCATGACCAACCCGGAAACGAAGGCGATGAAAGACCGCAAGGAAAAATACGGCGAATACTCCGTGGTCCACGGCGACTATCAGATGACGCACCTGTGGACCATCGAATTCTCGAGCGGCGCGTCTGCACCGGCAGAACCAAAACGGCTGACGGAAGGCGACAAGTTCAGCGTGGGAGGTTTTTCCTGGTCGCCGGACGGAACGCGTATCGCCTTCAGCGCGCAAAAAGACCCGGACCTGATTTCTTCCGATACGTCGGACATTTACGTGGTTTCGGTGAGCGACAAAGCGGTGAAAAAAATAGTGAGCACGCCGGGGCCGGACAGAAACCCCAAGTGGTCGCCGGACGGAAAGAAGATCGCCTTCGAAACGGCGGCCGGTTCTCAGTATTACTACTACACGAACGGAAAAATTGCTGTAATCAACGCGGAGGGAGGCTCGCCGCAGATTCTCACGGAATCGTTTGACGAAGACCCTGGACTGATTGCGTGGGGGCCGGATGGAATTTATTTCGACGCGGAACAGAAAACCGCCGCGCATCTGTTCCGGCTCAATCCGGCGACTGGCGCGGTGGAGAAATTAAGCTCGCCCGAAAGTTTGCAGAGCGTGTCGTTCTCGTTTTCGCGAGATTACAAGACAGTGGCTTACCGCGGCGCGGTGCCGAACGAATTCGCTGAGATCTACGCTTCAAGCGTGGCCGCGTGGCAGCCCAAGAAGCTGACCACCATGGGCGACCAAGCGAAAGGGTTCAAGCTGGCGCATCGCGAAGTGGTTTCCTGGAAGTCAGGCGACGGCACGACGATCGAAGGGATTCTCATTACACCCGCAGACTTCGACGCCAAGAAAAAATATCCGTTGCTGGTGGTGATTCATGGCGGGCCGACTGGTGTGGACGCACCGTTCGTGTATCCCGACCGCTACTACCCCATTGAGCGCTTTGTTGCGAAAGGCGCGCTGATTCTGCGGCCAAATTATCGCGGCTCGGCGGGCTACGGTGAAAAATTCCGCTCGCTCAACGTGCGCAATTTGGGAATCGGTGATTATGCGGACGTGATTTCCGGAGTGGATTCGCTTATCGCTAAGGGCTTTGTCGACAAGGATCGCGTTGGCGCGATGGGCTGGAGCCAGGGCGGGTACATTTCCGCGTACATCACGACGATCAGCGACCGCTTCAAGGCGGTTTCGGTGGGCGCGGGGATTTCCGATTGGACGACCTACTATGTGAACACGGATATTACGCCGTTCACGCGGCAGTATCTGCACGCAACGCCGTGGGACGATCCGGAGATTTATTGGAAAACTTCGCCGATCAGCAATCTCGCAAAGGCGCGCACACCGACTTTGATTCAGCACGGAGAAAACGACCGGCGCGTGCCGATTCCCAACGCGTACGAGTTGCGGCAGGCGCTCGAAGACCGCGGAATCCCAGTAAAGATGGTGGTTTACAAAGGATTTGGGCACGGCATCAATAAGCCGAAGCAGCAGCGCGCCGTGATGGAAGAAAATGAAAAGTGGTTTGCGCAATACATTTGGGGCGAAAAGCCGGAAGAGCCAAAACCGGCCGAACCGAAGAAAGACGAAAAGAAATCAACAGCAGCGGTAAACCAGTAGAGTTGGAAGAGGCTGAAGATCGGGCTCGACCCAGCCTTCCCGTCCTGCAGCACTTTGCAGCAGTTGCTCGGAATAGTATTTCCCCAGAAGATTTTTGTCGGCGAGTTCCGGGTGAGCGGCAAGGAACTGTTCGAAGTTGTAGCCATCGGGCGTTTCTACCAGCGCTGCGGCAACGAGGCGCACCCACGCCAGCGTAACCGTGTGGTGATACTTTTGCGTCGCACCATGATGGTTGGCAAAGCGCAGAATCCCAGCGGCCATGCGCTCAGCGGCGCGTGTTGCGTCGCCCGACTTCAGATACAACCACGCAACATGTACGTGCTCGCGATGATGAAACAGCTCCGCTGGGAAAGACAAGTCTTCAAACGCGCGCAAAAATTCTTCGTCGCTCCAGGCGGAAACACCGGAGGCTAAGTTGTGGTCATTCATAGTTGTTTGGGAAGAGCCGCGAGCTTGCAGCGTCAATCAGTTTACTACGCTTCGAGCTTAAAGCGCGAGGAAGCGAGGCGATAGAGGCGGCGCCAAACCAAACGGTTGATGAGCACGACGATGGTCGCCATGATCAGCGTCGCCGCAAGCAGCAGGTCGAAGCGGCCCGCGTCGCTGGCGCTGCTGATGGTGCTGCCCAGGCCCGGCGTCGAAACGATGCGCCCTTGAAAGTGGAAATACTCCGCAATGATGCTGGCGTTCCAAGCGCCGCCGGAAGCGGTCACCAGGCCGGTGACGAGATACGGAAAAATTCCCGGAAGAATCAGGTGGCGCCAGCGATCCCAGGAGCTGAAGTGAAAGATGCGCGCGGCCTCCTTCAAGTCGGTGGGAATAGCCATGGCGCCAGCGATGACGTTGAAGAGGATGTACCACTGCGTACCCAAAAGCATGAGCAGCATGGCGGCAAGTTCGAGGCCGCCGCGGAGACGAAGGAGGAAGAGAAGAATAATCGGAAAGAGAGCTGTAGCTGGAATGGAAGCGGCTAACTGCGCAAGAGGCTGCGCGATGCGGGCCAAGCGCGGGCTCGAACCGATGGCAACTCCGGCGGGAACGGTCCAGAGCGCGCCGATGAGGAGCGCGGAATTGACGCGAAGAAAAGTGAGCGCGGCGCTCTGAAGGAGCTCCACGTAGTCTCCGCGGTGGAGGCCGGAAATTTCCCGCGCAGCGTGGAAAACAGCAACTACGAGGCCCACCACGAGCCCGGCGGCAAGGGCATAGCCGAGCCAGCGCCGCAGATTGTGTTGTTTGGGCGCAGAAAAAGTTTCCGCGGCACGACGCGCGCTCAATGTAAAAAGCAGCGTCAGCCAGTTGAAAAAAGGACGAAAGATGAGACGGTACAGGCGCACAACGAAAGAGGCGCGACCAATCAGATGAACAAGGGTGGTCTGCGCGGCGGCGGAGCTTTCGACCTGTTCGAATTTAAACTTGTCGGCCCAGAGAATGATGGGGCGCCAGACCAGCTGGTCGAGCAAAACGACAATGGCAATCATCGCAGCAACGCCCCAGAGAATCGCGGTGGTGTTGCCGTTGCTCGCAGCGGTTTGAAGGAAAGAGCCCAAACCGGGCAAGCGGAAGTCGCGGTCGCCAAGGACGAACATTTCGCAGGCCATCAGAAAAAACCAGCCACCGGCGACCGACATCATGGAGTTCCAGACCAGGCCAATCGTGGCAAAGGGAAGATCCAATTCGGCAAAGCGCTGCCAGCGGCTGAAGCGATAGATGATCGCAGCTTCGCGGAGATCGCGCGGAATCGTTTTCATCGAAGAATAAAAGCTGAATGCAATGTTCCAAACCTGGCCGGTGAAGATCAGCAAAATGGAGCCGAGCTCGACGCCAAACTGGCTGTGCGGAAACAGGGCGACCATGGCCAACATAACGCCAGGAAGAAAACTGAGCACGGGAATGGATTGCAAAATGTCGAGCAGCGGAATCAGGATGATTTCCGCGCGGCGGGAGCTGGCGGCAAGGTAGCCATAGGCCAGCGCAAAAGCAAGGCTAAGGGCATAAGCAACGCTCAGGCGCACCAGAGAATAAAAGGCATAGAGAGGCAGGTCGCGCGGGTTCTGTGAAATCTGCGCCTGCGGATGCGCGGGACCTAACCAAGTGCGGCCGATGGAATACGTTCCGTAAATTGCGGCAAAAACCAAAAGAAAAACAGCCAGATCAATCAGGAACGCCCAGCTCCAGCGCGAGCCCGCAGGCCGCTTCAGGGCAGGCGGGAGCGGCGTGACTTGCTCAGTGGAGACAGCGGGAGCGGGGGCGGGCACGGAAGGTTCAAGCCTCCGTGAGCGTCAACTTGCCAGATTCCGATTCGTAATCAAAAATCTCGGCGTAGCGCCCCCACTGGATGGCGGTGTCGAGCTGGCGGCGGGATTCCTCTTCGCTGAATTGTTCGTCGAGCAAATCGCGGAAAAACTCTTCGTTTAGCGTGCGGTTGGATTTTGCTTTCAGGGCTTGCTCCATCTGGCGGAGCAACGGCACGTTGGCAATGGCCGCCTTGCGGAAGATGGCTTTGCGCGATTGAATATCGCCCTGCGCGAAAGCCTGGCCGTCGGGCGTGATAACCGTGTCGCCTTCCTCGACGCGAAGGAACCCAAGCATCGCAGCTGTTTCCACGCTGGGGAGGAGCGCTTCGATATCGAGGCTCAACTCGTCGGAAAGGCGATGCAGATCCACGCGGCCACCCTGGTCAACAAGAATTTCGAGCAGGCCGGCGAGGCCGCCAGGGCGCGTGTGCGGAAGCATGACTGCCTTGGGCTTGGCAGGAGCGCCCGGAGGAGCTGTGCGCGGCGGAGCAGCCTCATGCTCGTGGTCGGGCTTGGTAAGGACGCGATAAATAGCGTCCACCAGCTCGACGAAATGCGGGTCCTTGTGGACTCGGGGATGCGGAATGTTCACGGTGAAATCCGCGTGAATGTGGGCGGGATGCCGGCCCAGAACGATGATGCGGTCGGCAAGGACTACCGCTTCCTCAATGTTGTGAGTGACGATGAAAATCGCCCGCGTAGGAATTTTGCGGCCGAGCCAAAGCTCAAGCAGCTCGCCGCGCAGTGTTTCCGCGGTGAGCACGTCGAGCGCGGAAAACGGTTCATCCATGAACAGCACTTCCGGCTCGACAACCAGAGCGCGCGCCACGCCTACGCGCTGCTTCATGCCGCCCGAGAGTTCCTTGGGGTAGGCGCTCTCGAAACCATCGAGGCCGACCGCGTCGAGAATGCGCAGCGCGCGCTTATGGCGGTCGATCGGCAGCATCCCGCGGGCTTCGAGAGGAGCTTCGACATTTTCGATGACCGTGAGCCAGGGAAATAGAGCAAAACTCTGGAAGACGATGGAGACATTGGGAGATTCGTCGTGAACCGGCTGGCCATGCCAGTAGACGGCGCCGCCGCTGGCCGGAGAAAGGCCGGTGAGCATACGGAGTAGCGTGGATTTGCCGCAACCGGACGCGCCCAGCAGGGCGATGATCTGTCCGGGATAAACAGCGAGGTCGGTTGCGGCAATGACCTGGATGTGGCTGCCGTCGGGCTGGGGATAGAATTTCTCCAGCTTGCGAGCTTCGATGATGGGTTCGAGGGTCGTGTTGGAAGTGCTCATGGGCGCGTGTATTATCGCTCAACCGCCGGACTGGCGCACGAATAGAGAATGAGGCACGAGGGCCGGGGTTCCCGGCTGGTTACAATTCAATGAACGCTCCGTGACAACTCCGTCCGAATCGTTTAGAAGAACGATCACAGTGAAGCATTTTCGAAGCTGGATTCCGGCAGCAACCGTTTCGCTGGCAACAGCGCTTCTCATCGTTTCGCCGTTTTTTTGGCGGGGCAACGCCTCAGGACACGATATTTCCTTTCATGCCGCCTCCTGGCTGGATGCCGCGGGGCAATGGAAGGAGGGCATTTTCTATCCGCGCTGGTGCGAGTGGGCGAACTACGGCTTTGGCGAACCGCGTTTCCTTTTTTACCCGCCGCTTTCGTGGATGCTGGGAGCGGCGCTGAGCCTGGTGCTGCCGGGAAATGCAGTGCCAGGCGTTTTCATTGTGCTGGTGCAAACCGGCGCGGGAATTTCGATGTATGCGCTGGCTCGCCGATTTTTCCCACCGAGGGCGGCCCATTTTTCCTGCGCTTGCTATGCCGCAAATCCTTATGCGCTGCTGATTGTTTACATGCGCAGCGATTTTGCGGAATTGCTGGCGTGGGCGTTTTTGCCAGTGCTAATTCTTGCGGCGCTGCAACTGTCGGGCCTGATTGAAAACCGCTGGCGGTCCTGGCCCCGGGTCGTGGCGGTTTTTGCTGTGCTCTTCGCGGCCATCTGGCTTTGCAACGCGCCAGCTGGAGTAATGGCAAGTTACAGCATGGCGCTCGTTTTTGCCTGGGCGGCCCTGGCCGAAAAATCGTTGCGCCCCTTGCTGCGGGGAGCCGCCGGACTGGCATTGGGAATTGGACTAGCGTGTTTTTATCTAGTACCGGCAGCGTACGAACAACGCTGGGTGAATATCACGCAAGCGCTCGCCTCGGGATTACAGCCAACACAGAATTTTCTCTACACACAAATCAACGATCCGGAGCACAACCTTTTCAATTGGATTGCTTCGAGCGCGGCGATTCTTCTGATCGTGATGGTTGGAATTGCGGCTTTGCTGTCTCAGAGAGACGCGCAGCAGGATGCAATCTCGAAGGAGAGGAAGGAGTTGTGGGGCGTGCTGCTTTTGCTCAGCGCTGCGGCCACGATTCTAATGCTCCGTCCGACTGCGTTTTTCTGGGAACATCTCCCCAAGCTGCGGTTCGTACAGTTTCCATGGCGCTGGATGGGAATTCTGGCCGTGGCGTACGCCTTTTTTGGCGCTGCGGTACGCGCGCGGCGGCGCGCCGGTTGGTATTGGGGACTCGCGGTGCTTTTGGTGAGCTTGGGTACGGGAGCCTTTCTGGTTCACAGTGCATGGTGGGATTCCGATGACATTCCGTCGCTTCAGGCCGGCATCGCAAATGACCAGGGATTCGAGGGCACGGATGAATACGATCCCGCGGCGGACGATCATTACAATTTGCCGCAAAACGCGCCGCGGATTCGGGTGTTGGCTGCGGAAGAGTCAGACAGCGCTGCGCCGAAAGCAAAAATCGAGATCCAGCGTTGGACGGCCGAGCAGAAAATTGTGGCGGTGGACGCGGCGGGGCCAGCGCGCGTGGCGCTTCGTTTGTTGAATTACCCGGCGTGGCGCGTGGAAGTATTTCATGATGGCAAAATCAGCGCGGCAAAAGAGGAAGATTCCAACCAGGTGATCGGTCGCGTCTCCGCAGGAACCTCCGTCATCCAGGTGCATTTCGCCAGAACGCCGGACCGGACCGCGGGAGCTATCACGACACTAGCCGTAATCATGATTCTCGTTTCTATGAACTGGTTTGGGCGCAGCGGCCGGGATTAGCGGCGGTCGACGGTTGGATGGCGGACGTCCTGGCCTTGCACGATGTAGATGACGTCCTCGGCAATGTTCGTGGCGTGGTCGCCGATGCGCTCGAGGTTCTTCGCAACGAGGATCAATTCAAAGGCAGGGAAAACCACACTGGAATCGCCCATCATGTAAGTGAGCAATTCGCGGAAAATCTGATCGCGGTAATGATCGACCTGGTCGTCCGTGGCGAGGACTTTGTGGGCAATTTCCACATCGCGGCGGACCACGGCGTTGAGAGCGTTGCGGACCATTTCTTCGACAAGCTCGCTCATGCGCGGCAAATCCACATAAGGCTTCACGCGGGGATGGCGCAGGATGCGGAGGGCGCCCTGGGCGATATTGACGGCCTGATCGCCAATACGCTCAAGGTCGTTGTTGATGCGCGAAATGGCCAGCACCAAGCGCAGATCGATGGCCATGAGCTGATGGAGAGCGAGAAGCTGGACGACGCGGTCATCGATTTCCATCTGGAGCTCGTTGATGGCGTCTTCTTCTTCGAGGACGCGCTTGGCGAGCTGCTCGTCGGTGTCGAGCACGGCGTGGACGGACTGATGAACGGCGCGCTCGGCGAGGCTGCCCATCCACAACAGCCGTTCTTTCAGCTCATTCAGGTCTTTTTCGAAGTGACGTTCCATGAATGCGTTCCCCTCAGTGTTCGCTTACGCCCCAACCGACAAACCACAAACTCATCCGAAGCGGCCGGTAATATACGCCTCCGTTCGCGGATCAGCCGGTGTCGTAAACAATTGCGGAGTCGGGTTGAATTCGATGAGCTGACCGACCAACAGGAAAGCGGTGAAGTCGCTGACGCGAGCCGCCTGCTGCATGTTGTGCGTGACGATGGCGATGGTGCAGAGATCCTTCAACTGGACGAGAAGCTCCTCGATTTTGGCGGTGCTGATGGGATCCAGAGCCGAGCATGGCTCATCAAGCAGCAAAACCTCCGGCTCGACCGCGAGAGCGCGGGCGATGCACAAGCGCTGCTGCTGCCCGCCGGAAAGCTCATAAGCGGATTTGTGAAGGTGGTCTTTAACTTCGTCCCAGAGAGCGGCGTGGCGCAAGCTCTTTTCCACGGACTCGGCAATAGGCGCTTTGGAGCCGTTGATCCTAAGGCCGTAGGCGACATTGTCGAAAATGGACTTGGGAAAGGGATTCGGCCGCTGGAAGACCATTCCGACGCGGCGGCGGTGCGCGGTGACATCCTGTTTGAGGATGTTTTGCCCATCGAGCAGAATTTCTCCCTCGAGGCGGGCATTGCTAATGGTTTCGTGCATCCGATTGAGGGTGCGGAGCAAAGTGGACTTGCCGCAACCGGAAGGACCAATGAGCGCGGTGACCTTATTGGTAGCAATGCCCATACTGATGTCGAACAGGCTTTGTTTGCTGCCGTAATAGAAGTTGACCTTGGAGATGGTCATGCGCATGGAGAGCGCGGCCGCAGAGTCACGTGACGCAGTGTTGGTCACAGCGGTTGGTGGAATGTTTACAGACACGGCAGGCCTCACAGACGCTTGCATAGGTTAGGACCTCGAAACCGATATGCCCCGAGCAAGAATACCGCGGGCAATTATATTAATGAGTAGAATCAAGACGAGCAAGACCAGTCCCCCGGCCCACGCCTGACGGTGCCAATCCTCGTAAGGAGAGAGCGCATAGTTGTAAATGGTGACGGGCAGAGAGGAAGTGGGTTGGGTCCATCCGGGACTCCAAAAGGTATTGCCCAATGCGGTGAAGATAAGGGGAGCGGTTTCCCCGGCAACGCGGGCAAACGCCAGCAGAACCGCCGTCAAAATTCCCCGGTAAGCGGCGGGAACGATCACCGTAGCAATCATCTTCCACTTGCTGGCGCCGAGAGCCATCGCCCCTTCCCGCAAATTGTTGGGCACGGAACGCAGGAAATCCTCGGTGCTGCGAAGAGTGATGGGAATCATCATGAGCCCGAGAGCAAAGCCGCCGGCGAGTGTGGAGAACTGTTTGAAGGGCAAAACGGCAACAGTGTACGCGAAAACGCCGATGACGATAGATGGAACGCCATTGAGCAGGTCGGCGGAATAGCGAACCAGGAAGGCCATCTTGTGTCCGCTAAATTCCGCAAGGTAGATCGCGCCAAGGAACCCGATGGGGACGCCGAAAAGGGTGGCCAAGAGAAGAAGCTTGCCGCTGCCGACAATGGCGTTGGCCATGCCGCCCCCGATCTCCCCTACGGGAGCAGGCAACCTGGTAAAGAAGGCCCAGTTGATGGAGGCCCCGCCGCGAACGACGAGATAACCGAGAATGAGAAAGAGAGCTAAGACGGAGACGACGGCACAGACTCCGGTCAGAGTCAGCATGAACCCGCTCACAAACTTGCGCCAGCGCAGACGGGAGTTCATGCCGTGGCCGATCCGGCGCCGCGTTGCGAGGTGACCACAATGAGGACGCGGGCGAGCCCATTCAAGATGAAGGTCAAAAGGAAAAGAACAAGGCCGAGCTCAATGAGCGATTGGGTGTGGAGTTCGCTGGTGGCCTCGGCGAGCTCATTAGCGATAACAGCAGCGATGGAATAGCCGGGAGCAAAGAGAGACGCGCTGATCTTGGGGTCGTTGCCGATAACCATGGCGACGGCCATGGTTTCGCCGAGAGCCCGCGCCAGAGCAAGAAAGATGGATCCGAGAATGCCGCTGCGTGCGAAAGGAACCACGACCTTCCAGGTTGATTCCCAGCGGGTGGCGCCGAGGGCGAGCGCCGCTTCGCGCTGGTCGCGAGGGACGGAGAGCAAGACTTCGCGGGATACGGAAATAATGAAAGGAATCACCATGATGGCGAGCACAATCCCCGCAGTGAGAAAACCTACGCCGTAGGCCGGCCCCTGAAACAGCGGGAGAAAGCCGAGCACGCTTTTCAGAGCAGGATCGATGTATTGGCGCATCAGGGGAACGACGATGAAGACGCCAAGTATGCCATAGATTACGCTGGGAACAGCGGCCAGCAAGTCGATGAAAAACTCCAGGGTGTCCGAAATTCGCGGGGGGGCAAGCTCCGCCAAAAAGATGGCGGCGCCGATTCCCAGGGGGACGGCAATGAGAAGAGCAACGGACGCGGTGACTAGCGTGCCGTAAATGAAGGGTATGGCCCCAAACTGCTCTTCAACGGGATCCCAGGTGGAAGTCCGGAAAAAGGCAAGACCAAATTTGTGGCGGGGCAAGACCGAACCTTGCCAAAGCTCGAACACCAGCAGAAGCGTCATCAACACAACGGTGGCGGCAAACAAGAAGGTGATCAGGCGGGCGACCTCGTCTCCGTCGCGGAGGCGTGATAGAAAAGAGCGCGAGCCCGCTGCAGGACCCGCGCTCGGAAGGGTTGTGGATGAAGTCGCCACGCTATTGAATGTTGGCCAGCGCCTTCTTTTCCTTGGCCACAACCTCGTTGGGAAGCCGGGCGTAGGAAAGAGCTTCGGCAAAGTTCTGTCCGTCCGCAAGCATCCAAGCGACGAATCCCTTGATGGCGTCGCGCTTGGCGTTGTCGGAGAATTTCGCAGGAATGAGCAACCAAGTGAAAGTAGAAATCGGGTAAGCGCCCTTTCCCTTGACGTTAGTGATGGAGACGCGGAAATCGTCGGGCATCTCCTTCGCGGCGGCGGCAGCCGCGGCAGTCACACCCGCGAGGGACGCCCTTACGAAAACGCCATCTGCATTCTTGACGGAGCCGTATGGGATTTTGTTGGCTTCCGCATATATCAATTCGACGTAGGTGATCGAGTTCGGGGTGTTCTTGACAGTTCCCGTGACGCCTTCGCTTCCCTTACCGCCCAGGCCGACGGGCCAGCTCACGGAGGTGCCTTTTCCGACTTTGTTTTTCCATTCGTCGCTGACCTTAGAGAGATAATCTGTCCAGCAGTAGGTAGTGCCGCTGCCATCGGCGCGATGAACGACGACGATGTCGTTCGCCGGGAGATTTACGTCCTTGTTCGCACCTGCAATCGCCGGGTCATTCCACTTGGTGATTTTGCCAAGGAAAATCCCTGCCAGAGCTTCTGGCGTGAAATTCAGAGAGGCATTCACTCCAGGGATGTTATAAGTAGGAACGACGGCGCCCAGCACGGTGGGAAAATGAAGAATCCCCGAACCATGCTTATCCTGGTAAGCCTTAAGCTGCTCGTCACTCATGGGGCCATCGGTGGCGCCGAAATCCACGGTCCCCTCGGTCACTTGCTTGATGCCGCCGCCGGAGCCGATCGATTGGTAGTTAATCGCCAGATTGGGATTCTTCTTGTGGTACTCGTCAAACCATTTGGAGTACATGGGAAAGGGGAAGGTCGCACCCGCTCCGTTGATAGAAAGGGTGTTGTCTGCCAGCAAAACTGCCGCTGCACCTAGGACAAGTACTGCAATTGAGGCAGGAATTCGCTTCATGCGCATCCTCCATGCGTACGTTTGGCGGTGAAGATATAAGGAAGTCTCGCGCCCTACTGTTACAGAATTGTTACAAACGGTGCAGAGTTTGTTGAATCACTGAACCTCCCCTAGTTGGGCCCAACCCAATCGTGAATCCGGAAATCGTGAAAGGGAGGACCTATCGTGCCTAACCGCTTATCCTTCAAACGATTTGGCCTTGGAGGTCTTGGCATCCGGCGGCAAAGAAGATCGGAAATGAAAAGGGCAGCCCGGTGAGAGCTGCCCTTTGTCCGTCCCCAAAAGGGACAGGCCTAAATTACCCAGCCAAACCTACG
This sequence comes from Candidatus Acidiferrum sp., assembly GCA_035623215.1. Lineage (GTDB taxonomy): Bacteria > Acidobacteriota > Terriglobia > Acidiferrales > UBA7541 > Acidiferrum. The sequence continues at coordinate 58,789 of DASPTW010000041.1, forward strand.
GCAGGTAGTAGCGGAAAGAGGTGAAGACCATGTTGTCGACGGCCTTGGGTTGAATCCCGACTGCAGTGGCCACGTTGTTGTTGCCCGACCACCCGGTCCTGGTGATGTAGGAGTACGCCAAGCCCCAACGCATACCGCCCTTGGGACCCTGGTAGAACTTATGCCAGAAGCCAAGCGTGCCTTCCTGGATAAAGCGGGTGTCGCCCGCGCAGGAGCCGCCGGTCCCTGGCGTGCCCGTGCCAGTGGGAACAGTTTCGGTGCTGCAACCGCTGTTGTTGGCAAACGGCGAGCCGTAGCCGCCAATTGCCGTGTCCGAAGTCTTGTGCGTGGTGATCGTAGTCAGAGCAAAGCCCTGTGGGCAGGTAGTTGTATTGACGGTGCAAGCAGTCACGATCTGAGAAGTTGTAATCGCGTCGGTCTGATAGCCGGCATAGGCGGCGCGCCATGCGTATTCACCACCGTAGTAAAGATAAACGTCGAACTTCGGGTTCGGATGCAACTCGAGAATGCCCAAACCGTGCGCCGTGCGGATCAGCGCCTGAGTACCGTCAGGCCGGGCAGTGAGATCGGCGAGCTGAGACGAACCGTAGCGGCCGATGCCATCCCCGCCGACTGCTTTCAAACCGAAGTCCACTTTCTTGTTGAATAAAGACCAGCGCGCGCTGGCACCAAAGCCGCCGCCGGTGCGAGTGTCAAGGAATGCACCGACAGAGGAAGCCGCAGTGTTGGTGCAAGCTGCGCCTGGGTTGCCGGTCAAGGCCGGGCCGTTCAGGACAACCGTACCGCTAGCATTGGTAGCCGCTGGGCTAACGATGGCGCAAGGATAGATGCGGTTGCGGAACGTGCTGACGATTCCAAAAAGTTCATAGTGGCCGAAGCCGGGATCGACAGCGAGCTTGAAGATGACGTCAGGTGCTTTGTTGACCGTGTAGCCGGTAGAATCAAACGCGTTGTACAAGCCGCCGCTGTTGCCAGGCGCGTTGATAAAGAAGTTCTGGGCAGTAGTCGCCCCGGCTGTCGTCACAGACGAGAAACCGCGGCCACCAACCGTTGCCTGCGGGCCTTCCACGGATACACCGAAGGCAGCCTTTCCGCCAAAGTCCTTCACGACTCGAAGGGCGTACTGGCGCGCCCAAGTGAATCCGACTACGTACTGGGGGTCAATCATCATCGGCAAAGCTTCGCCGCGGTTCTGAATGCCCTTGCGGTTTTCCGTAGCGAGTGTCCACATCTGGCCGCCGGTCACGGACCAGCCGTTGTCTAAAGCCACCTGGCCCCAAATCTGCCGCTGGCGGAAAACGTAGCTGTTGCTCTGGCGGTTATTGGAGTTGACGCTGGAGCCGAGGAAGTCCATCTCGAAGTAACCGGTGAGCTTGGCGGAACCAATTTTGGAATCGGCCAGCAACGTCGCGCGGCTCTGCCGTGCGGTGAAATTGAACTCCGACTCCTTTGCCAAGGAGTTTCCGGGGTACGGGATGCCGTTAAACTGGGTATTGATGTCGGCGCTCTCGGCGCGATTCCGGTAAACCGTGGCAGCTTCGATGAAGCCGCCGGGAGTGATGCCGATGCCCTTGTACCGGAGGGTGTTGGGTCCTTCCTCCGCAGCTTTCTCCGCCTGCGCTTCGTCGTTCGCTACTGTGGTCTTGATCGCCTCGGTGCTGGCTTTGAGATCGCTCACCGAGGTTGTCAAAGAACTGGCGGTGGATTTGACCTCCACGGAAGTATTGACCGCTTCGGTGGCCTTGGTGCTGGCCTCCGCAGCGCGCGCATTGGCGGCAGCGGCGGCCTCGCGCGCTTCATCAATCTGGCGGTCGCGCTTGGCAAGCTCTTCCTTCAACATCTGAAGCTGCTCCTGCTGGGACTGCAGAGCCTGCCGGAGTTCTTCGATCTCGGCGGCAATTGCCGAGTCAGACTTGTCTGCTTTCTTGGCCGCCTTTGCTTTGGCCGGTTGAGCAGGCTTGGCAGGCTGAGCATCGGCGTCCTTCGGCGTATCGGCGAGAGCGATGCCGTAGGAGAGGAAAAAAGACAGTGTGAGTGCAGCTATTTTTTTCATTTCATCTCTCTTTAGAGCAAAATTCGACGTGCTTCCGAAAAAATGCAAACCACCCCGCGGCAAAAGGTAAAGTCCCCGTCTTACAATTACGTCAATCGATTGTGAATATCCTGTAACAATCGGATTCGTTGCACGGGAAACCGTTGACGCAAAAAGAGTTGCGGACTGCTAGAGGATCAACAACAGCGAACTTCAGCCGAGTCGAGTGCAACAAATTGAGCCGGGAAAACCCTTTGGCTGTAGGTCCGTTGTAAGAAGAACCGCGTCATCTGCAAACTCCAAGGAGCGACTTTCCAATCGTTCCGCGGGGTAGAGGCTTATTTCGGTGCGGCAATGGTATAGGCCAGGACCATTTGGGTCAAGCGGTATTGGTAGGTAGCGTCGGTGTCAGCAATGTCCGCCTCGGTTTTCTGGAGTTCGGCCTGGGTGTACTCGACGATCGACCCGAGCCCGAGGTTGTAGCGGGCCTGAGCGAGGTCGAGACCAAGGCTGGCCTCCTCGCGGAGCTGCTGGGTGACGGAGAGGCGCTCGTAAGCGCGATTGGTGTCTTGCCAGGAGTTTCTGACGTCGCGAGCGATGTTGTCGCGAAGGTCGGCGAGGCGCTGGCGATCCACTTCGGTTTGGAGGTCGGCGGCCTTGGCGCGCGCGTTGAAAAGAAAACCGTTGAAGACGGGAATGTTGACATTGACGCCGACGGCTCCGTACCAACTGGGAATGTGGTTGTCGCGCACGGGGGCATCACCGACGACGCCGAGCGCGCTCACCGTGGGGAGCCAGAGATCGTGCTCGGCGGTCCCGAACTTCTGCGCGGACTCGACTTCAAATTGCAAAGCTTTGATTTCCGGGCGTTGTTGCAACGCTTGCTGAATCAGGGATTCGACTTCGGGAGCCGGAGGCGCGAGAGTGCCGGTTTCTTCGACAAGCTGGAAATTCTGCTCGTTGGGATAACCGAGGATCGCGGAAAGGGTGGCGAGGGAGGCCTGATAGTTGTTGCGGGCCTCAAGCAGGAGGAGCTTGGCACGAGCCAGCTCGACTTTGGCAAAACTGAGATCGAGCTCGGACTTCAGTTTCGCATTTGTGAGAGCTTGCACCTTGTCGACGAGCGCTTGCCTTGCCTGGACGGTGTCTTCTGCGACGCGGACCAAAGCTTTGGTGTCCAGGGAATTGTAAAAAGCCTCGTCGACGGCAAGAAGAATGTCGGCGCGAGTGGCGGCGGCGTTTTGATCCTCGGCCTTGGCCCCATATTCGGAGCTGGAAAGCAGATTGCTCGTGCGCCCGAAGTCGGTGACCAATTGGCTGACGCTCGCGCCACCAGCGGCGCGCGGGAAGAGGATGGGATTCGTAAGGAAGCCAGCTGACATGCGGCTTCCGGGATTTGCGTCTACCGCAGTAAGGCTGAGTGAGGCCGTAGGCAGGAGGGCGGAACGGGATTCGCGAACGAGTTGCTGGGCGACGAGCGCACGCAACCTCCCGATTGTGATTTGCGGATTGTTTTTCAGGCCGATAGCTTCGGCTTCCTGGATGGTGAGCGGCCGAGCGCCAGGCGCACCACCACTTTGGGCTGGTGGGGCAGGATTCTGTTTTTCTTGTGCGCTTGCTCCTATCCAGCTGATCGCCAGGAGAAGACTCAACGTTGGAATCGTGCTTCTCACGATGCCACCTCCGGCGTAACCGCCTTTCGTCTGCTGTGGATGATGAGGTAGATAGCAGGCACGAGAAAAACCGTTACCACGACGGACACGCCCAAACCTCCGATGACCGCGCGCGCCAGCGGAGCGTATTGCTCGCTGCCTTCCTCGATGCCAAGCGCCATCGGAAGCAACCCAAGCAACGTGGCCAGCGAGGTCATTAAAATGGGCCGCAAGCGGATTTTGCAGGCTTGCACCACGGCTTGTTGCAGGGCTATTCCCCGCTCGTGAAGGATCCCGGAAAACTCTACGATCAAAATGCTGTTCGAGACCACGATGCCGGTCATCATAATCACGCCCATCAGCGACATGATGTTCAGGGTGGTGTGCGTCATCCAAAGAAACAAGACCACGCCCGTCAAGCCCGGGGGGATCGCTGTAAGGATGATGAAAGGATCGATAAAAGAGCGGAACTGCGCCATGAGAATCAGGTAGACGAGCAAAACCGACAGGATTAAGCCGATCCCAAAACGGAAGAAGGATTCGTGCATACCGACAACCGCACCTCGAACCCGAACGATGGCGTTTTTGGGCGGCGCCAGCTTTTCTATGACGCGATTCACCTCGGCACTCACACCTTTCAAGTCTTCGCTGCTGGGCATGACATAGACGTCGATGACTCGGCGGATCTGGTAGTGGTCAACCTCTGTGGGCGTGTTGATGGGCTCAATCTTTGCCACGGACTGTAAGGGCGTGTACTGGGGAGAATTGGCCGCGCGCAAGGGTATGTTGCGAAAGTCAGACATAGTCATGGAATTGATTTTCTCGTTGGAATACTGCACCGTGAGCATGTAGTTGTTCCCCGTTTTGGGGTCGACCCAATAGGTTGGCGAGATCATGCCGTCGGAAGTGAGAGCGGTGATGACGTTGTCGACCACGTTCTTGGGAGAGAGGCCGAGCAGGCTGGCTTGTTGGCGATCGATATCCAGCGCTAGCCCTGGATAATCGATGTCCTGAGGGATCAGCACGTCGCTGACGCGCTTGGAGCCTTTTAGCTGGAGGGCGATGTTGCGGGCGGTCCGGTGACCTTCCGCGAGATCGTTGTCGCTCACCTGCACGTCGAGAGGCGCGGGCAGGCCCTGGTTCACGATGGAATCCACCAAACCGCCAGCCAGAAAGTAAGTGCTCAGCTCAGGAAGGTCGGTGGCCAGTTTGCGCCGCACGCGTTCCATATATTCGTAACTTCCCAGCTTGTGGTCCTCGCTCAGGTTTACCTGCACGAACGCGGTGTGCATGGCCGAGTTGGTGGTGTAAATCGCGGAGAGATCCGGCGTGATTCCGATATTCGACACGATCATCTGGAGATCGGACTTGGGAATCACCGAACGGATATCTTCCTCGACGCGCGCGATGTATTTGTCGGAAACCTCCAGCCTTGTTCCGGAAGGCGCCTTCACATTGATCACGAACTGGCCGGGGTCGGTGCGCGGAAAATAAGACTCGCCGACGAACGGGAAAATAGCGCCAATCAGGAGGACGATGCCGCCTAAAATGAAGGCGGCGGTACGCCCCGGTTTCACAAGCGCTCGAGTCACCTGCTTCTCGTAATAGTTCAGCAAGCGTTGGAAGCCTTCGTTGAATCCCCGCACGACCTTGGCGAGCCAGCCCCTTTGCTCCTGCTGTCCCTCCTCGCTGCCGTGGGCGTGCGAGTGAATCCGAACGAACTGCGCGCAGAACAGCGGCACAACGGTCATCGCAAAAATGTACGAGGCAAAAATCGACAGGATGACGCCGAGAGCCAAGTCCGTGAATAAATACTTGCTTACGCCGTAGAAGAAGGTCACTGGAAAAAAGACGATCGAAGTCGTGGAAGTGGCGGCTAAGACCGCCAGGGCCACTTCCATTCCCCCCTTTTCCGCTGCAATTCGCGGTCGCTCGCCGTTTTCCATGAAGCGGAAGATGTTCTCCAGCACCACGACGGAGTCGTCAATCAAACGCGAGAAAGCAAGGGCCAGTCCGCCGAGCAGCATCGTATTGATCGAGCCGCCTATGGCGTTCATGACAAGAAAGCAGGCGAGCGCGGACAGGGGAATGGATAGAAGAACCGCGAAGGTCGCCCGCGGGCTTCCCAGAAATAGCAGGATCATCAGTCCGGTCAATGCCAGGCCGATTCCGCCTTCCTTCAAGAGGTTTTTGAGGGCCGTCTTGACGAAGATCGACTGGTCAAAGACGACTGCGGTGCGGAGAGAATCTGGTATGTCCACCAGGCGTTTTGTCGCTGCCTTGACTCCGCTAACGATCGAGATCGTGTTGCTGTCGCCACCCTGCTTGAGTATCGGTATGTAGACTGACTTTTGGCCGTCGATCCTGACGATGTTGGTTTGGATGGCGCCGGCATCCTCCGCCTTGCCGATATCGGCCACGACCACGGACCCGAGTCCCACACTCTTCAGCGGAATTTGATTGATATCATCGGGATTGTCCACCTGGCTGTTTGCGTATATGTTGTAATCGCGGTTGCCGATGCGCACGTCGCCTGCGGGAAGAATCAAATTGGAATCGTTGATGGCGTGGACCACATCGGTGAGGCTCAATTGATGCGCTTCCAGCTTGACAGGATCCACAAACACCTGAATCTGCCGGTAGGTGCCGCCGAAGGGCTGCGGTACCGAAGCTCCTGGGACGCTGGCGATCTGGTTTCGCACTTGGAATTGCGCGAGATCTTTCAGTTGCGTTTCGTTCAGCCCCCGGCCCTTCAGCGTGACCAGGCACACCGGCATATTGGAGGCGTCGAATTTCAACACCACCGGGGGCAGCGTTCCCGGCGGCAAGCGCCTGAGATCGGCCATAGCCAGAGTTGCGATGCTGCTGAGCGCGGCGTTGGCGTCCGTCCCAGGCTGGAAATAGACTTTGATCAGACTCACCCCTGATAAGGAACGCGACTCTGAATGGTCGTAGTTGCTCGCCAGGGTGAAAAATCGTTCGAACGTATTGGTGATGTCGGCTTCAATTTGCTGCGGTGGCATGCCGGAATAAAACGTGGCCACCACGACGACTGGAATTTTGACCTGAGGAAACAAGTCCACCGGCATGCGTATCATCGTGGTCACGCCGACGACCGCGACCACTAGGCATAACATGATGATGAAGTACGGATACGCGAGCGCGAACTTTGGCATTACTTGCCCCCCACCGCACCGGGCTCACTGGGGTTGATTTCTCTGGGCGTGACCTTCATCCCGTTGCGGAACTCACTTCTGCTCCCGACCACGACGCGATCGCCCTCGTTCAAACCGGAGATCACTTCCACGCGTGTACTGCCCTGCAGGCCCAATTGAACCTTGCGCTCCTCGAGGGTGTTCTGCGCGTTGACCAGCAGCACGGTGCCTTCCTCAGTTCCTTTAATCTCCACCGCTTCCAGAGGAACGGTTAAGGCGTTCTTCCGCTCCACGGCGGCGACTGTCGCCACGACGTACATTCCAGGAAGCAGCGTCCCATTGGCATTCTGAAAATCGATTTCGGTGTGCATCGTGCGGGTTTGCTCGTCCAAAGCATCCGCAAAGCGGGTCACTTTGCCCACAAAGTCCTTGTTCAGGGCATCCACGTGTACCTTGACGGGATCTCCGAGGCGGATGGTTCCCGCGATCGACTCGGGAATGGGAAGCACAAGACGCAGTACGGAGATTTGCGCGAGGCGAACGACGGGCATGGACTGCGTGCTCGAGGAGGTGCCTGCCGCAATCAGCGAGCCTTTGTCCGCATAGCGGACGGTTACGACGCCGGAGTACGGAGCGGTGATTTTCGTGTAATCCGAAAGCGCGGTGTACTGCTTCTGCGTCGCTTGCGCGACTTCCAAAGCCTGCTGCGCTGCATCCAAGGCAGCTTCAGAGCTGGAGACCTGAGCCTCAGCTTCCAGGTCTTTGGCGCGGGCGTCGTCAATTTCTTGTTGCGCGACCAACCCGGCCTTTTCCTGCGCTGCCTGGGTTAGGCGTTCGCACATCGCATGAAGCGCTACGTGAGCCGACTTTGCTCTCTGTACGTCCCCTTGAGCACGGCGAATTTCTTCTTTCGAACGCCGCACGGCTGCATCCGCGCCCGCCAACTCGGCTTCGAGTTCCGGGACTTCGAGCACCGCAATGGTTTGTCCTTCTCTCACGTGCGAGCCGACATCCACGTAAATGTCTTTGATGTAGCCAGCCACTTTGGCGTGAATATCGACGTCTTGAAACGGCTTGAATGCGCCGGCGAGAGTTAAAGGTGCGCTCAAGCTTCGCCGTTCCACTTTGACGACGGCGGCAACAAGCGGATTAGCCCCGGCGTCGGCATCGTGACCGTCGTCCGCCTCCGTCTTGCCGTGATGCAAGACAGCCCAGGCCAGCAGCGCAATTCCAATCACCGAGCCCGCAACTACCAACTTCCTTTTTCCTGTCATGACGTTTCCTCACCAGGGACAATGGGATTGCCTGGTCTTCTTTTACGAAGTTTTCGAGCTCAATCGAAGGAGTGAGAAATCAGCGAGAGGGCGGCGGCCGGAACCACAAGTCGGCGCCGACAAACTGCGCTGGAGGAATTGCAGGGCGAGATTCAGCAAGGGATGTCTCGACCGTAACGACCGGCTGAGACCACGGCGCTTCCACTGCCGAAACGTCAACGGCAGGAACAGAATCCCATCCGGCGGCGGGAGTGAAGTGCTGCAACTCCGACGCTCCTACCGTTGCTCGGTTACTCGCGGGATGGCACACATCCAACGTGCGGCTCCCGCGCGGGGCAGCCTGGAAGGGATTGTAAAGCAGGAAAAACGCCAGGAAGAAACAAATCCACCGCTGCCTCTTGACCGAGGCAAGTCTCGCAGGAATTTGCGATACGTCCTTCATCCGGGACTCTCTTAAGACGATAGTAGGACTGCCCCGCTGGGTCAATAGGTTGCCACTTCGGAGTTATTTTCGCGCTGGACACAAGCTGAAGGGTTCAGTAGTTTCATGCACTGGTAACTAGAAACGAGGGACAGGTAACTGCTTCATTACCTGCTCCGAGGAAGTGCATCCGATGTACTATTGGAGGCCGCAAATCCTCTCGGCAGACTTGCTGCAGGCCAAATTTCTATCTTTTGGAACGTCGTAGGAGGGTGCGATGGGCAAGTTTTCGCGCAGTTGGGAACTCGTTAAACAGAGTTTTGCTATTCTTCGCTCCGACAAGCAGTTGATGCTGTTTCCGGTTCTTTCGGCGATCTGCTGCTTGTTCGTTACCGGGCTGATTGGGACTGGTGGCACGCTTCTATTGCTGCCGTCCAGGGCCGCGGCTCTTGCCAGCGGTGAACCGTGGCATCCGAACCAGTCGCCGCTGTTCCTGTTAGGAATGTTCACGCTGTACGTCGCGAACTACTTCGTGATCGTGTTCTTCAACGTGGCGCTCGTCGGCGTCGCGAATAGCCGCCTGATGGGCGGCAAGTGGACTTTCCGCGACGGTATCGAACTCGCATGGGCCCGCAAAGGCACGATTTTGCAGTGGGCGCTGGTAGCCGCCACGGTGGGCATGATTCTGCGCACGCTGGAAGAGCGCATGGGCCTGCTGGGCCGCATTATCATGCGCATTATCGGCATCGCTTGGGCGCTAGCGTGCTACTTCGTTGTGCCCGTTCTGGCTTTCGAAGATCTTTCTCCGATTGAAGCCGTTAAGCGTTCCTCGAAACTCTTCCGCGATACCTGGGGCGAAAAGGTGATTGGCGGCTTCAGCTTCAGCCTGGTGTCGTTCGTCCTGATGCTGCCCGGTTTTGGCCTTTTCCTCGCCGCAATCTTTCTTGGTGGCATCAAAGGCCTGCTCTTTGGGTTCGCCTTTCTCGTGCTCTATATGCTGATGCTCTCGGTGGTCATGTCCGCGGTTCAGGGGATTTTCAACGCCGCGCTGTACCGCTATGCTTGTTTCAAGCAGGTCCCGCCGGCCTTCGACGCACAACTGGTTACTGCGGCTTGGACCCCGAAGAGCTAACCTTAAGCAATTGAGGTTTCCTTGAAAAGGGCAGGCTCTATAGCCTGCCCTTTTTTCTTGCCTCACAGACCAATCCCGATACGCCAAGAGAGCCCGGCCGCCTCAAATTGGCCATATCCGGCCCTAGTCTCGTGCTCGAAAACGAGGCCTGTCTGAAACGCAGAACGTTCGCGGTGCATCTCATGGGCAAGCACGTGTGTTGGCCCGCCTTTTTCGTTTTGAATAGAAACAGAGCTGGGCGATTCGTCGGCCGGGCGTAAGCTTTCTGCAAACGCACTTTTCACATCGGGCCGCTTTCGCCTGGGCAATGTCGGTGACCGAGGCTTGACCAATCGCTCGGGGTTTCTTACGCTAGTCTAATCAAAGGACATGAGCGCAGCCCATCGAAAAACCCGGCTTTACTTCGCGCCTGCATTTCTCCTAGCCTCTTTCCTGCTTTTAGGAGCTGCCCTGCGCGCGCAAAATTCTCTTGGGGCGCTCCGCGGAATCGTACAGGACAGCAGCGGGGCCCGCGTTCCTGCTGCGAGAATCGCGGTTGAGGCGGCCAATTCTTCCTTCAAGAGAGAAGTAGCGGCCGACGCTCGAGGCGAATTCCGCATCGACGACTTGCAACCGGGTTCTTACCACATGACGGTGCAGGCCAAGGGGTTCGCGGACGCCACGTCGGATGTGAGAGTGTCTGTGAGTGTAGTCCGCGAAATCACGGTCACATTGAAACTCCCCGCTTTACAGCAGCAGACGATTACGCTGGATGCGCCGGAGTCCATCAGCACGCAACACATCGACACCGAGAGCGCAGTGCATCAGACGGTTGTCGGTTCGCAAGACCTCAACACTGTTCCGCTCGCAGCGCGCAGCTTCGCAAATATCGCCTACCTGGCGCCGGGAACAGAGCCTGTCGAGCCTTCCGATCCTACCAAAGCGCGCATCACCGCGGTTTCGACCGGAGGCAGTTCCGGACTGAATAATGAAGTCTCGGTGGACGGCGTGGACAATTCCGACGACTGGATCGGCGGGTTCCTGCAAAATTTTTCCCCGGAGAACATCGAAGAGTTCGCTGTGCGTACAGCACAGGAGGACGCCGACACGGGGCGCACCACGGCAGCTTCGGTGGTCATCACCACCAAGCGCGGCACGAATGAATGGCACGGCGAGGAAGGCTTCTACGAACGAGCTGCGGCCCTGAACGCGCGCTTTCCGATCGAAAACCCAGCTCCGAACCCGAAGCAGCCTTTTTCCCGCCAGAATTACATCGGCACACTCGGCGGACCTTTGGTGAAAGATAAAATCTGGTTTTATTCGTCGCTTGAGTTCGTGCACGAAAACGCGAGTATCGCGTACAGCCCGGCCAGTCAGGCGCAATTCCGGGCGCTTTCCCAGTTGGCAACACAAGGGCTCGTCGACGTGAATGGAACCACGGTGTCGTCAATTGCGGTCCCCACCTCAGTCACCGTGCCGTTTCGCGATTTTCTCGGCTCGATGCGGTTCGATTGGAAGCAGTCCGACCGCTCGTTCTGGTTTCTTCGCGCTTCCGTGGATAGCTACACCACGCACAACGCACTCATCCAGCAGGGGACGCTGCCGTCCACTGGTGCGACGACACATAACAATTACGAGAACGTCGCTCTCAGCAACCAGTTTCTTTTCGGTCCAAAGTGGATCGCCTCGTTCGCCTTCGGCGCGAGTCTTCTGCACCTGACGCAAACTAGAAATTCAGATATGGGCTTCGCGCTGGCCTTTCCGTTCAGCACGACATCCAATACGACGTCTGGGCTTGAAACTTTCGGCGACAACCAATTCGTCACCGCGATCACTGCGTTTCCTGTCCTGCGCAGTCAAGAGAAATACCAGTTGCGATATGACGTGACGCACTCGGCGGGAAGCCACACGCCGAAGTTTGGCGTCAATTTCATTCACGAGCCGGTGATGAGCGGCGCGCTAACGGCGAACGCAGAGACTCTCGTCAGTTTCGTTCTCAATCCGACCGACTATGCCGCGAACCCTCAGCAGTTCGGCACCGATTTGACGGCATGCAACCCCACGCCTTCGCCAAACGTGACCCCAGGCACCGCTTGCACATCGAAACCCGCCGGAGATGGCAGCTTCTCGCAAAACGTCCAACGCCTCGGCTTCTATGCCGAAGACTCTTGGCGGATGACGCATCGCCTTACGGTGAACTACGGGCTGCGCTACGACACGACATTTGGCTTGTTCATTGCTTCTGGGCGCGATCAGAGTGCCAACCTCGCTCTTGCTGGCAACGGAATTGTTACCGGCATTCCTCACGACTACCGAAAGGCCGTTGCCCCGCGACTTGGGGTCGCCTATAGCCTGGGGGAATCCAGAAACACGGTTATTCGAGCGGGCGCCGGACTTTATTACAACGACCTCGCGCAGAACGGATGGGTGCAGGCCTTCAATGCAGTAACGAATTTCAACTTGCAGCACGCCAGCGGGCCAGCCGCCTTGATTGACCCGAACTACACCACGCCGTACGCGCTCCACGCAACGGCAGGCGTGCAGCACGCGTTCAATTCCAATTGGACGCTGAATGTTGACGGCACACTCGAAACGGGCATGCACGGTTATAGGAGCTACCCCTTTCCGAATCTGACCCTCTTCCGCAGTGACAATCGGTCCAGCTACAAAGGGCTCGCGGTGCATCTGCAAGGAAACGTCTCGCGGCGTTTCAATCTCGTAGCAAACTACACGCTTTCCAAGGCGGAAACCTGGGGCTGCGTGCTCGGCGAGCTGTTCGATTACGTGAACGGCGTTTGTAATCCACTCAACGCCTTCGCGCCCGGCGACTATGGTCCATCGGGCGAAGATGTGCGACACCGTTTTGTTCTAGCTGGGACATGGCATTTGCCAGGCGGACTGGATTTGACCACGCTGACGCAAGCGGAAAGCGCTAGGCCGCTTACCATCACAACGGCAGACGGGACGGCACGGATTTCCGTAAACGGAGTTCCCACGACTCTCGACGAATTCCGGGGCACGCCTTACATCCAGGCCGACCTGCGCGTCAGCCGCCCGTTCCGCATCCATGAACGTTGGAACGTTTTGCCGTTCATCGAGTTTTTCAACCTCTTCAACCGCAATAATCCCGGGGCGAATTACGTGGGGAACGTAGCGGCGCTGCCCGTTCCGGCGGCCCAAGCGCAATCCGGCAACGTGACTGATATTTGCCTCAACGCCGCGTGCACGCTGACGCAGCCAGTGACGAACCTTAGCCAACTCGCAATTCCCGCGGGCGCGCTGGGCGATTTCTTCGGCCCCGGGACAACGGTGGGCATCCCATTCGCCGCGCAACTCGGCGTCAAACTGACCTTCTAAGCGTTTGCCCTTTGAAAGCTTAGCTCCCCGTGTAGTAGGCTCTCCGCGCGTTGGGGAGCGCCAAATGAATCCACATACTCGAACTGTTTGGGCCGCATTGTTAGGCGCTGCCGCAATTCTCCTGGCCGCGCCCGTTCATGCGGCTCCATTCCCGCAATCAGCCTCAGAAAAATTCGAGGTTTCGTTTCCGGCATCCGCCCATGCGGGACCGATTACCGGGCGGGCGTTTGTCGTGATTACGAAGTCGGATAAGCCGGAGCCGCGGCTGGTGGCAGGAAGCTGGGGAGATTCGGGGCCGTTGTTTGGCGTGGATGTGAGTGAGTTGAAGCCGGAGCAGGCGGCATTGATTGACGAGAGCACGTTCGGCGCGCCGGTGCACAGTTTGCGCGACATTCCCGCGGGCGATTATTTTGTGCAAGCGATCATGAACCTTTACACGGAGTTTCACCGCGCGGATGGCCATACGGTATGGCTGCACATGGACCAGTGGGAGGGTCAGCACTTCAACCGTTCACCAGGGAATTTATACAGCGACGTGCAGAAAGTGCACCTGGACCCGGCTGCCGGATACGACATCAAGCTCAGTCTGACGAAAGTAATTCCGCCCGTACAGGTGCCGCCGGATACCCAATGGGTGAAGCACATCAAGATTCAGAGCGAGCTGCTGACGAAATTCTGGGGACACCCGATATACATCGGGGCAACAGTGCTGCTGCCAAAGGGGTACGACGAGCACCCCAACGCGCGTTATCCGGTGATTTATCAAGAGAACCATTTCAGCCTTCAGCCACCGCTCGGTTTCACCGAGGAAGACAATCCGGTGAGCCCGGAGATGCGCGCCCGGCTGGCGGACTTGAATATCGAGACGGGACACGAGTTCTACCAGGCGTGGACGTCAGACAATTTTCCGCGAATGATCGCGGTCACCTTTCAGCATCCGACGCCGTATTACGACGATTCGTATGCGGTGAACTCGGTGAACAACGGGCCCTATGGCGATGCTCTGGTAAAAGAAATGATTCCCTATCTGGAAGCGCGTTTTCGGATGATTGCGAAGCCGTACGCACGGGTGCTTACGGGAGGATCGACCGGCGGATGGGAATCGCTGGCCGTGCAAATTTTTTATCCGGATTTTTTTGGCGGAACGTGGACGCTCTATCCGGACCCGATTGATTTTCGGTGGTACGGGACAGTGAATGCCTACGAAGATGACAACGCGTTCTTCGAGCCGGGTCATTCATGGGTGCAGGTACCGCGCTCGATCATGCGGACGGCGCAGGGGCAGGACGAGATTTCCGTACAGCAGTTCAGCGAGATGGAGGCCGTGCTGGGGAGTCACGGAAGGTCGGGCGAACAGGTTGAAATCTGGGACGCAGCATATGGACCCATTGGGGATGATGGTTATCCGAAAGCGCTTTGGGACAAAAGAACCGGGAAAATTGACCACAGCGTCGCGCTGTACATGCGCGACCACGGGTACGACTTGAGTTACAACGTAAAAACGAATTGGCCAACGCTGGGGCCGAAGCTCAAGGGAAAAATTCATATTTTCGTGGGGGACATGGACAATTTCTATTTGAATTTGGCGGTGTACAAGTTCGAAGAAATGACGAAGGAATTGAAGAACCCGGATTGCGAATGTGAATTTGCCTATGGAAGGCCGATGAAAGGCCACGGCTGGCAGCCTGCTTCTCGCGCGAATCTCGTTCGATGGATGGCGGAACACATTGTGAAGAACGCTCCCGCTGGCGAGAACACCGCGTCCTGGCACTATTGACCCGAACTGTTCTCAAAACACTCTTCTCAAATCGAAAAAACACTCCTTGCAAGCAGATGACTCCTCGCTGGGCGTTGCTTCGTCAATTGAGCGATTCTCCCAGCAGTCGTGCATAGGCCCTCCCGGCCCTGTTATCCTAGAAGCTCATCGGCGAAGGATTCACAGGAACCATGTTTGAGAACCTGACAGAAAAGCTGCAACGCACATTCAAAAACCTGCGCGGGCAGGGCAAGCTCACGTTCTAGTCTTTCCTCGCTTCTCTCGCAAGTCATCTCATTCGCCGTTCGAGCCTCCAGCATAGCGTCTCGAACGGTTGTTGCAATCAAATAGGCATTTCAAAAAGTCCTTGACATAGACTAGTCTATAGGGAAGACTAGTCTGCAATGAATAAGGCAAGCCAGTTGCCAAGAAAGGAGCGGAAACCATGAACAACACTTTGTCGACGCCTTTGCAAGCTCCCACCGAGGAACTCACAAAAGTACAAAGGCTGACTCGCGAGTATGCAAGGTTTTCCCGAGATGCAGCGGGGCTCGGCCATGTGATGGGCGGCGCACTCATATTTCTGGTGGTTTTTCTCGTGGCGCACCGCCCCGTCAATGCTTGGGAAGGAATTGTTTTGGGCACTACGCCGCTTGTTTGGATCATCAGCAAGGAATGGCTTCGCAGACGCTACTACCAGTTCAGTGGGCGAGTGACGCAGCGGGAAAGGCGATGGCACGATCTAATTCTGGGACTTCTCGCTGGTTTCTTCGCAGTGCTGATACTGGCCGTTTTTCTCGTTCAAAAGCCAATTCAGCCGTTTTCGTGGAAGTCCGCGGTGACCAGCGCGGTTTGCATTGCCGTCCTACTGACCATGCCAGTTGTGGTGTGGCGATACCTGCGAGCTCCTTACGAGTTTGTACCAGGGGTTTTTCTGCTGGCGCTTTCCGCGTTTCTACTGAGCGGCAACATCCAGATCGCGAGCCGAGTAGCGGGAGCGTTCGGAATCGTAGCGGAGATTGTGGCCGTGGTGATGATCCTGGCTGGCTATACGGAACACATGAAATTCTTGAAACTTCGTCGGAAATTGAGCGCGATGAAGGAGCCGACATGAGGCCCGACGTCGAGAGTTACCTTACCCTGGACCGCCTCGTTCACGAGCCGGCGCGTCTGGTGATTCTGACGGTCTTGGCCGAAGCAGAAGAAGCGGAATTCCGATTCTTGGAAAAGGTGTGCGGGCTGACCAAAGGAAATCTGAACGGACACATCTCCAAACTGAAGGAAGCCGGATATGTGGAGGCACGAAAGTTCTTTCGCGGGGAGTTCCCCGTGACTTCGCTGAAAATCACTCACTCCGGACGGAAGGCACTGAAGAAATACCGCAAGCAACTCAACGAGGCGCTACAACACAAACCTGCGGTCTCGGTGGGAACGAGAAAATCGCTCTCATCGCTACCCTCCTAGGCCACTGAGCTTCCGCGCAGGGCGAGTATCAAGCCCACGCTCCACGCGAGACGCCGACCCATGCACACGCCCGGGCCGAACTGTTATCCTTGAAAGGTTGTTATCAGCGAAGGATTCACAGGGACCATGTTTGAGAATCTGACAGAAAAGCTGCAACGCACATTTAAAAACCTGCGCGGGCAGGGCAAGCTCACCGAAGAGCACCTGGACGCCGCGCTGGTCGAAATCCGTGAAGCGCTGCTCGAAGGCGACGTTAACGTCGGAGTAGCCGACGAGTTGCTCGCCAACATTCGAAAGAAATCCATTGGCAGTGAAGTCATGCTGCAGCTCTCTCCCGATCAGCAAGTCATCAAAGTGGTGCGCGACGAGCTAACCACGCTTCTCGGCAAACACGCCAAGCCGCTGTTTGCCTCGCGTCCGCCTTCTGTCTGGATGATCGTAGGCCTGCAAGGTTCCGGCAAAACGACCACAACGGGCAAACTCTCGAAGTGGCTGGCGCAGCATGGGCATCGCCCGCTGGTGGTTTCGACAGACGTGTATCGTCCCGCGGCGCGCGAGCAACTTGCGCAAGTGGCGAAAGCGGTAGGTACAGCGCTCTGGCCGGGCACGGGGACCGACAAGCCATTGGAAATCGTGAAAGGCGCCATCAAGGAAGCCAAGCTTTCCGCGAGCGATGTGATTCTCGTCGACACTGCTGGCCGCCTGCACATCGACGATCAATTGATGAACGAGCTGAGCATGCTGAAGAAAGAACTCCAGCCCAGCGAAATCCTGTTCATTGCCGACGCCATGATCGGTCAGGACGCGGTTCGTTCCGCTGGAGAATTTCACAAGCGCCTGGGACTGACTGGCGTGATTTTGACCAAGCTCGACGGCGACGCGCGCGGCGGCGCGGCGCTCAGCATCAGCAAAGTTTCCGGCGCGCCTGTTAAGTTCGTCGGTCTCGGCGAAAAATACGACGCCCTCGAAGGTTTTTATCCCGAGCGCATTGTTTCGCGCGTTCTGGGCATGGGCGACATTCTCTCGCTGATCGAGCGTGCCGAGCAGACCGTCGACCGCAAAGCCGCCGAGGAACTCGAGCGCAAGCTTCGCAAGGCGGAATTCACGCTGGAAGATTTTCGCGATCAGCTCAAGCAGGTGCGCAAGATGGGCCCGCTCGACCAGCTCGTGGACATGCTGCCGAAAATGGGGCCGCTCGCGAATCTGCCGAAAGACGCGACCGTCGACGAAAGGAAACTCAAGCAAGTTGAAGCTATCATCAACTCGATGACCAACGAGGAGCGCCGCGACCACAACGTCATCGACGGTAAGCGCCGCAAGCGCATCGCGAAGGGCAGCGGCACCACCGTTCAGGACGTCAACACCGTCCTTAAGCAATACCTCCAAATGCGCACCATGATGAAGCAGTACGGCGCCCTGGCCGCGCGCAGCAAAATGAAAGGCCTCGGCAAACTCTCGGGGATGTCCTGAGAAACGCCTCTTCACTTCAGTGGCGGGTAGTAGCTTGCCATTTGCAGCGCGAGTTTTTCCGGATCGAGGTCGGTGCGATTGCACAGCATGATGACGGTCAGGCCGTCGCCTTCCGTGAAGCGCTCAATCACCGTGCGAAAGCCCATTGTGGTTCCGGTGTGCCACATCCGTTGGTGGCCTTCGTAGGGATCGAGAAACCACCCGAAGCCATACGCAACCGGTTTACCGGGATGAAGGTTGTCATCATTCGGCTCTTTCGGCCACTTCGGCTCGGAGCCGTCATTCAACTTCACCGCCACTAGCGCCGGTTGAAATTCTTTTTCGCTGAGCAACGTGTGGTCCCGAAGCGCGTCATCCCACTTCGCCAGATCTTCGAGATTCGAGTAGATGGCGCCGTCTCCCAGCGTCGCGGAAGTCGCGCTTTGATCGGTTTCCTTTAATCGCTCGGATTCCTTTTCTTTCGAGTGGCCAAACGCGCGATTCGGCACCTCGTTTTTCCCTTTTTGATAGACAACCGTGTGGCTCATTTTCAACGGAGCAAAAATTCGGTCATGCAGAAATTCGCGGTACGGCTTCCCTGAGACTTTCGCAACAATCATTCCCAGAACGACGTATCCAGAATTGCTGTAAGCCCAACTCGTTCCCGGTGCGAACTTTCCTTTATCGGCTTTCTTCAGCAACTCCAAAACTTCGTCATCTTGAATCTGCTTCTCTGGCGACCACCTTGGACCGCTCGCTTTCTCCGCCGCGTCCATCAAATCTTCGTAGTCCGGCAAGCCGGACGTGTGATTCAGCAAGTCTCGAAGCGTGATGTCCTTTCCATAAGCGGGAAAGTCAGGAAAAAATTTCGCCAGCTTGTCGTCGTAACTGGCTTTTCCATCATGAACGAGCAGCATGATGGCCATCGCCGTAAATTGCTTCGTAAACGAGGCCAGCCGGAAATTCGTGCGCGGCGTGATTTTGGCATTGCTGCGTAAATCCGTCACACCTTCCGCTCGCTGGTAGCCATTTCTGCCGCCGTAACGAATCAGCACGGCAAAGCCCGGCTCGTTCGATTTGACCAGCCCCGAAAACACGGAATCTTCCACACTTCTCACCGGCTCCTGAGCCTGGCCCAGGCTCTCGCACGCACAAAATAGCGCGACGCACAAAAGCACTCGAAATCCGCAAAAAAATCCAATCCGCACGTTGCACCTCAATCGAATCCGCAGAAGCATATCACTGCGCCCGGACGTTCATACTCCCGTAACACGCCCGGGTTATGAGTTGCGGCTCTCTACCGGACTGCTTGACCCGCTGTGGTTTATACTTCCCAGCTAAACTCAGCTGGCCGGATAAGCCCCGCGGCTGACAGGCGCAGTCCAGGACGACTCAATGCAGCCCTATGACCTTGTCGTGATTGGTTCGGGACCCGGCGGGCAGCGCGCCGCCATTCAGGGCGCAAAAGCAGGCAAACGCGTTGCCGTCATTGAAAAGTTGACGTCGATTGGCGGCGTGTGCATCAACACCGGAACGATTCCCAGCAAGACCATGCGCGAGGCCGTCCTGCACCTCTCCGGTTTCTACGAAAAGAATTTCTACGGCACCAACTACAACCTCAAAGAAAACATCACCATGGCGGATTTGAACTTCCGCATCCATCACGTCATCGAGAATGAGGCCGGAGTCGTTCAGAACCAGTTGCAGCGGAATGGCGTGGACGTCAACCACGGCATCGCGCAATTCCTCGATCCTCATCACATCCGCACGGAAAATCACGCTGGCTATTCCGAATTTGAAGCGGAGTATGTGGTCGTCGCCACAGGCACGAAACCGGCAACCAATCCTAAGGTGCCCATCAATGGCCGCAACATCATCAACAGCGACCAGATTCTCGGCATGCCGCACATCCCGAAAACGCTGATCGTCGTGGGCGGCGGCGTCATCGGTGTCGAATATGCCTGCATGTTCGCGACGCTCGGAGTGCGCGTCATCATTGTCGAGAAGCGGCCCCGCTTGCTGGAATTTGCGGACATGGAAATGGTCGAGGCGCTGAGCTACCACATGCGCGACCATCGCGCCACCCTGCGCCTGAATGAGGAAGTGGAAGGCGTCGAGGAACTGCCCGATGGAAAAGTGGCCGCGAACCTGGTCAGCAAGAAACGCATCGTCGGCGATGCGCTGCTGTACGCGGTCGGCCGCTCGGGCAACGTGGATGCGCTGAATCTCAAGGCTGCGGGAGTAGAAAGCGACGATCGCGGCCGCATCAAAGTCGATGAAAATTACCGCACCACGCAGCCCCATATCTTCGCCGTCGGCGACGTGATAGGTTTCCCCAGCCTCGCTTCCGTTTCCATGGAACAGGGGCGCATCGCAGCCGCGCGCGCTTTCAATCTCGATGTCCACACCGATCCCGCCGGATATCCCTACGGCATTTACACCATTCCGCAGATTTCCTTCATCGGTAAAACCGAAGAGCAATTGACGGACGCGGACGTGCCCTACGAAGTGGGCGTGGCCTACTTTCGTGAAATCGCCCGCGGCCAAATCACCGGGCAAGTCGATGGCCGGCTCAAACTCCTGTTCCATCGCGAAACGCTCGAACTGCTCGGCGTCCACATCTTCGGGGAAGGTGCGACCGAACTACTCCACATCGGCCAGGCCGTTTTCCTGCTGAAGGGCAAAATCACCTATTTCGTGAACACCGTTTTCAACTATCCCACCCTGGCCGAATGCTACAAAGCCGCCGCCTTCAACGGCCTGAACCGCCTCGGCTAAATACGCCAAATCATCGTTCGCGGTCTTCACGAATCATTTCCTCCGATGTTGGAAAGGCGCCTCCTGCTCGTGTCGCCGTGAACCGCAGGCGCTTGATCGCCGCAGTGGCTTTTCGTCGGCGCTTCAGTTCTCTTTCAGTTGGATAGAATCGTTCCAACAGGGTTAGCACTTCTCCTGCAATCGAACGATGGTTCTGCTTGGCGTGTTTGCGCAGAGCTTCATAGAGGTCGTCGGGCACATTTTCCACGTATAGTGTTGCCACAGGGAACTCCTAGGAATAGCATAGGGCTTTCCTAGGCCGATTGTAAAGCGCCAAAATAAGGGACTCTCACAAGCCCTAACTGTCTGATTGCCGCAGTGAGGCGCTACACGCTACAATAAATGTGTTCAGGAGGACTGTTTAGTGTTAACGATTCGTCTGTCTAGGATTGGCAAGAAGAAAAAGCCTTTTTACCGCGTGGTGGTCATCGAGAGGACCCGGCCGCGCGACGGCCGCATCCGCGAGTCCGTGGGGACCTACGACCCGCTCAAGAAGCCCGCGGAGATCAAGTTGGACGCGGAGCGCATCAAGCATTGGATCGGCCTCGGCGCACAGCCCAGCGATACGGTTCGCAGCTTTCTCCGTCAGCAGAAGATTGCGTAAAGGCACGGCCCCACCTTTTTGAGATTCCCAGGTGGGGCGGAGGCGTCTTTCCTTAGCGCTTCCACCTCGACCCGTCCATTGACGACTCACTAAAGCGTTGACCGCTTCGCTATGGAGCGGTAAGGTGCCCTTTGGGGCCACGTTCGTGCGGAGGTGCCCGATGAAGGAGCTGGTGGAAGCTATCGCCAGGGCCCTCGTGGACCATCCTGAGGACGTGCAAGTGAAATCCGTTGAGGGCTCGCAAGTCACCGTCCTGGAGTTGCGGGTGCATCCGGAAGACTTGGGAAAAGTGATCGGGCGGCAGGGGCGCACCGCCAAAGCGATTCGCACGCTGCTTGGTGCTGCGGGAATGAAGTTGCGGAAGCGATTTACGCTCGAGATTCTTGAAGATTGAAATGTAAAGCGCCTTTTTCGCCGCGATCAGCCCTGGTATGCCGTCCATTGAAGCCTGAAACTCCACGATGGGTAATCGTCGCGCGCATTCTCCGCGCGCGCGGCAACAAGGGCGAAGTCGCCGCGGAACTCCTCACGGATTTCCCCGAACGGCTCACGAAATTGAAGGAAGTCTTTGTCGGCTCAAGCGGCGGGGCAATCGAGCCCCGCCGCATGGCCTTAAAGTCTTGCTGGTTGAGCCAGAATCACCGCGGACAAGCAGTTTTTCATTTCGAAGGCGTGAATTCGATTTCTGAAGCGGAGAAATTTCGCGGGCTGGAAGTCCTGCTGCGGTTCGAACAGCGCGTGACGCTTCCCGAAGGTCAATATTTCGTTTCCGACCTTATCGGCTGCAGCGTTTTTGAAACTCCAACTCAAGAGCCAGTCGTTGCTTCTTCGCCGTGCTCGCTTGCCGAAGCCCCCGCCCTGCTTGGCACCGTTCGCGACGTGCAGTTTCCCGGAGAAGAATTTCCCGGCACGCCGATTCTGGAAGTGGACACCGCGCAAGGAGACATTTTGATTCCGCTCGCCGTCGACATTTGCACGAAAATCGACGTCGCCGCCCGCCGCATTGGTGTGGTGTTACCCGAAGGCCTTCGCGAACTGAATTCGCTGAGCTCCTAGCCTGCTTCTCTCACCTTGCGATTCTGTCACCCGGAGCGCAGCGAAGGATCTCAACCGATCCACACTTTGTTTCGCGAGCCGATAGGATTCGAGACTTCTCGTCGCTCAATGAACGTCAATGGTGGTGACGCTGTAGGCGGGAAGCGTGAGGGTCAGCGACGAACCACTCGCGGCCATCGTGCCAATCCCGACAGGTTGAATCGCGGTTTGCCCTTGCGCGGAAGTCGCTGTCATCTGGTACAAGTAAGCGGTTCCGGTAAGAGCCTGCCCGTCGATGGCCGTCACCTTTGAAGCATTGGAACGATTGATCGCCACGAACACCACGCGGCCCGGCGCCGTGGTATCCGTGCTTGCGTAAACCATTACGCTCGCGACATCGCTCGAGGTCGATTGCACAGAAGTATCGCCAAAATTTGAGCCCGCGCCGTCGAAATCGCGGAACGCTCGGAAACCTGCAAGTGCATACGGGTATGTCCCGCCGGGAGGCCAGAAACTAGCGGCAAACAAGCCCTGAGCGCCGAAGACCCCGAGGTTGTCGGCCTGCGCGATGGTGCCGGCAATGTGATTCCAGCCGCCGTTTTCATATTCGGTGATTGCAATTTTCATCCCAGGGAATTCCGAATCGATTTTGGATTGCAGCCGGCCAAGAATGTTGATCGGCGTCTGGCCGAGCTCGTTGTAAATCCAGGGATTGCTGTTGTTGTCGTCGTGAAAAGTGGGATCCCAAAGATCTCGGGGGCTTTGCACGATCAGTTGCACCTGCGCGTCAGTCAGCGTCGTGCTGTTCAAGTTGATGATGCGGTTCCCGCCGGAATCATAAATTTCCGCGTACCAGTGGAAGTCATACACATCCACAAGATGCTTTCCGTACGAGGCGGACGCGGTATTCAGCGCTGCCAGGTACTTGTCTGGAAACCAATTCGCACCGCTCGGAGTGGCGTTCAATTCGCCTTGCCAGTTATAGATGCCCTGAAAACCATAGTCTACCGGCCCAAAGATCGTCAGATTGGGAAACTGGTCTTTCAGGGCTTGCGAAAGATGGATGGTCTTCGTGATGTAGTTATCGGAGCTCACCGGAGTGGATCCTTGGATTTCCTGGTGAGTGGAATTCCAGAGTTCCGGCTCGTTATCCAGCTCGACGAACGTCGGGTGCGTTGGGTTGGCGTCGAAGATGCCCTCCCCGGAAAACTTCTGGTCGAGCGCCCAGAGGAATTCGTCCATGTAGACGTTGTTGTCGGTGGAGGCGGGCGGAGGCGTGAGCGTGAAAGGAGCGTTCGAGACGGAGCTCTTCTTGTCAACCACCGGCCGGAAGTACGTCAGGTTAGGAAACGGCTGGGGCACCTGAACCGTTGTCGTGTCAATGGACACGTAACCCTGCATTTGGAAGGTAACGAGGCTCGCCAAGCCGTTGGCTTGGTCTCCGGCGATGAAGGTGCGGACCACTTCCGCGGGAATACTGGCGTTGCAGCTTCCATTGCATAGGTAATTGTCATTCTCGTAGAAGTAATCGCTGCCGGCATTCGAGGCGTTGTTGATCCAGTTGTAGGCCGTCCAGCGGTTGCCGCCCGCGCGGTCAAAGGTCAGTTGCGAAGGCGCACCCGTAATGCCGGAATAGAAATTGATGCCGTAGATGTAGGGAGAAATCGTTTTTGTGTTGTTTGGATTGATGGTGATGGTGACGTCCGGAGCTGCTCCCGCTGGTGTTGCGGAGGCTTGCGTGGAATTGGCGCTCTCGCCAGCGGCGTTTAGCGCAGAAACGAAGTAGTAGTACGTCGTTCCATTCGTCAGGCCAGTATCTATGTAATTGGTGGAAGTAGGCGCGGCGATTTGCGTGTAACCGCTGCCGTTGGTCGTTGAGCGCTTGACGTGATAGCTCGTAGCACCGCTGCTGGCGGTCCAACTCAAAATAATCTGCGTATTTCCAGCAGTGGCTTGCAAGCCGGTTGGCGTTGGCGGAGGCGCTTCCGGTGCCTGCGGCGTGGCGCTAACTTCGCTAGAATTCGGGCTTTCGCCGGAAGCGTTCACCGCTGACACCACGTAAAAGTATTTCGTGCCATTTGTAACGGCGCTGTCCGTATAACTCGTGGAAGATGTAGTGGCGAGCTGAGTCTCAGTGCCGCTGGTTGTGGACCGCTTCACGTTGTAGCTGGTTGCGCCGGAACTGGCGTTCCACGTCAGCGCCACCTGAGCGTTGCCGGCAGTTGCCGTGAGCCCCGTGGGTGCGGGAGGCGGCGGAGCGAGCGGCGTGGCGTTGACTTCCGTGGAATTCGCGCTTTGCCCGGACGAATTGTAAGCCGAAACCACATAGAAATACTTTGTTCCGTTCGTGACCGCGCTGTCGGTGTACACGTTCGTGGCAACGGTGGCAATTTGCGCTTCGGTGCCGCTCGTGGTGGAGCGTTTTACGTAGTAGCCAGTCGCACCGGAGCTGGCATTCCAGGATAGACTCACCTGCGCGTTGGCGCTCGTGGCAGTAAGGCCGGTGGGCGCAGCGGGCGCGTTCCCCCCGCCGTTGCCGCCGCCGTAGCCGCTGCCCAAGCCGCCGCACCCGCAGAGGAGTGCGAGAGCAGGCGTGAGCAAGGTCAGGCAAAGGACTCGCAGCAGGCGTGGTGCGGAACTCACGGACTTGGCCTCCGAAACAGGGCGAGGGCGACCCAAGCGAAGTGGCGCGCCCTCAAGGCAGCGCGCCAAGAGTAATTCATTCAACGGTAAAAGGTTAAAGTCGCGGCACGCAAGAGACAAGCTGTCCTCGAGGACAGAAAGAGTACTAGGCAATGGTGCTTGCAGTTCCTTGGCGCTGGCAGGGGAAACGCGGACCCGCCCCAGGAACAAGCCGGGATGGAAGGCTTTGCTAGGTTTGGCTACACTGAATTGCGATGCGATTCGACTTGATCACGATCTTTCCAGAGTTTTTCACCGGACCGCTGGAGCATGGGATTGTGCGGCGCGCCCGGGAATCCGGGATCGCGGAAGTGCACGTTCAGGGCTTACGCGAGTTCACGAAGGATCGGCACCGCACCGTAGATGACCGCCCGTTTGGCGGCGGCGAGGGCATGGTGTTGAAGCCGGAGCCGCTGTTTGAGGCCGTGGAGTCGCTCCTTGGCCATGCCGTTGGCGACGTAGCCGGCCGCGCGGAACTGGACCCGAATACCGCGATTGTGCTCATGTCCGCGGCAGGGGAACGGTTCACTCAGGAAACGGCGCGGAGATTTGCGCAGCTCAAACGGCTCATTTTTATTTGCGGACGGTATGAAGGCGTGGACGAGCGCGTGGCGGAGCATCTGGCAACGGAAGAGATTTCCGTTGGGGATTTCGTGTTGAGCGGGGGCGAACTTGCCGCCATGCTGGTGATCGATGCTGTGACACGGCTGCTCCCGGGCGCGCTTGGAAATGAAGCCTCTTCGCAGAACGAATCATTTAGCGGAGACCGTGAGGCTCCTGACGAAGGCCGCGGCGTATCGCCTCTAGCAAGTCACGAGTCACCGGGTTGCCTCGAGCCTCGAGGGATCACCAGTCACTTGCTTCTGGATTTTCCGCACTACACCCGCCCGGCGGAGTACCGCGGCTGGAAAGTGCCCGAGGTTTTGATTGGCGGGAACCACGCAGAAGTGGCGAAGTGGCGGCGCGCCGCCGCTCTCGAAAAAACGCGCCGCAATCGGCCCGATTTGCTTGCCACGCCGGAGGCGGTCGATTGAGAAAAGGTGTTCGTTGTTTGCATTCGCGCGTGGATGTAGATGCGAAATTCTTTAGGAAAAATCGGGCGATTTGCGTATAATATGGGATTGTCTCAAGTGAGTTGGCCCCGCCAGAGTGGGTCTAGAAGGAAACAGAAACATGAATCCGGTAATTCGTAAATTACATGAAGCGCAACTGCGCAAAGATTTGCCCGATTTCCGTCCCGGCGACACTGTCCGCGTGAACGTGCGGCTGAAGGAAGGCGAGGGCGAGAAAGAAAAAGAGCGGCTCCAGGCCTTTGAGGGCGTAGTGATTTCCAAGAAGGGCCGCGCGTCCAGCGCCAGCTTCACGGTACGGCGCGTCAGCTTCGGCATCGGCATCGAGCGCATTTTCCCGCTGCATTCGCCGACGATCAGCTCGATCGAAGTCGTGGGCAAGGGCAAGGTTCGCCGCGCGCGGCTGTATTACCTGCGCGATTTGAAGGGCAAGGCCGCCCGCATCCGCCGCGCCGAACGCGAAGAAGAAGCAGCCGTCGCCGCAACCGCCGGTACGGAAGCAAGCAATTAGACAACGCTTCTGAAGAAGTTTCCGCAGTTTGAAAAATTCAAAGAAGCCCTGGGCAACCAGGGCTTTCTTGTTGGCGGATGCGCCTCTCGCCGGCCAATTTTACATGCGTTAGGGTTGGACGTTGGTGATGCCTTCGGCGCCGGGTTTCGGGAAATGCTTTTCGTACCAGGCGATGCAGCGGTCGATGGAGTCGATGTTGTGGCCGACTTCTCCGAGGCCATGCCCTTCGCGGGGATAGCGGACAAAGATGGCTTCGGTACCCACGTCTTTTAGAGCGATGAAGAATTGTTCGGCTTCGGCGATGGGGACGTCGTTGTCATTTTCACCATGCATAAGCATGGTGGGGGTGTGGGCGGCAGCGACGTGCTTCAGCGCCGAGCGCTCCCAGGCAACGTCCATCAAGTTGCCCTGATGCAGGAACTGGCCGAACTCCATTTCTTCGTACTGATTGTAGTAGGTCATGTAGTTGTAGCTGACCAGGTTGGCGATCCCAGCGATCGGGATGGCCGCTTTGAACTCGTTGGTTTGAGTAATGAGCCAATCGGTGAGCTGGCCGCCGTAGCTGACTCCTTCGATGCCCATGCGCTCGCGGTCAATCCAGGGATAGCGGCGGACGGCGGCGCTGACGCCGTATAAAACGTCCTGGCCCTCGTTGCCGTTCTGATCTCCGAAGACGGCGTCGGCAAATTTCTGACCGTAGCCGGTGGAACCGCGGAAGTTGACATTAAGCGTGGCCCAACCGCGTGCCGCATAGACCTGATTCTTGAAGTTGAATGCGGGACCATTCTGGCCGTGCGGCCCTCCATGAATGTTGACAATGAGTGGATGCTTGGAAGTGGCGGTCATCCCGAGAGGCTTGGTGAGAAAGGCTTCGACTTCGTACTTGTTGTCGTTGCTGATGAAGGTGAAGGATTCCACCTCGGCGATTTGCTTGCCGGCAAAGAGCTGGGAATTCAGGTCAGTGAGTTTGCGGGGCGCGGACGCACCGGTTTTCACATACAACTCCGTCGGATCCCGCGGCGAAACGTAACCGTAGGCCACGGTGCCGTCTTTGCCGATAGAGAAAGACGTGACAGAGCCGCGCTCTTTGATGACATATTCCGGCTTGCCCCCGGAAATGGGGAGACGTACGAGATAATTGCTGCCGCGCTCCTGAACGGTGAAGTAGACGGAATTGCCATCGGGACCCCATTGGGGAGTGCCCTGGCGGTTGTCGAGCACAGCGCCAATTTCGCGTCGGTCGCTGCCGTCGGCGTTCATGACCCAGACGTGAGTGTCTTCCATGGTAGTTTCGCGGTCGGTGAGCCCGCGTCGCGTGCCACGAAAAAGAATCTTCTTCCCATCAGGTGACCACAGTGGATCGTATTCAATAAATTCGGTGGCGGTGATGCGGCGGCTCGTATTGTCGGCCAATTTCAATGCGTAGACGTCGTAGTTAAAGAATTCGTCCTGATTCGGCTCGGGATTGGTGAGATAAAGAATTTCTTTTCCATCGGGAGACCAGTCGATGGAGTGCTCGTCGGTGTTGCCTTTGGTGAGCTGGCGACTTTGTTTGGTGGCGACGTCGACCACAAAAATGTGCAAGCGCTGATTGTCGTTGAACCGCGTCATGCCTTCTCCCGCGTCGGGCTTGTAGAGATAGCGGCTGATGACCATGGGATCGCCGCTTGCCTCGGCAGCGTGAGTGTCCGGCACGGAAGAAATGTAGGCGATCTGCTTGCTGTCGGGAGACCATGTAACTTCGTTTCCGGTGCCAGGGAGGGGGCTGTTAGTACCCTCAGGCGAAACGAGCGCAGTTACATCGGAGCCATCGGGCTTGGCAATCATCAAGCCATGCTTGTCGCCTTGCTTACCTGAGAAAGCCAACCACTTGCCGTCGGGAGACCAAAGCGGGCCTCCGCCACGATCCTTGTCGCCGCCGATGCGAGTGGATTTCTGCGTAGCGAGATCCATAATCCAAAGTTGGCCGTAGGGGCGGCCTGGCTCGTCGCGCATGGTGATCGTGTAGGCGATGCGGCGGCCATCGGGAGAAAGCGCGACGGCGCCCACAGAACGGAGCTTCGATAGATCGCTGCTCGAAAGTCCCTGGGCACGGCCATAGGGAGCAACCGCAAGCAAAACGAAGAGCAAAACACTTACAGACGTTGCGCGCAAAAGAATGAGTCGAAGTCGCTGGTTCATCGAGGCCACTCCTTTTCTGACAATACGGACGACCGCCGGGTGGCGATGGTCTTACCCAAACATCGAGACGGAAGAAAGATTCTCACTTCAAATACTGATCCATCCAGTCGACCCAGCGCCGGACCATCTCCATTCGCCGAACCGGGTCGCCGGGAGAGTGGCCGGGAATCGGGAAGGCGACAAATTTCACGGGGACGCCATTGTCTTTGAGGGCGTGGTAGAGGGCGTAGCCTTGCGAGACGGTCACGCGGGCGTCGCCGGTATCGTGCATGATGAGCGTGGGCGTTTTCATCTTTGATGCGTAGGTAATGGGGGACTGCGCGCGATAGTCCTTGAGATTGTCGCCCACAAAGGGGGAGCCACGGAAATTGTAGCGCCCGGTGATGTTGCCATCGGAAAGATTGTACTCGTCGTATACGTCAGTGACGGGAGCGCCTGCCATAGCGGCTTTCCAGATTTGATAGTGGCCGATAAGCCAGGAAGTCATGTACCCGCCGTAGCTCCACCCGGTCACACCGATTTTGGATTCGTCGACAAAGCCCATCTGCTTCACGGCTTCGATGCCGGCCATGACGTCGCGACCGGGGCCATCGCCCGCGTCATTCCAGATGGCGCGCTGGTAGGCGTTGCCGAGATTGTCGCTGCCACGATAGTTCGGCGAAAAAACCACGTAGCCGTGAGAGGCCATCACCTGCGGCAAGAATCCGAACGCGGTGGTGGAGGCAGCCTGGGGTCCCCCGTGAATGATCAGCACCAGCGGATATTTGCGGTCTTTATGAAAGTCAGGCGGATAAACGAGCACGCCGTCTTCTTGAAAATTGTCGGGGCCTTTCCACGTGAACTTTTCGGTTTTGCCCAGGTTGAGAGCGGCGATGTCGTGATTGAAATCGGTGAGGCGCCTGGGCGCGTCGTTTGCCGAAGCCATGTAATACAACTCGTTGGGCTGCGTAGGCGTGCTGCCGGTGAAGGCGATTTCGCCTTTGCGGCCAACGAATGCATCCACCCAAAAGAGCCAGGAGGGGCTGATGTCCCCGAGCGCGAGTTTTTTTGCCGGGCCGCTCAGAGGCTGCAGCCAAAGAGAGACTTGGGTGCTGTCGTTGCCGCCAACAAGAACGGAATTGCCGTCTGGCATCCAGATGACCCGCTGAAGGTCGCGGTCGATGGGGCGAGTGAGGTCGGTGCCGTCTCGGCCTGCGGTTTGCGTCACGAAAATTTCATTTTCGTTGTTGGGGTCGCCGTCCCGCGAATACCAGTAAGCGACGCGCGTACCGTCTGGCGAGAATACGCCGAAGGCTTCGAATTTTTCGTGCTTCGTCAGCTTGCGAGTTTCGCCCGTATCGACGTTCAGCACTTGTAGCGTGGTGAGATCGGCATCGCCCTGGTGCGGATGTTCCTGCCTCGTAAACAACAGCGACTTGCCGTCCGGTGACCATGAAATTGGCGAAGCTGGAGGACCAGGCGGCGCGCTCTTTGGCAGGCTCCAGGCACCGGAGGTCAGTCGTTTGGCTTTACCGCCGTCCGCTGAAATAAGCCAGAGATGAGAAGGCGTCGGCGCTTCGGTCGCAAGATAATCGTTGTCGCCGACTTCGAAGGCGTCATTGTGTTTCTCAATTTCCTTTTTGTTTTCGGGCTCGTCGGAGGTTACGTAGGCGATGTCTTCCCCGTTGGGCCGCCATGCGAATTGCTCGATGCCATTCGGAGCGTCGGTGATTTTTCTGGCTTCGCCGCCGGTCATAGACATGACAAAAATCTGCGGCTGCGCGTCCTTGCCGGTTCCCACGTTTGCGACGAAGGCCAAGCGATCCCCGTTAGCAGACCAGCGCGGGGACCCGACAGTGTTGCGTTCATAGGTGAGAGGATGCTGGGCTCCGGTAACGGCGTCCACCAGCACTAATTCGCGAATGCCACGGTCTTGCTCGAGATTCGGCCGGGAGACGACCACGACAATGGATTTTCCGTCGGGAGAGATTTGCGGGTCGGAGACGGAAACGATTTTCGGCAGATCGTTCAGTTCGATGTGCCGCGATTGCGCACCGGCGGGCGAAGCGGCCAACAATCCCGCAATCGAGGAGGCGAGAAAAAGAGCCAGCAATGGATTTGCAGCCTTGTGCGGATTAGTCGGCATGATGTTTGCACTCCCACAGAAGAAATTCAAAACGCGCCGGATGGGCGGCCGGTTTGGGCGGGCGTATGCTGCCACGCCGAAGGAAGCCGCGTCAATCGAAAGGGATACCTGTTGATATTCAACAGGAGAAGGCGTATGCTCCTGTTGTTTATCTAAAGGAGAGCCCATGGCACCTCCGCGTGGCGAAGTCCTCCAGGGCACGCTCGACCTCATCGTGCTGAAGACGCTTCACACGCTCGGCCCGCTGCACGGATATGGGATCGCGCAACGCATCAAACAGGTTTCACAAGACATGTTGCGGCTGAACCAGGGCACACTGTATCCCGCCTTGCTGCGACTGGAGCAGCGTGGCTGGATCGCCGCGAAATGGGGCACATCGGAGAACAATCGCAAGGCGAAGTTTTACTCGCTCACGCGGAAAGGCCGAAAACAACTGGAAGCGGAAACAGAAAGTTGGGAACGGATGGCAGCGTTGATGACGCGGCTGCTGGGCCGCTCGGAAGGAGCCTAAAGTGTTGTGGTATCGCATCCTGGGGTCACGCGTGCGGGGTTGGTGGCGCAAAGCACAGCTCGAACGCGATCTCGACTCGGAAGTTCGCGCGCATCTGGAAATGCTGACCGAAGAAAACTTGCGGCGCGGCCTGAGCCAGGAGGAAGCGGCGCGGGAAGCCCGGCGCGAGTTCGGCGGCGCGGAGCAGATGAAGGAACTCTATCGAGAGCAGCAAGGGTTGCCGTTGCTGGACGCGACGCTCAAGGATGCGCAATTCGCGCTCCGAGGTTTCGCGAAACAGCCGCTCTTCGCTACCCTGGCGGTTCTCACCCTCGCGTTGGGTGTGGGCTCAACCACCGCGGTCTTCAGCGTCGTCGATCGTATCCTGTTCCGCAGCCTGCCCTATCCGCACGATGAGCAATTGGTCAGTTTTGGCGACATGGCGCCCTTCGATACCAACGAATTTGTGCTCGGTCCCGACTACTACGACTGGCGCAAGGCGCAGACACCCTTTGCTTCGGTGACCTCGTTTGTGCCCGGCGGGGCCGAATGCGATTTGACGGAGCAGAATCCCATTCGCTTGAAGTGCGCTCTTGTGGAGTCGACATTTCTACCGACTTTCGGCATTCAGCCCCTGCTCGGCCGGAATTTCACCGCTGAAGAAGACCGGCCGAACGCACCTCGTGTCGCGCTGATTTCCTACGCATTGTGGCGTTCGCGTTTTGCCGGCGATCCGAATCTTCCGGGCCGGACGATTTCGCTCGACGGCCGGCCCACGTTCGTAGTTGGAGTCCTGCCCGAGCAATTTGAAATGCCGAATCTTGGCCGCGACGACATTCTGGTTCCCTCCGCTTTGGACGGATCCACGGACCGCGGACCGAATGCACGGCAAGTCATCTTGCGAGCTTTTGCGCGGCTCAAACCGGGAGTGTCGATCCCGCAAGCGCGAGCGGCAATGCAGCCCCTATTCGACCAGTCGCTCCAATACGTACCGCCGCAGTTTCGCAGCGAAGTGTCGTTTCGCGTGCGTTCTCTGCGCGATCGCCAGATCCAAGACTCGCGCGTGGCGTCGTGGCTTCTTTTTGGAGCGGTTTTGTCGGTTCTGCTGGTGGCATGCTCCAACGTGGCAAACCTGCTGCTTGCGCGCGCTACCAGCCGGGCGCGGGAATTGGCCATTCGCGCCGCTCTCGGTGCTTCGCCAGGGCGCCTGGCGCGGCAAGCGCTGACGGAAAGCTTGCTGCTCGGATTGCTCGGCGGCCTCGCGGGTTGCGGCTTCGCCCTATTCCTGCTTCGTCTTTTCATTTCCATCGCGCCGGAAGGAATTCCGCGGCTGGAGCAAGCCTCGCTCGACCTTCGCGTGCTGGGCTTTGCGCTGGGCATGTCGGTGTTGTCTGGGATTCTCTTCGGAGTCGCGCCCGCGCTTCATCGTCCTGCTCCGGAATTGCTGGCTGGTAAAGAAAACCACGCGACTCCCCGCGGCGTTCTGCGGCAGGCGTTGGTCACGCTGCAGATTGCGGTTTCGCTGGTTCTTCTGGCAGGAGCCGGACTGCTGCTCCGCAGCCTTTGGAAACTCCAGACGGTCGCGCTGGGCATGGACGCGAAGAGCGTCATCACCGCGGGAATGGACCTGACCGCCCACCGCTATCCGGATGCCGAGAAACAACTGGCCTTCTTCCAGCATCTTGAAGAGCGGCTAAAGCGAATGCCGGGCGTCACGCTGCTTGCGCTGAGCGACACGTTGCCTCCCTCCGGAGGAATGCAGGCTACATTTCTTTCTTCCATTGAAATCCCCGGGCACGCGCGTTTCAGCGAAGGCACCGGCGGAATGATTGGTTATCGCTACGTGACACCAGGATATTTTCCGGCACTGAGCATCCCCATCCTGCGCGGGCGCGGCTTTCGCGAAGAGGATCGCATGCCCGTGGAAAGGCCGGTGATCTTGAGCGAGGCACTGGCGAAGAGGCTTTTTCCGGGTGCAGAGGATCCGTTGGGAAAGTCATTTCGTTTTGGTTCGCAGGCCGAGTGGCGCATGATCGTCGGCGTTGCTGGAGACGTCAGGAACAACGGCCTCGTGGCGCCATCCGATCCCGAGTTTTACATTCCCTGGAAAAATGAGCCGGAAGGCTACTTTCGATCGGCGCACTTCATCATCCAAACAGCCATCGATCCGCAGGCCGTCGCGCAGTGGATTCGCTCGGAGACCGCCGCAATCGACCCAACGGTTCCGGTGACCATCGAGAGCATGAACACGCGAGTGGGCAAGCTCACGCAGCGCCCCCGCTTCAATGCCGTGCTGCTGTCAATCTTCGCGTTCCTCGGGGTGTTGCTTGGGGCGATTGGCATCTACGGCGTGGTGGGATTCCTGGTCGCGCAGCGCACGCGCGAAATTGGCGTGCGCATGGCGCTGGGGGCGGCGCCGCGAAACATCTTGAGGATGCTTTTTGCCAACATCGCGAAGTGGACTCTTGCGGGCGCCGCTTTGGGACTGCTGGGCGCCTGGTTCGGTTCGCGCCTTCTGGAGTCTTTGCTTTTTGAAGTTCGCGCGCACGACCCGTTTCTTCTTGGATTGGCGCTCCTGGTTTTACTCGCCGTAACATTTTGCGCGGCTTGGATTCCAGCGCGGCGGGCGATGCGCGTGGATCCCGTCCAGTCGCTTCGCTACGAATGAGAGCGCCTCGCGAGCCGTTCGCAACGCGCCAGCGCTTTTCCACAACTTCCCGTGCTAAGATTCTGCGCGAAAATGTCCCGCCTCTGCTCTTCCCGTTTCGAGCGAGCGGCGCGCAAATTGGGCTGGACGCGAATCGCCGGAATTGATGAAGCTGGGCGAGGCGCGTTGTTTGGCCCGGTCGTAGCCGCCGCGGTGATTCTCAATCCCAAGCGCCGCATTGTCGGTCTGGATGATTCGAAAAAACTTACCGCAGAGCGCCGAAGCCAACTGAGCGAGCGTATCCGCGAATATGCGCTCGCGTGGGCGGTAGCGGAAATCGATGCGCAGCGCATCGACGCCTGGAACATCTATCAGGCTTCGCGGCAAGCGATGACGGCGGCGCTGCAACAGTTGGCCATCTCACCCGACTACCTACTCATTGATGCCATGCAACTGGATGTGTTGATCGAACAGAAGTCGCTGATCAAAGGCGATGCGCGCAGCGTGTCGATTGCCGCGGCGTCGATTCTGGCGAAAACCCACCGCGACGCACGGATGGAAGAATGGGACGCGGTCTATCCGCAGTATGGGCTGGCGCAACACAAGGGCTACGCCACGCCAGATCATCTCGAAGCATTGCGAGTGCACGGGCCCACACCGCTGCATCGCTATTCGTTTGCGCCGGTGCGCGATGCGACCTGCTGGGCGGCGGGGGCGACGCAGACGTCGTTTCCCACCTTTGACGTGTCCGAAGTGATCTAGTTCATCGAAAGGAAGTGCATGCGCCTAGAAGCCGTGTTGGCAGGTTTTGTGTTTGCGGCCGTTGCCATTTTGATGAACAAGCCTGCGGCTCATCAAACTCCCCAAACAACGGCGCCTCTGGCCGCTACTCCGCCCATGGGCTGGAACAGTTGGGACGCTTATGGAGAGACCGTGAGCGAAGCCGACATTCGCGCGAACGCGCAGTGGATGGCGGAGCACCTGAAGAAATTTGGCTGGCAGTACATCGTGGTGGATTCCGGCTGGTATGTGACGAATCACTCCGCGGGAACCAACGCCGCGAATGCGGAATTCAGCTTGGATGCGTTCGGGCGATACACGCCCGCGGTCAACACCATTCCTTCGGCGGCGGGCGGCGGCGGTTTCAAGCCGCTCGGAGATTTCTTACATTCGCTGGGGCTTAAATTCGGTCTGCACATTTTGCGGGGCATTCCGAAGGAAGCGGTGCAAAGGAACCTGCCGATTGCGGGGAGTTCGTTTCGCGCGGCGGACGCAGCGAACACTTCCGATACTTGCCCGTGGAACCCGTTCAACTATGGCCTGGATGCGAGCAAGCCTGCGGCTCAGGCG
Organism: Candidatus Acidiferrum sp.; assembly: GCA_035623215.1. GTDB lineage: Bacteria > Acidobacteriota > Terriglobia > Acidiferrales > UBA7541 > Acidiferrum. The sequence goes on from DASPTW010000041.1 coordinate 93,972, forward strand.
TACTACGACTCTCTGGCGGAACAGTTTGACGATTGGGGCGTGGATTTCCTAAAAGTCGACTGCATCGCGGATCACCCGTACAAAGGGGACGAGATTCGCATGATCAGCCAGGCGCGGCGCAAAGCACGGCGGCCGATCGTGCTGAGTCTTTCACCAGGGCCCACGGCGCTGGATAAGGCGCAAGAAGTGAGCAAGTACGCTCAGATGTGGCGCATCTCAGACGACATGTGGGATTTGTGGTACAGCGAGACGCAGTTTCCGTCGGGAGTGAAAAACCAATTCGCGCGCGCAGCGAAGTGGGCGCCGTTCGCGGGACCCGGGCACTGGCCGGACACGGATATGCTTCCCATTGGCCGGCTCGAACCTGCGGCGGGCTGGGGTCAACCGCGCGCGACGCGATTGACGCACGATGAGCAGCGAACCATGCTGACGCTCTGGGCGATTGCCCGCTCGCCGCTCATCATGGGCGGCAATCTGACTTTGTGCGATGAATGGACGGAGTCGTTGCTGACGAACCCGGAAGTCATCGCGGTCAACCAATCTTCGATAGAAAACCGCGCTGTACTCACTACTGACAAATTCGCAGTCTGGACTGCCCGTTCAAAGTCGAGTGATGACCTTTATCTGGCCGCCTTCAACTTGGACAACGATGTACAGACGCTCCCTGTCCCTTGGGTTCTAATCTGCCCCGACTGCAAGAACAATGACACAGCGTATCTGGGACGCGACCTCTGGGAACGCGCGGACCTCGGGCTCATGTCATACCCCCGTGGCGTGCTCGCGCCGCACGCTTCGGCTCTCTTCAAGCTCACGCCGGTTACAAAGTAGTTCCTCGTCCCACCGCCACTTCCTGCTTCGTGTCATCAAACGTGACGCGCTGGCCGGTTTGAATCGCGGCAATCGTCATGCACAGCGCGATGGAGTGGCTGTAGCCGGCTTCGATGCTGGCGTTGGGAGTTTTGCGGCTGCGCACGCATTCCATCCAGTTGCGCATATTGGCAGAAGTCGCTTCATCGACGCCAGCGTCAGCGCTCTTATCGATAGAACTCGCGGCACTGGCCAACGAGCGCTTGGCAAGCAGATTCGGCTTCATGCCCGTTTCCTTGGCGAATTTTTCTTCAAGGCCGCCTTCGGAGGAAATCACATTCTTGTCGAGGTCCAGCGAGCCGCCGTTCGAATAGTAAATTTCCTTCACGTCGCCCGCGGAATTGGTTTGCCTCGAAGAGTAAACGACCTGAAATCCCTTGGAAGGATCGTCGAGTGGACCGTAATCGAAAACGGCGGTCATGGTGTCCCAATTTTTTCGTCCGTCGCGCCAAAGATAAATTCCGCCGTTGGCCACGACGCGGCGCGGATGCGGCAAGCCGGTGAACCAGTGCACCGTGTCGATTTGGTGGACCATCCATTGATCGGGAATGCCGGAGGAGTAGGGCCAGAAGAGGCGATACTCGACATACTTGCGCGGGTCAAACGGTGCCGCGGGGCGGTTGATGAGGAAGCGCTGCCAATCGGTGTCTTCTTCGCGAAGAGCAGCGACGAGCTTGGGGCGGCGCCAGCGGCCGGGCTGGTTGACGTTCCAAGTCATTTCGACACTGACGATGTCGCCGAATTGGCCTGAGCGAATGAACTCATAAGCACGCTGATAATTCGCGGCGCTGCGGCGCTGCGTGCCGATCTGAACGATCTTGCCGGTGGAACGCACCGCATCGCGGATGGCGCGCGCGTCGGCCATGGTGTTGGCGAGCGGCTTTTCGATGTAAGCATCGCGGCCAGCCGTGACAGCTTGCAGGCCGTGTTGGGCGTGCTGAAAATCCGAGGTGGCGATGATAACGGCGTCCACATCTTTGCGGTCGTAAAGTTCTTCATTGTTGCGACCCGCCGCGATGCTGCCGCCCGTAACCTGCTGCACGTGAGCGACGCCTTCTTCGCGACGAAGTTTCCAGATGTCGGAAACGGCGACAATCTCAAAGTTCAGTTCTTTCGAGTGGGCGCGAAAAGCGGGCAGCAGCGCGTAGCGGAATCGGTCGGAGAAACCGACGATGCCCACGCGCACGCGGTCATTCGAACCGGCGATGTTGGAGTAACTCGAGGCGCGCGCGGAGAGCGCGGCGCCGGCGAGACCTGCTCCGGTTACCTTTATGAAGTTGCGACGCGAGTTGGTTGCAGTGGCCATATTTCCTCCACACGATTTCTGTTGTTTACAGTGCGCCAGCTTTTTTGAGAAGTGCCTTCATTCCCGCCATGCTTTGGCGTGAGGATTCTTCCGCCGAGCCTGCGCCGCGCCAGTGCGTTTCCAGGCTCATCGTGCCTGTGTACCCCATTTTCAACATCGCGCGGAACTGGCCCTCGTAATCGATGAGGCCGCGCCCCATCGCCGCCCATTCGAAACCGCCGTCCGCTTTGCGCACGACGTCCTTGCAGTGCATATGCCCGATTCGGTCTTCGGGGATTTTTTCAAAGCCATCTGGAAACGCAGTCTCGCCGCGATACGCCGCATTGCCAGGGTCCCAGTTGAGCTTGAAATTTGGAGCAGTGACTGCACGAAGCGTGCGCCCCGCCTCCGCGCCGGTAGCGGTGTTGCAGGCAAATTCATTTTCGAGAAGCAGCGTGATGTTTTTCGGAGCGACCGCGGCAGCGGTTTCGTGCAGTTTTTCATCCATTGCGCCGCGAAAAGGTTTCGGATCCTCCAACCGCCAGAAATCGAAGCAGCGGATACGGTCCGTCCCCAGCGCCTTGGCGACGGCGATGGAACGTTCCAGCACTTCTCCTTGTTGCTCAAACGTGTAATCGGCGCCGTACTGGGGCTTCCCGGGGCTGTACTGGGATTTCGGAGCGCCGGGCCAGTCGGTTTTGAAGAGCGGGCTGGCGATATCCGTCACCCGAAGCTCAAATTTCTCCAGAAGCCGCCGCGCCTCCGCGAGTTCCTTTTCATTGAGATTGATGATGTTTTTGTCCCAAAGCGTGCGAAGCTCCACATGACCCAACCCGAATTCGTGAGAGGCAATCTCCAGCGCATGGCCGAAATCTTGCGTAATTTCATCGGTGATTACGGAGAGCTTGAATGATCCGCTTGCGGCTTGGACGGAAGCGAGGCCGCGAAGACGCTCGAAGACCGTGCAGACTCCCATTCCGGCCAGAGCCATAAGAAAATTGCGGCGCGAAGAGGCAAAATGCATGAACCAATCCCGCTTCGAATCCCTTGGGAACGACTAGGGGATGGTAACACCGACAAGGAAGAGCGGGCTTGTTCAGCCCTTAGAAAGTACGACACAACCCCGGAAAAATCTCGTTTCCCATTCGCCTGTTCTTCGCCGGAACGGTTCCTAAATCGAAAGGGGATAACTGCCTGCTCACAAAGGACTCTAGCTTCGTTGACTTGGCTTTTTCCCGCCTGATAGCGTAACCAAGTAGCTCCAAAGGTCGTTCCACGACCGCGGCTAAATTGAGGAGAACGTCGGGGGCAAACCTCTAGGGGAGGTTTGTCTTTGCACGCGCATGGCTTATAACAAGAGCAAAAACGTCGAAGCCGCACAAAAGCTGCTGAACCAGGGCAAGGTCGCTCAAGCCATCGCCGAATACCAGAATATTCTCAAGTTCGAGCCGCGCGATCAAGTCACCTTGATGACCATCGGCGAGCTGTATATCCGGCAAGGCGAAACGTTCCAGGCCATCGATTATTTCGAGCGCCTGGCTCAGATTTTCGTCGGCGACGGATTCCTGACCAAAGCGATTGCTGTTTACAAGCGCATCGCCAAACTCGCGCCCGAAGAGATTCGTCCCCTCGAAAAGCTTGCCGATTTGTACGTGCAGCAAGGGGTGATGAGCGAGGCGAGGCCGCTGTTCCTCCAATTGGCCGAGATTCACCTGAAAAATAACCGGCAGACGGAAGCCGTCGGGCTGCTGAAAAAACTCCTCCAGGCCGAACCCGACAATCTGCGTATCCAAATCCGGCTTGCGGATCTCTACCAGGCCATGGGGCAGACCCGGGAGGCGATTGAAGCGTATGTGTCCGCTTCGCAGCGGGCGCTGGCGCGCGGCGACCAGGCGGAAAGCGAAAAACTGGCAGACAAGGCTCTGAAGCTCGAGCCGAACAATATGGCTGCGATTATTGTGCGGGCCAGATCGCTTTCCACCCAGGGCGAATTCAAGAAGGCGGCGCATCTCCTTGAGCAGGTTCCCGACCTGGAAAAAGGCGGTGAACAGTCCGAGCTGCTCCTCGACCTCTACGTAAAGTGTTCGAGTTGGGATCAGGCCACCACACTGGCGATGCGCGTCTTTGAAGCGGACCAGAAAAATTATGGGCCGCTGCAAAAAGTGGTGGAACTGTTGATCCAGGGCGGGCAGGGCGAGAAGGCCATAGGCATTCTGGAACAGTCCCGGCTGACGATGATTGACGCCGGGGAGCATGAGGTCGTCGGCAAGATGCTCAATGACCTTGCCGCGGGTATGCCCGGGCGGCTAGAGCCTTTGGAATGGCTGGTGGAATTGTATGGCCGTACCAGCGATTCGTTTCATCTGCCGGATGCGTTGGCGAATTTGGGCGATGCTTTGGCTGCCGAAGGGCGTTATGAAGAGGCCAAGAAGATTCTTGAGCAGCTCGTAGACCGCCAGCCGGAAAGCGATTCCGCCAAGCGCAAGCTCAACGGCGTGCTGCGAAAGCTGGGGCTTCTGGAGCCCGAAGCAGCCGCGGAGATGCCGGAAGAGGATTTGCAAGCGCAGATTCCGAAAGCTCCTGCTCCGAAACTGCGCGCGGATACAAAGGAATTTGCGCCCGCTGTGGAAGACAAGAAGCCGGCCGTCGCCTCGTTCGAACCACAACTCGACGATGAGACGCAGAAGTTCATAGCGCAATCTCTCACCGACGTGGATTTGTTTGCCAGCTACGGCTTGACGCAGAAGGCCATCGGCCTGCTTGAAGCCATTCTTCGCCGCGCTCCGCGACATACACCCACACTCGAGAAGCTTCTGGACTTCGTTCTTGGAGCTGGCGACGACCGGCGGACCGCGGAATTGGCTGCGCAACTCGAGCAAATTCATACCGAAACCGGCGATAAGCGAAGCGCCGAGCGATTCGGGGAATTGCGGCGGCGCTTCCAGCGCGCGGCTGGCTTGAGCGACGCGGAGTTAGCCAGCGCAGCGGCGCCAGCACCTCAAGCCGCCAAACCGGCTCGCGTCGAGGAGCCGGCCGAGGCCGAAATTCCGGAAATTGCGGCGATCCCTGCTCCCGAGGAAGTTGCTGAGCCTGCGGCGCCTGAGCCACCACCGCCTCCCGCTCCAGTTGAGGAATTGAAACCCGAGCCCGTGCCGGTCAACGTCGCGCCAGCAGAGCCTGAAGTTCAGGAAGTGGATCTGTCCGAAGAGTGGGATACGCTGCTGGAAGAACAACCAGCCGAAGCGAAGGTTGAAGCTCCAGCTCCGCCGCCACCGCCTGCGAAACCCGCCGCGCCACCTGCGAAACCTGCTGCGCCGCCCGCCAGGCCCGCTGCGCCACCGGCTCGTCCAGCGGAACCAGCGCACGTCGAAGAATTCCAGGTCGCCGAAGGACCGGCGATTGTGCCGCCCGAGGATGTGCCGGCCGATCTCAGCGAGCCTGCTGCCAGTATTGTTGAGGAACCTAAGCCTGTTCCCGAAGTCAAAAAACCAGCTCCGGCTCCTCCCAAATCCAAAGAGAAGGCGCCACCTGCCCCGCCGCCAAAGCCGCCTGCGCCAAAAGAACCGGAATTTGAACTCGAGCAGGAATACGAGCTCGTCATCGAGCCCGAACCGCTGGTTCCCGCCTACGATCAGAAGCCGCCTGAGACCCCCATCGCGCCGCCCGCGCCACAGCCGGTGGGCCAGAATAAGGCTGCGCCTCCGGCGGGAAGCAATTTTGACGCGGATCAATTCTTGGCCGACCTTGCTCATGAAATCGATCAGCTGGGAATGGATTCGCTTGAACCAGCGTTCTCCGGGTCGGCGCCGGCGGCCCCGCCTCCTTCGGCTCCCGCAAAACAACCGGCACCTCCACCCGCGGGTGAATCTGGTCCGTTGAAGGAAGTGTTCGACGAGTTTCGCGCGGAACTCGGGGAAATGGGCGCGGAAGACGAAGATTTGGAGACTCACTACAATCTCGGAATCGCCTTCCGCGAGATGGGTTTGCTGGAAGAAGCCATCAGCGAGTTTCAGAAAGTGGCGAAAGCCAATGACCGTGGCCGCGCGTTCCGGTACACCATGCAGTGCTGCACGCTGCTAGGACTCGCTTTCATGGAAAAGGGCCAGCCGGGTATCGCCGCGATCTGGTACGAGCGCGCTTTAAAGACCCCCGGAATAGACCCGGAAAGCACGCTCGCGTTGCGGTATGATTTGGGCGTGGCCCAGGAATCGGCGGGCGAGCCGGAAGCGGCGCTCAAGAGTTTCTCCCAGGTCTACGCGATGAATATCGACTACCGCGACGTAGCCGAACGCATCGCCGCTTTACAAAAACCCATCCGCTGATCCAAATCCTGTCCGGGCCGAACAGGTTTCCACGCATCGATGAACCGGATTTATCGTGCACTGCTGGTAGTGCTGGCGTTCGAAATGGGCGCGCTGCTTTTGTATCTGCCCTGGTCCATCTATTGGGAGCAGAACTACTTTTTGAGCCACTACCCGTCGCTGATGCACATTGTGCTGCATCCCTCGTTTCGCGGCGCCGTCAGCGGACTTGGGGTCCTCGATATTCTGCTGGCCGTCGGCTGGATCGGTTCCCGCACGGACGCCACTCGTGTCCCCCCTCAATAAGTCCGGATTCCGAAGTTGGACGTTGTCTCATGCGCACGATACGCTTTATCCGTCATCTCGACCTTCAGGCTGCGGTCTTCCGCAGCCTGAGGCGGAGAGATCTCTCTTCCACCCCCATATCGGGGATAAATCAAAACGAATTCCGTTGTTGTGTTACGTAACAGACCGGCGGAGCCTCTTGACGTCCGCGCTCTCTTGTAGCGGCGGCTTTACGCCGCCAGATGTTGAGCGGAGCTCAAAGGACCTTAACCAGTCCCGCGACTTGCTCTTGGACGGAATTCGAAAGGCAGCGGAAGCGGGCGTCGATTGGATTCAGATTCGCGAAAAAGATTTGTCGGGCCGAGAATGCAGCCGGCTGACCGCTGAAGCGTTGCAATGCACTTCGAGCGCCAGCTCCAAGGAGACCTCACGCACACGCGTTCTCGTGAACGATCGTCTGGACGTCGCGCTCGCGGTGCATGCCGATGGCGCGCATCTCGGAGAACAAAGCCTGCCGCCGCGCGAAGCGCTGCGGTTACGCGAAGCACTTCACCGTGAAAAAGATTTCTTGATCGGCGTCTCCTGCCATTCCCTGGAAGCCGCACAATCTGCCGAACAAGGCGGCGCGGATTACCTTTTCTTTGGCCCAGTCTTTGCCACGCCCTCCAAGGTCGCCTATGGCGCGCCCCAAGGTCTGGAGCGCCTCGGCAACGTCTGTCGCGCCGTCTCCATCCCCGTGCTCGCCATCGGTGGCATCACCCTCGACAATTCCGCGTCTTGCATCTCCGCCGGCGCCTCCGGCATCGCCGCCATCCGCCTCTTTCAAGACACGACGGATGTGGCCGCCATTGTGCGGAGTCTGCGAAAAGTTGCGTCCTGACTCGGTGGACTAGCGTTCCTGCAAGCGGCGCAAGAAGCGAATCTGCCCCGCGTGATAAACATCGTGAAACGCCACGCCATACAACTGGCGCAGGAACTTTTCGCCGCGGGGCTTGCGCAGCGCTTTTGCGATGGCCGCACACATCGCGCGATGCTCGCGATCGAGCAACTTCTTGTCCGCGTTCCAAGCCGCTTCGGTGGCTTTGCCTTTTTCCGGCCGTCGGAAAAAGTTATGGCCCTTCAAGACGAACGAGCCACGCTTGCCACCTTCAATCCTTCTTCGCACCGCGTACTTCCAATACGCCGCGTGCAAGGCAACTTCCCAGATGTTGTGCCGGCTTGGTCCGGGTCGCCACGCAGCCTGTTTCGCGGTCACGCCTTTAAGCGATTGCTTTAGATTTGGCCCGTGCCAGGTTTTCTTCTCGTAGCCTTCATCCAACAAAGCCAGGATTACTTGCGCGCCGTTCATGGTGTCCCCTGCAAAAAGCTGAAATAGATTCGGCAAAGAATCTCGCGGCTACGGATTGCTGTCAACTCACAGTAGGGTCTTCGCTGGGAGCTTTTCGCTGATGGAACTTAGCCGAGCTGCTCAAGCAACATCGAGCTAACACCTTGGAATCGGTCATCCTGAGCGAAGCGAAGGAACTTCTTCAAGGCGCTGAAACGCTGCGTGTATTGGAAGATTTCTTGCGCTGGTAGAGCCGCTGATCGGCAGCATCAATGATCTCAGCTGCAGTGCGGCCATCGTCGGGATAGACGCCAACTCCTATGCTTACGCTAAGCGCTGGTTTTTCCGTGCTGGCGTGAAGGCGGCGCTCGATGCGGGAGGCGACGTTCTCCGCCATCCCGCGGTCAGAATCGATCAAAAGCACGGCGAACTCGTCGCCGCCATAGCGCGCCGCCAGGTCCGTCGCGCGACAGTGTTCCTTCATGACTGTGGCCAGGCGCTTCAGCGCGCGGTTTCCGGCCAGGTGGCCTTGCAGGTCGTTGATGCGCTTGAGCTCGTCAAGATCCAAAAGCAAAAGCGTGAAAGAGTGGTGGCTGCGTTCGGCGCGGCGCACTTCGCGCTCGAGCCGGTCCATAAACTCGCGGTAATTGGCCAATCCCGTCAGCGCATCATGCCGCGCCTGGTAAAGAGCCTGCTCTTCCGTTTTCTTCCGGTCCGTTATGTCCAAGGCCAGAGCGAGGCAGCCGGTAATTTCTCCGGTTGCGGTTCGCAACGGGGCGACGCGAATTTCCAAAACGCGGTTTCTCCAAGGCTGCTCAAACTGGCAAGACACACCGCGCAAGGCTTCATAATGCGCTGCCATAGCTGGCTCATTTGTGTTCGCGCAGCCCAGGAATTCCCCCACAGGCCTTCCGGCAAGGTTACCGGGAGGAAACGCGTCCACCGTTAGACCAGCGCCCCAATTCGAAATGATCCGAAGATTCTTGTCTGTCGTCCAAAGCAGCCCGGGAACCTGCTCCATCAATGATCGAAGAGGCGTCGCCAACGAATCGAGAGCCGCGGAAAGCGGATGCTCGTGAGCCGGGCCTTCACTCATCAGACTTCAACCGACTTTCGGAGGGGGCAATTTAAGCTTTCGAAGGGCCGCTGAAGCAGGCGAGAGGAGGTCTGCTCGAAGCTCATTGAACGCGAAGGTTGTCGCGGCGCGAGCTTCTTAGAAGCCTAGCACGCCACCGCGGAAGGGCAAGAGGGGTAAGAGCGGGGTGCACCTAAGAGATAACGGAGGTTTTTAAGCCTTGCGAAAAAACTAGGACTAAACTAGTCTTATATGTAGTTGCAAATAATTTGCAAGGAGACCCGGTTCCCGTGCCCATTCGAACGCTGCTTTTCCCCGCTGTTTTCTTCATTCTCTTGTCCTTCTTTGTGACACACCTTTCGCGCGCTCAAGAAAGCCCTTACATCGTCACGTATGACCATTACCTGGAGGAGCCAGGGAACCTGGAGATCGAGTATTTCTCGACGTTTGGCACCCAGCGTGGCGGAAACAACTTTCACGCGTATTGGGCCGAATTCGAATACGGAGTGAAGGCTTGGTGGACGACGGAGTTTTACGTCGATGGTCAGACGACTTTCGGGGACAGCACGCTGTTTACCGGCTTCCGCTGGGAGAATCGCCTTCGCCCGCTCAAGAGGGAGCACTTCATCAATCCGGTGATTTACATCGAGTACGAGAACACCAGCGGGGCCGACAAGATCTTGAAGGAAGTAGAAGGCCACGACGTTGAATCTGACTACGCCGCGCCGAACTCCGTCTTGCGAAAGGAGCACGACCACGAACTCGAAACGAAGCTGCTTCTTTCCAGCACTTTTAAAGGGTGGAACTTCGCCGAGAACACCATCGTCACCAAGAACCTCTCACCAAGCAATCCGTGGGAGTTCGGCTACGCCATCGGGGCGAGCCGCCCATTAGGTCTGAAAGCCTCGGCGAAGCGTTGCTCATTCTGTCCGCAGAACTTCATCGCGGGCGTGGAAATGTACGGCGGCCTCGGTGATAAGCAGAGCTTCGGCCTGCACGACACGTCGCATTATGTGGCGCCGGTCCTGGCGTGGAACCTGCCCTCGGACTGGACTTTGCGCCTTTCCGCGGGCTTCGGACTGAACGACAACAGCCATCGGTTCCTGTTTCGCTGGGGCGTTTCCCGCGAAATCACAGGTTTTGGCGAAATGGTTGGCCGTCTTTTTGGAGGGCACAAGTGAAGACCTTCGCCACAGCAATTTCTGTTTCGGCTTGCCTGCTGGCGCTATCCGTAGCTTTGGCAAAGCCTCGGGAGTCCGGGAAGCAATCGTCAGGCGCGACTCATAACTTCGATCCCGCAGTGTATGCGGAGTTGCAAAAGGCGCCGGGGAAGGCGCGCGCTAAACAAAACCCTCTGGCGAACGATCCTGAAGCGGCCGTTGCGGGCGGCATCCTGTTCGAGCAGCACTGCGCGGATTGCCACGGCGAAAAGGCCGGAGGCGCAAAGCGCGGACCGAGCCTGCGCGTGGAGCAAGTTCAGAACGCGGAGCCGGGAGCGATCTTCTGGCTCTTGACGAACGGCGTGGTGCGAAAGGGCATGCCGGTGTGGTCGAAGCTTCCGGAGCCGCAACGGTGGCAACTCGTGAGTTTTATTAAATCCCTCAGCGCAAGCGCAGCGAAGACAGAAACGGAGCAGGCAGACCCAGAAACGGCGTTAGCAGCACAGAGCAAGCCGCAGTAAGCAGGGTAGCTGGAAACCCGCTCCATGATCTTGCGAGCACCATAAGAGCTTTGTTTTCAATGGATAACGACCTGCTTGCAATCGTCCTTCTGCTCTGTCTTTAGGGATTTGACTTGGCGGCCTCGTTGAGAATCATGGCGAGGCGGACGCCAGCTTCGGCGAGGCTTAGTTCAACAGTTTTTGCAGCCCTGTCTTGGTAGGCGTCGTCGGCCGCTAAATGCTTGTCGAACATGCGCTTCCCAACGTGATTGTTGTCGGAGCAACCCTGGGGCTTGACGTCGGGGTCGACGGGAATTTTCACCGAGAATGCGCCGTAAACTTCGGTTTCCGCGCGGGCGTGACTTTCCCAGGCCCATTCGTCAACGTGAATGCCGGCGGCTTCCCAGGCGGCACTTTCCTTGCGGAATTTTTCATCGAGTTCATCGGCGTAACGGTGCGGATTGGAAATTTCCATGTCGCGCTCGACGATTTCCGTGTCCCAGATCTGATGGAGATTCGGGGAATAGTCCTCGCGTTCGGGATGGGCGGGATTCGCGAGCGGATCGTGATGCAAGTATTTGACGGGGACGCAGTTGCCGCCGTTGTCGCCGTTGTTGGTGGCGTGGAGGGGCTGGTGCAAATCGCCGACAAAGTGAATGAGGTAGCGGATGGCTTCGGCGCGCTTGAGCGGTGCGGCTGATTTGTCTTTCAGGATGGCGCGCTGCTCTTCGATGGCGCGGGTGACGCATCCGTCGGCGCCGCAGGATTCTTCGAGCGAGCCTTTTTCCTTGCCGCGGGGGATGTCGATGTAATGCCAGGGGCCATTGCGGCGGTCGTTGCGGACGTCGTCGGGCCAAGTGGACGCGTCGACCATGAGGTCGGGCGTGGCATTGCCGCAGTAACGCTTCAGTTTCGGATCGATCGGGTTCTCGCTCAGGATTTTGTCGACCATTTGCCGCGCTTCCGGCGAAAGGTGTTTTTCTGCAATCAGAGCAACAGTTTGGTGGCCTTTGCACCCCCAGGCGTGCGCGGAGAGCGGGGAGAGAGCCAAGAGCAAAAGAAGGAACGAACTAAGGAGGTAATGAGGTAAGGACAGAACAGAAACAGAGAGGTCCTTCGACTCGCTGCGCTTGCTCCCTTCGACTACGCTCAGGGCAGGCAGGATGGCTATCCTTGTCGGATAGCCAGTTGGAAGGTTCGGAGCGGGGAGTGAGGGGTGACGAGCGGCAAGCGCCGGTTCCCAAATTGGGAAGAATTGAGGTACACCCCGGCAATTTTCGTAAGAGTGGCAAACAAAGGAGTTATCCCATACGCAGAACGAAAGAGCACGCAAACGATTGAAAAGAAAGCGGAGAGGTCCTTCGCTTCGCGGTACTCGCTCAGGACTCGCATCCTTTTCGGATGCTCGATTTCGTGATCCGTGCCCCGTGTTCCCTGAGCCGTGGCAAAGAGAAGCATCCGCGAATACGAGCATTGACTGGCAAGAAGACATAAGTGAAAGAAGTAAGCTAGCACGAAACGCTTGGAAGTACGCCCTGAGGTTTCCCGGTACAAGCAGTATGACAAGTCGTGCGCAGACAACAAAACCATTATAGCCAAATAGTAATATTTGTCAAGCAGAAAATAAGTCGTTTTTGTTCTAGGGGTTGAGGAATGGGGATTAGGGGCTAGGGGACGGGACAAGCAAAATGATCCTTCGGCGCGCGGAGCGCTCCCTTCGGCTACCCTCAGGGCAGGCAGGATGACTATCCTCATCGGAAGAGAGATCCTTCGTCCCGCAAAACCATTCGGGATGCAAAAGGCGCAACTCGCTGCGCTCGCTCAGGATGACTATCCTCATCGGATAGTCAATATAAGTTCTGTGGATGCTGTGGATTAGCGGGAAGAAAAGAGGTGTGCTCAGGGCAAGGCAGGAAAACGTCCCGTCATGTCCCCGGGGTTCCAAGTGCGACTAATTGCCGGCCGAAGGCATAGCAAATTTTGCGTCGTCCACAGGCACGTTCACTTGCGCTTCCAGGATGTGCATCTCGAAGGTGATTACGGGCGAGGTCCCGCGAATGTGATGGGCGACTTGAACGCCGCCCACCGCGCGGTAATCATCAAAAGTGAGGCTGATCTTCTGAACGGTTCCTGTTTCATCCGGGCCCTCGGAGTCTTGGCCGATGCGCATCCCGTTCTGAGCGTCGAAATAAAACGTCAAGGTCTTTTTGCCTTCGTGCGCGAGAACCGTGTAGGCTTCGCGATCGCCGACCTTGGAGCGCCCGGTCACTTTCATGTCCGGGTAAACTTCCTTCAGCCGGACTTCCGAGTCGAAGATGGCCTCGACTTTGGCTTCTTCCAATTCCGCGCCGGAGAGCGGCGTCAGTCCTGACTGCAGATCGGATTTCCAGCCGGCTTTCCCGTCAAAGGCTTGCTTTTGCACGAACTGGCCGTCGGCGAGAGTGACGATGCGCAAAACCTTGTTCGGGGCCTTGGCGTAGACTTCCACTTTTCCCGACATATTGAACGTGGGCACATCCATCGTTCCGGTCAAGACCATGGTCGAGAGCTTGGCCCAGGCTTCTTTGCCACCGTTGGCCTTGGCGCATTTCTCCACGAGTTGGTCGACGGTGGGCAGCGGGTCTTGCTTGGCTGGCGCGGCGGCCTTGGTATCTGCCTGAGCAAAGACTGCGATGCTGCCGAGCAAGAAGAACAACGGGGCTGGCAAGAACTTCAGGCTTGGCTTCATGAGTTACTCCCGTTTGTATATTACGCCGAGCCGGGCCGAATGTTGCGCCGCAAAAGCAGCAGGGGCGTGACGCGAATGCTGGAGGCGGCTCTCGTGAACTACTGGACAGTACTTGGATCGGGCCTGACGATACTAAACAAAGGGCCCCATGCCCGTGAAGTTCCATCGGGAGTGCTAGCCATTATGCGAAGGCCAGAGGCGCCGTATCCGTCCGGCACGGTCCACGTATACGACCCGCTGCTCGCCGGTAGGCAGCCAGGGCCTCCGTTTATTTTGAGAAGGATCCGAGCAGTTTGAAAAAGATATAAATTCACGCAAGCGTCCTCGGGAATCGTGTCGGTCCACCGAATTGTCAGCGGCGAGCCCTGCTCGTAAAACAAATGGGCGTAATGGCCGTCTCCACTCGGAGAATAAGTGAGAGTGATGTTTCGCGACTCATTAGACGCTTCCCCGGAGTCGAGGTTCACGGTGAGCGATTGGCTTGCGCCCGGCAGCGCCACGCCATTGGAAAACGGCATAATCGTAACAACTATAGGCATCCGGAGATAGCGGTCGGAACTGACAGACCTGATATCTTCGATAAAGCTGTTCTCTATCGACGAATTTGGTGAATAATAGAAATGCCGTTTGCCTTGGTAATCCGACGAGTTTGTCTTAGAGCTCTCGAAATCCCGGCACGATCGAAACGAACGTCCGCCCTCAAGAATCCGGACGAAGGGAACGCCGCTTTGTTCGGACGCCTGGGGACTGGTACACGTATAAGTTAAATTCACGTAATCTACATCTTGGCTTGCCCATCAGAAGATTAAGAAACCGCTGTTCCCAGCGTCCGCGGTATCCGACGACACACTAAACTCGGTGATTCGCGGCTGCAGTTGGCGCTTTTCCTGGGCCGCGGGTGGAACGCCTGGAGGAACAAAGGTGACACTCTCGAGCAACGGTTTGACCAGATTCCATTGATCGTCTTCGCTCAACAGCGGAATGTTGCATGCAGCGTCTATTCCCCCCATGCTCGGATCATGGGTCACCAGCTCGAATGCGAGTTCGTAGCATGTCTCGTACTGGAAAATATGGAAGTAGAAATAATGATAGTAAGTTCCCATTCCCCCACTGAAATCGCGTGATTCGGAGTATTGCAGTTTGCCCTGCCTGAAAGACGACGATTCGACAGACTGCCCGAACTGCAAGCAGCTTCCGCCGTGGGTTATGTGGCGATTTACAAAAATGGTGAACGTGCCTCCGAGAAAATCAGTATATGGGTATGCCGCGCCGGGTATGCCGAAGATGGTTGCGGTCTCCGAAGCTTCTTCTACGACGAAATTCGGCGGGAGGTTCGGGTCAGGCTCGGTTGTGACCGACATGTTCTCTGGGTGAGCAAACTTCACGCCGTACTTCTCCAAGGTCTCTACCCTCCACGAGGCCCTATTTGTGAAGGAGGCGTCTAGCTTCGCCTGTCGCTTGGGAATGATTTCGACAAGTTTCGTAGCCACAAAAGAGGAAAAAGGGCTATAGAAGCCGTCGATAGAAATGTCCGGGCCCTTCTTGCCTTGTAAAGAGACTTCGCGACCGTTGTACTGTTCTAAGCCAGACGTTTGACCGGTAAGGATGAAAAAACCATCCTCAGTGGCGAGGCCAAGAGGAACTTGATCGGAGCCCTTTACAAGACAACCTGTCAACTTGATTTCGTGGTGCCGGTCCGAGGAATGTTCCGTCGGATTGACCGAGTTCGGGCTTGCTTGGCCAAACGTAGAGCTGGAAAGTAGCAACCAAGCCCATAGCGACAAAAGAAATCCCCAGTGGTGAACGCAAAGTTGAAGAACGTTTCCGGGCATCGATTCACCCCCCCGCTGTTCTACTACGCACCTTCCATTCCTTTGCTAAATGCTTTCGTGTCAACGCTTGTCCGGCGCACTGAATTCTCCGGTTGTTGGCTGGTCGACACGCCGCGTGTCTACGAGTCAGCACTTGAAGATTCCAGACAACACGCCATCGGAGAGATTTCTGCGGCTTCAAAACCGGCCAATGCCTGATAAACGGTAAAGTGGGTCCCAGTACGAACTTTACAGACCCGCCGTCGAGGCCCTGAAAACTGTGTCGAAATGAGCCTTAGAAGGGAGCGCGAAGCGACAAAATATCAGAAAACGTCCCGTCTGGAAAAGAAAACAAGCGCAGATTTGGGATTAACACAGAGGGCACGGAGACGGGAAGTGCAAGAGAAGAGCGAAGAGAGGGATTTCATCGCGCGAGGCGTGCGGGCTTTTCCAGTGCCAGTTAGCTATGAAATCCGATCCGCTTGGCGGGCTTTTCGGGAGGTTCCATTAATTCGCGGATGGCTTCGAAGAGAGCGGAGATTTCTTCGTCGTGTTCCTGGATGCGATTCTCGAGTTCGAGGAGCTTGAGTGCGAGTTTCCTGTGCGTGCTGAGGAATTCGCGCAGCTTCACGAACGCGCGCACGACCTGAATGCTTGCCTGGACAGCTACGGGACTGTTCAGGACGCTGGCGAGCATTACGGCGCCATGCTCGGTGAAGGCGTTTGGACGATAGCGGCGCCCACCACGTCCTGTTTTTGAGGTCGCAATTTGCGATCTCAAAAGGCGCGTTTCCTTGGTCGTTAGCCGAAACATGAAATCCGAGGGAAAACGGTGCCTGTTGCGCTTTACCTGCTCGTTGAGGCGGCTGGTACTCACGCGGTAAAGCGCGGCGAGGTCGGAATCAAGCAGGACCTTGTGACCGCGGATGAAGAGGATGCGGGATTCAATTCGTTCAACGGGCACAAGGGTAGCGGGCTTCGCCATGTGGCTCCATTCTCTTTGGCCCGTGGTTGTAGTGATAATCTTTTATTTACGGTGCCTTGTCAAGAAAGACCGAGATGAGAAAAGGCTACAATATATCGTGCCGCGCACACCAAAAGAGCCAGCAAGGGTGGCGCAGCATTGCTGCGCCCCTACAACGGGAGAAGAGGGACAGGCTGAAGCCCGCCACTACAAAGACGAGGAGAGATTCCTCGCTTCGCGTCGCTCCGTTCGGAATGACGGGGCGTGGGTGAGGCTTAGCTGCGGATGGCGGTGAGGGGCTGGACGTCGCGTTGGACTTGGCGGGCGATTTGGTCCTGGGCGACTTCGAGATCATAGCGGGTCTGCAAGTTCATCCAAAAGGAAGGATTGTTACCGAAATAACGCGCAAAGCGGAGGGCGGTGTCCGCGGTGATGCCGCGGCGTTCGTTGACGATGTCGGCGATGCGAGTGACGGGGACGCGCAGAGCCATTGCGATTTTGTTCATGCTGAGCCCCAAGGGGGGCATGAACTCTTCGCGGAGAGTCTCGCCGGGATGCACGGGCTTGAGTTTTTTGGCCATGGTTGCGCTCCTAATGGTAATCGACGATTGCGCGGGAGAAAAGAACCGACCTGAAGGTCGGCCACTACGGAAAGAAAGAGGACGAGCAGACGGGCACATTGGGGCATTTGAGGATAAGAGAGAAGAGAGAATAAAGCAGATCCCTCACTTCGTTCGGGATGACGGCGCGAGAGCGGGGGCGGAGGGGCACGACATGGCGAGGTGAACTCGCCGCTACGAGAGAAAAATAGGGACAAGAGGACAGGCTGAAGGCGAACACGAGGCAAATTCGGCAGCGCGCAAGAAAGAGGACAGGCGGAAGCCTGTCCTACGAAGCCGGGCTGGAAGCAGACGGTACGAAAAGCAAGACGGGCACGATGTATCGTGCCCCTACAGCGGAGAAGATAGGAGGTCAGTCGCTGAGCCAGCGGCCGACGGGGCGCCAAGATTCGGTGTGATCGCAGATCACGCGGAGCGAGGCGGTGATGGGAATGGCGAGGACCAGGCCCATGCCTCCCCAGACCCAGCCCCAGAAAAGAAGCGCGACGGTGATGGCCACGGCGTTCAAGCGAACGCGGCGGCCAACGAATTGTGGAGCGACGAAATTCAGCGCCAAAACGTGGATTGCGGTGAGGACCGCGGCAATCAGCGCAAATTGTCCGAGGGTTCGCCATTTCACCAAGGCGATGATGAAAGCCGGGAGCCAGGCAAGCACGGAGCCGATATACGGCACCATATTGAGGAGGCCCGAGGCGATGCCGGTGAGGATGGGATAGTCCATGCCGAGAATCCAGAAAAAGAGGCTGCTGGCGGCGATCACTATTAAGGTGACCACGCTCATGCCCGCTAGATAATCGCGCAGGACGTCGCGCAAGTCCTCAAGTGTTTCTTTGACCTGGGTTCGCTGCGAGGAGGGAAAAAGCTGGAGAGTGCCGTGCCAAACCTGGCGCTTCTCGGCGAGCATGAAAAAGACCAGGAAGGGCAGGAAGGTGACTTCCAGAAAAAGAGCGTAGAGCGAGCCGATGCCGCGCATGATGAGGTTATGCACGACGCTGGGCTCGGCGGACGCTGCCGCAGTGGAGCTGACGCCTTGCTCGGGCGCGATTTGCGAAACTTCGCCTTCGATGCCCTGGATTTTGCCTTGCACGGCGACGGCGGCCTGGCGGAGGACGGTGCTGTATTTCGGCCAGTTCGCGGCGAAATCAGAGGTGCGGCTCCACAGGCCGTAGCCCACGCCGGCGAGGACGGCGATGAGGATCAGCACCATCACCATGGCTCCCAAGGTACGGGGAACGCTCATCTTCTCGAGAAATTCGACGGCGGGATCCAAGAAATATGCCAGCAAAATGGAGAGCAGGAGCGTGATGACCACGCCCGCGGCGTAATAGAGAAACAGCAGGATGATGGCGGCGGCGATGACGCGCGCGCTGAAACTCGAGACGGTCAGACGAACGGCGGACGGCGGTGTTTGCGTTGCGGACACGAGCGGCTCCGGATTCTCCAAGGTAACACAGTCTCGCAATCGCGATTGCATGACGTGCGGCGGAGTTTCGATGCCATGCATTGCGCAGATTTATTTCTTGGCCGTTGCATTCGTCGGTAATACAAAGGGCATCCGCGTTCGCGCCCCGAAAAAGCGCGAAATTCTGGTGTGCTAGACTTTTTGAGATCACGCAACAAGAAAACGGCAGGTTTCCTTACTGAAAGAGACGGTATTCAACGCATGGCCAAGGAACTTTTCGGAACCGACGGGATACGCGGCGTACCTGGCACGCCGCCGTTGGACGACGCCACACTATACGCGACAGGACACTCCGTGGGTACGTATCTCAAACGAGAGCATGGCGCTGCCCACGTCCTTATCGGCATGGATACCCGCGAATCGGGTCCGCACCTAGCCGCGGTGTTGGCAGGCGGGCTGGCGCACGCTGGCGCGACGGTTGCATTTGCCGGGGTGATCACAACGCCGGGCGTTGCGTGTTTGGTACGGCAAAATGACTTTCAAGCAGGCGTGGTCATTTCGGCCTCGCACAACCCATTTCAAGACAACGGCGTAAAACTTTTTTCGCACGCGGGAATGAAGTTTCCCGACGCGGTGGAAGAGGAATTGGAAGCGGATATCTTCCAACATCGCGGAGATGCGGCACCAAAAAATCTGCCTCGCTTAACGGCCGATGAATCGCTTCACAACGAGTATCTGGGATTCCTGCAGAAGCGTTTCATTCCGGGGGCGAAGCTTACGGGCTTTCGGATTGTTCTGGATTGCGCTAATGGCGCTGCGTGTAAGCTGGGGCCGGAGTTGTTTCGTTCGCTGGGGGCCGATGTCGTGGCGATGAGCGTTTCGCCGGACGGCCGGAACATCAATGCAAACTGCGGGTCGCTGCACTTGGAGGGTTTGCAGAAGCGCGTGGTGGCGGAAAAAGCGAAGCTGGGAGTGGCGTTTGACGGCGATGCGGACCGCGCGCTTTTCGTGTGCGAGAACGGGAGAATCGTGAACGGCGATGGGGTGCTGCTGGCGGCGGCGCGGTTCCTGAAGGCACAAGACAAGCTGAAGGGCGACCGTGTCGTCGCCACGTCGATGTCCAATCTGGGGCTGGAACGCGCGCTGGCACGGGAAAATATTTCGTTGGCGCGCGCGGCGGTCGGCGACCGGTATGTTCTCGAAGAAATGCTACGGAGCGGGAACGTGTTGGGGGGCGAACAGTCGGGCCACATTATTTTCCTGGAGGACAGCCCGGCGGGGGACGGATTGCTCACGGCGGTGAAGATCGCGTCGCTGGTCTCGATGCACGGAAGAATTGAATCGCTCGTTGAAGGCTTGAAGGATTATCCGCAACTCATCGTGAACGTGAAGGTGCGCTCGAAGCCGCCGCTCGATTCGCTGCCGGAAGTTTCGCGGGCGCTGGCGGAAGCGCAATCCGTTCTTGGGAATAACGGCCGCGTGGTGCTGCGCTATTCCGGCACGGAGCAACTCGCGCGCGTCATGGTGGAAGCCGAGCACGAAGCCGACGTCCAACGGTTTAGCCAATCGCTGGCCAACGCTCTGCGATCCTCTATCGGCGCCTAACGAAGTCTTCTGGAATCTAGCTGGCCCGCCCGCTATCACGAACACGCAGTTTCCCATCGAACTGGCATTACTTTGGTACTGCTCGGGAACCTGCAAGAAAAGCCCGCCTCCCCGTTCCAAACACTGAACGAACTGGAGGCATACCAATGAAATCTTCGTGGCTATCGCAAGTTCCCGGTTTTCGCTCGCTTTCCCCGGCCGGAAGGCAAATTCTCCTGGCGGCTGTGTCTTTGCTGGGCCTGATCCTTTTGGCATTTCACGCAGCAACTACGGGCAATAAGGAGAATCAAACTGCTCCGGCGGCAACTTCGAACGCGCCGGGCACGGCGACAACTTTGCCTGTCCCGGTGGACGTAAAGACTGACGTTTTGAAAGAGGCCAGGATTGCGCCAATGCCCCCGGTGGCTTATGACGCGCACTCCGGCGAAGTCGCCGGCGTGGCGGGCGGCCCGCGCATTACCTATTCGGCGGAGCTTTCCGTGGTGACTAAGGAATTTGCGCACGCGCGATCTTCGATGGAAGACGTGCTGGAACGACACCGCGGCTATACGGCGAAGTTGAGGATGGTGGGCCAGCCGTCGGGAAGCACGCTCGCGGCGACGTTGCGAGTTCCTGCGACCGAGTATCGTGGCGCGCTTGCGGAGCTGAAAGGTCTTGGTGACGTGGAACGTGACGAAGAAGCTGCCGACGAAATTGCGCAGCTGCACGGCGACCTGGAAGCCCGCTTGCAGAACGCGCAGAACAACGAGCGCCGCCTCCAGCAATGGCTGAAAGATTCCTCCGACAAAGGCGCCGCACTGGCCCCCATCGAGCAGCAGCTCTCCGTGCTACGGGGCGAAATCGGGCGGCTGGAAGAGGAGCGGCGCGCGTACGATGACCGGGCGGTTTTCTCCAATATTTATCTTACGATGCGCGAAGAAAAAGTCGCGCCCGCAGTGACGTTCGGGGCAGAATTGCGCAGCGCCGCGATTTCGGGATTGTCCGACGCGTTTCACGCACTCTCGGCGATACTGCTGTTCTGCGTAAACTATGGCCCTTCGCTGTTGCTTTGGGCGGCGTTTCTGTACTTCCCCACGCGGATGCTGTGGCGGCGGTTCCGGCCGGCCAATCCGGCACCTACACCGGCAAGCGCCTAAAGCGCCGGCGGCACCCAAAGGGCCCCGCAAAGGGGGAAGTGCTCGTATCTCTATCATACGCAAGATGTTACGGTTCCGAGGCGGCTTGGAGGCAGGGGAGGCCGAAGCCGCAATGTAAATTGCAATACAATGTAAACTGTAATGCAATCTACTTTGTGCCATAAAGCTAATAGCCGAACCTGCCTTAACTCTGCCAGTCTGAAATTTGCTCTAAGAATTCGGTCTTCGCGTCAGGAACTTTTTGGCCGCTCGCGACATTACCGTTAGTGAAGGACCCAGGCGGCTCACGATGCAGGACGCATTGCCGGCGCTCGTTCTAAACTCGGAGGCTGTTCCGCGACGTGCCATGAACGAAGCGCCCGACAGCACGGCAACTTCCTCAGCAGAGGCGGATTCTACTCGCTCTGGCCTAAGCGACGAGCGGCTGATGCTGGCGTTTTCGCAAGGATCGGCGGAAGCGTTCACGGAGTTGTTTCAACGCTACAAGCAGCCGGTGTACGGATTCTTTTGCCGGCGCGTCGCCGATTGTGCGCACGCGGAAGAGCTGGCGCAGGAGACTTTTCTGGCGGTGTTGAGGGCGGGCCCACGTTATCAGCCGCGCGCGCTTTTCCGGACGTACCTCTACGCGGTCGGGTTCAAGATTCTGCGCGCGCATCGGCGCAAAGCGGCGTTTCGCGCCACGTTTTTCGGGCACCGGAATACCGCGCATGATCCGGCCAAGCGAGACGCAACCGAGGCTGGGTTGTGGGTGCGCCGCGCCGTTGAAAAGCTCGAACCAATAGATCGTGAAATTGTCATGTTGCGAGAATTCGAGCAGTTGAGCTACGCGGAAATTGCGGATTTGCTGGAACTGCCAGTGAACACTGTGCGCTCGCGGCTCTTCCATGCACGAACAGCGCTGCGGGAGCTGCTGGAACCTTCTGCAGATGGACCGATCAAGAACACTGCAGCGCAGAAAGAAAGCCAAATGGCAGCGCAGCCTGGTGTTCAGAAAGGGGAAAGCGCATGAGCACCACAACAACGCACCCTGTCGCGCCGGAAGAAGTGATGGCGTTGCTCGACGGCGAACTCGCAGCCGAACGCGCGCAAACGGTTTTCGCCCACCTCGAACAATGCGCCGAATGCCGCACATTGGAAGCCTCGTTGCGGAACACTTCTCAGTCCTTAGCTGCCTGGAAGCCTGCTCCAGTTCCGGCTGGACTTGAGAACCATGTCGCGATCAGCGCCGCGAAGACTTCGGGGCAGCTAGGCCCACTCCATTTTGGGGAGACATTGCGCCCTGTTCGCTGGACGTGGAAACGTCGGGTGCTGACATTTGCAACTGCCGGCTTCGCATTCTTGCTGCTTTTGACGATTTCTGTCCCTAGCCTTCTGCGTTCTAGAATGGCAGCAAACGAGGCGAGCGCCGTTGGTTCGCTGCGGGCGCTTAACACTGCTGCTGTCGTTTATTCATCGACTTACGGACACTTTCCGCGCTCACTCAAAAATCTTGGCGGTTCAACAAGTCAGAGACCCACGGAAGACGAGGCTGGTCTCGTCGACGGCGCACTTGCCGCGGGACGAAAGTCAGGATACTTATTCTCCTATCGTGCCTTTCCGCCAGACGGCCGTGGCGGCTACTCAATCAACGCCTACCCTATTGCGCCTTCTTCAACGGGGTTTCGGCGGTTTTCTACCGATCAAACGGGCGAGATCTTCGCAAACGGCCAAAGCTTGGGCGGTCCGGTAGCGCTGGCGGCTCAAGAACGAAGTCAGCCAATTAACGACCAACTATCAAAAGTGGTTACACTTTCGAAACCGGGCGTTGCAGCCGATTCTAACGGGCTTTATCACGGTCTCGGGGATCATGCTCAGAATTCGTTCTCGGTGGATGGCCAACTGGCAGGGCCGCTGATTGCCCGCGCGGCTTCGCTCTCCATCTTTGTGAAGGATTTTGACGCGGGGCGAGCTTCGCTCGATGCCATACTGGCGCGCCACAATGGTTATGCCGCCAGTTTGACGGTCAGCGCGCCGCAAGCTGCTGGGCGGTCCCTGCAAGCATCGCTGCGGATTCCCGCACTGCAACTTGTGACAGTGGTCAGCGAATTGAAAGCGCTCGGCTGCGTCGAAGCCGAATCGCAAAACGGCGAGGAGGTCACGCAACAGCACGCGGACTTGGTGGCACGGCTGAAAAATTCCCGCGAAACCGAGCAGCGGCTGCAAGACGTTCTGCGCACGCGCACCGGCAAAGTGAAGGATGTCCTGGAAGTCGAACAGGAAATCGCGCGCGTGCGGGGAGAGACAGAGCAGATGGAAGCGGAGCAAAAAAACCTGGAGCACCGAGTGGAATTCGCCACTATCGACCTGAAGCTGTCTGAAGAGTACAAGGCGCAACTCAACCCGCCGGCGCCGTCGGTGTGGATGCAATTGCACAACGCGGGCGTTAACGGATTCCGCAACGCGTTCGAGAGCTTTCTAGGTATTGTGCTCTTCCTGATGGAGTCTGGTCCCTCGATCGTTTTGTGGCTGGCGATTCTGGGTTCACCGGCTTGGCTGCTTTGGCGGCGGTATCGCCGCGCGCACGCGCTTGGATCTTTGGCTGGCGCGTGATTTTGTCCTCGAATGATGAGGCGTCACTGTTGGAATTCGCGACGGAGTCGCGCAGTGGGAACGCCACGAGTGTTCGGAATTTGAAATAACGATATTGTGACTTCTTGAAGACCCCTACGATTGCTTCTTCGCGTGCTCTTTTTCACAAGCTGCTCCCAAAGAATGGAGAGAGTGAGAGAAGGTTCTGTGAGATTTTGTAGACTCCCATCGTTTTGGTTTGTTGTTCGCAGGTCACTTTTTCCCGTAAGCGCTTTTCTTTCAGCGAGCTTGCGCGTGTTCCGCTGGCTTTCGGATTCCTGGCACCCCACTTGCTTTGTATTCAGTAACTTACAAGATTGGCTTCCCGGGGTGGCCGGAACCGATCCTCGACTCGGTTACCGGTTTGGGGCGTCAATTGAGAAGAAGGGGGCTTGCACCGGCCCCCTTTTTCATTTCTAGTCGTTAGTTGCAAGTCCTAAGTACTAAGTTAGGACCAACCCTCCCGTGAATGCTGTATTGCGGCTTCGCTTTCCACATGGACCAATCTTCGAGACCTCCGAGCGCTGGTCTAGTTCCTCAAATTATGTTTCAGCCTTTGAAATAGTCCGGACTCGCTCTGCTCTCCTGACGTCAGAACTACAAGAAACAGTGGAATCCTGGAAGCGGCACCAAATTTGGCCACTCCTCGTTCTTTACTTAATACTTAAGACTGTGAACTAAAAAAGTGAGCGGCCGGTGGGGGGACCGGCCGCTCGGGCGTGGGGGATGGAGGGTACTGTAATCCAGAGTGAATCGGGCCTTTCCGTCCGTTCCGCTGCGCTCGCGAGCAGCGATTCCGCACACAGGAGATGCAGCGCCAGTAGCTCTGCCTGCTCCAGAAGGTCTGAACCACTCCCGACTACGTTGTGAGTTTCGCTTGCGCGGGGATTCGCGTCGATAGGCCGCGAGGCACAATTCTCCAGTACTTCGCCGGACACCGAACGTACTCGCATTTGGTACGAACGTACTTTGCTCAGATGTTTGCGAAGATGATGCGCTTCAGTTGCGTGATGCGGGCTTCGTCGCGCCGGTAAAAGGTCCATTGCTTGATGCGTTTGGCCTTCACGAGGCCGGCGAGGAGAAGGATCTTCAGGTGCTCGCTGGCGGTGGGCTGGCTGACGCGCAGCTTTTCGGCGATGAGCACGCCGCACACGCCGTCTTTGACGAGATCGCCGTACACCTGGGGCGGGAAATGCTTTCCCGGATACTTCAACCAATCCAGGATTCGCAAGCGGCGGTCGTTGGCCAGGGCGCGCAAAACCAACTCGATTTTCATACAGACACTTAGCCAACTCCCTAAGTATAATAGCACGTGGCTAGCCAAGAGAAAAACATTTTTAGCCCGAGCCTGGCACAAAGGCAGGCTTCCGGCAGTCTACGTCGACGAAACTTGTTTACCATGACCACCAACACCTTCACACCCGAGGATATCACCGCCGCTTATCAGAAGATTCGCGGCTACATACGCCGCACGCCGGTTGTAGAAGTTGCCGGGGCCGATTTCGGCCTGGACGCGTGCGATCTCATTTTCAAGCTGGAACTCCTTCAGCATTCCGGCTCGTTCAAGGCGCGGGGCGCCTTCACGAACCTGCTGACGCGCGAGATTCCGCCCGCCGGAGTTGTCGCTGCGTCAGGCGGCAATCACGGCGCCGCGGTCGCCTATGCAGCTGGGAAACTCGGCAAGCGCGCGCGAATTTTCGTTCCCACCGTATGTTCGCCGGAGAAAATCGAACGTATCCGCAGTTATGGCGCGGAACTAGTAATCACTGGGGAACGATACGCTGAAGCATTGGCAGCAAGCGAGGCGTGGGCCTCCGAATCGGGCGCGCTGCGCATTCATGCCTACGACCAAGTCGAAACATTGCACGGGCAGGGCACCGTCAGCTTGGAATTCGAGCAGCAGTTCCCGCGGCTCGATACGCTGCTCGTGGCGGTTGGAGGAGGTGGACTGATCGGCGGCATCGCTTGTTGGTATGGAAAGCGAATCAAGATTGTTGGTGTGGAACCGGAGCTAGCTCCCTCTCTCACGTATGCACTCAAAGCAGGCCGTCCCGTTGAAAGCCCTGCAGGCGGAATTGCCGCGGACTCGCTGGCCCCCAAGAGCGTTGGCGAACTGATGTTCCCGATCGCGCAAACCCTGGTGGAAAGCGTTCTGCTCGTTTCGGATCAAGCCATTCAGGAAGCGCAGGCTGCGCTATGGAAGGTCTTGCGCGTCGTAACTGAGCCGGGCGGGGCGGCCGCGTTCGCGGCGTTGCTTTCGGGTCAATACACTCCGAAACGTGGAGAGCGCGTTGGCGTGTTGCTTTGCGGCGGCAATACGACGGCGGTCGATTTCAGCCGCGCCGTGCCTGGAGCGTACAACGATCGCGCTTCGCGCGCGCCAATGCAGAGTGCTGCAAAATCCAATTGAGGAGCCGCCATGTCCGTCTATGAGCGCCTGAAAGCGTTGAACATTTCACTTCCCGCGGTCACACCGCCCGCCGCCGCTTTTGTACCGGCGGTGCGCAGCGGCAACCTCCTTTTTGTTTCCGGGCACATTGCCCGCAAAGATGGCAAACCCTGGGCCGGCAAGCTGGGAGAGAATTTGTCGACCGCGGAAGGGAAGGAGGCGGCGCGAGGGATCGCCATCGAGCTCCTGGCTACACTTCATGCGGCCCTGGGCGATCTGAATAAAGTCAGCCGCATCGTCAAGCTGCTCGTTCTGGTGAACAGCACGCCGACGTTTACCGAGCAACACTTGGTTGCTAATGGCGCCTCGGAGTTGCTGATCGAGGTGTTTGGCGAGAAAGGCAAGCATGCGCGAAGCGCGTTCGGAGTAGCCCAGATTCCGCTCGGGGCGTGCGTCGAGATCGAGTTGATCGCGGAAACTCTCTAAAGCTTTCGAAGAACTTGCTGGAGCAGCGCCGTGAACTCGCTTAGTTGTTGTTGTTCCTGGGCGGAAAGCGACTCGAGGGCCTTGGCAAGCGACTCGACGCGGCGCCGGCGACCCTCCCAGAGGATTTTGGTGCCTTTGGCGGTGGCTTCTAGCCGCACGCGGCGGCCGTCGTCGGTGGCGTGACGTTTGATCAACCCGACCCGTTCCAGCCCCGAAACAATGCGGCTCATGGTGGGTGGCCGCACCTGTTCCGCATCCGCCAATTCGCCAAGGGACTTAGCGCCGCCGAAGACCAATACCGACAAAGCCGAAAGCTGCGCGGGACCAATGCCGCTCTCGCGGTCGCGCACGCGCAACCGGCGAAGGAGGTGGATGGCCGCCGAGTGCAGCTTGTCGGCGGTGTCCAGCAGTTCCGGATGCGCCTCACTTTTTTGCTTGACATCCGTCATAGAATATAGTTAGCTATGCTAACAAAGTCTGGTATGGAGGACAAGCGATGAACGCAACAGCAACAAATCTGGGTACTCCACAAGAAAATACGGCATTGGCTCGCATCGGGCAGATTGCCATCAACG
This sequence comes from Candidatus Acidiferrum sp., assembly GCA_035623215.1. Taxonomy (GTDB): domain Bacteria; phylum Acidobacteriota; class Terriglobia; order Acidiferrales; family UBA7541; genus Acidiferrum. The sequence continues at coordinate 121,095 of DASPTW010000041.1, forward strand.
CTCACGACGTGGACCGCGCCACCGCATTCTATCGCGATGTCCTGGGACTGCAGCACCTGTTCCGCGCGGGGCAATTGTCGTTTTTTGATTGCGGCGGCGTGCGGCTCATGCTGGATAAACCAGAGAAGCCGGAGTTCGACCACCCGAGCTCGATCATCTATTTCCAAGTCGGCGACATTCGCGCCGCGCACAGGCGACTCAAGGATGGTGGCGCGAAATTCGAAGACGAGCCGCACGTCATCGCGCAGATGCCCAAGTACGATCTTTGGATGACGTTCTTCCGCGACACGGAAGGGAATTTGCTGGCGCTGATGAGCGAAGTGGCGCGGACCGCCTAGCCCAGCAATCGACCAGAAAAGAAGGGCGCAGCGTTGCTGCGCCCCTACAAGGCCGTGGCCGATTACGGTATCCTTTTCTGGTCATGCATGACCTCAACTATTTTCGGGACCATCTCGATGCGTTCGCCGAAATGGCGAAAAACCGCGGCATTACCCTTGATCTGGATGGTTATCGCGCGCTCGATAAAGAGCGCCGTGAACTCATCACTGCCACAGAACGCCTGAAGGCGGAGCGCAATAAGGCCAGCGAAGAAATTGCGCGCCTCAAAAAGCAGAAGCAGAACGCCGACGCGCTGATTGCGGAGATGAAGCAAGTTTCCGAGCGCATCAAGGAATCGGACGAGCGCATCGTAGAGCTCGACGCGAAGCAGCGCGAAGTGCTGCTTACCATCCCTAATATTCCGCACTCCTCCGTGCCCGTGGGCGCGAGTGCCGCGGACAACAAAGAGGTGCGCCGCTGGGGCGCTCCGCCAAAATTCGATTTTGAGCCGAAGCCACACTGGGAAGTCGGGGAGCGAGCCGGGATACTCGATCTCGAGGCAGCGGCGAAAATTACCGGGGCGCGTTTTGCGGTCTACAAAGGCTGGGGCGCGCGGCTTGAACGCGCTCTAGCCAATTTCTTCCTCGACGTGCACACGCGCGAGCACGGTTACACGGAGATTCTTCCGCCTTTCGTCATAAACAGTGCGTCGCTCACGGGCGCCGGTCAATTGCCCAAATTCGCCGCGGATTTGTTCCGCCTTGAAGGCACTGACTTTTGGCTTACGCCTACTGCCGAGGTTGAGCTGCACAATCTTTACCGCGACGAAACCATCCCTGAAGAAAAGTTGCCCATCAACGTCACCGCCTGGACCGCGTGTTTCCGTTCCGAAGCCGGCGCGGCGGGAAAAGATACGCGAGGCATCCTGCGCCAACATCAATTCCAGAAAGTTGAGCTCTTCAAGTTCACCCATCCGGAAAAAAGTTACGAAGAGCACGAAAAGCTCACGCGAAACGCGGAGACTATCCTGCAAAAGCTGGGTTTGCACCATCGCACGATCCTGCTGTGCACCGGCGACATGGGCTTTGCCTCGGCGAAAACCTACGATCTCGAGGTTTGGCTGCCTTCGAGCAACGAATTTCGGGAGATTTCTTCCTGCTCGAACTGCGAAGCGTTTCAGGCGCGGCGAGCGGGAATCCGCTTCAAGCCGAAAGGCGGCGGCAAGAACGACTTCGTGCACACGCTGAATGGTTCCGGTCTTGCGGTAGGCCGCACTTGGATCGCCATTGTCGAGAATTATCAGCAGCCCGATGGGTCCATTTTGATTCCCGAAGTGCTCCGCCCATACATGGGCATCGACCGGATTCCACCGGCGAGTTAATGAGCACTTTTCGCCTACAGGGCGATTTGGTGCGCCTTTCGTACATGGGGCGTTGCTAGGCGGGTTCTTGCCGTAAGGTATTGCAAATAAACATCTTACATTGAAATTAGCCTCTGACTGGGCAACATTCTACACCTCGAGGCTGCCCGCAACCCATTGAAATTACGCCTTTTCGTTTGACTACCCCTTTTCCCCTTGCATACACTCGCCTGAGTGGGACAAGGGGGGTTCCACTGCTTCAGCGCTTGATTTTGACTCCCATGACATTTCTTGCTCGGGCTGTGCGGTTTTTGTTTTGGGTGCTGGTTGTATCGTGGAGCGTTTGGCTGCTTCGCCACGTCTTCGGCTGGATGTTGCAGAATGCTGCTTCCGTGGCGGAGCGGCGGGAGGATGTCTCGGCTCCTTCGCAGACGACCGCTGCTTCGCGGCGCTTGGTGCGAGACCCGGTCTGCGGGATGCACGTGGACGAGACGCTGTCCATCCCGATACGCGAAGGCGGCGAGCTCTTGCACTTTTGCTCCATCGCGTGCCGCGACGCGTATATCTGCGGCACTAAGAGGTTTGCGGCAAACGCGTAACGAATTCTGATTTAAGCGGTTTCGAACTTGGGCCATGTGAACTTAGGAACTCTTGGATAAATCGAGCAGACGAAAGGACCGACGCTGATGGCCACGGTCGCAAAGCCCACAGCTCCAATAAAGCAACTTGCCGCTCCGCCGATGGTGCCGCGCATCGCACCCCGCGAGGATTTGAATCCCTTCCGCATCGCGCAGATTCAGTTTGATATGGCGGCGGAGTTCCTGAAGCTGGATCCCGGGTTGCGCCAGATTCTTCGTACTCCCAAGCGCGTGCTGGAAGTTTCGCTGCCCACCAAAATGGACAATGGCCAGGTGAGAGTCTTCACCGGCTACCGCGTGCAGCACAACATTTCGCGCGGCCCGGGTAAAGGCGGGATCCGCTACCACCCTAATGTGACTCTCGATGAAGTGAAAGCGCTGGCGGCGTGGATGACCTGGAAGACCGCGACCGTTAATGTGCCCTTCGGCGGTGCTAAGGGCGGCGTGATTTGCGATCCCAAGCGCATGTCCAAGAGCGAACTGGAGCGCATGACGCGCCGCTACGCCAGTGAGATTCTGCCGCTGATCGGACCTGCTCAGGACATCCCCGCGCCCGACGTCTACACCGACGCACAAACCATGGCGTGGATTATGGACACCTATGCCATGACCATTGGCCATGCGGCGCATGGCGTGGTCACTGGCAAGCCGGTTTCTATCGGTGGCTCGGAAGGACGTGGCGAGGCTACCGCGCGCGGTCTTTTATATGTGGTCGAGGAGGCCTGCAAGGTCAAAAAGATCCCGTTGCGTGGCGCAACTGTGGCCATTCAAGGCTTTGGCAATGCGGGAGCGACTGCCGCCCGTTTGTTCGCCGAAAAGAAAGCAAAGATCGTGGCGTTAAGTGACACGCGCGGGGGAGTCACGAACACTCGCGGCATCGATCCCATCAAAGCAATTCGCTATAAAGAGCGTTCCGGCACGGTTGTCGGGATGCCGGGCGCTTCCCGCATGAGCAACGACGAACTGCTCACGATGAAGTGCGACATTCTGATTCCCGCGGCGCTGGAGAACGTTATTACACTGCACAACGCCGAAGCAGTGAAGGCGCGCATCGTCGCGGAAGCCGCCAACGGTCCGACTACGCCGCACGCCGACGAAATTCTTGCGCGCCGCGGCATCACCGTGCTGCCGGACATTCTGGCCAATGCCGGGGGCGTCACCGTCAGCTACTTCGAGTGGGTGCAAAACCAGGAAGGCTTGATGTGGGACGTGGACGAAGTCAATGCGCGCCTGCAAAAAGTCATGGTGCGCGCGTTCCACGAAATGGTGGACACCATGCGCAAGCATCACGTTCCGCCGCGCGCCGGCGCCATGATTCTCGCCGTTGGGCGCGTCGCAGAGGCCACCCTTGTTCGCGGACTCTTCCCGTAGACTGCGAGTTCTCGACTACTGCGGAGTAGAGCTCGTTCCCGGTATCGGGATTGGCGTCTTAATGTCCTGCAGCTCGGGCGGTATGCCCAGGATAGCGTTCGTGTTCTGGGCGACCGTGACCAACCAAGTCCCGCTCCGCTTCTCTGTGATCATCACCATCATGCCATACCGCGGCTGACGTGCCGTGCCGTCGGGATTCTTGTCACCTTCGATCTTCCAGCTCCAATGAACAACTGCCATGTCCGGACGCAGAAAATGCGCATTTGTTGCGATCACCGTGTTTGTCGCTTCCTTAAAACGGCCGCTTAGCAACCGCGTATGAAACTTCTCGAAGTCCGCCCTGCCGTGCAGATAAATAGTCGCAACGGTCACAAAGTCGACGTCGTCCGCCATTATTTTTGCAAGTTCGTGCCCGTCGTGCTTTGCCCAAGCGTCGCAGAAGGCCTGCGGCAGTTTGGACACGGCTTCTTCGTCGCTTTTGGTTTGCGCGTTTGCTGCCACAGCAAAAAGAAGAAAAAGAAAACCGCCAAAGAGCCTTTTCATCTCATTCCTCCACATGCTTGGAACGAATCCAATCTGGAATCGTTTCCCTCCGCACCAATTCTTGGATTCAGCTGGAGAGTTTCTCAAACTTTTCCCTTGCGCTGGAAAAAATCTGCGCGTACATTCACAAATGCCGGTGCGCCGCGGTCGCGCAACCGGCTATTTTCATCGTACGAGTAAAAATTTGCGATGACTACGAACGGACACGCGCATCCCGCGCCCCCCATTCTCCTGAGTATCGCCGGTTTTGATCCTTCCTGCGGGGCAGGCACGGTCGCCGACCTTAAGACTTTCGCCGCGCATGGGTGCTACGGCGTTGCCGCCATCACTTCGCTCACGGTCCAGAACACGCAAGGCGTGGAAACGGTTCACCACACTCCGAGCGCGGAGCTGCGCGCGCAACTCGAAAGCCTGGCGAACGATTGCGAAATCGCAGCGGTAAAAATCGGCATGCTTGGCAACCGTACCAACGCTGCCGTGGTGGCGGAGTTTCTGGACGCCCACAAATTCGCGCACATTGTCCACGATCCGGTGATGAAATCTTCCTCCGGCGCGGAGCTGCTCGATGCCGGTGGCATCAAGTTTCTCGCCACCGAATTGCTTAAGCGTTCGAGCGTCATCACGCCAAACGTTCCGGAAGCCGAAGTTCTCACCGGCCTGACTATCAAAGAAGTTTCCGACATGGAAACCGCCGCGCGCAAAATCGTCGAGATGGGCGCGCACGCCGTGATTCTCAAGGGCGGCCACATGGAGCGCGCCGTAGATGTGCTTTTTGACGGCAATGAGGTCGTGCAGCTTACCGGCGATCGAGTGAAGTTCGACCACATGCACGGCACAGGATGCACGTTCGCTTCTGCGATTGCCGCGCAGCTCGCTGCCGGCCGTTCGCTGTTCGAAGCGGCCACTCTCGCAAAAGCTTACGTCACCAAAGCCATCGAAAAGGGCTATCCCATCGGCAAAGGCCGCGTCCCGCTCGATCATTTCTACCGCCAGCGCATCGAGCCGCCCCCGCGCGGCATTCACGAAGTGCCCCAACACGGCCTGCATCCCGCCGCCGAACCCGCCGCCCACTGAAGTTGTGCGCCTGACAGTTCCGAAGCGCCTCGGCATCTGGCTTTTTGCAACCGCAGCGGCATTGGTGGTTATCGCCGCTTTGTTCGCGCCGCGCATTCCTCAACCGCTTTCGTATCACCACTTCGCTGACCAGCGTAGTTGGCTCGGCATTCCCAACTTCGGTGACGTCGCTTCTAATATCCTTTTTGCGGTCTTCGGTGCAGCCGGTTTCTTCTTCTTGTGTGGAAAATCCAGTCAAGCCCATTTCATCGAGCGGCGAGAAAAATGGTTCTATTTCTTGCTCTTCTTCGGACTGTTCTTGACCGCGTTCGGCTCTGCTTACTATCACCTTACTCCCGACAATGCGCACCTCGTCTGGGACCGCCTGCCTATGACGCTGGTATTCATGCCTCTCGCTGCAGCAATGATCGGCGAGCGCCTGAGCGTAAAGCTAGGCCTCCGACTCCTTCCCATTCTCATTTTCGTGGGCTTGGCCAGCGTTTTTCATTGGAGTTGGACGGAAACGCGCGGCGCCGGCGATCTTCGGTTCTACGCAGCGGTGCAAGCCTACGCCGTGGCCGCGATTCTCATCGCCGCGCTACTGCCACCGCGCTACACACGAACTTCCGATCTGATCGTCGTGGGGTTCTTCTACGTCATGGCTAAGGTGTGCGAAATTGCGGATCGCGAGATCTTTGCGCTCGGGCAAGTTATCAGTGGTCACACTCTCAAGCATCTGGCGGCGGGTCTATCCGGCTACTGGATTCTGAGAATGCTAAAAAAGCGTCAGCCCGTCCAACCTCAGGAGTCTCGATAAGCGACTCTTCCCGCCACAATCGTCGCCACTGCTGCGCCTTTGAATTTGCGGCCATCAAATGGCGAGTTGCGCGATTTGCTTGGCGAATCGTTCACGTCGTAAGTCCATTCGCGATCGAGCGAAAAAATGGTCAGGTCCGCAGGCTGGCCGGCGGCGAGTTTTCGTTCTATTCCCAAGACGCGCGCGGGTCCGCTCGTAAACAGATCGACCATGCGCATCAGTGAAAGCCGTCCCGATCGCACCAATTGCTCCAGCGCGAGTGGCAGCGCCGTTTCGAATCCCAGAATCCCAAATGGCGCGCGATCGAATTCCACATCTTTCAATGCCGGCTCGTGGGGCGCGTGATCGGTGGCAATGGCATCCACGGTGCCATCTGCAAGGCCCTCGAGTAGCGCATTCCGGTCTTCGCGAGCAGCCAGTGGCGGATTCATCTTGAATCGCGAATCGTAGGTCACATCTTCGTCGATCAGCGTGAAGTGGTGCGGCGTCACTTCGCACGTCACGCGCAAGCCTCGGGACTTTGCCCAGCGCACCTGCTCAAGCGAAGCCTTCGCGGAAAGATGCGCGATGTGCAGCCGTGCGCCAGTCAATTCAGAGAGTTGCACATCACGCGCAACGCAAACCGATTCTGCCGCCGCCGGCATTCCTCGCAATCCCAGCTTCGTTGAAGTCACGCCCTCGCGCATTACCGCGCCTGCCGCCAGCGAAACATCTTCCGCGTGCTCGATCACCGGCAAATCCAGCGACCGGCAATAATCCATCACCTGCCGCGCCAGCTTCGCGGTCGCAATCGGCTTTCCATCATCCGAAACCGCGACGATTCCTGCTTCTTTCATCGCTGCAATTTCCGCGATGGCTTCGCCTTTGCTGCCCACCGACGCCGCGCCAATCGGCCACACGCGCACGCTTCCCATGACTTTGGCGCGATCCAGAATGAATCGCGTGACCGAAGCGTTGTCGTTCACCGGCTTCGTGTTCGGCATGCAGCAAACTGCGGTGAAGCCTCCCCGCGCTGCCACTCTCGTCCCCGTTTCGATCGTTTCTGAGGATTCCTGCCCCGGCTCGCGCAAGTGCGCGTGAATGTCAATGAAACCAGGCGCCACGATCAGTCCGGTCGCATCGAAAACTTCTGTTCCTGGGGTCGCGCCGATTTTTCCCGCAGGCGCAACTTCTTTTATCTTTTCCCCGTCCAGCAACACGTCCAGCGCAGCATCCGTCTTGCTCGCCGGATCGATCACGCGGCCGTTCTTAATCAGAAGCATTGGCCGATTCCTTAGGTTTTGCTTCGAGCGCGGGATGCGTGCCGCTTTCCGTCGCGCCGGCAATCAGCAGATAAAGGATAGCCATGCGCACGGCAACGCCGTTCGTCACCTGCTCCAACACACACGATTGCGGTCCGTCCGCAACGTCCGGCGTAATCTCGATTCCGCGATTCATCGGCCCCGGATGCAGCACAATTGCGTTGGGATTCGCGCACCGCAGCCGTTCCGTATTGAGCTGATACAGCAAAATGTAGTCGTTCGCCGAAAGCGGCGGGTCGTTCAGCCGCTCCGTCTGCACGCGCAACATGATAATGACGTGCGCGTCCTCCAGCGCTTCTTCCATCTTGTAAACGCAGCGAATCGGCGTGCCCGGCGCGATTTTTTCCAGCTCGCGCGGAACCCAAATGGACGGCCCGCACAAGGTGAAGTGGCAGCCGAATTTCCCCAATAAATGAATGTTCGAGCGCGCCACGCGGCTGTGCAGAATGTCGCCGAGAATCGTCACGTTCAGATTTTCGATCGTCCCCAGGCGGTCGCGAATCGTCAGCGCGTCCAGCAACCCCTGCGAGGGATGCTCGTGCGTTCCATCGCCCGCGTTCACCACGGGAATATCCAGGTGCCGCGAAACATAATCCGCAGCTCCCGAAGCCGAGTGCCGCATCACCAGGCAGTCCGGCTTCATCGCGTTCAGATTGAACGCGGTGTCGAGCAGCGTCTCGCCCTTCTTGATGCTCGAAGCTTCGGCCTGCAAGTTCATGGTGTCCGCGCCGAGCCGAGAGGCCGCTGTTCCGAAGCTGATGCGCGTTCGCGTCGAAGTTTCAAAAAATGCCAGCGCCACGGTTTTTCCGCGCAGCGTGGCGAGTTTTTTCAGTGGATGTTTTTGAATTTCCTGGAAAGGTTTGCTTTGATCGAGAAGAAAACTAAGTTCTTCCGCCGTGAGCGGTTCGAGAGCCAGCAGGTCGCGGAAGCGGTAAGCCAATGTCCTCACTCAGTTCATAATTTTGCCAGTTCCAACCTCGAATCCCAAATCAGTCCACGCGGTCCACCAGCATCACGCGCTCTTCCTTGTCCACTTCGCGCAAGCGCACTTCGATAATCTCCGAGTCGCTGGTCTGCACGTGCCGTCCAGTATATTGCGCCTCGATGGGCATCTCGCGATGCCCGCGGTCGATGAGCACGCAAAGCGACACGCGCTTGGGGCGGCCCAGGTCGAAAATACCGTTCATCCCCGCGCGAATCGTCCGGCCCGTATAGAGGACATCATCCACCATCACAAGGTCCATGTCGTCGACGCCGAACGGAATGTCCGACGAGCGCAGCACCGCTTGCGGTGCAACTTTCGAGAGGTCGTCGCGGTACAGGGTGATATCCAGAATTCCCACTGGCACATCCACGCCGTCGATCCCTCGCATCGCCTGCGCGATTCGCTGCGCCAGCGGCACTCCTCGCCGTACGATCCCGATCAGCGCGAGCTGCTTTGTTCCGCCGCTTTTTTCCACAATTTCGTGCGCCAGCCGCTGCAGTGTGCGGTCAATCTCTGGCGCGGACATCAATTGCGATTTCTCGATGATGCGCATGGTCGGATAATCCTATCATTGGTGGCTGCTACACGGTCAAATCCCTCTCCCGAATCGCCGCTCTCTGCCACGCGTGTTACACTGCGCAGTTCCCGAGGGAGGCACGACCCGCCATGGCACGCCGCACAAGTCCGCTCACTTGTTCGATTCGTATCACCGCTCTTTTCTTGGCGCTAAGCATCAGCCTTCCGGCGATTTCTCTCGCGCAGCATCCGCCCTCCCCTGCGCCTGCAAAAGCTCCAGTCAAACCCAAGCTGGTCGTTCTGATTGTCGTCGACCAGATGCGCGCCGATTACGTGGATAAGTTCCTGTTTCAGTGGACGGGCGGGCTGAAACGGCTGGTCACCGAAGGCGCGTGGTTCCGCGATGCGGCTTATCCTTACGCAGCAACAGAAACTTGCGTCGGCCATTCGACCATTTCTACCGGCTCGTTCCCCGCGACGCACGGCATGATTGCCAACGGCTGGTGGGACCGCAAAGAGCAAAAAATGGTGACTTGCACCTCGGACCCGGACCCAAACGTGAAAAACATCGGTTATGCGGGCGCAACTCCGAAAGGTGCGGACTCATCTTGGCGCATGGCCGTGCCTTCGTTCGCCGAAGAACTGAAATTTCAAACCGATGGCTCAACGCGCATCGTGACATTTTCACTCAAAGCCCGCGCTGCGCTCACCATGGCCGGCCACAAAGCCGACGCCGCTACCTGGTTCGAAGCTGGCGCATGGATCACATCCAGTCCCTACGGAATTCAGCCGTTCATTGAAGAACAGGCTAAAGCGCATCCTCCGAAGGCGGATTATGGAAAGACGTGGGCTCTTTCGCTCCCGGAGAAATCCTACTGGTATCCCGAAAAAGCCCTCGGCGCGGTTGCGCCTGAAGGTTGGGATCTCACTTTTCCGCACCCTCTCCGCGGTAAACCCACCAGCACTGAACCGGATGCCGCTTTCTACAGTCAATGGATCGAAAGCCCTTACGCCGATGAGGCTCTGACGGAACTCGCGAAAAAAGCCGTGGATGCGCTAAGTCTCGGCAAAACAACGAGCACGGATTTTCTGGCCATTGGCTACTCCACGTTGGACCATGCGGGGCACGCCTTCGGGCCGCGCAGCCATGAAGTTCAGGACATTCTTGTGCGGCTGGACAAAGACCTCGGCGACTTGTTTACGCATCTCGATCAGAAGATAGGCCGCGGAAATTACATCGTCGCGCTAAGCGCGGACCATGGCGTGGTTCCCATTCCCGAAGACATGCAAACGACCGGTGCCGACGCGGGCGTCTTGCATTTGCCCGAGGTGCAGGAGCGGATCGAAAAAGCGCTCGAGCCGTTCAACTATCCCAAGCCGGCCGTCGCGCGCATCAACGGCAGCGACATCTATTTTGTCCCCGGCGTCTATGACAAACTCAAGCAGGATCACACAGCGCTACAAGCCGTCACGGAAGCGGCGCTCTCGCAGCCCGGCGTTGCGGCCGTTTATACCGCGGAGGAATTGAAAGATCGCCCCGCGACGCAAAGTCCCGCGGTCCGCGCGCTCGCGCTCAACTACTTTCCCGGACGTAGCGGCGATCTCTTCCTGCTTTCTAAGCCTTATTGGTTGCACGATGGCACGCCCGCTGGAAAGACGCGCTCTTACGGCACCGGTCACGGAACGCCTTACTATTACGACCAGCACGTTCCCGTTTTGTTGATGGGTTTCGGCATCCAGCCCGGCGAATATTTTCAGTCCGCCACTCCCGCCGATATCGCGCCAACGTTTGCTGCCCTCTGCGGCATCACCCTTGCGCCTCGCGACGGTCACATCCTCTCCGAAGCCCTTAAAAAACCTCAGTCAGTCGCCGCAACGCCAAGGCCGACACCGGCCTCTTCCACGAGTCACTAAGTCACCAGTCACGTGACCCTTCTCTTCTTCCGTGCTATTCTTTGATTGAAGTGACTTCTGCTGGCGCCGTTGACCTCAGCGTAACCATTGGCGCGTTGCGCCTGCGGAATCCTATTCTCGCCGCCAGCGGCACCTTCGGTTACGGCCTCGAATTCGCGCACCTCGTTGACCTGAACCGCCTAGGCGGCTTCGTCACCAAAGGTCTTTCCCGGGAGCCCATGGAGGGTGCGCCTCCCCTGCGGCTCTACCCCACGCCTTCTGGGATGCTTAATGCAGTCGGCCTCCAAAACGTTGGCGTCAGGGCCTTCGTCGCCGAAAAACTCCCAGTACTGCGAAAATTCGATACGGCTATTATCGCCAACGTGTTTGGCTCCTGCTTGGAAGACTATGTCGAGGTGATTCGGGTCTTGGAGGACGCCGAAGGCCTGGCAGGCTATGAGCTCAACATTTCCTGCCCCAACGTCAGAAAAGGGGGTATGCAGTTCGGGAGCGACCCGGTCCTAGTATCCGAGGTCGTCGGGGCTGCGCGAAAAGCCGCGTCAAAACGACCACTTTGGGTTAAGCTCTCGCCTCTTGCTGCAGACATTGGACTTATCGCACGCTCCGCCGAGGAGGCCGGCGCGGATGCGCTCACCGTGGCCAATACCTATCCCGCTATGGCCTTGGATTACCGGACCGGGAAGTCACGACTGGGGAATTTGACGGGGGGCCTGTCTGGGCCTGCCGTAAAACCCATCACTTTGAGGCTGGTATGGGAAACGAGGAAGGCCGTCAGCTCACCAATTATCGGCCTCGGAGGTATCGAGACGGCTGAGGACGTGCTCGAATATCTTGCCGTAGGAGCTTCCGCAGTACAGGTCGGAACGGCCAGTTTTGCTGACCCTCGGGTCAGTCAGGGGATTGCGGAGACGCTCCCGAAAGTCCTTTTCGAAGCTAAGCTGTTTACTTTGAGTGAGATACGAGGTAGATTTGTTGCAGAAAACAGTTGACATAATGAGGCTTTTCTGCTACACTTTTTTGGATTTGAGTAGCACAAACAACACACTATGAGACATCGACTTTTCATGATCTGGGCTGCTCTTCGATGGGTACCTCTCATGTTCCTCATCGCCCCGGCGATGGAGGCCCCCCTCGTGGCGCATCTGAATCAACCGATTAAGCCGATCAAGACCTGGGTGGGGAACGCCAGCTGGTATGGCCCCGGGTTCAATGGGCGCAAAACCGCCAATGGCGAGCACTTTGATTGTGAGGCCTTAACCGCCGCGCACCCTAATCTTCCCTTCGGTTCCCTGGTTCGCATTGTGAACCCCCGTAGTGGCAAATTCGAACTGGTTCGTATCAATGACCGGGGTCCCTACCAAGAAGGGCGCGAAATTGATGTATCCTATCGCGTGGCCCGGAAAATCGGCTTGATTCATTCCGGGGTAAGCCAGGTCCGGCTAGAATTGCTGGAGTTGCCCGAGAAGCACTGACCCCGAAGGAGACGGGGTCAACTATGACCCTGACAACCTTCGACGCCCATCCCCGCAGCAGTCTGATCGTCGCGCTAGATTTTGATTCGCTGTCGTCCGCGGTGAAATTCGCAAAGCAGGTTACCGATCTTGTCGGCATGTTCAAGGTCGGAAATCAGCTCTTCACTGCCGCGGGTCCGGCAGCTATCAAGGAAATTGCCGCGCTCGGCAACGGTATTTTTCTCGACCTGAAATACCACGATATTCCCAACACCGTCGCAGGCGCAGTTCTTTCCGCCGCTGCGATGAGCGGCGTTCAGCTTGTCAACGTTCATGCGCTCGGCGGGAAGGCCATGATGGAAGCCGCGGCGCAAGCGATCAGCGCGGGCGTGCCCATGGGCGAAGACCGGCCACGCTTGCTGGCAGTCACCGTTCTCACCAGCATGGATCAAAAAACCATGAAGGAAGTAGGCATTGGCGGCGCTCCGAAACTGCGCGTCGTAAAGCTTGCGCAACTTGCAAAGAAAGCAGGAGTGGACGGCGTGGTTGCCTCGGTTCAGGAAGCGAAAGCGATTCGCAAAGCGTGTGGCGGCGATTTTCTGATCGTCACGCCGGGAGTGCGCCCAAAAGATTCGCCCGTCGAACCGAAAGGCGAAGACCAGTCGCGCAAAGCCACGCCCACAGAAGCAATTCGCGCGGGCGCTGATTTTCTGGTGGTTGGCAGGCCCATTATCGCGGCTCCCGATCCACGCGCCGCTGCCCAGGGCATCGTCGACGAAATCGCCTCCGCAAAGTAGTTTCTCCGGTTTGACCCTTCCTTCTTTCCTCCAGTAGCATCGGTCCTTTCACTGCCACGCGCATGGGAACAAACACCGCAGTCAAAAGCGTTATTGTTGGAACCGCTGGACACATCGACCACGGGAAATCCGCGCTGGTCGAGGCGTTGACGGGAACGCATCCAGACCGACTTGAGGAAGAGAAGCGCCGCGGCATCACTATTGATCTCGGTTTTGCGTTCCTCGAAGAAAATGATGTGCGGTTTGGGTTTGTGGACGTGCCGGGACACGAGCGATTCGTGAGCAACATGCTGGCGGGCGCAGGGGGAATCGACGTGCTGCTGCTGGTCATTGCGGCCGACGAATCGATCAAGCCGCAGACGCGCGAGCACTTTGATATCTGCCGGTTGCTGGGAGTGCAGCGCGGAGTGGTGGCGCTAACGAAGAGCGATCTCGTGGACGCTGATAGCCTGGAGCTGGTGCGACTCGAGGCAGAAGAATTTTTGCAGGGATCGTTCCTGGAGAAAGCTCCGCTGATTCCTGTGAGCGCGAAGACTGGCGCGGGGCTCGGGGAGCTGAAGAAAGAGCTGCACGAAGCGGCCGCAAATGTCACAGCCAGAGACGCAAGGCGCTATTTCCGGCTGCCGATTGACCGCGCGTTTGCGATGAAGGGATTCGGCTCCGTAGTGACGGGAACGCTGATTTCCGGCAGCGTTAGCGCAGGAGACGAAGTGGAGCTTTTTCCGAGCGGCCAGCGATTGCGCGTGCGCGGCGTGCAATCCGGCGGAAAAACCGTGGAACGCGCGACGCCGGGCCAGCGCACGGCCGTGAACTTGGCGGGAATTGAGCACACCTCTCTGAAGCGGGGAATGGCGCTGGCTACACCGGGAAAATTCCGAAAAACGCGCCGCTTGGATGTGCGGTTGGAATTGTTAGCGTCAGCGAGAAAGTTGAAGCAAAGAGCACGCGTTCACTTTCACGCTGGGACCGCGGAAACGATAGCCGAAGTTTTTTTCCATGGTGATAAGGAATTGCTGGCCGGCGCGAGCACCTTTGCAAATCTAAAGTTGCAGGACGAAATCCTGGTGCTTCCCGGTGACCGCTTCATTGTGCGGCAGTTTTCGCCCGTCGTGACGATTGGTGGCGGCGTTGTGCTGGACCCGCTGGCGCGGCGACCGATGGTTCGAGACACGGGTCGAGTGGCATTTCTGGAAACGCTCGAGCGCAGCAATCGCGAGGAAGTTTTAGCCGCGATGACGGAGCGTGCGATTTTCGGACTCGGAATGGAAGAAATTGTTGCGCGGACGGCGCGGCCCGAGGAAGAAATTCAAGAAGCGCTACAAAATCTTGCAAAGTCCGGGCGCGTAAAAGTGGTTTCTTCGGACCCACTCGTTTTGGTCTCCGGAAAGTTGTTCGCAGAAACTCGCCAGAAAATCCTGGACAAGGTGGAGAAATTCCAGAAAGAGAATCCCCTGCTGCCGGGAATCGCCCGGGAGGACCTGCGCGCGAGTTTGGGGAGGCGCGTGAGAGCCGAAACATTTCGTGCTGCCCTGGAAGAGCTTGTCGCACAGAAGAAGCTGGATGCCCCGGGCGAGCTGGTGAAAAAAGCTGGCTCGGAAATTACACTGCAACCCGAAGAAACTAAGGCCAAAGACCAGATTGAAGCTGCATTTGCGACCGCCGGGCTGGAAGTTCCCTCGGTTAAAGAGGTGCTTGCCAAGCTTTCGGTCGAAGCCCGGCGCGCGGAGAAACTGCTGCAAATTCTCCTGCGCGAAAAAAATCTCGTTCGCGTCTCGCCCGAACTGATTTTTCACCGCCTGGCGTTGACCCAACTCAAAGAACGTCTCGTGGGTTATAAGAAATCTAAGGGAGATCGGATTTCCGTGCCAGTTTTTAAGGAGCTGACCGGCATCACGCGCAAATATGCGATTCCCCTGCTCGAATACCTGGATCGCGAACGAGTGACGCGGCGGGCTGGCGACGAGCGTGTTATCCTGTAGTTGCGTGAGGTTTTCTTGACTTGCTGCGCAGGGCTTCCTGCGCTAGGGTGGAAGTAGCGCGCCGCCGAGCGAGGGCGCGTGGAGGAGTTTCATGGGTGAGTTTAGTCCGATACATTGGCTGATTATCCTGGTGATCGTCCTGCTTTTGTTCGGCGGGCGAAAGATTCCTGAACTCGCAAAGGGTTTGGGCGAAGGCATTCGTAGTTTCAGAGAAGGCATGTCCGGCAATTCAGCCACAGCCACGCAAACCGCTCAAGCACAAGCAGTCGCTCCCAGTGGCCTTACAGCGAAACAGGGTGACGGGCAAATCGTGCTCAACTGGAATGCCAGCGCAGCCGCCAGCAGCTACAACATCAAACGTTCCGGTACGAGTGGCGGGCCCTACTCACAGATCGCTTCCACCGCGGCGACGAATTTCACCGATAGTGGCTTGGCCTCTGGAACGAAATACTTTTACGTGGTCTCGTCGTTCAATTCTGCCGGTGAGAGCGCCAACTCCGCTGAAGTCAGCGGGACGCCTGCCTAATTCCTTGACCGGCCCAGTAACTTAGAAAAAAACTGCCGGTGAAACCCGAAATCGTTTGCTCAATTTCTCGATGTGGGTTTTGTTGAGGCCACGTTTCTTGTGTAAAACCTCGGAAACGATGCTTTCTGACCCGAAGATCGGGACCAAGTCTTTTTGGCGAAGATCATTCGCATCCATCAACGCGCGAAGGACTTCCAGCGGAGAGGCATCCGGAATGAAATGATGTTCTTCTTCGTACGCCTCAATCAACGTCAGCAGGACTTCGGCATATTTCTCTTCTTCGCTAGTGGGGTTATCCTTGCTTGCCAGCTTGTCCAGAACCGTCAGGTATTCCTCATGCTGACGGTCGGAAGTGATCGGCGTTGGCGAGCCGACTTCTAGTGCGTATTTCTCTGGAACTAAGATCATCCTTTCAGCCACTCCTTCTCGTCGTATTCGGTGTGACTCACAATGTGGCGGATGTAAACCATTCTCCACCTGTATTTGATAATCGCAATCAGCCTGCACCTGTTATGGCTGATATCGAACACCACAAACCTTCCGACTGCGTCTGAGTTTCTCCAACTGTTCCGGACATCAGCAAAGTTCTTCCAATCCGCGTTCCTGGCGATTTTGTACCACGCGTTCAAAGACGCGCTCCATTCGCTGTGCTTGGCCACTGCTTCACGAATCGCTTTTCGACTGACGACCCGCACAAGAAATCTTCGCATTTTGCGAAGACTGCGTCAAGGGTTCAAGGATGGCCTCGATTTGTGTCCAAACAGTAGCGGAAACTCTTGTCCCTTGCGCCAAACCTGTACGTGCGGCCAGTAGGCGCGGCACAACTTTCTCTCCAGAATCGTGTATTACAGGGTGACCCGGGAATCGAACCAATCGGAAACGAAAATTAGGAGAGAGTCATGAAATTCACCTCGATGAAGTGGGGCGCCGTGCCTGTTGCGGCGCTGTTACTGGGCGGAGTGGCGATGGCGCAGGAGCAATCTTCCGGCTCCTCTTCCTCCGGTTCTCAGTCTTCGTCGTCCTCGTCTTCCCAAAGCGGAAGCTCCTCGACGACAACGACGGCGCCAAAGCCGACGATTCAACAGCGCAAGGAAAACCAGCAGGACCGCATCGCCAACGGCGTGCAAAGCGGGCAATTGACGGCCGGCGAAACGAAGAACCTGGAGACCAAAGAAGCCGCCATCAACAAAGAAACCGCGGCGGACCGCGCTGCCAACGGCGGCAAGCTGACCAGCGCCGAGAAGCAGCAGGTCAACCAGCAGCAGAATCAGATGTCCAAGCAGATCTACGCCGACAAGCACAATGCCAACACCGCGCACTACGGGAATAACCAGGTTGGCCAGCGGCGTGAAAATCAGCAGGACCGCATCGCTCAGGGCATCAAGAGCGGCCAACTGACCGCCGGTGAAACCGCGAAACTCGAAAAGCAACAGCAAGGCATCAACAAGCAGGTTGCTTCAGATCGCGCAGCCAATGGCGGCAAACTCACGGCCAGCCAGAAGCAGCAAATCAACAAGGAACAGAACGGGGCTTCGAAGAACATTTACAACAAGAAGCACAACGCCAAGACGCAGCCCCAGGCGAAGCCCAAGTCCTAATAAGTTTGCTCCACCCCCCGAAAGAAGCGAGGCGCTCCGGCAGCACTACCGGGGCGCCTCTTTTTTTAGCCGCGACACGCTCCCCTGGTAATCCACAAGCCCTTTCCCTCGTATCCCAAGTGGGAGGTTCCTCCACACTGCCAATGACCACGCAGATGGGTGGTCGTCGTATTTGGTAAAGTAGCGGGAGAATTTCTCCGTCATCTATTCGGTATGCTGGCAATTCAGGACAACCTGGCACAGTGCTTCAGCGCCCTGCGCGCGCACAAGCTGCGGGCTTGGCTCACTATGCTGGGCTTGACGATGGGTGTCGCCACCCTGATCACGGTGATGACCATCGTGGAGGGCGCAAATCTTTACGTCGAAAACAAAATCGCCAACCTGGGGACCAACGTCTTCCAAATCGCCCGCACGCCGTTTGCCGTGACCGACTTCAACATCATCATCAAGGCGCTCAAGTACAAAAAGATCGAAATCGACGACGTGCGCGCGGTCGAGGAGCAATGTCCGGTCTGCGGCGAGGTTGGCGCGACGGCCAGCGCTTCCGTCAAGGCTCGCTACGCCGACAAGGAATCCACCGACGTAAACTTCTACGGCGAAACACCAAACATGGCGAACATCGACTCCCGCGAGGTAGAGGTGGGCCGCTTCTTCACTTCGTGGGAAGCGGACCACCGCACGAACGTCTGCCTGATAGGAGACACGCTGGTGCAGCGGCTGTTTCAGGGCGGCGACTCCATCGGGAAGAGCATTCGCGTAGGGAACGACGAGTTTCTCGTGATTGGCGTCATGGAAAAGGTGGGAAGCGTTCTTGGCCAAGACCAAGACAACTTTGTCATCGTGCCGCTCCCGGTGTTTCTGAGCATCCAGGGAATTCACACGAGCCTGACGATTAACGTGAAAACGAGCACGGCGAGTTTTGAGACCGCCCAGGACCAGGCACAGCTCATCCTGCGGGCGCGGCGTCACTTGAGTGGCACGATGGAGAATGACTTTTTCATCGGCACCAAGGACAGTTATATGGCGCTGTGGAAGAGCATCAGCTCGGCGTTTTTTGGCGTGTTCATCCTGGTGAGCACCATCTCCGTGGTGATTGGCGGCATCGTGATCATGAACGTGATGCTGGTGAGCGTGACGCTGCGGCGAAGAGAAATCGGCGTTCGGCGCGCGATGGGGGCCACGCAGGGCGACATCCTGAAACAGTTCATCACGGAAAGCTTCCTGCAGTGCATTGCAGGCGGGATTATCGGCATCGCGCTGGGATTTCTGGTGGCGTTGGTGCTGCGGACGTATACACCGTTCCCCGCATCCGTACGCACATCGGTCGCCGTTATGGGCGTGATTATGAGCTCCGCGGTCGGGTTGTTTTTTGGGATTTATCCCGCGCTTCGCGCCGCCAAGCTGGATCCGGTCGTAGCATTGAGGTCGGACTAATGGCGCTGATGACTCTAGCTCAGGCGCGCGAGAACTTTTTCGCGGCCATGGACACGTTGCGGTCGTCGAAGGTGCGGTCGTTCCTAACCGTCTTGGGGATTGTCATTGGGGTGTCTTCGGTGATTTCGATGGCGGCGATCATCCAAGGGCTAAACAAGTTCGTGCAAGACCGCGTGGAGTCGCTTGGTTCGCGTACCTATTTTTTGACACGCTTTCCTCCGGGCACCGATCCTTCGCGAATGCCGGAGAAGATTCGCGTGCGCAAATACCTGGAATACAACTACGCGGAGTACATCCGCAGCGCGGCGCCGGACGTGGAAAACATCAATACGGTGGGGACACGCGGATTTTTCCTGGGGGACTCGAACCTGATTACGTATGGGGACCACAGCGTTGAGAAGCTGATCGTGCGCGGTGCCGAGCCGGAGTACACGACGTCGCTGCCGCTCTTCACCATTGCACGCGGCCGCTTCATCAACACGTTTGACGAAGAGCACGCGCGGCCAGTGGTGGTGCTGGGCGCAGCGATCAGCGAGTCGCTCTTCCCGAATGAGGAGCCCCTGGGCAAGACGGTGCGGCTCAATGGCAGCACGTACGAAGTCATCGGAGTGTTCGAGCACGACCAGGGTTTGTTTCTCGGCCCCGGTGTGGACATCTTTGCCATCATTCCGCTGAGCAAATTCCACAAGGAGTATCCCGAAGCCAAAGAACTGATCTTGATTTTCACGATTCCCAAGGACGTGAACATCGAAACGGCACAGGGGGAAGTGATTCAAGCCATGCGGCGGCTGCGGCGCATTCCAGCAGGTAAAGAAAATGATTTCGAGCTGAGCTCGCCGGACTTTTTGAGCAACCTGTGGAATCAGCTCACCGGCGCGCTGGTGATTTTGACGACCGTGATCAGCTCAATTGGGCTGCTCGTGGGCGGAATCGGCGTGATGAACATCATGCTGATCTCGGTAACGGAGCGCACGCAAGAGATTGGCGTGCGCAAAGCCATCGGAGCGCGGCGGGCGGACGTGCGGCTGCAATTTTTGCTGGAAGCGGTGGTGCTGACGCTGGTCGGCGGAACGATTGGGATTTTGATCGGCGCGTTCGTCTCGACGATGGTGCGCACGCTCGTGCCATCGATTCCAGCGACGCTTTCCTATTTGTGGGTGACGATTGGATTTGTGATTTCGGTTGGAGTCGGATTGTTTTTCGGGTATTACCCGGCAAATTTGGCGGCGAATTTGGACCCGATTGATTGTTTGCGGTATGAGTGAGTGCGCGTTTCTGTTTGTGTCATCCTGAGCGAAGCGAAGGATCTCAGCTGATGTACCTCGACAACCGTAGACGTTGAGATCCTTCGGGCCGCAAGAAGCACGGCCCTCAGGACGACAATCCGCTCTTGGACGCGCTCAAACCTTCTCCACCAACGGCGAAAGAAAACCGGTCACTCCTCAAACCAGCCGAGCTCGTGGAGAGTGTGAGTAAGGCGAGCGAGCGGCAGACCAACAACATTGAAATAGCAGCCTTCGATGCGGGGAATGAAGCGCCCGGCGTGTCCCTGAATGGCATAAGCGCCAGCCTTGTCGTGCGGCTCGCCGGTGGCGAGATAGCGGGTAATTTCCTCTGAAGAGAGCGCGGCGAAATGCACGAAAGTGGTCTCGACGAAAGTGATGCGTTCGGCGTCAGGAAGCCGAATAAGCGCAACGCCGGTAAGAACCGCGTGGGTGCGGCCGGAGAGAGCTTCGAGCATGTGGCGGGCATCGTCGGAAGAACGCGGCTTGCTAAAAATGTGACCGTCAAGAGTCACTGCGGTATCGGCTGCGATAACAATAGCGGGGCCGACGGCGCGCGCCGCCGCGAGTTCTGCTTTAGCGATGGCCAGGCGCTCGACGAGATCGTGAGGAGATTCACCGGGGTAAGCGGTTTCGTCAACAGCGGAAGAAAGCACGGTGAAAGAAAGTCCAGCGTCGCGCAGGATTTCGGCGCGGCGCGGCGAAGCAGAAGCGAGAATCAATTTCATAGTTTTTCTGGCCACCCGGAAACGCGCCGCGCAGAGAGCATGTTGAACGATAGTACAGGGAGACACGGCGCTCAGAAAGAGCTAGAATTTATGCGCCCACTATTCACACACAATTATATTGACACTTAAGGTAAATACTATAGACTCTGCTCTTCTACACCCCCGACATTCTGTCCCTCGTGAGGGGCGTTTCGAGTACGGAAGGAGTTTCTATGGACCCCGTCATCTATCTAGATACCCAGGGGTTAAACGAGAATCCTACCCCGTCGCCTACCGCTGCGGAAATTGCGAGCCTCAGCACGAAACTGAGTGAGGCGCGCGAACAACTGTCGACGAGCATCGGAAATGCCCGCGTGGAGTCCTATTCCAAGTTCTGCGAGCTTTCGACGGAGCTTGTGGGACTGACAAAGGGGTTGGAAAAGCTGACGGCCGAGTTCGAGAAAGCGAAATGGAAGATGAAGTTCAGCGCCGGGATGCTAGCGGTGGTGTTGGCAATCGGCGGCATTCTCGGCTTTCGCTATGGATACGGAGACTTTTACCGCGACGTTCGAGACACGGTGACGAAAAAACTGGAAGGCGAGATTCAAAGAGGCGTGATCCCCGCGGACCGGTCTTTTTATGACGATTTGGTCGCGGGAAATGCTTTGGATGCGACAGGGCAATATTCTCATGCGACGGCGCGGTTGATGGAGTGCTTCAAGGAAGGACATTACTCCGACTCGGCGGTTCTGTTGCCGTTGCTGGATGCAATTTATAAGAGCGGTGATTGGGAAACCGCAAAGACTGTCTTCGACGTGCTTAAAAAAGAGAACGTGCAACCCGGAGGAGTTGGCAACCACGCGGTTCAAGCGTATTTGGGAGCAATCCAAGTCCAAGCGGCGGGTTTTCACCCCGAGTGGCTACAGAGCGGCTTGGCGCTGCTGGAGAAAGCGCAGTTGATGACACCGCCCGGGGACACCGCGACGCTCAGCCTGATTCACACGAACTACTGGGTCTACGACATTCAGCGGCAGGACTGGAAGGGCGCAAATGCGGAACTTAGTGCCTTGAAGGAGCTGGATGTGCCGGTTGACGCGTGGGAGACCACGAGGCGCTGGAGATTTTTCGTGCAGTACTTCAGCCAGAGCAAAAACCTGGAATACGAGCCCCGCATTCGGATGATGTGGTCGCAGCTTCAGCAAAAAGCGAGCGATGAGTAGAACTTAAGTTCTCGGGCGTCGGGCTGGAATGTGGCCGGGTTTACAGCGCAGAGACGATGAACCGTGCCCCGACAGGGCCGGCAGGGATGCCGGCGCTACCCGGCTAGATGACGACAGATTCGTGGTATTCGCCGAATAGGCGGCGGAGGGCGTCGGAGATTTCACCCACCGTGGCGTAGGCTTCGACGGCGGCGAGGATGGCAGGAAGAAGATTTTCATTTGTGCCGGCACGGCGCTGGAGTTCCGCGAGGGTTGATTTCACGCGCGCGGAATCGCGTTTCGCGCGGAGCGCATTTAGGCGCGCGACTTGCGAGCGCTCGATTTCGGCGTCGATGCGAAGCGTTGGAATGGCGTGCGCTTCTTCGGCGATGAAGTCATTGACGCCGACGACGATTTGTTCCTTTTTCTCGACGGCGCGCTGAAATTCGTAAGCCGCTTTTTGGATTTCCCCCTGGACGTAGCCCGCCTCGATGGCGCGCAGCATCCCGCCCATTGCATCGATTTTCGCGATGTAGTCTTCGGCGCCGCGCTCGATTTTGTCGGTGAGATGTTCTATAGCGTAAGAACCGGCGACGGGATCGATGGTGTTGGTGACACCGGTTTCGTTGGCAAGGATTTGCTGCGTACGAAGAGCGATCAGAGCGGCATCTTCAGTGGGAAGCGCCAGCGCCTCGTCGAGAGAGTTGGTGTGCAACGACTGGCAGCCGCCAAGAACAGCGGCAAGCGCCTGAATGGCGACGCGAACTATATTGTTTTCCGGCTGCTGCGCGGTTAGGGAAGAGCCCGCGGTTTGCGCGTGAAAACGAAGCAGCAAGGAGCGCGGATCCTTGGCGCGGAAGCGGCCGCGCATGATGCGCGCCCACAGGCGGCGGGCGGCGCGATACTTGCCGATTTCTTCGAGCAGATCGTTGTGGGCGTTGAAAAAGAACGAAAGTTGCGGCGCGAATTCGTCGACCGCAAGACCCGCATCGAGAGCAGCCTGCACGTAAGCAATGCCATCGGCGAGCGTGAACGCCACTTCCTGAGCCGCCGTCGAACCGGCTTCGCGGATGTGGTAGCCGGAGATGGAGATGGTGTTCCACTTGGGAAGGTTGTCGCGGCACCACGCGAAGATGTCGGTGACGATGCGCATGGCCGGGCGCACGGGATAAATGTAAGTGCCGCGGGCGATGTATTCCTTAAGAACGTCGTTTTGCACCGTACCGGAGATTTTGGCGAGACTGGCGCCTTGTTTTTTCGCGACGGCGACGTAGAGGCAAAGAAGAATCGCGGCGGTGGCGTTGATGGTCATCGACGTGGAGACTTTTTCCAGCGGAATGTCGTCAAAAAGAGTTTCCATGTCTTCGAGCGAATCGATGGCGACGCCGACTTTTCCGACTTCACCGAGCGCGAGAGGGTGATCCGAGTCGAGGCCGATCTGGGTTGGGAGATCGAAAGCAACAGAGAGGCCAGCCTGGCCCTTGCTGAGGAGATAGCGATAGCGCTGGTTGGATTCGACGGCGGTGCCGAAGCCGGCGTACTGGCGCATAGTCCAGAAGCGGCCACGATACATGGTGGGATAGATACCGCGGGTGTAGGGAAATTCGCCGGGATAGCTGAGAGCGGTTTCCGGATCCCAGGAGGAGAGATTCTCTTCAGTGTAAAGACAATCGATGGGAAGGCCGGAAAGCGTGGCGAACTTTTCTTTGCGCTCAGCGGTGGCGGGCGATTTGGTTTTGGTGTCAGGCATGTTTACGAAACGCGAAAATCGAAACTCGAGATGCAAAAACGATGCGCTGCGGCCACGTTAAAGCTTGCGGGCGCGGCGAAACGAAGTTATGGCAAAAAACACAAACAACAGAGCCATGAAAACAGCAATTCCGATGAGCCAATAGGCCACGTCGCGGGTCCAGGCGCGAAACGCGGCGTTGAGCCAGGCCAGCGCCAGAACCGCGAAAAGCGCCCCCATAGCCTCGTGAAAAAGCTGTTTCATGGCGCGCCAGAAACGGTGAAAGGCGCCTCGAGGCGGAGCAGCAGCAGCATTTGCAGCCGTGGACATAGAAGCATCTTAGCGCAAGTGGAGCGGAGAACAGCATCGCACCGGCGAACAACATCACTGGGTGGCAGACGGCCATGAGTCGGCCGCTGTGAACGGATTGGAGACAACGGCACGAAGGTCTCTTGTATCCAACAAAATGTGGGCCTAAAATGGCTTTATCGGTACGGGAGAACCAGCCTTGCAACTCGACGATCACCTGAAGAACCTGCTTCGCGAACTGGGACACGCGATCAACGACACGGTGTCCGAGTCCGATCGCATCACGGGAGCGATTGCCGGAGTGCGCGCGCACGGGTACGACATCGTGCTGAAGCTCGACGCGACCATTGGGCTGGCCAAGCGCGACGGCGCGGTTGCCGAAGATGCCAAGCTGACTACGCAGGACAAGCGCTTCCTCGAATCTTTGCGCATTCAGGTAGATCAGGAATCGATGGCCGAAGAAAACGACAAGAAGCCGGCCGCGCGGCTGGCGATGACGCCGCAAGATGTACGGTTTTTGAAGTCCCTGCGAATTTCGACCGACGACCTGGAATGAACTTTTTCGCAAAACTCGCGGGCTTGGGGTTGCCGCTGCTGGTGGCTGGGTTTTTTTGTCCGTCCGCCGAAGCGCAAGTTCCTGTGCCAGTCATCGACACAACGGTGCCGATCGTGATAGGCGTGATAAAGCCCAAACCCAAGGCCAACGGGCTGGTCAAATTCGAAGGCTTCGTTTTGAACGCGAACACCGCGCAGATCACCGCGCGCGCCAAGAATGACGAACGCTCCATCCAAACGTTTTCCCTGTCGCAGGAAGCCTCGACGAAGATGCAGCAGATCGTGGACAAGGGCGGCTATCAGTGGGGCGACAAGGTCACTGTATATTACGACCCGGCCACGATGAAAGCGGTTAAGTTTAAGGGGAAACCCTCGAAACCGATTTAGCATTTGAAGCGCGGAGCGGCAACATGCTTCGCCTACCTGCAGTCGCCGGAAGATTCTATCCCTCCAATCCCAAGGAACTCACTGCACTCGTTCGCGAATACTCGCGGCCTGATCCCCAGCATCCTCCCGTAGAGGTGAAAGCGTGCCTGGTGCCGCACGCGGGCTATATGTATTCGGGCCACGTTGCCGGAGCGGTGCTGGCGCGCATCGCGCTTCCGAAGAAAATGATCGTGCTCGGCGTGCGGCATTATCCGCGCGGGGAACCAGTGGCGATTCTTTCGAGCGGCGCGTGGCGCACGCCGCTAGGAGATGCGCCGATTGATGAAGCAATGGCGGCGGATTTGCGCGGGATCTGCCCGCTGCTCCGCGAAGACAGCGTGGCGCACAGCGGAGAGCATTCCCTCGAAGTGCAGATCCCCTTCTTGCAGGTGCTGGCGCCAGATTTTTCCTTTGTTCCAGTGGCGCTGGGAACGGTGCAATTTGAGTCCTTAGTGAGCGTGGGCAAGGCAGTTGCGCAAGTGCTCGGAGGCGCCAAAGAAAACGTGTTGCTGCTGACGAGCTCCGACCTGAATCACTATCAGGACGAAAAAACGACACGCGTCAAGGACCAGAAAGCTATTGACCGTCTACTGGCTTTCGATCCGCGCGGGCTGTACGATACCTGCCGGAACGAAGACATTTCCATGTGCGGGCTCGGCCCGGCTGTAGCGATGCTCACCGCTCTGAATATCCTTGGCGCTAAAAAATCAGAGCTAGTGAAACACGCCACCTCAGGAGAGATTTCCGGCGACTACGACCAAGTGGTCGGCTACGCCGGCATGATTTTTTTCTGACATAAACTCGTCAATCCTGCCCAAAAAAGCAACTCCCTCGCGCTGGCAAGGGAGTCGTTCAATGATTCGTTGTTGAATTGTCTCTTAGTGCGGGCGCCCGCCGGAAGAAGGATGCGGGGCTGGCGCCGGACCCGACGAACTATGTCCCGAGCTGCCGGAACTCGATCCGCCGGAAGACCGCGCGCCGCTCCAATTCCCGCCGGAGCTACCGGCGCTGCCCCGTTCGCCACCCGTGTAGCGCGGCGCCGGAGGCGGAACAACTACACGTGGCGGCGTAGGTGCATTGCGCGCCGTGGTTGCGGAACCATTGGCCGCGGTGTGGGCGTTCTCCTTCGCGGCGGCCTCGAGTTTCTCTTGTTCCGCAAGTTTCTTTTCCTCAATCAAGTAGGCCGGAGCATTATTCGAGTTAATGAAGCGGTGCTCCACCGGGTCATAAGCGATGGAAGAGTCTTTATTCATGCTCACGACGTGCGTGCCGGAACCGCCTTCAACCAAATCCCTCGAAGCGCGAACCGGCGGCGCAGCCGGAGCAAGGCCGTTCCGGAAAGCATCCTTGGGCGCAGACTTCAAGGTCTCCCACTTTTCGCCGGCCGCTGCCGTAAGCAGTTGCTCGTTCACCTCTCTCGATCCCGTCGCGGCAAAAACGCCGTGCTGCAAATTCAGCGGCGTTTTCCCTTTTTCATCCAGCGGATGCATCGGCACGACGCCAACCTTGCCATTGTTGCGCACAAAAACCGCCGTGGCGGCGTGATAGAGCGGCCGCGGCGGGAATACTCTCTTCACCGGCCGCTTGCCAGGCCCAAGAGGATAGCCGTAGTAAAGCGGTGGCGAATAAAACCAGCCGCCGCAGCTCGCGTCAAACAGCCAGCCGCCGTAATGATAAGGCGCCCAACCCCACGGCTGGTAACTCACCCAGGTCCAGCCATACGTGGGATCCATGATCCATTGCCCATCCATAAAGGGCGACCATCCATATCCAACGCCAAACGGCCGCCAGCCGTACCCGTAGCCTCCGCAGCCGAACCAAGAACCATAAGAGTACAAGCTGCCAAAGCCGGGCGCATAATACGGCGCGCTCGTATACTGGCTGGCGGCGGAAGTGGCGCTCGAAACCGTGTCAATCTGCCCGGAAACCCAGCGGTCAAACTCATCTTCCTCCGGAACGCGCCCGACATTAGCGGAAAGTTCGTCTCCCGCCTTCATGGAGAAAGACTGCCCCGTAAAGAGCCGCGAACTCTGGTCGCCATGCACCACGGTCAGGCGGCCTTTTTCGTCCTCCACCGAACTCCCGTTGTCGTAGTTGTCCACGCGGAAAGTGGCGCGGCCGTTGGTCTCAACGGTGAAATCGCCGCCCGTCACGCTGAAATAATCCCCCCGAGCCGGGTTCACGTAAAAGGCTGCGCTCCCCTGCAGCAGCACCAGCCGCGTGGTGAACATGCCATCCTTCAGCGACAGGTCATAAAACTGCAAAACACTGTTCTCATTGAGGAAAGCCATCGCGCCGTTTTCAAACTCGACTGCCGTGCGGCCGTTGTCCGTGGCCAAAACGTAGCCTTGTTCAATAGGCAGGTTCAGTTGCGCGGTTTCCCAAACCGCATTTGGGTCCGCCAGCGGATCGCCGTGGGTCTGTCGCGCAAAGCGCACATCGCCTTGAACCAGACTCAACCGAATAATGCGCGCATGATCCGGGTCCGCAGCAGCGGCAGAAGGAACCCATATCAGCAACACCAGCAGCAAGGCCATCAAAATCAAAGGAATCAGTTTGCGGGAAGTCATGTCGCACCCCCATCGTGGGGACACTGTCTATTAGCTTAGACGGACCAAAGGCGTGGCGCGTTGCGCCAGCCTAACCCCTGAGTCATGGTCTCGCCTTGATATGACGCCGTCAAGTGCTGGCCTTGGGAAAGTACTTATCCCCCTGAACAAGCCAGAAATCCTGCCAAATCGATGAAACGAATCCAAATCTTGGATTCTTAGCTTCTTGACACTCCGCAGGCGAAGCGCTAGCTTCACAAACGGGGTTTTTCCTGCTCTCCGTTGTGTCTCGGGGTCCATCGTCCTTCTTCACAAAAGGGCGTTTCGAACGCATCTGGAGTTTGCTCACAACTGAGGGGCAGCGGAGTCCCATACCTGGGGGGGTGTTATGCGAAGCGTTCTTCAGTTCATCTATGCAGCAGTGTTTCTAGTCGGTCTGTTAAGCAACGAAAATGCCTTTGGACAGGGCGGCGCTACCGGCGCCATCAGCGGAACGGTAGTGGATACAAGCGGCGGCTCGGTTGCCGGCGCCGAAGTGCAAATCATTGACGTGCGCACCGAGTTGATCGTGCGCAGACTCCCGACCGGCTCGGACGGCACTTTTGTAGTTACCTTGCTCCCTCCGGCCACCTACACCGTGGTAGTCAACAAATCGGGCTTTTCCGAAGCCAAGGCCGACAACATCGTCGTGCGCGTCACGGAAACCACTAAAGTCACCATCACTTTGAAGCCCGGTTCGGTCGCAGAAAAAGTAGAAATTTCGGCGCAAGTGACGACCGTGGAAACCACGAATGCGACTACGGGCCAGTCGCTTGGCACGGAAACGGTACGCGAACTCCCCCTGGCTACGCAAAACTTCCAGCAACTGCTGACCCTTTCCTCCGGCGCGCAAAGCGAACTGAACAATTCCACTCAGCTCGGTCGCGGCGACGTTCGCATGATTGTCAACGGCCAGCGCGAAGACAACAACAACTACCTGATCGAAGGAATTTCCGCGACCGACTACAACGTAGCGGAACTCACCAACACACCCCTCCCCAACGCCGACGTCATCCAGGAATTCAAAGTGCAAACCTCGTTGTATGACGCAAGTCAAGGGCGTAACGGCGGCGGCAACATCAACGCGGTGCTGAAGAGCGGCACCAGAGAGCTTCACGGCGATGTCTACGAGTTCTTCCGGAATGACATTCTCGATGCCAACGATTACTTTCTCAACGCCAGCGGCCAGCCTCGTCCGGTCGTCCGCCAGAATCTATTTGGTGGCAGCTTCGGCGGTCCCGTAATCAACGAAAAGGCCGGATTCTTCTTCGTCAATTACCAGGGGACGCGCCAGAGAAGCGGCCTTTCCCCGGGCACGTTCATCAGCACGCAGATTCCTTACATTCCAGCGGCAGACCGCAGCTCCATCACAAAGCTGGAAGCCGACTGCGGCGTGACCAGCATCGATCCCGTGGTCTTCAACATTCTCAACGCCAAGAGCAATCAATTCGGCGGTGGCGCCGGCGGATATTTGTATCCTGCGCCTAACGCGCCGTCTGGGACCGCTCCCTGCTCTTTTGTTCCCTTTGCCGTCAGCCAGCCGGGAAAATACACCGACGATCAGTTCACCGCGAACTGGGACCGCGAATTCCACGGCGGTGGCGACAAAATCTCCGAGCGATTCTTCTATTCCAATTCGCAAACCATTGAGCCCTTTGGCGCTGGCGGCCTCCAAGCTTCCCTCGGCGGATCCATTGCCGCCTCCGACCTGAATTTCCCATACACGCTGCCGGTGCGCGACCGCTTCCTCGGCATCACCGAAACCCATCTCTTTTCAGCGGCTCTGGTCAACGAGCTGCGTTTTGGCTTCGTCCACATCAACAACTCTTCCATCAACACGGCTCCCGCTGGCGCGACGGCCACCACCTTGGGCATCAACCGCCCCACCAACAACCTGACCAGTGACATGTACAAATTCACCTTCAACTCATCAGGGTTCCAGTTCGGTCCGACTCCCCAGGCCGACCAGCACCAGGAACAAAACAACTACAACTTTGTCGACACCGTTTCCTGGGTGCATGGATCTCACGTCCTGCGTGTCGGTGGCGAAATGACCTTCGTCAACCTCTATAAGCTCTTCCCGCAGGTCTTCAACGGACAGTTGTTCTTTTCTCCCAGCAACGGTCTCACCGATTTTCAGAATTTCCTGGAGGGCGCGCCAACCGGGAGTTTCGGGGGCGGCGGCGTCTACAATCACCAATACAAACAGCAGGACTTTGCGGCTTTCGCCCAGGACGACTGGAAGATCACTAAGAACACGACCCTGAATCTAGGGTTGCGCACGGAGTGGCTCGGCGCCTGGCTGGATGGCGACTGCCACATTGCCAATCTGGAGTCGGACCTGACGCTCAAAGGCGAAAACCCGTTTATCTACCCGGGCTGCGTCAATACCCTTGGAGTCCAAGGGTTGTCCGGTTCGGGAAATGGCACAACCTTCCACAATCGTTTTGCCACCGGGCTCGGCCCTCGCATCGGCCTCGCCCATGATCTCTTCGGCAAACATACCACGACCATCCGCGCGGGGTACGGCATCTACTATGTCCGCGAAGACATTGGCGCCGTCGATCAGCTCAGTTTCCAGGCCCCTTTCATTCCCATCGCAGGTTTGGGAGGCCTTCCTGGAAGTCTGACGAACTTCTTTGTGCCGTGCTCCTCGAACCAGCCTGCGCCTCAGAATCCCTGGTGCACCTCGAACACTTTCGGCATGACCAATCCGAACGGTTTGCCGGCCGCCGGCCAGCTCAGTCCGAGCTTCGTCGGCTGTGCTTCTATCCTGCAAGGGTTTGTCTCGGCAAAGGACGGTGTTACGCCAACCACGGACTCGAGTCAATTACCGGTGTACGCCAACCAGGCCGGCTGCAATGGAGTGGGTGCGGCGAGCATCTTTGTTCTCGAAGTGCCGCGCCACTTCCAGGTGCCGAACACCCAGCAGTGGAACCTGACCATTCAGAGATCTCTGCCCAAACAATGGGTGCTCGAAGTAGGTTACGTCGGAACACACGCGGTGCACCTGCGTGACACCCGCGACGCCATTGAATCCCTGGACGCCACTGTGACTCCCGTGCATGTCACCGACGTCAATGGAAACAAGTACACCATCACGACAGACACGCTCTCCAATGCAATCGCCAGAACTCCGACTCCTGGCCTGAATGGCTACGGCGGCTACCAAATCTTCGCCAATGACGCCTATTCGCACTACCACTCGTTGCAAACCACCCTTTCGCGGCGCTGGTCGCAAGGCTATGTCCAGGCCGCCTACACTTGGTCCAAGTCCACTGACGCAACCTCCACGGGAAACCCGGCCTTCAACACTGCATTCAATAATGAAAGCACCCTGAACGACTCCCGCGGCTTGTCGGACTTTGACCGGCCGCAACGCCTAGTTGTCAGCTACGTTTATGACTTGCCGTTCCTGCGCCATTCGAGTGGCATGGTCCACACGCTTTTGGGCGGATGGCAAGCCAGCGGTGTCACCACATTTCAATCCGGCTTGCCATTCTCCGTTTATGACTCAGCTTCGGGAACCGCTTTCATCTTGAACGGATCGACTTCTACCCTGACGGGTGAACTCGCACCCGGCGGAAAGATTTCGAGCGGCTATTCGACAGGCGACATCCATGCGCGCCTCAATGGCTACCTCAACCTGAGCAATTTCACCGCGGTGCCGGTGCTGGCTGCAAACCAGGCGCTTTGCAACCCCAATCAAACCGATCCGACCGTGATTCCGAACTCCAACTATTGCGTTAGCGGCTTCGGCAATCTCGGCAGGAATATCTATCGCGGCCCGCACGAGCAAAACTGGGACTTTTCGCTCATCAAAAACTTTAAGCTCACGGAGCGGCAGAACCTCCGGTTTACTATCGACTTCTTCAACATTTGGAATCACGCCAACTTCGGGAATCCCGCAGTAACCGACGTGGAAAATCCGGGAGCTTTTGGCAAAATCGTCAGCGACAAGGGCGTTCCGCGCTTGATTCAGTTCTCCTTGCGTTACGCGTTTTAGCGGCTGTCTCAGCTTCGCGAGTAACATCCCTGTAGGGGCGCAGCATACTCCGCCCCAATACCCTGAGCGGCAGTAAGTCGGATAGCCTGTGAGCTCGTCATCGACCGTGAAGTGATAAGATTCCCGTCCTGACAAAACCATGACTCGCATTGCATCCCGCGTTTCCCAATTGAACGGCGAAGGCGCGCTGTCCGTTTATTCTCGCGCCAAGGAACTCGAGCGCGCCGGACGCTCCATCATTCATCTCGAGTTGGGTGAGCCGGACTTTCATCCCGCTGCCCCGGTCGTCGATGCGCTACGTTCTGCCGTTGCGGCGGGGCACGACCGCTACTGCGCCACGCGCGGAATTGCCCCGTTGCGTGAAGCCATTGCCGGCTACTTGCGGCGCACGCGTCGCCTAGAAGTTGCCTCCGAACAAGTGCTGGTCGCGCCCGGCTGCAAGATGGCTCTTTCGCTGGCCATGATGGCGTTGATCGAGCCAGGCGACGAAGTGCTCTATCCCGATCCGAGCTTTCCCATTTATCCCTCGTTCACGCGAGGCCTGGGCGCCAAAGCCGTGCCCTTTGGCCTCGAAGAAAAAAATCAGTTTCAGCCCGACCTTGACGAAATCGCCGGCAAAATTACTCCGCGCACCAGCGTGCTTATCTTCAATTCTCCGAATAATCCCACGGGAACAGTTTTTGGCGCGGCTGCGCTCGAAAAATTAAGGGAGCTGGCGCTAAAACACGATCTTTGGATTCTCTCCGACGAAATTTACGCTCGCATCCTTTTCGGCAGCGAATACGAATCCATCTGGTCGCTCCCCGGCATGTCCGAACGCACCATCATCATCGACGGCTTCTCCAAGAGTTTTGCCATGACCGGCTGGCGCCTGGGTTACGCCGTCGCTCCCGTGCATGTGATTGACGCCATGGATTTGCTCGTGCTCAACACCTTCACGTGCGCCGCGGAGTTTACCCAGGTTGCGGCGATTGAAGCACTACGCGATTCCACCGGCGCCGTTGACGCCATGGTCGACGAATACCGCAAGCGCCGCGATTTGTTTGTAGCCGGACTAAATCAAATTCCTGGGTTTCGTTGCCAGGCGCCGCAAGGCGCTTTCTACGCCTGGGTCAACATCGAAGACACGGGACTCTCCGCCGAAGAGGTGCAAACGATTTTGCTGGAAGAAGCCGGAGTCGCGGGAATTGCCGGAGTGGCTTTTGGCGCTTGCGGAAAGAACTACTTGCGATTTTCGCTGGTCAGCGCGCGAAATTTGCTGGAAGCGGCGCTCGACCGCATGCAGCGCGTCTCGTTTCACTGGCGCGCCGCAGTCGCGCGATAGTAGGACAGGCATTCTTGCCTGTCTTCTTGTCTTTCGCATTGCCAGCCGCTTGGAGCCAAAGATTATGAAGGAAACATTGAAACTGCTGATTCAAGCCGTCTTCGTGCTGCTACTGGCGTTGCTTGGAGCCGGCAATGCCGCCGCGCAAGCACGGCCTTGGCCCGGTAGCGACGTCCAAAAAACCTACGAACGCCTCCTGCAGCAAATCGATCGCATCCCCATTTACGACAACCATTCTCACGCCACCTTCCCCGACGATTCCGATATGGACGCGCAGGCCGCTCCTCCCGACGAAAGCTCCGTGATCCGACTGCGGGACGACAATCCCGAATTCGTTGCTGGCGCCAAAGCCCTCTTCGGTTATCCCTACGACGACTTCAAACCCGAGCACGCCAAGTGGCTCATCGACAAAAAGAAGGCCGCCGAAGCCTCCGGCAGCACTGCCTATTGGGACAGCATTCTCGACAAGTTGAACATTGAAACTTGCCTTGCCAATCGCGTGGCCCTCGCGCCGTATTTGAATCCGAAGCGCTTCCACTGGGTTTTCTTCGTCGACTCGTTCCTTTTTCCACTGGACAATCGCGACCAGACCGGCAAGAACCCGGACATGGGTGTATACATCCCGCTGCAAGAAAAAGTCTTGCAACGCTACATGAAACAGGAAGGCGTGAGCGGATTGCCCGCCGATCTCGCTGGCTACGAGAATTTCGTTCGGCAAACACTTACCGACAACAAGAAAAAAGGCGGCGTCGCCATGAAGTTTGAGGCCGCGTATTTTCGCTCGCTTTACTTCCGCGATCCGCCCCTAGAGAAAGCCGAGGCTATCTATTCCAAATACCATGCCGGCGGCGTTCCTTCCGAAGAGGATTACCGCACCTTCCAGGATTACATCTTTCGCGTGCTCATCGACCAGGCTGGCAAACTGAATTTGCCCGTCCATTTTCACAGCGCCGTGGGCATCGGCGATTATTTCAGCTTGCGCAACGGCAATCCGCTAAATCTGGAAAATGTCCTGCGCGACCCACGCTACAAAAACGTGAAGTTTGTGCTGATTCATGGCGGCTATCCCTACACGCTGGACATGATTTGGCTCACCGCCGCGAAAAACGTTTACACCGATTCTTCCTTGATGGGCTACTACGTTTATCCTTCCGAGCTGAAAAATATTCTGAAACAATGGATTTCTCTTTATCCCGAGCGGATGATGTTTGGCTCGGACGCGTTTCCGTTCAACGACGCCGTCGGCGCAGAAGAGACATTCTGGCTTGCGTCACGCTCTGCCCGCACCGCCATCGCTGCTGCGCTTGCCGAACTGGTTTCCGAAGGTGCCTTCAACGAAGCTAGGGCTCTTGAACTCGCCCACATGTATCTGCACGACAACGCCGCAAAGCTGTATGGGGAGATGAAATGAGCGAATCCGCCGAAGCGAAACATATTTCCTGGAAAAACGTAGAGCGCGAACAGCTCAATCCGCTCATCGACCGTGAAATGGTGGTTGGCGGCAAAATCATGCTCGCCCGCGTGTTGATGAAAAAAGGCGCGCACGTGCCCATGCATCACCACCACAACGAGCAGGTCACCTACATTTTGGAAGGCGCGCTGAAGTTTGTCATCGGCGGCAAAGAAATCGTCGTACGCGCCGGCGAAGTTCTCTGCATTCCTTCGAACATGCCGCACGAAGCCTGGGCTCTCGAAGACACGGTTGATCTCGACGTTTTCGATCCTCCGCGCGAAGACTGGCTGAACAAAACCGACAATTACCTCCGCCACGGACGTTGAACCTCGGACAGTAGCGTTTCCGCAACACCGTACCGCGCTCCCATTGTGCTCGTGCATTTTCCAGAGGAGCATGGAATGTACGGGAACGGTTTGCTTAGGCCAGGGAACTGAGCGGGCTGCCCTCCGGCTCGCTGCCACAAACTTCCAGGGACGGCTGGCGGAATAAAAAAATGGGAACGCTGAATCGAGTGGAATTGGATCGTTTGGAGCGGCGTGAGCTTCAGCTCACCATTCTTGCCGCAGTTTTTGTGCTTGTGCTTGCCGGGGGACTGGCGGTGTTTATGTACCCGCTGGTGTTTCTCCACCCCATAGGCAACAAATGGACGCTGCGCGTCGCGTTCTTCGGTTTTTGCGCGTTGACGCTGCTGTTCGTTTTTTATCTTCTGGAGCGCCAAAGCACGGTTCGACAGCTCAAACAGCAATTGCTGGCGGAGCTGGAGCGTAACGTGACGCTGCAGCAACAAGCCAGCGCCGATTTGCTGCACTCCATGCCGGACCAGAATCATTTTTGGGATCGCCTGACCATGGAATACCGGAGGGCTATGACCATGCGGAAAACACTTTCGTTGCTGCTCGTAAAAGGAAAGCCTGCCGGTGCGGGCAAGAAAGAAGACGAAAACAGCGCGGCGTGGAGCGAAGCGGCCAAGGTCATGTCCAAGAAACTGCGGCCGACGGATTCCATCTACCGGCTGGCGCCCGACCTGTTCGCGCTGGTCCTGCCGGAAACGGACGTGATGAACGCGAAACGCATTGCCGCGCGGCTACAGGAAGAACTCCAAGCGGTTCGCGCGAAGTACGGGAAAGTATTCGAAATTTCCGCGCACAACTACCCGGAGCATGTGAACAGCGCGCATGAACTGGAAGACATCGTGAAGTCGCTGCTGCCCGAGCAGCAAGAGTGGGAAACGCCGGTTCCGGTAAACGTGAAGTAAGGCGAATTCCTCTTTCGTTTGTGCTCTGGCGCGCTTCTGAATTAGCAGCGCGGCTTCGATTCCGCTGCAATCTCACTCCAATGCCTGTTTCAAATCTTCAATCAAATCTTCCTTGTCTTCGAGGCCCATCGAAACGCGAACCGTACCGGGGCTGACACCAGCGCGGCGGAGTTCTTCGTCGCTCATGTTGTAGTGCGAGCTGTAGATGGGAAGAATCACGAGCGACTCGACGCCACCAAGGCTGGCAGCGAGCAAAAATAATTGAACGCGATCGCAGAAGCGGCGCGCCGCAGGAAGCCCGTCTTTCATGTCGAACGCCAGCATAGAGCCGAACCCGCGCATCTGTTTTTTCGCGAGTTCATGATCGGCGTGCGACTTCAAGCCTGGGTAGTGGACGCGTGCGACCTTGGGATGTTTTTCCAGAAATTGTGCGACGGCCGTGGCGTTTTCGCACTGGCGCTGGACGCGCACGCCAAGTGTCTTTACGCCGCGAATCAACAGATACGCCGCGCCGGGATCCATCGAGCCACCAAGATAGATGATCATCTGGCGGACTTTGTGCATCCACTCTTCGCTGCCAACCGAAACGCCGGCGATGATGTCGGAGTGGCCGGCGAGCGCTTTGGTGGCGCTGTGCACCACGATGTCGTAGCCGAGCGAGATGGGATTTTGCAGAACCGGTGTGGCAAACGTGTTGTCGATGATGGAGACCAGCTTGTGCTTTTTGGCAAAAGCGACGGCTTTGTGGACGTCGACGAGGCGCAGAGTGGGATTCGTGGGCGATTCGACGTAGAGCGCTTTGGTGAGCGGCGAGACAAGTTTTTCCATTCCCGCGAGGTCGGTTCCGACATGATGAACGGTGATGCCCATGTTTGGAAAGATGTCGCGCATTAGCCGGTACGTGCCGCCGTACACCTGCGCGGTCGAAATTAATTCATCGCCAGCCTTCAACACTGCCAAAAGCGAGGAAGAAATGGCGGCCATGCCGGAAGCTGCGACCACCGCAGCTTCTGCGCCTTCGAGCGCGGCGATTTTCTTTTCTGCGACACTCAGCGTGGGGTTGCCATAGCGCGTGTAAATGTAGGCCTTGTTTTTGCCTTCGGCCCACAATTTCATTTCTTCGCTGGAAGAAAAAGTAAACGACGAGGTGCGCACCACTTCCGTGACGATGGGGCCGTTGACGCCGTGGCGGCAGGGTTCGCCGCCATGAATGGCTTTGGTTTGCGGACCGAACTTGGATTGATTTTGGTTGCTCATGTCAAATAGTCTGCCCTCATCCGCGATCGAAAAACATCCGCCAAATTGGCGGGATGCCGGACAAATTGGTGTGTCGCAAATGGCGCTCCTATTTGTGGCGAATTTCGACCGGCGCGCGAGTGCGGTCCAGCGGAAAAACCTGAATCTGCCATTTGACCGGAACAGAAGTTGGTACATAACAAATGGTTTTGTCGCAAGCCTGATATTCGAGCTTTCCGGTAATGGGGACGACTCTCCCATCCTTTCCCAAAGAACCCCAAAATTGCGCGCTGGAATCTACTTTCACATCCTGGCTAATGCGGAACGTTCCCTCGAAGACCGGAACCTTTTCCTTAATCGCGGGCAGATAAAGAACTTTGGATTGCGGGTAGAGCGCAGGCTTCAACTCCAGTTCGGGAACAGCGTCGAGCGCAAGCTTGATGGGCTTGTAGCCTTGCGTGCCAGGGGCGTAGACGTGAACGTCGGGAGGAAGGCGCACTTCGGCAACGAGGGTGAGGTGCGTGCCGGGGACGCCGGTGCGGTCCGATTGTTCGAGCGCCAGTTGAAGATGTGGTGCTTCGACGGTGTCCACGACTTCCTGGCCCAGCTCGGGAAAAAGCTTGGCGATGATGCTGTTGCCGGTGAGCCGCTCGCGGTATTTGGCTTCGAAGAATTTTTCCTTGATGATGCCATCGGGGCCGATGAAGAAATATCCGGGGCGCGCAAAGCCTTTTTGCATTCCGGTGGCTTCCGTATTCAGAACGCCATAGGAGCCGATGATTTTGGAATCAGGATCTTCGAGCAGCGGATAGTCGACTTTGTGGCGATCGGCGAAGAACTTCAGAATTTCCATCGAGTCGTAGCTGATGGCCGCGAACTTGAGTCCTTGCTTCTCGAATCTTGGGATGGCGCTTTGCAACTGGACCAGTTGCCCTTTGCAGAAGGGTCACCAGTCGGCAGAACGGAAGAAAAGAAGGACCGTTCCGTTTGGACCTTTGAGAGAATCGAGGGTTTGCGTGTGGCCGAACTGGTCGCGGGCGGAAAAGGCAGGGGCTTTTTGGCCGATGGCGAGGCCGATGGACATCAATTCGAGAGATTGGATGAGAATGGTGTCGTCTTCGAGTGTGCCGCGGACGGTTACGGTGTCGCCAAGGTGGCCAGCAGCGGATTCCTGCGGCTCGAGGCTGTACATGACACGGTTGGTGTCGTCGTAGAGGGCGAGCTTGGCACCGGGGGCGGCGCGGAAACATTCGGGAGATTCGTTGAAGGCTTCGTCGGCGTTGCAACTGCTGTAGACGATGGTGCCGGACCAGGTGGCGGAATTGGGGGTAGTGCCTTGGCTGACCACAAGCGGGGCGGAGAACAAAGTCAAGGCGAAAAAGAACAAGAAGGGTTTGGTCATGAGACCCTCAAAGATATTCCAAGTGGGCGGATAGTACAAACACTGCCCGAAAGCAAAGGGATAGCGCGGAGAAGCAAAGTGCTGCGGAGGTTCGGCCAAGAGAAGCACAGGAAGCTGAGCGGTTCCATTTTGGGAAGAAAGTGGGTACACCCCGGCAGTTTTCGTAAGAGTGGCAAACAAAGGAGTTAGAGCATACGGAACTTGGAAGAGCATACGGAGGATTGTAGGCGAAGAGAGGGGGGATACCCCCCGGCCGTTTTGTATCGATGTGAAAAGAAAGGGGTTGCAAATTGGGCAATTCGTAAGTAATTGCAGAGAAAGGAAATGAGGGCTGGTACCAGGACCGGGTCGACGAGGGGAGAGAAAGGAGAGAAAAGAGGTTGATGGTCGAGAAACCCTGCTGTGGCCGAAGGTTGGCGGCGGGAAATCGGGAGGGCGAGTTGACGTTGGCGGGGCACATTGGTTGATGTGCCCCAAGCACAAAGGCATTATAGCACAGCTTAGTAACTTGTCAAGCACTTCTTTAAGTGGTTTGTTTGGTGAGACTTAGAGGGGCCGAAATGGGGACCCAACGGCGCAGGGAGCGGTACCCGTGATTGTATCAGTGGGAACGGGTTACTCCCGAATGCGGACCCGGTCCGCATCGACAACGAATAGCTTGCCCAGGTAATAGCTGCTATCGGGCTGGGCGTTTAGGAAAGCCATGAATCTAGCCATGAGTTGAGGGAGGATTTCCGGGTGGTTGCGCATCTGCAGCGCCACAATTCCTTTGTACCGGGCAGGCGGGTAGGTGACGAGATGCAATGGTCGGAAGAAACTGCAAGGCCATCAGACAACAGCCTCAAATTCCGCCAAGTCACGGGCATAGTCAAGGCATGCAGCGATCTGCTCAGGCGTGAGACCGGGAAACTCGGCGATGATGTCCTCGGAAGATTTACCGGCGGCGAGATATCCCAGGACGAGACCCACAGGAATACGCGTTCCCTTCAAGCGAGGCTTGCCCCGAAGGACTTCCGAATCGCTCACGATGTGACTTTTCCATTCCACGGGCATGAGGCGATACTAGCGCGTTTATAGGGCCAAAGGCAAAAGGCAGTTATACGTGGGGGCGGCGCGAGGAGCGAGGGCTAGAATTTGCCCCGATTGATCCAGGACGCAACTTCGGATTCCACGGAGAAGGGAGCCTGAGGCGCGGACTCGAAACGAGCGCCAAGGGCGTAGGCGTTGATCTCGAGAGGAATGCCGTCATAGCCGCCACCCGCCAGAAAGCCGCGGACATAGAGATCGGCGAAGCGGGGAATGGCTACAGAGAGATCCTTCGACTCCGCTGCGCTCCGCTCAGGATGACTTACCCTCATCGGGTAACTCAGTTGGCGGTACTGCTCGGCGTGGACGAATTCGTGGAACAGGAGACCGCTGGAGAAGGGCTCATGCGAAACGATGACATCGCAGAAAGTCACCGCGGCCATGAAGGCAAAGTCCGGGAGGTTGGCGAAACCGATAGCTCTCAGCGCCGGATAAAAGGGAGGGTTGCCGATTCTTTCGTTTTTGAGAACAAGGATACGGGTGGCTGCAAGCAAATCGGGGCGAAAGAATCCGGCTAAGGCCAATTGTTGGGACGGAGACAAGCTCGTGGCGCGACCGCGGAAATGCCCCCGCTGGCTGGAGATGTACTCCGCGACGGACGCAGAGACTTGCGCGATCTGTTCTGGTGAAAGACTTAGCGTGGGCATCGTGGCGCAATTGTGGCACGAATCGAGGTCTCAGTGGACTCAGAGGACAGCCACCACCCTAGAACTACTGTCCCTGCGGTTCCTCGGACACGATACCGACATCAGGATGCTTGGCGATGGACCTAGCTCGTTTTTCGTATAAGTTCGGTTCGATTTGCTCTGCAGGTCCAACAACGACATGGGATGCCGTGTCACCGTGAAAGTCATCTCCGCACTCGTCAGGTCGGCGTTCAATTGCGAGACCTTTTTCTCTTAGAACTGCCGCGGGAACCTTGGCTATCGGTGCTCCTGGGAAGATTCGACGAAGCTCATTCAGAATTCCGGGGCCATCAACAAAAAAAGAGACTTCCTGACGAGACTCGAAGAAGGCAATGCTCGATGGTCGGGTGACGCCCGCTTCGACCTTCACCCAGTTCGGATGTGGCAGAACGCGATAAAGAATCGCATCGGGGGCAATCGTTTGATCGTCGTGGAGCGGCATTCAGTTTCATCGTGCTGGTGTCGCCAAGAACGCTGTAATTTCATTATTCAATTCCCTGTTCTGGTCAAGCCGAAGAATGCCGTCACTGACCGGATCACCATTATCATCTGTTCGCACGAAAACGAAATTGTTGCGGTTGGGGTACGCGCTGAAAGTGAGTTCTCTGTTTCCGATATTCCAAACAAGGGCGACGCCACCGCCTGAGAAAGGAGCCAGTATCGGTTCAGGGAGGTATAGACCTGAGAGTATAGTCAAGAGTCTTCGCACGTGGTCGGCCGTTTCGCGTGTGACCCTCAAATCACCAACGCCGGGGATGTTTTGGCCAGATCTCTCCAGTGATCTTAGGTCCCATAGCACTGAGGCGAGCCACGGTGATTCGTCAAATCGCACGACTGGCTCGAGCTGCGGAGATCGGGGGGACGGAGACGCCGGTTGCACTCGGATTGTTGCTGCAGGTGGTTCGCATGCGGTTGCAAAGGGGCTCATGGCTCTATTTCCACCTTTCTCGCACTTTGTCGGTCGTGAAGTCGACAAAGGCGCGCGCCGCATTTTCATGGCATTCATCTATGGTTTCAAATAATGTTTCGTTATCTGAATTACTCGGAGCAATGTATGACGAGAGAGTGAGCTGAATAACCTCTTTACCGTCGTTTGAACGAATTCCCGGGTGGACCGCAACGTTTACGACTCCTCTATCCACTCGATATGCGACGTTGAACGCGGCCATCTGAAGTGTGCCACTCGATTTAGGTTGCGAGACGCCTCTCCATGTCGGGAATATCTCCGGAAGGTCTGAGAAGTCTTTCCACTCTTCGCCGCGAACGAGATGATTGAAATAGCTCATCTCGCACCTTGAGACGACGGGTTCCTTGAGCGATGCACTTCGCAAGTAACCGCAGAAGATGCTCCAATCCTCCAGAAGAAGGTCACGGACCATCTCATACCTATTGTACTTGGGAGCTTCCGGTGTTTTTCTCCAATTGTGAAGCAGCAGGCCATCTTGAATTTGGACCAGTTTTGTTTTTGTGGAGTCCGCAAACCCGGTTCGCAAAACGGGGGCGTTGAGGTCGAGTTGGAGACGTGTAGATCCTGGGTCCAAAATAGTGGGCAAGATTTCAAGCTGAGGATATTTTGTCCGGAACTTTTCCCACAGGAGCCCCTGATGTAGAAGGTGCCAACCCTCGATTCTTTGAAAGTAGAACCCAAGTGAAGTTTCTGTTACAGGCGGATTGTTAAATCGAAGGGAGATGGGCTCTTGAGTTTCCCGGGGCACTGGGTTCTCCTGTGTTGCTTTCATACTGGAAACCTAGAGATAGAGCCGACGTAGCGGATTATATCTGTAAATGATTGCACACAACAAAAAATGCCAAGCCGACACACATAGTCGGACTGGGTGCAGGGTAGACTTCCTACCCTCATGTTCTCCTCCCGAGACGACCCCAACCCTAGGATACGCTAGTCGGGCCGCGCTCCTGGAAACATTTGTTTGTTGCCCCCCCATTTCTGCACGGATTGGTGAGCCCCTGCGGTACGGAGCGTAGTTCGCGGCGGATCGAGTCATCGAGTCGGGAGGCTAAGATCATTGAGAGGCCAACGAGCAAGAGAATGGCGGCGCTCCAGCTTAGGGGTGGGTGGTGAGGCGGGGAGAGTGGGCGAGGCGATCCAAGGCTTGCTCTCGGATCATCACGTTGCGCCATTCCTCGAAATACTCAGCGCCAAGAGACTTGTAGAATTGAATTGCGAGTTCGTTCCAGTGCAACACATCGAGGCGGATGTTGCGGCAACCCTCCTGCCGGGCAATGCGGGCCACCTCGGCGAGAAGGGCCTTGCCGACGCCGCGGCCGCGGAACGGAACGCGCACGAAAAGGTCCTCGAGGAACATGCCGGGACCATTCCAAGTGGAATAGCAAGGAAAGAAGACGGCATAGCCAGCTGGTTGCGCGGTTTCGTTGTCTTCGGCGAGGATGGCGCGGAACTTTGGTTGCGGGCCAAAGCCGTCGCGAAGAAGGTCCTCCTCGGTGATGGCGATGGCATTGGGTTCGCGCTCGTATTCCGCCAGCTCTTGGCCGAGCCGCATGAGCAAAGAAACGTCGCGGAGAGTGGCAGGGCGAATTGAGAGCATCGAGGTGTCCACGTTCGGTTCAGTTTAACAGGGAATTGAGAGAGCGCGGAGCAGGAGGCCGAAGCGAGCTTCGGCGCAGAAAAGCGGCAGCAAGCTGCCGCACTCTTCGCCGTGAGGCAAACAATTAGTTGATTTCGAAGAGAGAATCTCCACAAAGGCAGAACGGCGACGTAAAGTCGCCGCTACAACGGAAAGATGCCGCCCTGAAGGGCGGCGCTACGAAGGTGTGGCCCAGCACAACCGAGACGGGGCGCAGCATGCTGCGCCCCTCCAAGAAAGCGAAAGAGCAGAACCGGGCTGAAGCCCGGCCCCTACACATAAGAGCGGAGAAGGAGAAGCGTTAGGCTTCTTCTTCGACGAGGGCTTCGCCGTGAGCGGCTTTGTGGGCGGCGATCACTTTTTCCGCCAATTCGCTGGGAACGTAATCGTAGTGGGACGACTCCATGGAATAGGAGGCGCGTCCCTGGGTCATGGAAGTGAGGTCGGTGGCGTAGCTGAGCATTTCGGCGAGCGGCACCTGGGCCTTGATGATGACGTTGTGGCCGCGGGTTTCGCTGCCAGAAATGCGGCCGCGCCGCGAGCTGAGGTCGCCCATGAGGTCGCCGGAGTATTGATCGGGAGCGTAGACTTCGACGTTCATGATGGGCTCGAGGAGAGCAGGCCGCGCCTGCTTCATGGCTTCTTTGAAGGCGAGCGAACCGGCGATTTTGAAGGCGATATCGGATGAATCGACATCGTGATATTTGCCGTCGTAGAGGATGGCGCGGAAGTCGGTAACGGGGAAGCCCGCGAGGTAGCCGCGCCCGGCGGACTCGCGGATGCCGCGCTCGACGGAAGGAATCCAGTTCTTGGGGATGGAGCCGCCGAAGATGTCATCGACGAACTCGATGCCCTTGCTGCGCTCGAGAGGCTCGAACTTCACGCGGCATACGCCGAACTGGCCGTGCCCGCCGGACTGCTTTTTGTGCTTGCCTTCGGCATCGGCCTTGCCGCGAATGGTTTCGCGGTAAGGAACCTTGGGCGGCTTGAGGGTTAGATTGACGTTGTAACGCTTTTGAAGCTTGGCGACGATGACTTCGATGTGCTGCTGGCCTGAACCGGCGAGCAGGAACTCCTTGGTTTGCGGATCGCGGGAATAACGGAGCGCGGAGTCCTCTTCCAGGATTTTGTGAACCGCAACGCCGATTTTGTCTTCATCGGCGCG
Organism: Candidatus Acidiferrum sp.; assembly: GCA_035623215.1. Classification (GTDB taxonomy): domain Bacteria; phylum Acidobacteriota; class Terriglobia; order Acidiferrales; family UBA7541; genus Acidiferrum. The sequence continues at coordinate 164,711 of DASPTW010000041.1, forward strand.
GGATTTCGGCTCGATGGCGAAAGTGATGGAAGGCTCGGGAATGCGCGCAGGCGTGTAATAGATGGGAGCGGCTTTGTCGCCGAGGGTTTCGCCGGTGGTGGTTTCTTTTAATTTGGCGATGGCGCCGATGTCGCCGGCGTGGAGTTCACCGATTTCGGTGAGCTGTTTGCCCTGGACGACCTGGGTGTGCTGGAAACGCTCCGCGGTGTTGCGATTGTAGTTTTGCAGCGTGGCGTCGTTTTTCAGAACGCCGCTTTTCACTTTGAAATAGTTAATGCGGCCAGCGAAGGGATCGGCGAGGGTTTTGAAGACGAAGAGGGAGAGGGGCTGAGAGTCATCGTACTTGCGCTCGACGCGGTCGCCTTTGCCGCCGGGCTCTTTGAAGCCGACCTGGGCGTGCTCGTCGGGATGGGGAAAAACGTCGGCGAGGAAGGTGAGCAAGCTGGCGGTGCCGACATTGTGGAGGGCGGAAGTCATCAGAACTGGGAAAATCTTCTCGGCGACGATAGCTTTGCGAACTGCGGGAATCAAATCGTGGATGGGAATGGTGCCTTCGCGGAAAAACTCCTCCATCATTTCGTCGTCGCCTTCGGCGATCATTTCGACCAACTTTTCGTGAGCTTCCTTGGCTTCGTCGGCGAGCGCGGCGGGGATTTCTTCGATGGAGGGCTTGCCGTCGCCGTCGGGCTTGTAAATGTGCGCCTTCATCGCGACTAAATCGATGACGCCGCGGAAGGCCTTCTCGGAACCGATGGGCAATTGCAAGGCGACAACGTTGCGGCCAAAAACTTCAGTGAGCGATTCCATGGAGCGCTCGAAACTGGAAAGCTCGCGATCCATCCAGGTGAGAACAAAGGCGCGGGGAATGTCGTACTCGGTGCAATAATCCCAAACTTTTTCGGTGGAGACTTGCACGCCGACGTGAGCGTCGACGGCGATGAGAGCGGCGTCGGCGGCGATGAGCGAAGCTTTCGTTTCGTTGATGAAGGTGGAATAGCCGGGGAGATCGAGGAGATTGATTTTGACTTTGTCGGAGGAACCGGAGGGGCCGGTGGGAGTGGGGGACCATTCGGCGTAAGCAAGGCCGGTTTGGATGGAGATTTTTCGAGCGATTTCTTCGTCGTCCCAGTCAGTGGTGGTGGTGCCTTCCGCAACTTTTCCCCAGCGCGAGGTCATACCCGCGGTGAAGAGCAACGACGACACCAGTTGCGTCTTTCCGGTGCCGCCGTGACCTACAATGCCGACGTTTCGGATGTCCTTAGTGGGATAGCTTTTCATAGAGACCTTCCTTTCCGTGATCGAAGGGCAATCGCGGCGAAGGTCCGCCACCGGTTGGACAGGCGCGGGCCTGCGCCTGGGACAAAATGCAACTTTGGAGGAAGAGCGTGCCTTCGTTCGGCGAGAACGCGGCGCGGTTCTTTTTTCCTGGGTCTCCGAGCGGCGGAGGCGAAGGAAGAAACGAAAAATCCCTGGAACGCTCTTCTTACTCGGCGGATGCTAACACACGAGTGGGCGGAGGGCAACGCGGGGATGGAGAAATGGCGGGAAGGCGGATGGAGAGGCGGGACCGTGGAAAGACGCGCTGGAGGCAGAGAAAATTTGCAGGGACTAGTACCGATGAAGGTTTCGCGTGGCCTGGTGTGACGGTCGTTAATCATTGAGAGAACAAGATTTAGCGGGAAAGGAAAATTCGGCGCATAGGCGAGCCAGTTGCGAATAGAACGCTGATCGGATCGAGGAGGGGGAGAATGGAAGAGTATCAGCAGGAAAACCAGAATGGGAATAGGCCCGAGCGCGAGGGGATTAGCGTGAACCGCTGGCTGGTGCTTGCAGCCGTCGCGCTGTTCGCCGCGGCAGGACTGGCGTTTGGCTACGGCTACCGGCAGCAGATCACAGTCGGGCACTTGACGGCGCAAGAGTCGATGGCGAACGCGACGATCAACCAACTGCAAGGGCAAGTGAACACCCTGACGGCGAAGCTGAATGACATGGTTGCGGCGCAACAAGAAGCGGCAGCAAAGGCGGCGGCTGAGAAAACGGCATCGCAAAGTGCCAGTCAGCCGCAAGCAAAGCCTGCGGCAGGATCGCGGCCAGCGGCGAAGCACGGCATGACGGCCGCGGACAAGCGGTACAAAGAACTGCAGGTGCAGTTGGAAGCGCAACAAAAGGAATTGAAGGAAACACAGGACCTGGTGGCCAAAAACCGGTCAGACCTGGAAGGCAGCTTGAGTTCGACGCGGGACGAACTGAATGGTTCGATTGCGAAAACGCACGAGGAATTGGTGGCGCTGGAGAAGAAAGGCGAGCGTAGCTATTATGAGTTTGACCTGGAAAAGTCGAAGCAGTTCCAGCGCGTGGGGCCGCTGACGCTTTCGCTGCGGAAGGCCGATACGAAGCACAAGAGCTTCGACGTGCAAATGATCGTGGACGACAACCGGCTGACGAAGAAAGGCGTGAACTTGTACGAGCCGATCTGGATTCATTCGGAAACGGACGGGCAGCCGGTACAGGTGGTTGTGAACCGGATTGAGAAGAATCTGGTCCATGGATATGTCAGCGCGCCGAAGTACAAGGCTTCGGAGCTGGCGGCCACGGGCGGCGCGAACGTGACTCCAGTGGCAGCACATCCGCAGACGCCGGATCTGAATCCACCGAGTACCCCGAAACAACCATAAAAACAGCGAACGGCAAATCAAAGAGGCAGGGCGTCCCGAACGGCGCCCTGCCGTTTTGTTTTGTGGTGCATCGTTCCGAGAAATCAGGGGGCAGGGTCGAGCGCAGCTTTCAGTGAGGTTTTACTCGATTTGAGAACTTCGAGTGTCCGGCTCCAATCGGCTCGCCCGGGAAACTTCAGAACAATCAAGTGGCTGCCAGCAGGAAGTCTCAAAGTGGCGGGAGCGTTGCCGTGAAATTTGCCGTCGACGAAGATCTCCGCGCCGTCGGGTTCCGAAGTGATGGCAACAGTGCCGGTGCCCTCCGGTGCCATGGAGGAAGAAACGCTCGACGCTTCGAGAGCGGCAGAATCTTCGGCAGTCACCGTCTTAGCGGATGCAGCGCCATGCGAAGAGGTAGAGGAGACGACTTGGGGATAGAAGCGGTGAAGCACTTCGAGGACGTCCCAGGCGCTGAGGGCGAAGCCGATGCCAGTTACGTTTTTCTTGATGAGCTTTAGGGTGTTGATGCCAATCACTTCGCCGCGGGCATTGAGCAAGGGACCGCCGCTGTTTCCAGGATTAATCGGGGCATCGGTCTGGACCCAGGTGCCCGGGCCTGCGTCTGAGAATTCGCCGACCGCGCTAACGATCCCTTTGGTAACGCTAAAGCGCATGGCGTCGCCAGGATTGCCGATGGCCAAAACGGTTTCGCCTTGGCGGACCACGGCGGCGGAAGCAAGAACAAGATGCGGGAATTCTCCTTTTGGGGGAGGGTGATCGATTTTCGCGAGGGCAATGTCGAGATCGGCGTCGATGTAAACGACTTTGGCTTCCAGTTGCTCGCCGCTGGTTAGGATGGTTTGCAGTGACTCCTCACCCCGAGCAACGTGTGCGTTGGTGACAATTACGCCCGTGCCCGTGACAAAAAATCCAGAACCGGCTTTGTCCACTCCTCTGAGGAAGACGACCGCAGGCTTGGCTTGCCGCACGACCTCATCGACGGGCAGGTCTGGCTGAACCCGGGGATTACCGCCCAAAACATTCGCAGCTACGGTTCCCGTAAAGGCCTCTGAAACGGCTTGGAGCTCGACGTGGAAGTGATCGGATTTGAGGAGCCAGTATTCGCCGCGATTCCGGCCGTTGAGGGAGATCCAATTCATAGGGCCTTCGGTGAGCTTGAGTTCCTTGGTGACGTAGCCGGGCAAGCTGAGGCGAGCGACCATGGGATGTTCGAGGCGGGCACCGAGGGCAGTGTGCGTTTTGTGGAAATAGCCGCCGGGAAAATCCTTTTCGAGAGGTGTGGTGCCCGCAGCGACGCCGTCGAGTTCGACCGCGGCTCCGGGAGGGTTGCTGGTAATCGTCAGCTTGTCCGCGAAAGTGGTTGCGGGACATGCGAGCAGAAGCAGCGAAGTAATGAGAAGTAAGTTGGGACGGGAAGCCATGCGAATCGTCCGCGCGGAGGATAAGCCCGGGAGTAACTTACCACAATGCAACGTTAGATAGCCAGAATATTGAAGCAGTTGGGCAGGGGGACGCTAGGTCTTCTTAGGCTTCTCCTCGTAACCGTCGCAGGCAAGCATCGGCAGGCGGGGATACTTCGGAAAGCGCGGGTCGTGAAGAGAAAGTTGGCATAAGACGAAGATTGAGCCGCGCTCCGATTGGACGCCGCGCGCATGCTGGCATGTGGCGCAAAGGCTGGCGCTTTCGCGAATTCCGATTCGGGAGGAAGACTCGGCCACAAACAAAGCATAGCAGGCGCAGCGTCACACTGGACAAGTCTGGCCCTAACGCCCGTCAGTGGGGCCCCGGTCAAGACTTTACTTCCGCACCGGCCATCCTGTTTCGTGCGTCCTTCACACTCCGCAAAAAACGCCGCGCGAGTTCGCGAATCCGATGCTCCTGCTTTCGCTGCAGTGCTTCTTTTGGAATTAGCTCCCCGCCAATACCCAAGGCAGAAGCCCCAGCGAGGATATAGTTAAAGGCCGTCTGCTGATCTACGCCACCGGCGGCAATCAGCGGTACGTACGGGAAAGGCACCTTCAGCGTGTGGATGTAACTGGCGCCGCCGACCTGTGCGCAAGGAAATATCTTAATCATGTCCGAACCCGCCTTCCACGCGTGAATTAGCTCGGTCGGTGTCAAGGCGCCAGCAATGACCAGCATGTGTTTCTTTTGGGCGAACTCCACGACTTCGCGAACAAAACCCGTGCTGGTCAGGAAATGTGCGCCCGCGTCCACACATGCCTGTGCTGTCTCCACGTCGAGGACGGTTCCGGCTCCAACGATCATTTCCGGGACGTTCTTAACCAAGTCGGAGATCACTTCGAAGGCGTGCGGCACCGTCATGGTGATTTCGGCAATCGGGATTCCCGAGCGGCACACCGTTTCCGCGGCATAGCACGCATGCTCCGCTGAAGCCACGCGAACCGCAGGGATGATACCGATTTCTTCGATTCGCGCCCGAATTTCTTCCTTTTTCACCGCTTCTATCCTCCCCTCATAACCCGCTGCCGAACAACAGATACGAATTCCATCGAAACCAACGGAATGGCCTAGGACTCCTCGGCAAAATCGGCTTCGGGAACCGGGAGCTTATCCCCGTCACGCGCGATCCAAACGTACAAAGTCGGAAGTAGCATGATACTCAAGAGAAGCGCGGAAACGAGACCGCCGACAATCACGATGGCAAACGGCCGCTGCGAGTCGGAGCCGATACCATGCGACAATGCCGCCGGAAGCAAACCGAGAGTCGCTACGAGCATGGTCATCATAATCGGCCGCAAGCGCAGTACGGCGCCTTCAATTGCGGAGTCCTCAATGGTGTGCCCGCGGGCGCGAAGTTGATTGATGTATTCCAGCATGATTACGCCAACCTGGACGGAAACTCCGAAGAGTGCGAGGAAGCCGACCCCGGAAGAAACGCTAAAGTGTGTGCCGGTGAAAAGAAGAGCAAGCAGGCCGCCGATTGGCGCCAGCACAACGTTAGCAAGAATCAGCAGCGCCCACTTGAACGAACGAAACATGGTATAGAGCAAGCCGAAGATGAGCAAAACGGTCAACGGCACAATGATCAGGAGCCGGGCTTCGGCGCGTTTTTCGCTTTCATATTCGCCTTCCCAATCGATGTGATAGCCGCGGGGAAGTTGCACTTGAGCGCCGACCTTGGCAATGGCTTCCTCCACGGCTCCGCCGAGGTCACGCCCACGCACGCTGTATTTGATGGCGATATACCGTTGGTTAGCTTCGCGATAGATTTCTGAGGCGCCGTCCCGAACTTCGATTTTGCAAAGCTGGGCAAGCGACACGCGTTCGCCTGAGGGAGACAACAGCCGAATCCTCTCAATCGCCTCCCGCGTGTTGCGGTACTCAGGAAGGTAACGCATCACCAAATCGTATCTCTGCTCAAGTTGCAACACCTGCGTAAGGGCGTTCCCCCCGACGGCGGTTTGGATGGCGTCTTGGACGTCCGCGACGTTGATTTGATAACGCGCGGCTTGCACGCGATCCACGGAGACTTCCAAGTTGGGCTGCCCCAGAACTCGAAAGACTCCAAGGTCCTCGATTCCCTTCACTTGGCGCATCACGTTGACAATCTGATCGGCTTTTTCCTCAAGAATCTGCAAATCCTCTCCGTATATCTTCGTGGCAAGCTCACCCTTCACGCCGCTGACGGCTTCCTCCATGTTGTCAGAAATGGGCTGAGAAAAATTCCAGATAACTCCCGGAATCTTGTTAAGTTCGCGATTCATGGCGTCAATCAGTCTTTCCTTGTCTTGGTGGAAGACCGGACGCCACCGCTCTTTCGGTTTCAAATCGACGAAGTATTCGGTGTTAAAGAAACCAGTCGTGTCGGTCCCGTCATCGGGACGGCCAACCTGACTGGTGCATTGCGGAACCTCGGGAAATGAACACAGGACAATACGAGCCTGGTTTGCGAGCCGAATGCCCTCGCTGGGTCCCACGCTGGGAGCAAGAGTCCCCCGTACCCACAGAGTGCCCTCATCCAAGTGCGGGAGAAACTCGGACCCGATGACTCCTCCCAGAGTGAGATAAATCGCCAGAGCCAACCCCAGGCCGGCGATGCCAACCGTTACGAAACGATGCTCAATGGCCCACTTTACGTTGTAACGATACGACTTCTTCAGGTAGTCCATGACGGGGTTGCGCCATTCGTGAACACTCTGAGTGAACAGGAGACTGGAGACTACCGGCGCGATCAGCATCGAAAAGACCAGGGCGCCCAACAGCGCAAACGCCACCGTCCAAGCCATCGGATGGAACAATCGTCCTTCGACACGCTGCAAAGTGAAAATCGGAAGATACGCCGTGACGATGATGGCGATGGCAAAGAAGACGGGGCGCTGCACCTCGTGGGCGGCTTCGCGGATTCGTTCGAGCGGCGTTTTATACGTATGCTCGGCGTGGCCCAAATGACGCACGATATTCTCCACCATGACCACTGCGCCATCCACAACCATCCCAAAATCCAGAGCGCCAAGCGAGAGCAGGTTCGCGGGAATCCCTTTGAGCTTGAGACACGTGGCGGCGAACAGCAGCGAGAAGGGAATGGTTAGGGCGACGATGAACGCTCCGCGAACATTCCCGAGAAACAGAAAGAGAACAATCACCACCAAGAGGATGCCTTCCGTTAAGTTGTGCAGCACGGTGTGGGTGGTGTAGTGGACAAGATCGCTGCGGTCGATGAACGGAACAACCTTCACGCCCGCTGGCAATATCCGCTCGTTCAGCTCCTTCACTTTTGCATGAATATCTTTCAGAACTTGGTCGGCATCGGCGCCTTTCCGTAAAAGCAGAATCCCCGAGCAGACGTCGTCGTTATCGACAATTACGCCGTCTTCCCGATGAATGGCACGCGCGAACTGGCCGAGCCGAATCTTCGGCCCTTGCGAGACGACCGCAATGTCCTTGACGCGCAGGGGCGTGCCGCCCTTGGTCACGATGACAGTCTCTTCGATGTCGCGCACGGTCCTGACCAATCCTACTTCTCGAACGTTGATCTGCTGCAAACCGGCTTCGATGAAGCTGCCGCCCGCGTTGGCGTTACTGTTTGAGAGTTGCTGTTCCACCTGTGCGAGGCTTAGTCCGTAGGAGATGAGCTTGTTGGGGTCCACGCGAACCTGATATTCGCGGGTAGGTCCGCCGAAACTGGCCACATCGACGACATTCGGGACGGCCTTGAAGTTCTTCTCAATCACCCAATCTTCGATGGACTTGAGTTCCATTACGTCAAAGTTGGGATTTGTGCTTCTTAATGTGAAAAAATAAATTTGACCTACGGGGCTCCAATCGGTACCCATCTGTGGTGCGACACCTGGGGGCAAGGTGACCTGGGAAAGCCGCTCCAGGACCCTCTCCCGGTTCCAGGCGTTGTCCTCTTCATCGTCAAAAATCAGCTTCAGGTCCGACAGACCAAATAGTGAAAACGATCGCAGATGCATCACGTGCGGGATGCCGTTCATCACGATCTCGAGCGGGATCGTCACTTGCTGCTCAATCTGCTCCGCGGAGATTCCCGGCCACTGGGTAATAATTTCCACGTAGTTGTTGGCGACGTCCGGGTAGGCCTCCACGGGAAGCTGATGAAATGAAATGGCGCCCCAAACAAACAGCAGGATGGCCGCGGCCAGGACAAGGAAGCGGTTCTCCAGCGAGAAATCGACAAGCTTCTGAATCATTTACTGCTCCACCGTGTTTTGGATCACAAGCGCGTTCAAGACCACTTTGTCTCCCGGCTTGATTCCCGAGATGACTTCTTGCAGGTTGCCGGGGAGCATGATTCCGCTGACAACCTCGACTCTCCGAAAAGCTTTGCCGCCCGCGGGAACATAAACCCAGTCGCGATCGTGCAAATGGAGGATTGCGGTGGCGGGGACGGCAGCATGGGTTTCCGGTTGGCGGCCTTGAAATGTCGCGCTGGCAAACATGCCGATGCGCATAATGCGGTCCGGGTTTGGAACTTCGAGGCGGACTTTCGCGGTGCGGATATTGGGGTCGAGAACGGGCAGAATGTTGTCGACCTTGCCCTTCATCGGTTTGTTGGGATAGGCGTTCAAACGAATCTCTGCGGACTCGCCGACGTGAACAGCATCGAGATCGTTCTCGTAAACATCGCAAACGATCCAGACATAGGAAAGATCCGCGATGGTGAACGGGTTGGGACCACCTAGCCCAAAGCCTTGCACGCCGGCTGCGAAAGTGGCTTGCTGATCGGAGATGACGCCGGAGATGGGGGCAACCACATCAACGGTTCCCGTAAAATTATCCTTGTCCGCACCGAGAAGCCGCAATTGCTCCGCAGCTGTCTCCAAGTCGACCTTGGCGTCTTTCTCAGTGTCTTCAGCTTGTTCCAGAACGCTTTTTGCAATGGCCCCCTTGTCGAAAAGAATCTGCGCGCGTTCGTACTGCAAGCGAGCAAGCCGCTCGTCGTTGATGGCCTTCAGATAAAACTGGTATGCACTGGACACGTCGTTGCTGCGAACCCTCAGCAGCACTTGGCCCTTCTTCACCTCATCGCCCAGCCTCGCTTTGATTTCCACGACTCGCCCCGAGGCAAGCGAAATCACTGGCACTGCCCGCGCGATGTCCGGTTGCACGACGCCGGTTACGTTGAGCGCGGGCGCTGCCTTGTGCTCTGCCGCGGCCACTAGCGCAAATTGCTCGGGACGATCCACTTTGAAATTGTTGGCGTCGGCTTCGGTCTCGACTACTGCCGGGGGTGGCGCTTCCGCCTTGGCGTCGCTCTTGCTTTCGCCGCAGCCGGCGAGGAGCATGCCGAGAGGAATGCCTAGCGCTGCGGCAATAATGAAGATCGGGAATCTCGCTCTCATTGGATTGCCTCCTTGCCCACTGCCAGGTTGAGTTGGGCCGCGGCCGTCAAATAAGAGCCAACCAGGTTTACGTAGTTGAGCTGAACGCTGCGATAGTCGTTTTCAGCGCTAAGAAAATCCAGCAAAGCCGCGCCGCCATGCTCGTACGAAAACCGCACGGTCTCGCGGACGCGCACGGCTTGGTCCAGATACTTGGCTTTGTAAGGCCGCAACAGAATCAAGTTGCTGTTCACCACGGCGTAGGCGGAATCCACGTCGCTGAACACCTGGGCTTGTGTGGCGTCCAGCAACTTTTGGTTGCGGTCGATGTCGAGTTGCGTGCGAAGCTTTTCGCCCTGGTTGCGGTCGAAAATGCGCAGCGGAATGTTCACGCCGAAGCCGATGTATTGGTCGATGGGCGGGTTGCGGCCCACGTCGAAGCCAAAGGTAGGGTCGGTCGAGCCGTTGGAGACCGCGAGTAAATGATCCACTTTTGCCTTATCGACGGCTTGCACGGCGGCCCGCAAATCCGGCCGATTGGCCATGGCCGTTTGCCGGAACTCATCCAGCGGCACGAGCTGATCTGTAAAATCGAAAGGTCCGGTGACGTCGAATTGGTCAATGGGTGTGCGGTCGTTCAGCAACGTGAGCAACGTTATCTTGGCGGTGCGAAGGTTGACTTCCGCAGTCTGCACGTCGGATTCGAATTGCACGCGCTGCAGCTCGAGGCGATCCAAATCAATCTGAGCAATGTCGCCAGCGTGGAATCGGGTGCGGCTGATGTCCAGAACTTTGTCCCAATAAACGAGGTTGTCCTGGGCCACTTTCAAAACGGCCCTGGCTTGCAGGATTCCCACGAACGCGCCGCGCAAAGCGAAGGTCAGTGTTCTTTCCAAGTCCGCCTGGCTCGAGACGGCGATGTCGGTTGCGCCCTTCGCGCTTTCCAGTCGCAGTTCGCGCTTGTGCCGGCGCTCATGCAGATAGGAAAGGCTTGCCACCGTCAACAAGCTTCCAAAGGTGCTGTGCGGTGGACCGCCGCTGAACGGATTGATTTGATCGGCGGTCAGTCCAAGCGCGGGATTGGGCCGTAAGTACGCGGTGATTTCCGAGGCTTTCGACTCGTCGATGCCAATCTGCCCAGCAAGGAGCGTCGGGTTCGCCTTCTCAAAGCGGTCGCGAACCTCCTGCCAAGTCAGCGCTTGCTGCGCCGTCGCGCTTGTTGTGAGAACCGCACCCAGCACAAATCCGAAACAAATGCGTTTTCCTGATACCTGCATATCCATTCTTCCTTTAACGTTTATTTCAGCGAAGAAGCTTGTTCTCTCGCGGATAGCGCTGCCAAATGGGAAGGCTCCCCGGACAAGGGCACCTAATTTTATCTGCCTTCTCTATAAACGACTTATGTGAATGAATGATTGACGATAAAGCTTAGGCTTGAGCGGCCGGCGGGGCCCGGCTGCTGAGGCTTTCACTCTTAAACGCTACCACGAAGTGGCGTTCGAATTCCCGAATGAGGCTGCCCGCAGCTGCCAAGGTGGGAAGAAAAAGCGGCGCGACGGGGAAGAATTGTATTGAGTGATTGGCGAACGAACGGTCAGAAGAGTGATTGCCCAGGGCCCTGGTCCCCAGCGTGCTTCTTGCGAGCTTGCGTTCCTCGAGCAGCAGCGCCTGATCGTGCAGATCATCCGTCATGGAAATGACGAAGAACAGGATCACCAAGGCACAGGCCATGGCCACGATCTTCCGCCAGGGGCTTTCCCTCTGCGGGGCGCGCGAAAGCATGACGATTTGGACCAAAACACCGACAATCGCCACCGCGACCCAGACGAGATTGAGCGTAAGCTCCATCTGAATCTGACTATAGTAAGCGGCCCCGAAACTGCTTGCAATACCCACCGCTAGATCGTGTGTCCCGAGCAGAGCGGCCGGAACGAGCCGCAATTCTAGCGAATTGGGACGGCGTTGGTCGAGTTCGCCTTAGCGTTTGGGGATCCGGGCGGGGTGGCGGGGGCCGCTGGAGATGCCGGCGCAGCGGGCTTGGCAAAGTGCGAATCTTCGATCTTGGGGTTCAGCTCGATCTTATCGATGGTGAGCGTTTGCCGGAATTCGGTGCCGGGACTGCCTTGGTCAATCTTGAAAGGGAATTTCAGGCCCTCGACGTCACGATAGTCGGAAAGAGTGGACTCCCAGGGGAGTGGCTTGTCGCCTATCCTTCGGATTCCTTCCCACTTGGTGGTAAGAAACGTTGAGGCGTCGACGAAATACGTGCGTGTCTCGCCGTTCTTGCTGGTCAGTTTCAGGTGGTAAACTGCTTTGCCATCCAGATCTTCTTTTCCGGCCAGTTCGATTTCCGATCCCTTGGCCTTGTAATCCACGAGCGGGCCCTCCAGGTCGGCCTCGTCGGGCATGTCTTTCAAATCTTCTTCGGACATGGGCTGAGGTTCTTCGTTGCCGGTAAAAGGATTGATCATCCAGCCCGCCGATTTGCCATCATAGACGCGCACAATCTTCTTGCCTTCCACGTTGATTTCCGAGTACAGCTTGTGAGGCCGCTGGAGCTCCAGCAAAACCGTGCCCTCGACTCCTTGAGCGAGCGATACTTGGCCGCTGATTCGTTCCGACTGGACCGCCTTGATTTTGGCCATGCCGCCGCGGGCTGCAATTGCTTTGTTCACGATGTCGTCGACGGTCTGAGCAGCCAAGCGGATAGGCAGGACGCAGAGCAATGCGGCAAATAAAAGTTTGGTTTTCATTCGCATCTCGTCGGCGCGGCCTGTAGGCAACAGGCCACGCGAGCTTCCATCCTAGAAGCGAGAAGCGAATCGGTCAAACATTTGATTCGGGGCGGCGAACAATCCACTTGCGTTCTTCCGTGTTCAACACTGCGAAACAATTTCGTCTTACGCTCCCGTGCGGGTACATTTAGAGCCGCGCCAAAGGCTGGACTTGGGCCGGTTTCGCAACGCACAGTGAGGCAGAGATGAGGATTCGACTTCCGCTCGCACTTTTTCTGGTTGGGATGGTTTGCTGTGAAACAGCAACGGCGCAAAGGGAGCCCGCCAGTGAAGGCCGCCCGATTACGCCAGCCGGAACGTTGGTAGTGGATGCCACAACGCACCTCCCCGCGGTCGGCGCCATGCCTATGACCATTTTGCGCAGCCCGGATGCTCTCGACCGCGGTGGGAAAGGGCGTTATTTGCTGGTGGTGAACAGCGGATTTGGGGTGCAGTTTAGCGAAGCAACGAACGATGCCCAACAGTCCATCGCGGTGATTGATCTGAACGCGAATCCCGAACCCGCAGTGATCCAGAACGTGTATTTTCCCAACCCACAAAGCGCCAATGTTGGCTTGGCGTTTTCCAAGACGCCAGCTGCCGATGGGACTTTCCCCATGTACGTTTCGGGGGGATTTGAAAACAAAATATGGATTTTCCGGTTCGATCCGAAAGCTTCCGTGCCCGTACAACCGGCGTCGCCGGGACCGGATACCAAAGTGACCGCGTCCTCCTTCCTCATCAGCAAGCCCGGAGAAGAATCCCCAAAGGATTACAACAAAGGGAAAGCCGCACTGTATCCGACGGGCCTGGGGCTATCTATCGATGGCAAGACACTGGTCATCGCGAATAACCTCGGCGACAGCGTCACGATTGTGAGCGACGTCAGCGGCGCACGCAAAATCCAGCGCTTGGACTTGCACCACGCAGACAAACCGCAGGAATACATCTACCCCTACGGCGTGGTGGTGCTGGGAAGCGGAAAGAAGGCGCGCGCCTATGTTTCCTGCTGGAACGATTCCTCGATGGCCGTGATTGCGCTCAATAGCAACGCGCGGTTGGAAAAACACATCGCGGTGGACCGCCATCCCACGGCAATGATTTCGAACGCCAGTGGATCGCGGGTTTTTGTCGCCAACTCGAATGGCGATAGTGTTTCGGTCATCGACACAGCTGCGGAGGAAGAAATCGAACGAATCGATGTACGGCTTGCGGAAAACGCTCTGCCGGGTTCCAGCCCTGAGGGCTTGGCGCTCAGCGATGACGAGAAAACATTGTACGTCGCGAATGCCCACAGTAACGCCGTCGCCGTAGTTGCGCTTTCAGAGAAGGTTCGGGGAGAAAAATCAGTCAAAAATAATCATAACGGCGAAAAATCTAAAATCCTGGGCTTTATTCCCACCGGACAATATCCCTCCGCCGTTGCGATCGCGGACGGAAAGCTTTTTATCGGAAACGGAAAGGGCACGGGATTCGAACCTTCTTCGATGCGCGTCAACAACAGCGGGCGCACGCCGAATCCGCCGAACGCCGCGTTCCCACCGAACAAAGAAAAAAACCGCCAGGGGGGACAGTACAGCGGCTCGATTGTGTCGGGAAACATCAGCATGGTGCCGGTGCCGGATGATCCGGCGCTTGCGGAGTACACGAAACAAACCATGCAAAATGATGGCCTGCTAGATTTCGCGCCGCCAAAACTCTTTGCGGGACAAAATCCCATCAAGCATGTGGTCTACATCATCAAGGAAAACCGCACGTACGACCAGGTGCTTGGCGATCTAAAAACGTCCGGCGACAGAAACCCCGCCGACGGCCAGCCGGATTTTGCAATTTTCGGGAGCGGCGACGCGGCGCGACGGCCGAATGGCGCGGGGCAATCGATCACCCCCAATCAACATGCGCTGGCGGAGCGGTTCGGCCTCTTCGACCGTTTTTTTGTGAACTCCGAAGCCAGCCCCGACGGCCACAATTGGGCTACGGCCGCGTTTTCCACTGACGCTGTCGACAAGGGATTTCGTTGGGCTTACTCGGGGCGCGGCCGCACATACGACTGGGAAGGATTCAACCGGCTGCCGGACTACGAACCTCCCGGCGATTTGGAGTTGGAAAAGTTCAAAGGCGATGCACTCGAGGCCCTTTCCGATGTGTTGGTGAAGCATATTCCTTACCGGCAAGGCTTCCTCGATTGGGCCGAGCCGAAGACGTTGTATCTCTGGGATGCCGCGGCGCGGGCCGGACTTCCTTATCGGAATTACGGCGAATTCGTCGCTGTGATTTCGGAGAAGGACGTGGAAACCGCGCGCCAGCATGGCAAGAAAACTTATCCGGACATTTCCAAGGCAGCGCGTGCCATCCCCACGAAGGAATCCTTGGCGGACCATCACAGCCCTAGCTTCCGCAGCTTCGACGTGGCCGCCCCCGACAGTTTCACGGTGAATTGCTACCAGGCCGCGCTGAGCGCCACCGGTTCTGCGGACGCGGCCGTCACTCGGGAGAATTCCAATCCGAATTGCCGCGGCAACTCGCGCCTGGGCGAGTGGCTCGCGGAATTTCACGAATTTGTGGCGCAGCGCGAAGCGGGAAAACCGGATCCCATGCCGGGGCTCAGCGTGGTGCGCTTTCCGAACGACCACACGACGGGAATCAAGAAAGGATTTCCCACGCCGCAATTCATGGTCGCGGACAACGACTACGCCGTGGGACGGCTCGTGGAGGCTATTTCTTCGAGCGTGTATTGGAAGGACACAGCCATTTTTGTCATTGAGGACGACGCGCAGTCCGGGCCGGACCACGTCGATTCGCACCGCTCGGTGGCACTGGCCATCAGCGCGTACAACAAGCCCGGCGCGCTGATCCACAAATTTCACAGCACCGTCAGCATGATTCGAACGATAGAATTATTGCTGGGTATCGCGCCGATGAACCAGCTCGATGCTTCGGCGATCCCGATGGACATCTTTCAAGAAACTCCCGACCTGACGCCCTTCAAAGCCGTACTGCCGACAGTTGCGGCAGACAATCTCTTGACCGAAAAAGTAAAAGACAAAGCGACCGCCGAGTGGATGAAAAAATCGAATCAACAGGACTTCACGCACGCCGACATGGCCGATGCGCAAACACTGAACGCCATCATCTGGTTTGCCTGCCGGGGCAACGGTTCAACTGCTCCCCAGTCCGCACAATTGCCCGCATATCAGGCACTGCGACTGGGGGTTTCCAAGATCGATGAAGCCGCGAACGGCCGCAGAATAAAAGAAGACGACGATTAGCTAGCCACAGCCAAGCCGATTTCTCCCCTTGCACTTCGACAGGAGAGCTGCTATCTTCGTGTAGAAGCAATAGGGGACGCATGGCCATTACCCGTATCGACCTGCCGCAAGGCACACTGGACCTCCTCATCCTTCGGACCATTTCTCTGGGACCTCTTCACGGCTGGGCCATTTCCGAGCGCATCCAGCAGATTTCGAGCGCTGTTCTGCAGATTCAGCAAGGCTCGCTTTATCCCGCGCTCCACCGCCTGGAGCGGCGCGGCTGGATCAAATCCCGCTGGGGAACCTCGGACAACAATCGCCGCGCGAAATACTACGAGCTTACGAAAAGCGGCCGGCAACAGCTCGAAGTCGAAAGAGATGCCTGGGAAAAACTGACCGCCGCTGTGGCGCAAGTCCTAGGGACCACGTAGGGGGCGCCATGTTCAGTGATTTGCGCTTCCGCTTGCGGTCGTTGTTCCGGCGAAACTCAGCAGACACGGAATTGGATGACGAGCTGCGCTTTCACGTGGAACAACTCGTCGAGCAAAACGTGCAATCCGGGTTGACAAGGCCTGAGGCGGTGCGACGCGCCCGGCTTGCCTTCGGTGGAATCGATCAAGTCAAGGAAGAATGCCGGGACGAGTGCGGCGTCCACTTCATCGAGACGCTGCTTCAGGACATTCGCTTTGGCGCACGGGTGCTGCGCAAGTCACCGGGCTTCACCGCCGTCGCTGCCCTCAGCCTCGCTCTCGGCATCGGCGCGACCACGGCAATTTTCAGCGTGGTGTACGGCGTGTTGCTGCGGCCGTTGCCATACGCCGACTCCAACCGCATCATGGCCATCTTCGAAATCAATCCCAAAGGCACGCGGTCCAGACTTGCCGATCCGAACTTCGATGACTTCCGCGATCAAAACCGCAGCTTTCAGGCGATTGCGAAGTACGAGGAAAACGATGCGTCTGTTTCGGGTATTGCGCCGCCCGCACGCCAGATGATTGCCGACGTCTCCCCAGGCTTTCTCAAAGTCTTCGGTGTTCAGCCAATGCTTGGACGGGGTTTCAGCGCGGAAGACGCCAGGAAAGGCGCCGGGCCCGTCGTTCTCGTCAGCTACGGATACTGGAAGCAGTATCTCAGTTCGTCACCGGACCTCCTGCAGTCGCGACTGAAGATTGACGGCGCGCTCTTCTCCATTATCGGTGTGCTTCCGGCCGGATTTCAGTTTCCAGCAGATGTGAGCTTGTGGGTGCCGGCCGATCTGGACGGCGAAAACCTAAGCCGGACCTCGCACAACTACAGGGCCGTCGGGCGCCTCCGTGACGGTGTCACGGTCGAGCAAGCCAATCGCGATATCAGCGCGATCGCGCGCCACATTCACGAAACTTCCAGCGAGCAAGGCGATTATCTGCTCAAAGACGGAACCGTCCTCCCGCTGCAGGACTCGATTACCGGCAATGCTCGCAGACCCCTTCTGATTTTGCTGGCCGCAGTTGGTTTCCTGTTGCTCGTGGCGTGCGCGAATGTGGCGAATTTGTTGCTGGCACAAGCGACGGTGAGAGAGCGCGAGCTTGCCATTCGCAGCGCGCTCGGCGCCGCGCGCGGACGTTTGGTCCGTCAATTCCTGACGGAAGCCTTTCTGCTTTCGCTCCTGGGCGGCAGCCTCGGCGCCTTGGGCACGTACTGGGGTGTGGCCGGACTGCTCGCCCTGGCTCCGGAAAATCTTCCGCGGCTGGATAGCGTCTCGATCAGTCTTCCTGTGCTTATATTTGCCCTTTTGCTTTCCACGGCAGTCGCCGCTGGATTGGGAGCGTTCACTGCCGCGCGCGCAACCTCCGGCAACCCGCGTCAGGGCCTTACCGAGGGTGCGCGAGGACAATCCGGTTCGCAAGGCAGCCAGCGCGTGGGCCGGATAATCGCGGCGGCGCAGATCGCCATCACCTTGGTTCTCGTGATCGGGGCGGGATTGCTTGGCCGCAGCTTAATGAAGGTGCTCCAAGTGAATCCCGGCTTTCGCGTGGACAAAATTGTCACCATGGATGTTTCTCTTCCCTGGGTGGAAGATCCGAAAGCAAAAGCAAGTCAGGGGATTTTCTTCTCAAACTTGATTGACCGCCTCAAACAAATCCCGGGGGTGCGCAAGGTAGGCGCGGCCAGCGTCCTGCCCTTGATTGAGGGCGGCCTTCCTGACGGCATGTTCGTGCTGATGACGCAAAACGAAATGCCGAAAAACCTGGATGGTTTCAATGCCCTGTTCCGGCAGAAAGAGCGCATTGGCATTGCGGATTTCTGCGTCGCCACTGACGGATACTTCCAGGCTCTCGGAATTCCCTTGATTCGAGGGCGCATTTTCGACGAGCGCGACGGCGCGGATTCTCCCCACGTTGCCGTGATCAGCGAATCCCTTGCTCGCAATCGCTGGCCTGGCCAGGATCCCATCGGTCACACCATTGAGTTCGGAAACATGGATGGCGACATGCGCCTGCTAACGATTGTCGGGATCGTAGGCGACGTTCGCGAATACGGCCTCGATGCGCCTCCCCGTCCCACCGTCTATGTGAATCTCTTCCAGCGGCCACGTTCCGCGATAACGCTGACCATGCTCAGCGATGCCGACACGCAGCCGGTCACCTCGGCGGCACGAGGCATCCTGCGCGACCTCAATCCGGAGATTCCCGCAAAGTTCCAGACCTTTTCCCAAATCTATTCCGCTTCCCTGGGCTCGCGGAGATTTAACGTCATCCTGGTTGGATGTTTCGGAATCGTCGCGTTGCTTCTCGCGACGGCAGGCGTATTTGGCGTGATGGCCTACTCCGTCAGCCGCCGCACCAGCGAAATTGGCGTTCGTGTTGCTCTCGGCGCGGGCCGCGCCGATGTCCTAAGGATGATTCTGGGCCAGGGGTTGCGCACGATATTCGTAGGCGTGGCGATTGGAATTGCCGGTTCCTTGGCCCTGACGCACACCGTGGAGTCTCTGCTATTTGATGTGACTCCAACCGACCCCCTGACTTTCGGCGGTGTGACCCTGCTTCTCATCGGCGCCGCGCTGCTGGCTTGCTATTTTCCAGCCCGGCGCGCCGCCTCCGTGGATCCGATCGTTGCCCTACGGTACGAATAGCTCTTCGCCATTTGCCTGAAGCTATCTCGGCTCGCGCAGGCACTCAGTTTTCGACAAACGCCTTGAGCCTGCCCAGCACCTGATCCCATTGTTCCGAAACATGATCGAGATATTTTCTAATAGACACGATCGGCTCCGGATCGAGCTCGAATCGGCTCTCGCGTCCCTCGCGCACGCTGTGGACGATACCTGCGCCTTCCAAGACGCGCAGATGTTTCGTGATGGCCTGCCGACTCAGTTTGCAGCCTTCGGTCAGCTGCGTGATCGAGAGCGGCTGTCCCCGGCTCAGCTTCTTCACCAACGCGAGCCGCGTCGCATCTCCCAGCGCCGCAAACACGCGCGCGGGGGATCGCCGCTTCCCCGTCATGCGGACGTGGCTTTCTGCGAGACGTAAGCCTCGATGTTCTTCATCTGCTCGGTCCACCCGCCCTCATTGCTGCGGAAGGCTTCGAGCCGGCGGTCTTCCGGCAACTTATCGAAGCCGGATTCGGTGAGCACCAACAATGTGCCAGCGGCGGTCCTCTCCAGCCGGAATTCGACAAGCGTCGTCGGCTCTTTCGAATAGTCTTGCGGGACATCCGCCTTTTCCAGGGACTTGGGATGGGGCCAGGAGAAAGAAAACAGCCGCTCCGGTTCCATCTTCTGGACCACGGCGTACCACTGGATGTGTTCGTAACCCGGATACGTGATGTGGCCGCGGGAAACCTGTCCCACGACGAAGGGACCGTCCAGTTTCGCGCGAAACCACTCGCCGAATTCCCGGTAATCCGTCAACACGCGCCAGACCGCGAAACCGGCGCCTTGAGTTCAATGCGCTTCTCGATTCGGTCAGTGGACATAGGCAACCTACCGGT
The DNA here is from genome assembly GCA_035623215.1 of Candidatus Acidiferrum sp. GTDB lineage: Bacteria > Acidobacteriota > Terriglobia > Acidiferrales > UBA7541 > Acidiferrum. The sequence goes on from DASPTW010000041.1 coordinate 184,183, forward strand.
TGCATATTAGTGAAATCTAAAATAAATGCAACCTTTTTGTTGCTCTTGCTTAGTAGAGGGTTAAACCGCAACGACGAAGTTTCCGTCGAGGGCGACGTAGCCGTACGCCATGCGCGGCGTGTTGAACGCGAAACCGGGATTTCCTTCTCGGTCCAGCAGAATCAACCCGCCCGTGGCGTGCGTGCGTTTGCCGAGGAGGTGAACCGCTTCGCGCGCGGCGAGCTCGGCGCTTGAGCCGCTGCACGATGCCCCGACGGGCGTATTCACGCAAATCTCCGGGCGGCACAAGAAATCGACGGCGGCTTTGGCCATCACGATTTTCATGATGGCTTCGCCATACCCCGTGCAAGACACGCCGCCGGCGTTTGCATCGGCGTAGCAGCCGCAGCCGATCAGCGGAGAATCGCCGACGCGGCCCGGAAGCTTGCAGCACGTCCCGCCAGTGGAAGTGGCTGCGAACAAGTGCCCGTCGTGGTCGATAGCCACCGCGCCAACGGTCCCTTGCTCATGGCCGCGGTGATGCTCGGCGGCGTGTTTGTCCTCCTTGCATTTCATCCAGGCTTGGCGCTCCGCGTCGCTGATCATCTCCTCGGGGTTGCATAACGCGATTCCGTGCTCGCTGGCGAAGCGTTCCGCGCCTTCACCAACAAGCATCATGTGCGGGCAACTCTCCAGAATCTTCCGCGCCACCTGAACCGGATTCTTCACGCGCTGTAGCGTGGAGACCGCGCCGGCGCGAAGCGTGGTGCCATTCATGACAATGGCGTCGCACTCCACTTTGCCATCAAGAGTGAGATGCGAGCCAAAGCCGGCGTCGAAAACGGGATCGTCCTCAAGAACCATGACTGCGGCTTCGATGGCGTCGAGCGCGAAGCCGCCGCGGGAAAGAATGGCCCACCCGGCAGCGAGCGCGCGCTGGCAGCCGGATTTGCAGGCGTCGACGGCTTCGTCGGGAATGTCCCACGCGCCGCCATGAACGATCAGAGAGGGTTTCATCGGGCGAGAAGAAAAGTCTATTCGTCGTTGTCGTGAATGGTGAAGAGGCGGACCACTTCAAATTCCTTCTTTCCGGCCGGCGTGGCGACTTCGATTTCGTCGCCTACTTTGCGGTTGAGCAGCGCGCGGCCGATCGGCGAGGTAGTAGAAATCAACCCCTTTTCCACGTCGGCTTCTTCGCTGCTAACGAGCTTGTATTCGATTTCGGCATCGCGCTGAACGTCGAGAACAATAATCCGTGAGCCGTAGCCCGAGCGGTCCTTGGGAATATTGTTGAGATTGAGCATGCCCAGGTCGCCCATGCGCTTTTTGAGCTGGCCGATTTTGGCGTTGACGTAGCTCTGGCGCTCCTTGGCGAATTTGTACTCGGCGTTCTCGGAGAGGTCGCCGTGCGCGCGGGCCACGGCAATTTCCTTGGGGAGCTCGACGTTGAGTTCGTGAGAGAGTGCGTCGATTTCCTTTTGGAGTTTGTGTTTGATCTTGCTGATCGGATCGGACATGAGTTTTGCGCAGCCAGTTCGCTGAAAAGTTTGCGGCTGTTAAGCGCGCGAAAAATGTGCGCCTGCTAGGCGCGGGAAAAAGACGCGGAGTCCGGAACCTACGGATGGTTCCCCGAACCCCGCGCAAGCATTCATTATAAATGCGGAACATTGGATGCGACAAGCGCAGCAAGGAAACTGGCTTATATTCGCGGAATTGTGAGCGGCTCACTTCCACAGCTGGGTCGTAGTGGCTAGGTGCGGTAGGAAGCGTTAATCCGCACATACTCAGCCGTGAAGTCGCAAGTCCAGTAGCGCGCTGTCGCCTTCCCTGCATGCAGGTCAACCACGAGTGGAACATGCTCCGCGAGCAGCTTGTTGCTCGCCGCACGCTCGTTGAAGTCGAGTGGCTGGCCTTTGCGAAGAACCGGAATGCCCGCCATTTTGATGTCGACGAGCGAAGTATCGAACCCGACTCCGGCGCGTCCCGCTGCGGCAAAAATGCGGCCCCAGTTCGGGTCGCCGCCCGCAAAGGCGGTTTTTACCAGCGGAGAAGTCGCGATGGTCTCGGCGATCTTTTTGGCGGCAGCTTCCGTTTTCGCGTGACGGACTTCGATTTCAATGACGCGCTGGGCGCCCTCACCGTCAGCGACAATTTGCAAGGCGAGCGACCGGCAGACTTCTTCGAGCGCGGCTGTGAAAGCGCGATGCGCCGAAGTTCCTGCTTTGACGGAAGGCGCGCCGGCTTCACCGCTCGCCAGCACGAGCAAAGTGTCGTTGGTCGAAGTGTCGCCGTCGACGCTGATGGCGTTGAAGGTGCGCCCGGTTACTTCGCGCAAAGTCTTTTGCAGCAGAGATGGGGCAATCGCCGCGTCCGTCGCGACAAACGCCAACATGGTGGCCATGTTCGGGTGAATCATACCCGCGCCCTTCGCGCAACCCACCAGGTGAATTCGTTTGCCAGACATTTTGAACGAGGCGGCAGCCGTTTTCGGGCGCGTGTCAGTGGTGCAGATGGCGAGCGAAGTTTCCGCGAAAGAGCGCGCCGAGGGACGGCGGAATCGCGCGACAATCGGCAGCGCACGCAGAATCTTCTCGAGCGGCAGTTGCACGCCGATTACGCCGGTGGAACAGACGAAAACTTCCTGCGGCGTGCAGCCCAGGCGCCTCGCAGTTTCAAAGACGGTACGCTCAGCGGCGGCATGCCCTTGCGCGCCTGTCGCACAATTCGCATTGCCCGCGTTTACGATCACGGCGCGCATGCGCCCTTTTGAAGCGTGCAGATTTGCCTTAGAAATCAGAACAGGAGCGGCAACGACAAGGTTTTGCGTGAAGACAGCGGCAGCCGAAGCGGGCACATCGCTGGTGATGACGGCAAGGTCCAGCGCGCCCGTTTTTTTCAGGCCGCAGGCGGTCGCGGCGAAGCGAAATCCGCGCGGCAAGGCTGCTTCCGAAAGTGCGTGGTTCATGTCGATGGCTCTGCGGTCGCCATTGGAAACGGCGTCGTGATCAACTTGGGCGCGGCGCCCCCGGAAGGGACCTCCGATCCTCGGCAGCAGCGACAAATGTTCCTACGTGAGTTGCGGATTGTAAGCTCATGACCTTGCTCCTGTTTTGTTAGCTTTTTTGTTGAGGCGTGCTTCCAGATCGGCGATAGCCGCGCGGACGGAGTCGGGCGCGGTGCCACCGGGAACTTTTTTCGCGGCCAGCGCCGCGTCGACAGTGAAGGTGCCGGCGAAATCCGCTTCGAACGCGGGGGAGATTTTTTTGAGTGCTTCTAGCGGGAGCGCGGTCCAGGAAATATTTTGTTTCTCGGCTTCACGCAGGACTTTTCCGACAATCTCGTGGGCTTGGCGAAAAGGAACACCTTTGCGCACAAGATAGTCGGCAGCTTCCGTGGCCAACAGCGCGGGATTGAAAGCCACAGCACGCAAGCGCTCGGCGTTGAATTTCGCAGACGCGATGGCGCCGGCTGCGACCGCGAGCATGTCCGCGACTTGATCGTGCGCGGCGAAGAGCGCTTCCTTGTCCTCCTGCAAATCACGCTGGTAGCTGGTTGGCAAGCCTTTTAACGTCGTGACCAAACCAAGAAAGGCACCAGTGATGCGGCCAGATTTTCCGCGGATCAGCTCCCAGGCGTCGGGATTTTTTTTCTGCGGCATGAGCGAGCTGCCAGTGGAATATTCGTCGGGAAGAAGGACGTAAGAGAATTCCTGCGACGCGAAAACTACAAAATCTTCCGCGAGACGGGAGAGATGCGTCGCAATTCCGGTCAACGCAAAAAGATAGTCGAGCGCGAAGTCGCGGTCACTCACGGCGTCGAGGCTGTTGGCGGTGATGCGCGAAAAGCCCAGTTCTTGCGCGATGGCACTGCGGTCGATACCGAAAGAGTTTCCGGCGAGCGCGCCGGAGCCCATCGGGCAGACATCCGCGCTAGCAGCGGCATGCTGCAAACGGGTGATGTCGCGCGTGAATGCTTCCGCATGGGCAAGTAGGAAGTGCGAAAGCAGAATTGGCTGCGCGTGCTGCATGTGGGTCATGCCCGCCATGGGCACGCCAAGATTCGTTTTCGCCTGAGACAATAGAGCGCTCAGCAGCCCTTCAAGGAAGTGTTGTGTTGCCGAAACTGCGTCGATGACGAAGAGGCGAAAATCGGTGGCGATGAGCTCGTTGCGGCTGCGGCCGGTGTGCAGTTTCCATCCGAGCGGGCCGAGCTCTTCGACCAGAGTCTTTTCGACGAAATGGTGTATATCCTCGGCTTCCGCTCCGGTGCGCTCGAACCAAGTGGCATCGGTTCTGGCGCGCTCGGCAATTTTGTCGAGCGCTGCAAGCGTTTGTTTCACCTCACTGGCCGTGAAAATGCCGATGGGCTCGAGCGCTTTGGCCCAGGCGCGGTCTACCGCAATTTCGTAGGGGAGCAGGCGCTGATCGAACGCAAACGAGCGCTGGAACGCATCGAAGCGAGCGTTTGGTTCGCGCTCGAAGCGTCCTCCCCAGAGTCGGTCGTCTTTGCGTTCGCTGTTCATTTATTAATTGTGGGCAACATTGAAGAGAGATTCCTCGCTTCGCAGACTCCGCTCGGAATGACAATCACTCAGCGCTGGCTTTGGCCTTTGGCCGGACCGTTACCGGCAACGCGAAGAGATTGATGAAGCCTTCGGCGTCCTTGGGGTTGTAGCGGCCCATGGTGAAGCTGGCCAGGTCGGCGCGGTAGAGCGAGAAAGGAGAGACGCGCTTAGTGACACTCATTGTGCCTTTCCAAAGCTTCAGGCCGACGGCGCCGGTAACGCGTTGCTGAGCGATAGTGAAAAATCCGTCGAGGGCTTCGCGCAACGGCGAGAACCACAAGCCGTAGTACACGAGCTCGGCGTAGCGATCCGATAGCGCCTGCTGGAAGTGCGCCGTTTCGCGATCCACGGTGAGGCGCTCGATTTCCTGATGTGCCTTAACGAGGAGCGTGCCGCCGGGAGTTTCATAAGCGCCCCGCGATTTCATGCCGACAAGGCGGTTCTCGACGAGGTCAGTGCGACCGATGCCGTGTTTCGCGGCGATTTCGTTTAACGCGTTGAGAAGATCAACAGGGCCAACCTTCGAGCGGTTGACGGAAACGGGCGTGCCGGATTCGAATCCGATTTCGACTTCCTCGGCTTTATCAGGCGCTTTTTCGGGCGAAACGACCCATTGCCACATCGCTTCGTTCGGAGCGTTGGCCGGATCCTCGAGTTCGCCACCTTCGTGGCTCAAGTGCCAGATGTTGCGGTCGCGGCTGTAGATGTTTTTCTTGCTTTGCTCGACGGGGACGTTGTGCTTTTGCGCGTAAGCGATGGCGTCTTCGCGGGAATCAATGTCCCATTCACGCCAGGGAGCGATGATCTGCACGTTTGGCGCGATGGCTTTGTACGCTAATTCGAATCGCACCTGATCATTGCCCTTGCCAGTGCAGCCGTGAGAAAGGCCATCGGCACCGAGCCTGAGCGCGATTTCCGCCTGGCGCTTGGCGATGACCGGGCGTGCCATGGAGGTGCCGAGCAAATAAGTATGTTCGTAAATGGCACCAGCGCGTAGTGTGGGCCAGATGTAGTCGCGGACAAATTCCTCGCGCAGATCCTCGACATGCGCTGAAGAAGCGCCGGTAGCGAGAGCCTTTTTGCGGGCGGCTTCGAGGTCTTCCTGCTGGCCGACGTCGCCAATGACGGCGATGACTTCACAGCTGTAGTTTTCCTTGAGCCAGGGAATGATGATGGACGTGTCGAGACCTCCGGAGTAGGCGAGTACGACCTTTTTTGGCTTGCTTAATTGCTTGTTCACGGTTCCTCGTTTTCTAAAAGTTGACAGTCGACAGTTTACAGTTCACAGCAAAGTGACAAAAAGAATTGGACGAGAGGAGCCCAGTGTCGCCAGTGGCAAACTTAGCGCAAACGGGCCTAAGAGTTGCGGCGTTCCGGTCATTAGAACAGAGTGTGCAGAATGGCCTTCTGCACGTACATGCGGTTCTCGGATTGATCGAGCACGACCGATTGCGGGCCGTCGAGCACTTCCGGCGTAACTTCGAGGCCGCGATGCGCCGGGAGACAGTGCATGAAGACGGCGTCGGGCGAAGCAAGCGCCATCAATTCGCTGTTCACCTGATATGGCGCAAAAACTTTGCAACGTACCTCTTCTTCCGTCTCGAAGCCCATGCTGGTCCACGCATCCGTGTAAACGGCCATGGCGCCACTGACTGCTTCACGCGGGTCGTGGATCAATTCGATCTTGGCCTTGGTTTCGCGGGCAGCGCGCTTGCTGTCCGAGACGACTTCAGGCGCGGGAGCATAATCCGGCGGCGTGGCAACGCGCATGTGAACCCCGAGCCTCGCGGCGAGATACATCAAGGAGTGGCAAACGTTGTTGCCGTCGCCGACATACGTGAGCTTGAATCCGCGCAAGGCGCCGAAGCGCTCTTCCAAAGTAAAGAAATCGGCAAGCGCCTGGCAGGGATGGAATTTGTCCGAGAGCGCGTTGATCACAGGGATCGTGGCGTTGGCGGCAAATTCCTCAAGCACGCGCTGCGAATAGACGCGCGCGACGATGCCGTGGACCCAGCGATCCAGGTTGCGCGCCACGTCGGCGATGGACTCACGCTTACCGAGCGAGGCGGATGCCTGCGTGTGATCCAAGAACACCACCGCGCCGCCCATGCTTTGAATGCCAACATCGAACGTGACACGCGTACGCAGCGAGGGCTTCTCGAAAATGAGCGCGATGAATTTACCGTGCAGCGTGGAGGCGTAGCGAACGGGGCGGGCCTTGATGTCAGCCGAAAGGTGGAGGAGTTCGCGGGTATGCGCGGGGCTCCATTCCGCTCCGGTGAGGAGATCGTTCGACAAAGCAATAGGAGCGACGAGCGTCGTAGCGGTCATGTAATTATCCCCTTGCTGCGGCTTGAGCCACGCCCTGCGGAACGGCGGTCTTACCGGAATCCTGAGCGGAGGCCTGCTGTGAAGCAGTTGCGAGAACGAGTTCCAGAAGCTTAAGAAATTCGCGAACCTGCGCCTTGGTGATGATGAAGGGCGGCAGGAAGCGCAAAGTAAAATCGTGAGTACAGTTGATCAGCAAACCGCGCTGGAGGGCTTCCGCAACGAAAGGCGCGCCTTCCATGGAAAGTTCCACGCCGATCATCAGACCCTCGGCGCGGATTTCGCGGATGAAATCAAACTTGGCGGCAAGCTTGGTGAGGCCTTCGTGCAATTCGGAGGCGCGAAGACGGATATTTTCCAGGAGCTTTTCGTCTTCGACGACTTTCAGGAATTCCAGCGCCACGGCGCAAGTAAGTGGCCCGCCACCGAACGTAGTGCCATGCATGCCAGGAGAAACACGCGAGGCAACCGCCTCCGTTGTCAGAATGGCTCCAAGAGGTAGACCGGCAGCGAGCGGCTTGGCGATCAGAACGATATCGGGCTTGGAAGAAAACTTCTGGTAGGCGAAGCGGCGGCCGGTGCGGCCAAGACCGCATTGAATTTCGTCGGCGATTAGAAGAGAACCGTGTTGGGTTGCGAGAGCGCGAGCGCGATTCCAAAAATCTTCGCTGACCGGATAAATGCCACCCTCGCCCTGAACTGTCTCGATCAAGATGCCACAAACGGTGCCGTCAAACTTGGCTTCGAGATCCGCAATGTCGTTAAAGCGGACGAACTCGACGCCGGGAACCACGGGCGCAAATGGGAAACGATATTTTTCGGTGGCGGTTACGCTGATAGCGCCGAAAGTGCGGCCGTGAAAGGAGTTCTCCAGCGCGAGGAAGCGATGCTTCTTCCCGGCCGTTCCGAGAGGCTCTTCCGGCGCACGGCCCAAAAGGCGGGCCAGCTTCATGGCGCCGTCGATGGCTTCCGTCCCACTATTGGCAAAGAAGACGCGGTCCATGCCGGACCATTCGGCTAGCTTTCGCGCGAGCGGGCCTTGAAATTCGTTGTGATACAGATTGGAAAGGTGAATGGCGCGCGCCGCCTCGCGGCGAATCACTTTGACGATGCGCGGATGAGCGTGACCCAATGCGTTGACGGCAATGCCGCCCAGAAAATCCAAATACTTTTTGCCGGTGGAATCGTAGACGTACGCCCCGCGGCCTTGAGACATGACGATAGGCTGGCGCTTATACGTGGGCAGAAGGAACCTTTCCGCGTCAAGCAAACGCGCGTCCGGCTTTGGCGCGCTCGCGGGTTGTCGTTTGACCTTTCGCACCAGAGCAAGCGTGGGATGTTTTTTGGCGGAAGCGCGCATCATGCCACCGAAAGAGCCGTCTGCGCGGCAGAGAACGGCTGGCTCAGGACACGCGTGCCGGGAACCGAGGCGGTTTCCTCGCCGTGGGAAGCGAGCAACAAAGCTCCGGCCGTTGAGCCGCCAACGATGCGCACTTCGCGCACGCCCCCTTCGATGGCGCGCTTGGCGGCCTCAAGTTTGAGGACCATACCTCCGGAAACAACGCGGGACTGGACGAGATGCTCGATCTCCTGGCAAGTCACGGCGGAAAGAACCTTTTCGCCGTCGAGCACGCCCGCAACATCAGTCAAGTAGATCAATTGATCCGCGCTGAGATATTCCGCGCAAGCAGCGGCCATGTGATCGGCATTGATGTTGTACAACTCGTTGTCAGAACCGATGCCGAGGCAAGGCGCAACGGGCAAGAGCCCTTGGCGCCACAGCGATTCGATGAAAGGCAAGTTCACGCCGGTGAGATAGCCAACAAACCCGAGGCCTCCTTCCACGTCGTTGTGCACCATTGGCTCGGCTGTGAAGCAGCGTGCATCGGCGGCAGAGATACCAACTGCCTGCTGATCTTCCGCAGAGATGGCCGCCGCGAGTTTTTTGTTGAGCAGGCCGGCAAAGACCATGACCGCAGCGTCACGAGTTTCGCGGTCGGTGACGCGCAGGCCGCCAATGAATTTGCTTTCGATGGCCATACGCTTAAGCGTGGCGGTGAAAAGCCTGCCACCACCGTGGACCACGAGGATTTCGTGGCCTTCCTGCGCCAGCGCCGCGACCTGGCGTGCCAGCGCGCGCACGGTGCCGTCATCTTCGAGCAATGCTCCCGCGAATTTGATTACGATTCTCATTGAAGTGCAGTCTGCTCCTTGATAGCCAGCATATGATTCAGATTCTGGACAGCCTGGCCCGCAGCGCCCTTCCCCAAATTGTCGAGGCAGGAGATGAGCACCAGCCGGCACCCGGAAGAATCCAACGCAAAGCCGATGTCACAAAAATTCGTGTGCGCGACGTGCTGGAGTTCCGGCAGCGCCCCAGCGGGCCAAATGCGAATCATGGGCCGGCCGGCATAAGACTTGCGAAAGAGAACTTCGACTTCCGCCGCCGTTTGCGGCTGGCCGAGCGTGACGTAAATGGTGGAAAGAATGCCGCGGGCCAACGGAAGCAGATGGGTCGCGAAGACGACCTGGGATTCGCTCAAGCCGGTGTGTTCCAGGATTTCCGGCGTGTGGCGATGGGTGAAAAGGCCATAGGCCTTGAAATTCTCGTCGACTTCGACAAAGTGAAGGTCACGCCGGGGATCCTTACCAGCACCGGTGGCGCCGGATTTGCAATCGCAGACGACCGAAGAGTTCGGAGCGATCCAGCCGGCATCGGTGAGCGGCCGGAGCGCGAGAATGACGCTAGTGGCGTAGCAGCCGGGATTGGCCACTATGCGAGCTCCACTGATTTCCTTGGAATAAAATTCGGGAATGCCGTACGCAGCTTCCCCAAGCAAATCGGCATGCGGAGCAGGCAGCTTGTACCAGGAACTAAACGTCGCAGCGTCGCGAAAACGAAATGCGCCGCTCAGGTCAATGATGCGGATTCCGGCTTGCAGGAGAGCAGGCGCAAGCTCCGCGGAAACTTCGTGCGGCGTGGCCAGGAAAGCGGTGCCGGCGTTGCTGGACGTGATCGCGTCGATAGAGAGTTGACGCAGCGGTGCTTCTCCCCAACCGCGAAATTGCGGAAAAAGCTCGGCAAGGCATTTTGCGCCGTTGGGCTCGCGGACATAGAAGACCGGAGTCTGGATCTCGGGATGGCGCAGCAGAATGCGGGCCAATTCGAGGCCGGTATACCCGGTGACGCCAATGACGGCGATGTGGCGAGGGTCTTTCATTTCACGAGCGTTTCGATTTTCTTTTGGAGAGATTCGCGCGCCTTTTTATGAGGCGTGATGATCAAGACGGTGTCATCCCCGGCGATAGTTCCGGCAATTTCCTCGAATTTTGCGCCATCGACGGCGGCCGCGAGAGGCTGCGCGCCGCTGGGAGGCGTTTTCAAGACGAGAAGGTTCTCCGCAGGCCGGATGTCGAGGAGAAATTCGCCAAGCGCGCGCTCGAGAGGAGGCATAGTGGCCGGCTCTTCGGGCAAAGCGGAGTCCTGCTTGTAGCCGTCGTGGGTTTTGACCAGGCGCAGCTCCTGAAGGTCACGGGACAGCGTAGCTTGGGTGACGCGCAGCTTTTGCGCGGCAAGCCGGCGGCGGAGCTCCTCTTGGTTGGCGATCCGCTGCCCAGTGACGAGCCGCAAGATCTGGCCATGCCGAAATGTTTTGCCGACGTTCATGTTCTATCGACGCTTAACGCCCCTGTATTTTTATACGGCGCATTGCATACTCATGTCAACGAAATTCGAAGAAAATTTTGCTCTGCTCGCCACACGCCGACTGCAAGCTAGCCTTGTAAGATTCAGCGCATGCGCGAGATGCGGGCTGGATTTTCGGCGCTGGGAATGTTACTTATCGTGCAGCGCCAGAAACTCATGGGAACACCCTGCCAAATCGCGGGATGCAAGAACGACTCACCGCCAGCATTAGAGGAGCAGCGGCTTTGCGTGTTGCACTTCACGCTGGCGCTGGAAACCAGCTGCGGCGAGATGCGGCGGGAGACCGCGCTTGGCAACGCGCCGCAAGAACGGCAGCGCGAAATCATGCGCTTTATCACCGAGCATGGGGAGCGGCTGGCCAGGGTGGCAACGAGCGGGCTGCATCTGACCGACGACTTGAAGGCGAGAATCTTGAGCACCTTTCTGACGCTGATGAACCTGCGCGAAAACCTTGACCGCGCGAACATGCGGAGCTCTTTCGGACGCACCGGGCACCCTCGTTGAAGCTGCATCCCTGGAATTGCAAGGAAGAGAGAATCAAGCGCCGAGATAGCGTGCGTAGAGCGAGCGCGCAACCGCCGGATCTTTGCTGCCCTTGAGGATAGTGCGCCCGTCGGCAAACACGGTCATTTCATAAGGCGCGACGCGGAAGCGAATCAGAAAATCATTTTGGCGCACGTCTTCGACCACGGGACGCAAACGGAGCGCGAGCCCCGCGAGGTCCAAAGCCCGGCCGCGCTCATGAATCTGTACGGAATCGCGTCCGCAAAGGGTGATATGCGGCTGAGCTTCACCCTCGAGATAAATGAAGTTGCGCTGGACGCAGGCGCGGCATTGCGGGTTGCGGGCGATGCGAATGGATTGCATGTGGCCGCTCCAGACATCGCAAGAAAGCAAGCGGCCATGAAGCGCATCCGCTTGGCCGGTCAGAATTTTCAAAGCCTCCGCGGCCTGCCAGGAAGCGATGAGGTTCACGATCGGTCCGAGCACGCCGACCGTGTCGCAAGTCTCTTCGAGATTGCGCGCGGAGCCATCATTTTCTAGGAGGCAGGCCAAGCACGGCGTTAGGCCGGAACGAATGGTCACGGTCAGGCCATAACTTGCAACCGCAGCAGCATAAATCCAAGGTACGCCGGACTTCACGGCGAAATCATTAATTAAGAAACGAGTTTCAAAATTGTCGGTACCATCGAGAAGTAGATCGCTGCCAGCGAGAAGCTCTTCAGCGTTTTGCGGGCCGAGGTCGGCCACAACGCCGCGAACGGAAATGCCGGAGTTGATAGAGCGCAGTTTGCGCTCGGCGGCAACGGCTTTCGGAAGGGCATCGCGGGCGTCGGATTCGTCGAAGAGAGTTTGCCGCTGGAGATTGGACGGTTCGACGAAGTCCCGATCGATTACCGTTAGGCAGCCGACCCCCGCGCGAGCAAGAAGGTTTGCTGTGGCTGCCCCGATGGCGCCACATCCAACGATGGTGGCGCTGGACGCTAGCAGACGGCGCTGGCCTTCGGAGCCGATCCCGGCGAAGAGCACTTGTCGCGAATATTTTTCGTGGAGAGAATCGGTCACGGATGGCGCGGTCCTGGCAGGTCGAACAGACAGGTCTGCCAAGGAACATGATAGCTCTAAAGCGCAAAGAGCAGGCAACGCCGCTGTGCTACGCTTCGTCTGAGCGATAGAAAACATGAGATTGAGCAGGGCCAAGGAGATTGGAGGGATTGTCGCGCTCGCACTGATACTGGGGGCTAGTCAAACGCGGCTACTAGCTCAGGCGAAGCAGGAAAATGCATCCGAGAAAAGCGCGGATGAACAGCCAATCGTAGCTGCAGTCCGCATCGTGCTGGAAGACGGCAAGGTGCTTGTGGAAGCGCCTTCGGGAATCGCGGTCGAGGCCGGGAAACCGCTGGATCGAGGAAAGATCGCAGAGAGTTTGCGCGCGTTGTATCGTACAGGCGATTACGCCGATTTGCGTGCTGTAGCGACGCCCGCTCCGGAGGGCGTGCGCCTGGATTTCGTGGTTAAGGAGAACCTCTTCTTCAATCAGGTGCGGATTGAAGGGTTGGTGGCGCCGCCAAGCGAATCCTCAGCCGCAGCGGCAATGCAGATTGGCCTAGGGCAAACATACCGAAAGGCCATGGTAGACGAAGCTTTGGAACGGTTGCAGGAGACGCTCCGCGACGAAGGTTTGTACCAAGCTGAAGTCACGGCGGAGAACGTGCCGCACGACGAGACGCACCAGATGGACATCGTGGTGCACGTCAAGCCGGGGCCACGAGCCCACGCGGAGAGTATCCAACTCAAAAACGACACCGCGTACCGCGACTCCGAAATTCTCTCTCGATTCAAAATGAAAGTGGGACAGGCGATTACCTCGGCACGCTTGCAGCGCGGGTCGGATCGGATTCGAAAATTCCTGGTCAAAAAAGGCCACTTGAGCGGACACGTGGGCACGCGGCTGGGTGAGTACAATGCGGTAAAGAACTCCGTGGCAATCAGTTTGGAGGTCACACAAGGCCCGCGCGTGCAATTGACCGTGAACGGAGCAAAATTCTCGGCGGGGACACTCAAGCAGCTCATACCGATTTATCAGGAAGGGGCAGTCGACGCAGATCTGCTCGAAGAGGGCAAACGAAACATGCTAGAGCGGCTCGAGCGCGATGGATACTTCGACGCCAACGTAAGCTACAAGATTGAAACGCATGACGTAAAGATCGGGTCCTGGCAAGGAACACAGGAAAACATCGTTTACACCGTGGAACGGGGCGACAAACACAAACTCATCGACATCGAAATCACAGGAAACAAGTACTTCGATAGGGAACTGCTGGAAAGCCGGCTACAGGTTTTCAAAGGAGCGATCGGTTCGCGTGGAAGATTCAGCCGCAGGCTCGTGGATTCCGACGCGCAGTCGATGCGCGGCTTGTATCAGGCGAACGGCTTTCTGGGCGCAAAGGTGGAAACTGAGGTGGTCGACGATTATCAGGGCAAAGAGGGCGACCTCTTTATTCGCTTTATAGTGGACGAGGGAAAGCAAACGCGAGTGGCCTCGCTTGCCATCGAAGGGATTCATGCTTTCAAGGAAGAAGAGCTGCTCGCAGTGGTGGGTTCAACGCCGGGGCAGCCGTATTCCGACTTCAGCGTGACCACCGACCGCGATAATATTCTTGCTCTCTATTTCAACGAAGGGTTTCCCGAGGCCACCTTTACCGCGACGGCCGAAAAAGTAACGCAAACTGCAGGTGCGCAGGCGGAAAGAGATGGATCGAGTGGAAGTCCATCCCCATCTAAAGACACGAAACAAGCCAAGGGAAAGGCTCCAAAGCCGGCCATTGAGCAAGCCGAGGCGGTCCGGCTCGTTTATCGAATTCAAGAAGGTCCGCAAACGCGGGTGCGCCACGTATGGATTAGCGGATATGAGCACACTCGCCGGGGCGTCATCGCGCGCGAAGTGCATATCAAGTTGCAAGAGCCGCTGCGCGAGGGCGACGTCGTGGAGTCGCAACGGCGCCTTTACAACCTTGGAGTTTTCAATCGGGTGACAATTGAGCCGCAGAACCCCGCAGGGACCGACCCCGATAAGGACATTGCAGTCCTAGTCGAAGAAGCCAAACGCTACACCTTGGCATACGGCGGCGGCTTCGAAATTCAACGGCTCGCGAGCACGACCAATCCGGTAAGCGGAGAGGTTCAGGCGGCGCCCCGAGGCATTCTGGAAGTCAGCAAATTGAATCTAACCGGGCGCGCGGATTCGCTTTCACTGAAACTCCGGGGCAGCACCATCGAGGACCGCGCGCTGCTGGGTTACTCGGTCCCGAATACTTTCGGCGATCCCAAATTCAGCACGCAAGCGACGGCGTACACGGAAAAAACGCAGGACATCAACACCTTTACAGAAACGCGCTACGAAAGTTCCATGCAGTTGACTGAGCAGGTCACTCCGTTCACGACTCTGCTCTACCGGTACACCTTCCGGAAAGTTTTAGTATCGAATCTGAATTCGCACATTGCACCGGAGGAGATTCCCCTTTTTCAGCAGCCAACTCTAGTGTCAGAATTCGGCGTAACCTGGATTCGAGACTCCCGCGACAATCCCGCGGACGCTTCCAAAGGCACTTTCAACAGCGCGGAGTTCGAGGTTGCCGACACCTATTTGGGTTCCAGCGCAAGTTTCCTGCGATTCTTCGTGCAAAACTCCACCTACCACCCGATCAAGCGGCGTTTCAGCTTCGCAAGGGCCTTGCGCCTGGGAATCCTCGCGCCGTATCGCGATACCGTCTCCTTGACCTTTCCCGCACCGACAACTCCGCCACTGCCAACCGTGATCCCGCTGCCCGAGCGCTTCTTTGCCGGAGGAGGGACTTCGCTGCGAGGTTTCGCGCTGAATCAAGCGGGGCCGCGCGATTCGGTCACCGGCTTCCCCGTAGGCGGCCAAGCCGTGCTGATTTTGAACCAAGAATTTCGTTTTCCGATGCGCTTGCCCTTCTTTGGTACTTCTCTGGGCGGCGCTTTGTTCTACGACGGCGGCAATGTTTACAGCCGGCTGAGCCGCATCTCTTTCCGGGGAATGTTGCCGGCTCCGACCTTCGCTTTGCAGAATCCGGCTTTGCCGCCCAGCTCGACAAACGTCCCGATGTGCGTCACGAATTGTTCGAACGAGCTAAACTACTTTTCGCACACCGCCGGGCTGGGCTTCCGCTACAAAACTCCCGTAGGGCCGATTCGAATCGATCTGGGCTACCAGCTTAACCGCCCGACATTTGTCATTCCGATTCCGTGCCCGAGCACTTCTACTACTTGTACCAGCGGCTCACTGGGCCAGCAGGGCACACGGCTCCCGGGCTTTCAAATCTTCTTCAACTTGGGATCGAGCTTCTGATGGCCCCCATTACGATTCGCGGATTTCTTCTGGTGCTAACGCTCGCCGTTTTCGGCCAATGCGCCGAGGCGCAACAGATCATCGATCGAGTTGTGGCGCGGGTGGAAAACGACGTGATTTTGTCGAGCGAAATTCGCGCGCTTAGCCATTACCAACAATTCCTTGATGGCCAATCAGAATCCGACGAACAGATTCTCGACAGGTTGATCGATCAGTGGATCGTGCGCACGGAGGCGGATGTGGCCCTCTCGCCTCATCCTTCGGAAGCGGACATCGACAAGGCCATAAGCCGTCTTCGCCGATCGTTCTCGTCCGAGGAGGAATTCGAGACCCGAAGGCAGCAGGCTGGCCTCACCATGCAAGAAATCCGGGCCATGGCTGCGGCCCAGCTCTATCTGAGCAATTACCTCGATTCGCGCTTCCGCCCTGCCGTGCAGATCGAACCCAAAGCGATTGAAGAGTTTTACGAAAACGCGTTTGTTCCCCGCGCAAAGGCGCGCGGGCAGGAACCGCCCTCCCTGGAAGCCGCACGCGACGCCATACAGGAAGCCCTCGTGCAGAACGGCATCAACGAACAAGCTTACAAATGGCTGAAAGAGAGCCGGCTGCGCCTGCACATCGAAAAGCTTCCACTCGGGGGGGCGCGATGAATCAAAAGAGCCGCCACCCCATCTGGAGCTGGATCATCCATACCCCCTGGGTCCTCACGGTGCTGGCGATTATTGCCGTCGTGATCTTTTTTGGCAGTGGCGCGGGGAATCCCATCATTCAGCGTTTGGTCATCAGCCGTCTAGAAATGTTGACGGGCGGAAAGGTGGAATTGCGGGCGCTATCGATCCGGTGGCTGGCCATTCGTGTCACTCTCACGGGCTTGGTGATTCACGGAAACGAGCCCCCGGGTACGGAGCCTCTGTTTACTGCCGACGAAGTGCAGGCCGGCCTCCGCATCGATTCCTTCTGGGGCCGCAAAATTTCGCTGCGAGAACTCTCCGTCCAAAAACCTCACATTCACGTGCAAGTGGGGAAGAATGGAGTCAGCAACCTTCCGTCACCGAGGCGAACAACTCCGGAAAGCAAACCAGTCAGCGAAACGCTGTTCGAGCTGCACGTCCGCCGGTTGCTCCTCGCAGATGGATGGATCCTTTACAACGATCTGAAAACGCCAGTCACCGTGCACGGTGGCGATTTGGAATTCTCTTTGGACGCAGGAGGAACCCGGGAAAATCCCTTGTACCTCGGAAATATCGAATGGCAAACGGTGCAATTTACCTCGAAACGATATCTCCCGTTACCGGTGGGCATAACCGCAAAGTTTACGGTATGGCGTGACGGGTTCGCGCTCGAGCAAGGAGTACTCACCGCCGCGCATTCTCATCTGGACGCGCAAGCTGATATGAGCAGCTTCGCTAACCCGCAGTGGAATTTTCGTTATCGTGGGGCCGTCGAGTTGCTCGATTTTCGCGAAACCTTGCGCGATCGCAATATTCCGACCGGGCACGCAGACTTTCGCGGGGAAGGCCATTTTGCAGCCGGGCAGTATACGGGCAGCGGAAGTTACGCCGGCCAGGACATCGCTTTACCCTATGATGTTTTCCACACAAAAGGATTGAACAGCCGCGGCAGTTACACCATCAACAACACCGAACTCGTCATACCGGATTTCTTTGCCGGAGCCTTCGGCGGAAAGGTAACTGGACGTGTGACTATGCAGCTCGATGGCCTCAAATTCCGGGCCGTCACCCACGTTGAGAACGTGAAATTGGCGCCCGTCTTGCCCTGCATTGAGCATCCAGATTTTCCCATTGACGAATTGCATTGGGACGCGGGCATCACTGCGGACACAGTGGAAACCTGGGCCGGTCCGTTCCGGCACTTCGAGATTTCCGCGAAGACAGAATGGAACTTTCCGGATCAGTTGGCTGAGCGTCATCAGCCCGTGCGTGGAGCCTGGCAATTTGTCTATCGGGATGACCCCAGAACGATTTCCATCAGCTCGGGCGAATTCGAAACGCCCTCTTCACGCGGCACGATCGATGGTCTTCTTTCGCCCCGGAATTCAGCGCTAAACATCAAGCTCGAAACGAGAGCGCTGGAAACCTACAAGGATTTCATCAATGGTTTGCGCGGCGCCGCGCCCGGCACGCCCGAAGCCGCTCAGCGCATTTCCGGAAGCGTCCGGTGGGACGGCAAGATTCTCGGGCCATCCGCAGAGCCCACCTTTCAGGGCCATTTGCGCGCAGAAAGAGCTCGCTACGACGGCGTTTTCTTTGACCTACTCGAAGGCGATCTGACCTATTCACCGTCCGAACTCATACTGGCGCGCGGGCATGGTCGCAGCGGCGAGACGGAAGGCGACATCGAGGGAAATCTCGACCTCACCCAATGGAATTTCTTGCCGCAAAACGAGTGGAGCGCCGAGGTGAACCTCGAAAAGACTCCAGTCGAAAGCATCGAGCGCCTAGTGGGTTTGCCTTACCCCGTCAAAGGCTCATTAACCGGCCAGTTCCATGGGCGCGGTACGCGCCAGCAGCCTAGCCTCACCGGGTTGTTCGACCTCGCTGATGGAAACGTTTACGGCCTCTCGTTCAATCGCTTGCGCGGCCAGCTAAACGTCGCCCGCGATGAAGCAAAAATCGCCAATGCCGAGTTGCGAATCTTTCCGCCCGGAAAGGAAAGCGGCAAAGGCGCTGGAATCATTACCGGCTCTGCGGGGTACCGGTTCAGCGATGGGACGATTTCAGCCGAATTGGTTGGCGCAGCACTCCCGCTTGAGAATTTCGAGAGATGGCAAGCACCCCGCCTCCCTGTGGCCGGCCAGCTGACATTCCGACTGACTGCCAGCGGTCCGCTGAAGGCGCCACTCGGTGACGGGACTTTCCGCGTTGTTGACTTGAAAGTAGGTCAGGCGGTCATCGGCAGCTTCGACGGAAATTTGAAATCGGATGGAAAGACCGCACATCTCGATCTGGGCTCTGCCATGGCCACGGGGGAAATTTCCGGCGGCTATTCACTGGGACTTGCGGAGCCTTATCTACTGAGCGGAAAAGCTGCAATCAAAAATATTGATCTGAACCCTTTCTTGCTTACCGCTGTGCATCTCGAAGACTTCAGCGGGAATGCCAACGCCGACGGGGATATCGCCCTGACCGGATCCTTGCGGCAGCCGGAAAGCATCGTCGTGGACGCTAATCTTTCACGCCTGGCTATGACTTATGCCAATGTGCGCCTCGAAAACGTGGGCGCGGTGCATTTCCGATCGGCCAAAAATGCGCTGGAAATCGATCCGGTCACACTCCGCGGCACGGACACGAATCTGCAAATCTCCGGCTCAGTGCAATTCGCCGGCGAGCGCGCTGTCGGCCTCAAGCTTAATGGCGGACTGGACCTCCGTCTTTTAAGCGGGCTTATGCCGGACTTGGACGCGCGCGGCCCGGCGCAAATCAACGCCTCGTTCGAAGGCTCTTTGGATAAGCCGCGCATCACTGGGCGAGTTCACATTGAGAATGCCTCAGCTCGAGCTGTCGATTTTCCTTCCGGGCTTAGTGCCATCCAGGGCGATCTCGTCTTTGACGCAACGCGCTTGTATCTTGAGAACTTGGGCGCGGAATCCGGTGGTGGCAAGATGCAATTCACCGGAAGCGTCAACTACGCGGAGCGCCCGCTTCGCTATGACGTTACCCTGCGCACCGATCGCATCCGTATACGCTACCCGGAAGGCATGAGCTGGCTGGCGGGGGGATCGCTGCGGCTGACCGGCACGCCAACTGCTGGCGTTCTCTCGGGCCGGGTCACGATTGAACGGGTAACGTTAACGCAAGGCGTGCAAGTCGCTGGCATGCTCGTCTCGGCAAAAGAAGGCATCAGCGGCCCCTCGACCGGTTCCGCTTTTCTGCGCAACCTGCAATTTGACGTGGAAGCTCTCTCGGCGCCCGATGCCCGCATGGAATGGCCCGGCGCGGAGCTTCAGGCCGACGCGAATCTTCGAGTGCGTGGCACCTGGGAACATCCGATTCTGCTCGGCCACATTCATCTCCTCTCTGGGAGCTTGTATTTTG
The DNA here is from genome assembly GCA_035623215.1 of Candidatus Acidiferrum sp. Classification (GTDB taxonomy): domain Bacteria; phylum Acidobacteriota; class Terriglobia; order Acidiferrales; family UBA7541; genus Acidiferrum. The sequence continues at coordinate 203,688 of DASPTW010000041.1, forward strand.
CTGGCAACCGCTATCGTGTGTCGCGCGGCGATTTGAACTTTGCCAATCCTTTCCGGCTCGATCCTATTCTGAATGTGGAAGCCACCACGACAATCGAACAATATGAGATCACCCTCAATTTTAACGGGCCTGCCAGCAAGCTCACTCTGGCCTACCGCTCGGACCCTCCTCTGCCGGCGAACGATATTGTGACGCTGCTGGCAATGGGACAGACCAGTGCCGAAGCTGCCCGCAGCGGTGGCGGCACGACCCAGAGCGGCTCGACTGGCGCTTCGGCGATTCTCTCCGAAGCCATTTCCAGTCAGCTCGGCGGGCGCGTGGAACGTTTGTTCGGGATTACTCGTTTTCGCGTTGACCCGGGGCTGACAGAGCTGGGGTCAACAGGGTCGGAGCAAAACGCGGCAGCGCGCGTCACGGTGGAGCAGCAAATCGCACGCAACCTGACCATTACTTACGTTTCCAACGTCAGCTCGACCCAGCAACAAGTGATTCAAGTGGAGTACAATGTCGACCGCAACATCTCGATCGTGGGCCTGCGCGACCAAAACGGTACCTTCGGCATCGACATCAAAATCAAAAAGCGCTTCCAATAATCTGGAAGCGCCTCTCTGACCTGGCAGTTTTCCTGTTTTACTGCTGGGGATCCGGTTGTTGCTGCGCGGTTTGCTGCTGAGCTTGCTGTCCGCGGCGTTGTTGCCAAGGTCCCTGTCCTTTTCCTTGTCCCTGGCCATTTCCCAATCGCGCCCACTGGCCAATTTCCGGATTTTGTTGCTTCACTTCGGCAAACGCTTCCCGGACAGCCTTGCCACTCGCGGCTCGCACCGCGGCTTGCGTTTCCCGCCCGATCTTGGGCGATTCTGCAGCTACTTTTTGTCCTAGCGGCGACCCGTAAAACTGGAGCAGACCTTTGATTTCTTCATCCGTATAGTGCTTGTCGTAAATGGCCACGAGTTGATTAGTGACCTGATCCACATCGAATTTCTTCTGATAGCTGGCGGCGAAAGCGTTCACGAAAGCCTGGCCCTTGTCGTTGTTCGGCAAGGACGCAATGAGCTTTTCCCGCGACTGCTCGATGGCGGTGTTCGCGCCGTCTTGCACGAGGTCCCGCGCTCCAACCAGTTCCATCAGCGAACGAATATCGGCCTCTTTGGTGGGATCAATGGCGGGGCTCGACTGTGCAGGTGCAGCATTCTCCTGGGTAGTGGGTGTGCCTTGCGGAGCGGCTTGTACCGGATTCTGGGATGCTCCCTGAATGACCAGGAAAAAAGTTCCAACGTAGATGATGATCAGCGCGAGCACTGCTTTCATGACTGCCTCCGTGACGTCTGCGGTTCTGGCGGGGCCACGTCTTCGATTTTAGGAACTGCCGGAAAGGGGAGCGAGCGCCTCGCGGGACAGTCGTGCTCCGTCGTTTACTGTCCCAACGTTCAGGCCGCAAACTCCCGGCGCGTTTCTGTTACCATGCCTCGCCATGAATTCCCCATTCATGCCGGAGCCAAGTGCCGCAGAAACTAGCCGTTCCGCCGTAATTGAGGGCCGCGAAGCGGGGCTGCAACGCAACCTGAAGCCTTGGCAGCTCGCCATGCTCGGCCTGGGAAGCACCATCGGCACCGGGCTATTCCTCGGCAGCGCCATCTCCGTGAAGCTTGCAGGGCCGGCCGTGATTCTTAGTTTTGCGTTGGCCGCCTGCATCGCTTTGCCGATGATGTGGGCGCTGGCGGAAATGGCTGCCGCTCATCCGGCCGCGGGCTCATTCGGTCTGTACGCCGAGATGTACCTGCATCCGTGGGCGGGCTTCGCCATTCGCCTCACCTATTGGCTGTGCATGATGGTCGTCATAGGCAGCGAAGTCGTTGCCGCTTCCATTTATTGCAGGTTCTGGTTTCCCGCCATGCCGGCTTGGGTCTGGATTGCTTTGTTTTCGTTGCTGATTCTGTACGTCAACACGATCAGCGTCGGAAATCTTGGCTCTTTTGAGACCGTGCTCTCGATGGTCAAGGTTGTAACCATCGTTGCCTTTTTGATTTTAGGATCGGCCATTTTGTTCGGATGGGGATTTCCGAAAGTTGGCCTCGCGAACTTCACGGCGCACGGCGGCTTTCTCCCTAATGGCTGGCGAGGCGTCGCGCTCGGCGTTGTCATGGGCCTGTTCAGCTTCTTTGGAATTGAAGTGGTGGGAAGCAGCGCGGGCGAGGCCGCCAATCCCAAAACGGCCGTGCCCAAAGCTCTAACGAGAACTGTTGGCGCTCTTGTCCTTTTTTATCTCGCCGGGCTTGCCCTTGTCGTTGGCCTTGTCCCCTGGACTCAGATCGGTCTCGGCGAAAGTCCTTTCGTCCGCGTGTTTCAGACCGTCGGCATTCCTGCCGCAAGCCACATCATGAATTTTGTTGTTCTGACCGCGGCGCTCTCCAGCGCCGTCGCGAATTTGTATTTTTGCGCGCGATTGGCCTTTTCGCTGGCGCGGGGCGGCTATCTTCCCTCGGTTTTAGGACGCTTGAGCGCCAACGACATGCCTGCGGCTGCCGTTGTTGTCTCCGGAGCAGGAATGCTTGCCGCATTGGTGCTGTCCCAATATTTCAAGGAGTCGCTCTTCGTTTTCATGATCGGCCTGAGCACTTTCGGCGCGCTTTTCGCCTGGTTCATGACCCTGCTGACGCATCTCGCCTTCCGCCGCTCTCACAAACAGCAAGGCAAACCTTTCCTGCAGCTTGGTCCTCCGGGTCCTTGGGTTTCGCTCGCCGGCTTGCTCGCCATCCTCGCCGTGATGGTCTCTACTTGGTGGGTGCCGGGCTTTCGCATCACCCTGGAAGCTGGTGTTCCCTGGCTCGCTGCGCTAACGGCAGGCTATTGGATCTGGTCCCGCTCCAAGCGAAGCAGCCTTGCAGGACGCTCAGACGGCAAAGGCTAGAGATTCGCCCATTCCTTCAAAGAGATTTCGCGGCCGAGAATCAATCCGGCCTCTCGGAGCATCATCTTGAGCTGTGGAACGGAGTATTCTTCATTCGATGGAATTGTCAGACGATTTTCTCTGTAGACGAGAAACTGATGGCGGGTGCCTGAGAAAGGCCCGTCGAAGCCCAGGATGCGGAGGCGGCGGATGAACTCGCGGCGCTTACAAGGTGTCCACCGGCTCACGTACGGGTTCCTTGTTTAAGTCAATATTCCCGATGACCGGCAGGCGGTGTCGCAGCTTCAACCCGACGAGAACCCAATCTTCAAGTATAGACCGAAGCTCTTCTTCGCATTCCTTAAGCGTAGGAGCGAACGAAACGACGCCAGGACAGGAAGGGATTCGCCCTGAAAAGGATGCATCTTCGAGCTTGTCGTACACCGCTTCTTCCATTGCCAGCGCGACGTATTCACTCAAGACATATCGTTTGCCCACGGCTACCCTCTGGCCCCATTATACAGAAGGAAGACCGAACTCATGGGCCCCGCGTAACGCGCAGAGGAACTCCATGGATCCGCTTTTAAAGTGGCGCGCCGAATTTCCCATCCTTGACCGCACCACGTACATGATCAGCAACTCGCTTGGGGCCATGCCCCGCGGCGTTTACGACAGCATGCGCGCCTACGCGGACTCCTGGGCCGAGCGCGGCGTACGCGCCTGGGAAGAAGGCTGGTGGGACATGGCCGTGAGCGTGGGCGACAAGATTGCCCCGCTCATCGGTGCTGGCCCCGGCGAAATCTCGCTCCACCAAAACGTCACCCTTACCCAGGCTGTGATTTCTTCCTGTTTTGATTTCGCCGGGCCGCGCAACAAAATCGTGATGGTCGACCTTGAGTTTCCCTCAATCCAATATTTCTATCACGCGCAACGCCAGCACGGCGCTCGCGTGGAAATCGTGCCCACTCCGGACGACATTCGCATCGACCTGGAAAAACTGCTCGCCGCCATCGACGATACCACGCTGCTGGTGCCCATTTCCCAGGTGCTTTTCCGCAGCTCCTACATCGTCAACGCGCGTGCCATCATCGAGCGAGCGCATCGCGTCGGAGCCCACGTCATCCTGGACGCGTTCCAAGCCGCGGGAACCACCCCTCTCGACGTCCGCGAATTGGGCGTGGACTTCGCCGTCGGCGGCGTCTTGAAATGGCTTTGCGGAGGACCCGGCGTCGCCTATCTGTACGTCCGCGAAGATCTGCGGGCGAAGCTGAATCCTTCCCTTACGGGCTGGATCGCCCATCGCCGTCCCTTTGAATTCGAGACCGGCCCTATCGACGCACGCGAAGACTCTTTCCGATATTTGAACGGCACGCCACACATTCCCGCACTTTTCGCCTGCCAGCCTGGACTCGACATTCTGAATCAAGTTGGCATCAATGCGATTCGAGAAAAGTCCATCCACATGACCTCGCGCTTGATCGAAGGAGCAAAATCCCGCGGCTGGATTGTCAATACGCCGGCCAATGCAGCAGAGCGCGCCGGCACAGTTTCCGTCGAATGCCCGCACGCCTATAAAGTCTGCCGCGAACTTCTTGCTCGCGAAATTCTTGTTGACTACCGCCCCAAAGCCGGCGTGCGCATCTCGCCTCATTTCTACAATCGCGAGGGCGAGTGCGATTACACTCTCTCCCAAATGGAAGAGATATTGAGGACCCGCGCGTGGGAAAAACACGCTGCGGCCGTCTCCCATGCTTGATACTTCAAAGTTCGCTCCGCTCCGCGCAAATATGATCGAAAAACAGTTGTGCCGCCGCGGCATCAAGGACCAAGCCGTGATCTCCGCCATGCTGGCCGTACCGCGCCACGCATTTGTGCCGATGGAACTTCAGGCACAAGCTTACGATGACGCGCCGTTGCCCATCGGCAGCGGGCAAACCATTTCCCAGCCTTACATTGTCGCAGCCATGACGGCGGCGCTGCATCTGAAGCCGAGCGATCGCGTCCTCGAGATCGGCACCGGTTGCGGTTATCAAGCGGCCATCCTTTCCAGGTTGGCCCAGGAAGTCTTCACCATCGAAAGCCGCCCCGAGCTAGCATCTGCTGCTTCGGACCGGCTCGCGCATCTCGGCTATTCGAATGTTCATGTGCATTGCGGCGATGGCACTCTTGGCCTCCCGGAATTCGCGCCCTTCGATGCTATCCTGGTCGCCGCGGCTGCGCCCGCCGTTCCCGAGCCGCTGCTCGCTCAATTGAACGAAGGCGGCCGCATGATCATTCCTGTTGGCGATACGGAGAGCCAGGAATTGCAGCTCGTCGAAAAGCACGCTGGCGCGCTCGCGAAGCGGGCGCTCGACGGCTGCCGCTTCGTTCCTCTGGTCGGCCGCCACGGCTGGCAAACCACTCCTCAACGATGAGCTCCAGCGAGCCCGACCTCTCCATCATCATTCCTTCGTATAACGAAGAGCTTCGCCTGCCCGCTACGCTCGAGCAAACTGCTGCCTATCTCTCGGCATCCAGGCACACTGCCGAAGTCCTGGTAGTCGACGATGGCTCAAAAGACCACACCGCCGAAGTAGCGGAATCTTTTCGCAGCAAAATTCCGGCGCTTCGCGTCGTCTCCAACGGCGTCAACCGAGGAAAGGGTTTCAGTGTTCGCCATGGCATGCAGGAAGCGACGGGACGCATCGCCCTTTTCACCGATGCGGATCTTTCCGCCCCCATTGAAGAAGCCGACAAGTTGATCTCCGCGCTGGAGCACTACGATGTGGCCATCGGCTCTCGCGCCGTCGATCGCAGCCTCATCACCGTCCACCAATCTCCTTTTCGTGAGTTCGCGGGAATCATCTTCAATAAAGTGGTTCAACTGATGCTATGGTTGCCGTTTGTGGACACCCAATGCGGCTTCAAAGCTTTTCGCCGCGAACGCTGCAAAATCATATTCGAGCAGCAAACCATCGAGCGTTTCGGCTTCGATCCCGAATTGCTCTATCTCGCCCGCCACCATGGCCTGCATGCCGTGGAAATTCCCGTGCGCTGGGCTCATTCTCCTGCTACCAAAGTGAGCATGCTCCGCGACAGCATCCAGATGTTCCTCGACGTCTTTATCATCCGCTGGAACGCGCTCCTCGGCCGCTACCCCCGCAAACCATAAATCGCGCGCGGAGAATCCGAGAAAGAGGATTCTTTCCGGTGTCGCATGCTATGATTACCCCAAAATAATCCATACAGCGGCAGGGCAGCCAAGTATCGGAGATCGCCGGACTTATGGATTCCAGGGCCATCAGCGAGCAGATCGACAGAATCCTTCGCAGCCAAACCTTCGCCAACAAAAGCCAGCTCCGGAAGCTGCTGGAAATCCTGCACAACAACATGGATTTGCAAACCACGCTGAAGCCTGATCAGGTCATCAGGGAGCTGTGGCCGACGGAGACGAGGACGAAACGACCCGCCGATGTAGCGACAGAGATCAATCGGCTGCGGCATGCGCTGGAATCTTATTACGGCCAAGAAGGCAAAGATGACCCCGTCGCCATCAGACTGCCTAAGCGCTCGCCAGTTGGTGGAGACGGACGACAAGAAAAGCGCTGGATCATAGCAGTCCCTCGAGGCCAGAAAGAGGATGCGGAGCCGGGAGATCAGGAGCCAGCCGGGCAAGTGAACGGCCGTCCAGGCTTGAAGAGAGTGGCGCTGATTGCTGCCCTCTGCGCGACCGTTGGCGTTGCGGCCTATTTCTCCATCCAAGTGCTGACAGTCCACGGCCAACCCAAGTTTGGGCGGCTGGAAGGTTCGGCCCTAGTCATTGTGGACGCGGAAGGAAAGGAACTTTGGAGGAAGGTTTTTCCCGAGGGAATCGGACCCGCCTGGTACTACGCGAACGGCGTGGCTTCGCGACTCTGGTTCGGAGATCTGGACGGAAAAGGACGTACCAGCGTCTTGTTTTCTTATCTTCCCACCGACGAGTCGCAGCCCCACTCGTCGATACTGATCTGCTATTCCGACCGAGGCAGGGAGAAGTGGCGGTGGACTCCCGGGAGAGGCCTGGCGGAGCTCGAGGGAGTTCTTTCCACGTTTAAGACGTCCGCCATTGGGGTAGTGAAGGCAGCGGAGAGAAGACCTCCGCGAATCGTGGTTGAGAGCAACCGCGATCCCTCGTGGGGCGGGCCGAGCCAAATCGCGGTGCTCGATTCCAGCGGTACGACCCTTTCTGAGTACTGGCATGCCGGGGGCCTACGCGACATGGTGGTGGCCGACCTGGATGGCGATGGCAAGGAAGAGATTATCGCAACGGGGGTCGCGCATGGATATGATTCTCAGGCAACGATGGTTGTGCTGGATGCTGACCGCGTGTTTGGCACCTCAAAGGAGATGCAGCAATCGGAGTTTCAAATCCATGGCAGGGGGGAGGCCCAGGAGAGGTTGCGCCTGTTATTTCCACGAAGCGATTTGAACCGGGCGTCGTTCCGTTCCAACCATGCCATCGAGCCTGCGTTCCAGAATGGCAACCTCCACCTCAAGGTGCTGGAATGCCTCGCGCCCATCGGGTGCTCCGTAGATTACGAATTCGACAAGAACTTTCATTTGATTTCAGTTTCTCCGGCAAATGACGAATTTCGGAGCGCGCACGACCGGTTTTATCAAAAGGGCAAAGATGCACATGCTCTTGGTGCGGAAGAACTGGCCGCGTTTCTGAAAGTCCGATGCTTGGTGGGGTGCAAAAGCGAATTCGTCCCCGTGGCCCAGACTTATAGTCCAGCAGCTTCATTCGAGAAAGGGTGGACCACGCAGAGTAATCCTATCGGCGTATGGTCGTACGGCTATTCGTCAGGCTTCACAAGCCCTGTTACTCTCTACAATAAAACCGTGCGAAATGGCATCAACGGGCCAAACGCAAAGTACTGGTTATTCTCATCGGTTAACCTTGGCACATCGCCTGCGGCGGAGTATAACGACGGCCCCGCTTATAATGACGCTAACATCGATTTCCTGGCTAACGAGTTCCTGCTCGTGGCCGGGGTTGGCGGCCAATATTCGGATCTAATGTTCACTGCCCCTGTTGGAGGCGAGTATTCGATAGCCGGCAACTTTCGTGGTGCCCAGTACGGCGTTGCCACGGTGGTGGGCATCGTGGCCAATGGAAGGGTTGTGTTTAGTTCCAGCGTCACTTCCGTCGGCCAGCTTGTGCCATTCGGAATCACGCTTAGCCTGCAAGCCCGGAACACTGTGGTGTTTTCTGTAGGTCCTGGCAGCGGGGCCCAAAACACTGGCCTCTCAGTAACAATAACGAAGCCTTGCAGTCTCACCGACAAGCCCACCCTCACCCCAGCAGGGGAGATTACTTGTTCGGGGCCGGCCAACTGGTGAATAGCAGAGCTTAAGTGGGTTCAATCGCAAAGGCGAGTTCGCCCTCGTCGGCAACATGCCTCCCTAAATCCGCTCAAAGCGGGGCGTGACTCCAGAAATGCGCTGAACTTCGGCCGATTTCATACCAACTTCATATCATTTCCTTTGCGCCCCTATTGACTGAGTTGCCACCTCAGTTCCAGCATCGCGGCAAGATGCGGCCGCTTTGCGCCGCATTTCAGGGGAAAGCTTATGAGACAAGGTTCGTGTGTTCGTAATGAGAATTTTCAGAATGGAATTTCTGCAGTCCGGAAAATGTTCGTCGTGCCACGCAGGCGCGCGCTGCTGGCCGCTATCTGCCTGGTTGCCTTAACTGCATTAACTGTGGGAGTTGTGAGGCTCGCGCAGAATCCACTCGCGCGTGAAGTAATTCGAATAAGCCTGCACAGGGCTGCCAGTTCTTTTCGCTTGATGCCGGCGCGGAGTGTCCTCGCGCAGGAACCCGACGCCGGCGCCGCGCCCAGCTTCACCGTCTTCGATGCCCCAGGTGCAGGAACCGGCATGCTCCAGGGCACCATGGGCACCAGCATTAACGACGCCGGGGACATCGCGGGAATCTACCTCACCGCGCCCAACGTGGCGCATGGCTTTGTGCGCCCTGCCACTGCCGGGACGATCACGCAATTCGATGCTCCGAACGCGGGCTCAGGCAAGAACCAGGGTACTTTTCCTGCCGGCATCAATTCCGGAGACGATATCGCCGGAATGTACTTTGCCGCGGACAATTCCTATCACGGCTTTGTGCGCGCGGGCGCAACCGGCACGATCACGGAGTTTGATGCTCCTGGCGCACCTACGACCATCGGTCACCGGGGAACTTTGCCCATGAGCATTGACGCGGGCGGAGATGTCGCTGGGTTTTACGTGGACGCGAACGATATCCGGCATGGGTTCGTGCGTCTAGCCAATGGCACGTTCGCGACCTTCGATGCTCCTGGCGCTGCGCTGGTGGCTGTCTCCGGCACCGTGGCCCTTGCGATCAATTCGGCAGGAGACACCACGGGGTACTACAAGGACTCCAACGGGACGACGCACGGCTTTGTGCGTGCTTCCAGCGGTACGATCACCGCTCCCCTGGACGCTCCAGGTGCGGGCACAGGATCGGGTGGGAAAGTTTCGTTTAGCGGGACTCTGCCGACCAGCATCAACGCTTCAGAAGACATCGCTGGAGTCTTTGCGGACAACAGCGGCAAGTACCATGGCTTCGTGTACACGGCGGGGAGTGCCACGCCCGCTTTCACGACCTTCGATGTTCCAGGTGCAGGCGCCGGAAGTGGAGTCATTCGGGGAACCGCTCCTGCGAGCATCAACTCCGGAGGAGACATCTCGGGAGTCTATTCGGACGCGAACGGCGTGAACCATGGATTCGTGCGCACTAGCGCCACGGGCGCGTTCACGGCGCCCATTGACGCCCCGAGTTCGGCCACGAGCGGCATGTTCTCGGGAACCATCCTGATTAGCATCAACTCCTCGGACCAAATCACCGGCACCTTCGAGGACACCAACGGAGTCTTTCATGCTTTCCTGCTTGCTGCTGGCACACCTCCCCCGCCGGCGGCCACGCCCACGTTTTCACCTGCCGCTGGAACCTACACCTCCGCTCAATCGGTGACGATCGCCGATGCGACGCAGGGCGCAACGATCTACTACGCGATCAATGCAACGCCCGTGCCAGGGGGCGCCGGGACCACGCAATACACGAACCCGATCCCTGTCAGTTCCACGGAGACCATCGAAGCGATTGCCACGGCCACAGGCTTTTCCAACAGCGCCGTCGGATCGGCCACTTACACGATTACGGGTCCACCGCCGGCAGCGACGCCCACGTTTTCACCAGCCGCGGGAAATTACACTTCACAGCAAATGGTGACCATCTCCGATGCCACTTCCGGGGCCACGATCTATTTCACGACGGACGGGTCCACGCCCACCGTGTCGAACACCAAGTTCACTTCGCCAATTCCCGTCAATGCCCCGGAAACCATCAAAGCCATTGCCGTAGCAACTGGTTTTTCCACCAGCGCCGTGGGCAGTGCCGCTTATACTTTTAACCCGGACTTCCAGGTGTCGGTGAATCCGACTGCTCTCACCATCGTTGCGGGACAGAGCGGCAAGGCAACGTTTACCGTAACGCCGATCAACGGATTCAACTCCGCCGTGACATTTTCCTGTAGCGGACTGCCTTCCAAGGCTGCCTGCAACTTTAGCCCTACTTCCGTAACACCCAACGCCGGCGCGGCCAACAGCACGCTCACCGTCACTACCACAGCTAACAGTGCGTTGCTGGACGATCCCGTAAGAATTTCGCCGCGCCCACTCTACGCTTTTGCCTGCGTAGCTCTGACATTGCTGTTTGCCATCGTTGCCAACCGGAGACAAAGGCCGCAAGCCTTGCAGTTCCTGTGTCTGTTCCTTCTTCTGACCATGGCGGCAAGCTTGGCTGCATGCTCTGGCGGGGGAAATTCCGGTACACCGCCAGGAACGGATAATGTTTCCGTGACCGCAGGTACAAGCGGCGCGGGCTCGGTGAGCCACTCCGCTACACTGACCATCACCATCACGCAGTGAGGTCGGGCCGACTTAAGAGCTTCCTGTCGGTTAACTCGCAGTGCAGCCGCCAAGTTCCCTTTGGCTTCGATCCCGAATTGCTCTATCTCGCCTGCCACCATGGCCTGCATGCCGTGGAAATTCCCGTGCGCTGGGGGCATTCTCCCGCCACCAAAGTGAGCATGTTGCGCGACACCATCTAGATGTTCCTCGACGTCTTCATCATCCGCTGGAATGCGCTCCTCGGCCGTTACCCCCCGCAATCGCTAACCCTCGTCCCACAGCCTTACCGGTTACTGACGGACTCCAGAGGCGGAGCGCTGGGCAACCGCAGAGCCCGAATATCCCGCATGGGTGGCTGGCCGAAGAAGCGGCTGTACTCGCGATTGAATTGGCTGGCACTTTCGTATCCGACCTCAAAACCAGCACTGGCAGCGTCGAGGCCATTCAAAAGCATCAGCCCCCGCGCTGCTTGCAGCCGAATTTGCTTTTGATACTGGAGGGGACTCATAGCCGTCAACGCCCGGAAATGATGGTGCAGCGTGGACACGCCCATGCTCGCGATTTGCGCGAGATCTTCTACACGCAGCGGCTTGGCATAGTTCGCCTTGATCCACGCAATCGCTTTTGCCGTTCGGTGGCTCTGGTCTCCCAGTGTCGCAATCGCTCGAAGCCGCGCCCCCTCCGGCCCGCGCAGGATTCGGTAGATGATCTCGCGTTGAATCATGCCGCCGAGAAAGGGGATGTCCTGCGGGGCGTCCAGCAAATCCACGAGCCGGCAGCATGCACTTAGGAATTCCACCGTGGTCTCGCCCGTAGCCATTGCGGGACTACCAGAAGGGGCCTCAGCGACCTGAATCTCCTCCCGGCCCAGAAGCTCCCGGATCGCGGGCATTTCGAGTTTCATCGACAATGCTAGACAGGGCACGTCTTCCGTTGCCTCGATCACTCGGCTAATGATCGGCAAATCGACCGAAGTCAGCAGGAATCGCGAGTTGTCGTAAAGAAACGTGTTTGGGCCGAGCTCCACCCGCTTTCGGCCTTGGGCGATCACCGTCACGCCCGGTTGATAGGTCATTGGGCACGGAGCGGTCGGGGCGGTCCGCCGGTGGACCGTCACACCGGGAATATCAGTTGTCCGATCCTCTGCGGAACCCATGAACGAGGCAATCTTGCGGGCCAGCTCGACGCGCAATTCGCGTGCTCGATCTGGTGACGAAATCTCAGTTTTGTTCGATTTTTTCGTTGAAATGATTCCCTTGCTCCTTGCTTATGGTAACCGGGCGGCTCGCGGTTCATTAATGATTTTCAAAAAGCAAGAGGAATAGGCAATAAATCGGAAGGATTGGGCTACCGCTTCCGCCGCGCTTGACCCTAACCTTGGGAGGAGAGAAACGGTTCGGAGGAGAAACAATGCAAAAACGCAAACTCGGAAAAAGCAATCTCGGAGTTTCGGCCATCGGACTCGGCTGCATGGGCATGAGCTTCGGCTTCGGTCCGGCCAAGGACAAAGAAGAAATGATCCCGTTAATCCGGGCCGCCGTCGAACGCGGGGTCACGTTCTTCGACACAGCGGAAGTGTACGGCCCGTTCATCAATGAGGAGCTTGTCGGTGAAGCTCTGGAGCCGTTCCGTGGGAAAGTGGCGATCGCCACCAAGTTCGGGTTCAAAATTGATCCCGATACGGGCAAGCAGCTCGGGCTGGACAGCCGTCCCGAACACATCAAGGAAGTCGCCGAAGCTTCACTCAAGCGCCTCAAGGTCGAGGCTATCGATCTGTTCTACCAGCACCGTGTTGATCCGGAAGTGCCAATCGAAGACGTGGCGGGAGCGGTGAAGGACCTGATTCGAGAAGGCAAGGTAAAGCATTTCGGTCTTTCCGAAGCGGGAGTGCAGACGATCCGTCGTGCGCATAAAGTTCAGCCCGTCACTGCCCTCCAGAGCGAATACTCGCTGTGGTTCCGGGAGCCTGAGAAGGAAGTGCTACCGGCGCTCGAAGAACTCGGAATCGGGTTCGTTCCCTTTAGCCCTCTTGGCAAAGGCTTCCTCACGGGCCAGATCAACGAAGGCACGCAGTTTGACAAGAGCGACTTCCGCAACATCGTCCCGCGCTTCACGCCGGAGAACCGGAAAGCCAATCAAGCGTTCGTGGATCTGGTTGGCAGATTTGCGCAACAGAAGAAAGCGACACCCGCGCAAATCGCGCTCGCTTGGGTCCTTGCGCAGAAGCCGTGGATCGTGCCAATCCCGGGCACAACCAAGCTGCATCGCCTCGAAGAAAATCTCGGGGCTGCAAACGTCGAACTTTCGCCGGATGATCTTCGTGAGATCGATAGCGCCGCCTCACAGATCGCGGTGCAAGGGGCTCGCTACCCTGAAGCCCTCCAAAAAATGGTGGGCCGCTGAGTAAGCGGCATGGCAAGCAGGAGTGCATATGCCAACGCGAAACGAATCCCTTAAAGAGCGTCTGGCCCGGTACCGTGAAATTACCATCACCGTGACCGGCAGAAAGTCAGGACGGTCCATCTCCATCCCGGTCTGGTTCGTGTCGGAAGCCGACGAGCTTTACTTGCTGCCGGTGCAGGGATCTGACACGCAGTGGTACAAGAACGTGCTCAAAAATCCGTCGCTTCAGATCGATGCGGGCGGCGCAAAAGCGGAATTCAGAGTCGATTTCCTCACCAGCCCTAAGCAAGCATCGTCCGTAATCGAGAAATTCCGCCACAAGTACGGAGCAGGCGACGTGAAGAAATACTATTCAAAGTTCGACGTGGCCGTCGTCGCCCGCATCCAGTAAGTCCCCGACCTCACGGAGTAATCCAGCCGCGGGGCTGCCTTTTGCATATTGGTTCAGGAAAAGGTGCGGCATTCCTCCTCGGATCGAGCAGAAGCTTTGCGGCACAAAGTACTTGACAAACCTAAGCCGGCCCGCTAATCTCACCGCATGCCCGCTACCGGTCCTCTTCGCTCTCCCTCCCGCGCGCCCATACCTATCGACGCGCGCGCCGCAGACCATCTTCGCTACATCCGCGAAACCATGGAGAGCGCCTCGGAATTTACCGCTGTGCCCGGCTGGGGCGGCGTGGCCATGGGCATTACCGCGCTGGCTGCGGCGTATCTGGCTTCGCGCCAGGCCACTCCTCGCGCTTGGCTTGCCGTTTGGCTCGCGGAAGCCTTCGTGGCGGTAGCCATCGCCGGATCGGCCGCCGCTACTAAAGCACATCGCGCCAAGTCTCCGCTCTTCTCCGGCCCTGGCCGGAGGTTCTTGCTGAGCTTCGCTCCCCCGATTGTTGTGGGTGGCCTTCTGACGTTTGTCCTGTATCATGCTGGGGTGCTGGCGGCCTTGCCGGGGGTATGGCTGCTGCTTTATGGGACAGCGATTGTGACCGGCGGAGCGTTCTCCGTGCGCGTCGTTCCGGTGATGGGCTTGTGCCTCATGCTGCTCGGGGCGGCCGCGCTGTTTACACCAGCGAGGTGGGGCGATATGTTCATGGCCGCAGGATTTGGCGCCGTGCAGATGGGTTTCGGTTGGTGGATCGCTCGTCATCACGGAGGCTAGCGGGAAATCGTATGGCGAAATCATCGGCAGCTCACCAGGAACGGACTCAACGGTCTCGCGAACGCAGCGCTTCGCTGGAGGCGATTCGCAACCCCGCACGCGAAACCGTCCCCGGAGATGTTGACCGCGTGATCCATGAGCGCCTGCGGCTCGGAATCGTGAGCGCGCTGGCGGTGAATCGCTCGCTGACGTTCAACGAGCTCAAAGCCTTGCTGAAAACCACCGACGGCAACCTGAGCGTGCACGCGCGGCGGCTCGAAGAAGCCGATTACATTGTCTGTGCGAAGTCTTTCGACGGCCGCACCCCCAAGACGGAATACCGACTCACCGCGGCGGGACGCAAAGCGCTCGAGCGCTATCTCAACCATATGGAAGCGTTGATCCAGGCGACGCGGGAGAGCTGAGGGCAAAAATTTTTGTTCGTTCACTTTGTAACATAAAGTAGTTTACGATATTTCTCCAAGCGGCGGAGAAAGAGCATTTCAATGCATTCGTTAACCGTACTCCAAACTTCCGGCGGAACATCGGCCATCGCCGAAGCTCCGCAGCTCCACGTCGCCATCATTTCCGACGGCAACGGCCGCTGGGCCACTTCGCGGGGCCTGCCGCGTTCCGCCGGCCACCGCGCGGGCGCGGAAGTGGCACGCCGCATCATCGAAGCAGCGCCAAGGCTCGGAATTCACACCCTGACGCTGTTCGCGCTTTCCTCGGCAAACTGGAAACGCCCGCCCAACGAGGTTCAAGCGATTCTGCGCTTGCTCCACGAGTATTTGCTCACGGAAACGCAGCACTGCATCGAGGAGGGCGTGCGGCTGAGCATCATTGGGCGAAGGGACCGCCTGCCGGCCACACTGCGCCAGGCGATTGTGGATTCGGAAGCGGCAACGGCGCGCGGCACGCGCCTTCATTTGCGGCTGGCGGTGGATTATTCGGCGCGCGAATCGATTTTTCACGCCGCCTGCCGCTATTACAAAGTGACCGAGCTTTCGCCGGAATCGTTCAGCAATGTTCTGGCGGAAGTGTGCCGGGGCGGGTCGACGGAAGTGGATTTGTTGATTCGCACCGGCGGGGAGCAGCGCTTGTCCGACTTCCTGCTATGGGAATGCGCGTTCGCGGAATTTGTGTTTCTGCAAAAGCGCTGGCCGGATTTCACGGTCAGCGATCTCGAAGCAGCGATCAAAGAGTTTAGCAATCGTGAACGAACACGCGGCGCGCTGGCGGACACGCTGGCGGGCTGACAGCCTGCTTTCGTGAAAGAAAAAAGCAGATTCCTCGCTTCCCGACCCCAACGAGCCAAAACCGGGCTCGCTGGGGGCCCCGGTTCGCTCGGAATGACAAGTTTGGTTTTTTGAGATGGTGCAGGAGGAGAAGAAATGTCGGAGTCTACGCCGCATTTCGCCCCGATCGTGGTGCTGATGTTTCTTGGCACGTTGGCGCTGATCGCGCTGAGCGTTCTGGTGCTTTTCTATGGCGCGGCGCGCCGGTCGGGTTTCTTCGCGCGGGTCGGAGCAGGCGCCGTGTTCGCGATCGCCGCGGGATATCTTCTGCTTCTCTGCGGAGTTTCCTTCGCCAGCAGCGAGAAAGTGCTTCCTCCGGGAGGCTGGAAATATTTTTGCGAGCTGGACTGCCACATCGGGTATTCCATTGCGGGAGTGGAAACCACAGCGGCCCTGGGCCCGGAGATGCAGCAGACGCAGGCGAGCGGGAGATTTGTAGTCGTGCGCGTCAAGACCTGGTTCGACGAACACACCATTTCCGCGCACCGAGGAAACGGGCCGTTGACGCCGAACCGCCGCAAGGTCTGGCTGGTGGATGACATGGGGCGGAGCTTTGAGCCGTCTCCGGAGGGGGAGGCTGCGTTTTCCCGGATTGCCGGAGCTTCCACACCACTGACGCAGGCGCTGCGGCCTGGGGAATCGTACACGACGGACCTGGTGTTCGACGTTCCCAAGGATGCGCGGGGGCTGCGGCTGCTGATCATCGAAGACGATCCGGAAACGCGTCTGGTTATTGGACATGAGAACAGTCTGCTGCATAAAAAGATCTATCTGGGAATTGAAGCGGCGCCTGCGCTGGGAAGATCGAATGGTTGACAGTCGAGCCGCGGGTCAGGACTCCGGTGCGGGGATTCCTCGTTCTTTTACTGGTCTCGGATCTCTGATCACGGATCACTCAAGCATGGGGGAAAACTCTTCTCTTTTCTTACTGTCGACTGTGAACTGTCGAAATAAAAGAGTGTGTAAATAATTGAAAAGAAAACATAAAAGATCCTTCGCTTCGCTGCGCTCGCTCAGGATGACTATCCTCGTCGGATAGTCAGTTCCAAAATGGGAATTTGGGGTAAGTGACACCCGGCATTTTTGGTAAGAGCGGATTCTAAAGCAGTTACGGGCGTCACGTTTTGTAAGAGCAGAATCCAAAGGAGTTACACGGTGACGGGATTTTTGTCACGCGCGTAAGAGCGGAATCTAAAGGAGTTAACGCGGTGTGGGTGCAAGAGAGGTCCCTTCGAAAGCTCAGGGCAAGCTCTTCGACTCGCTGCGCTCGCTCAGGATGACTATCCTTGTCGGATAGTCAGTTAGACGTACCGCGAGGCGCGAGGACATGGCGTCTGGAGGGCGCAAAAAGAATATGCCCCGGTAACTTAGGTAGCATAGCACATTTTCGGTATTTGTCAATACATTTATAAATGGAAAGTTTACTAGGAGATAGCGGAACCCTCAGCAAACGGCAACACCCGCGCCCTGAAAACCGCAGAGATGCGGCACCCAAGATGTCCTTGTGGCTCGGGCATTGCGCCACCCGCCGGCGCCGTCCCGGGAGCCTGCCTCAGGACACCGGTTAGTCATCCTGCTTGTACCATGTGAAATTCTTGCCGTCCCAATAGATAAGGCCGCTCGCGCCTCCCGTCTTGCGGACGGCCAGCGCGTCGCCAAGCAGCTTCGGGGGAGGCCCGGCGCCCGCCCCTTGCTTCACGGGCTTTTGGGGGTAGAGCTCCCACGTATAGATGGCGCTCAAATCCTTCTCCACGCTGCTGCCAAAGGTGAACGGCTGTCCCGCGCTCAAGACAAGAATCTTTTTTTGGGTGCTTAGCCAGATCCCAATGCCTTTTAGATGATCCCTTATTGACTCGATTGGAATCGCGTAATCCGGTCCGCTGTCACCATCGAAGTCCCCCACAAGATAAAGTGGCTGAAGACGGAGGTTGATGCGGTATGTGTCTGCGAAAGGGCCAAGCGCGAATTCCTTGACCACGTCATCGGGTGGATTCTCTTCCTGGCCGTGGTGGTCGCTGTATTTTGCGTCCCTGTTCCGGCAACCGAGCCCGGCGGCCGAGATACGGGCTTCCACGCTTGTTTTTCCGGATCCCACTCTTGCTCCCCGACAGCGTCGAAAGCCCGAATGGTTATTCTCCTGTCGAAGTCTCCGGACAGACCGAGCCGTTGTCTGGTGGCGTTCCAAAAGTTTTCAAAAAGTGATGGCCGGTAAAGAGTGCCTTCGAACAAAACAGGAATGGAGCCGTTTTCGTGGTCTCGGAATATGGGGTTCAATTCTTCGACATGATCCTGGCGATCGAGCTTTTCCCAAAAGATCATGACTTCACGAGGACACGAAGGGTTAACCAACACGTAGCCATGGGGCTGAATTGATGTGATAACCGCGTAGCTCATAAACCGCCTTGATTCAAAAAGCTCGGGATTGCGGGCGAGGAGACAAAAATCTGCGGTTACAGGGGTTTGGTTCGTCATGCGGATATTGGGAAGGACCAGGCTACCAACGAAAACGCCCAGTAGAAAAAAACATGCGGTCAGAACGTATCGGCGCATTCCGGCTGACATTTCGGGTGGACCTATCCGACAGTCTTGCATATCGAGCCAGTAAGTCAATCCGACTGGCTTCGCAGCGCGGGAGGCGGTACCTCACTTCTGCCTAAGCGCAAAAATTGAAGGAGGGGAGCTGAAGCTCCCCTCCTGAGACCTGAAGAAAGAGTAGAAAAACTACTGCACGGTGACGTTGTCGATGGTGGCGGTAGCGAGCATGGTGTTGCTGTCGCTGCTCACGGCCAGGCCGATGTACACGTTCTGGGCCATGGTGATGGTCTGCGTGGGACCGATCTGGGTCCAATTCACGCCATCGGGCGAACCGTAGCCGCTGAAGTTGTTGCCGCTGCGCACGACTTTCACCCAATACGGCAACGATGCGGTGATGGATTGACCGGTGGTGCTTCCGCCGGTGGTGGCGCGGTAAGCATCCCAGATGGCGGCCTGGCTGAACGCCACGTACATGTGCGTGGAGCTGGGGTCGAGGGTCTCGCGGATCATGACGCCGGAAGATTCCGAACTATAGCCGCCGGACAGACTGACCAAGCGGGCCACGATGGTGCCGTCGCCGGACCAAGGCTGGTAGACGAAATTCATGCCATCAGCCGTGAACCAAATGTACTGGCCGGAGGCGTTGATGGTGAAGACGCCGCCGGAGTAGCTGGCACTACCCGCCAGTCCAACAGGGCCCACGTCCAGGTCGACCCAGGGACTCGGCAGCGAGCTGACGGTAAAGGGAACGCCGTTGCTGTTGGTCATGCTCGGGGCAACAGTGACGACCAATGGACCCGACGTCGCTCCGGTGGGAATGGTGATGGTGATGGAAGAGGCGCTCCAGGAGTTGATGGTTACCGGAGTGCCGTTCAAATACACGGCGCTGCTGCCCTCGGTGGCCCCAAAATTGGAGCCGGTGATTGTGACTTGCGTGCCCACGGGGCCAGAAGTGGGAGAGACGCTGGAGATACTCGGCGCCGGGGCCGCGATGGTGGAGACGGAAACGTTGTCGAGCGTGGCGGTGGCCAACAAAGAATTGCTGTCACTGCTCACAGCCAACCCAACGTACACGTTCTGGGCCATGGTGATGGTCTGAGTCGCGCCGATTTGCGTCCAGTTGAGGCCGTCGGGCGAGCCGTAGCCGCTGAAGTTGTTTCCGCTGCGAATCACTTTCACCCAATACGGCAGAGTTGCCGGGATGGACTGACCGGTGGTGCTTCCACCAGTGCTGGCACGATAGGCATCCCAGATGGCCCCCTGGCTGAAGGCCGCGTACATGTGCGCGGAGCCGGGGTCCAGGGTTTCGCGAATCATGACGCCGGAAGATTCGGAGCTGTAGCCGCCTGACAGACTGACCAGGCGCGCCACGATGGTGCCGTCGCCGGATAAGGGCTGATAAACGAAGTTCATGCCATCGGCCGTGAACCAAATGTACTGGCCGGAAGCGTTGATGGTGAACACGCCATTGTTGTAAGCGGCGCTACCGGCAGGTCCGACAGGACCCACGTCCTGGTCGCCCCAGGGGCTCGGCAACGGAGTGGCAGTTACTGTAAAGATGACGGGATTGCTGCTGGTCATGCTCGGCGCGACGCGAACCACCAGCGGACCAGAAACAGCACTCGAAGGAATGGTGATGGTGATGGAAGTGGCGCTCCAGGAATTGACCGTGACGGGAGCGCCACTCAAAAACACAGCGCTGCTGCCCTGAGAAGCGCCGAAGTTCGAGCCGGAGATGGTCACCTGAGTGCCAACCGGGCCGCTGGCCGGAGCGATGCTGGAGATATTGGGAGCCGGCGCTGCGGCAGAGGAGACGGACACGTTGTCGAAAGTGGCGGTGGCCACCATGGAGGTGTTGTCGCTAGCAACGGCCAGGCCGATGTACACGTTCTGAGCCATGGAGATCGTTTGGGTGGAGCCGATTTGCGTCCAGTTGATGCCGTCGGGCGAACCGTAGCCGCTGAAGTTATTGCCGCTGCGAACGAGTTTCACCCAATAGGGCAGCGTTGCCGGTGTGGATTGCCCCGTCGTGCTGCCACCGGTGCTGGCGCGATAAGCATCCCAAATGGCGGCCTGGCTGAAGGCCGCGTACATGTGCGTGGAGCTGGGGTCGAGAGATTCGCGAATCATCACGCCGGAAGATTCGGAACTGTAGCCGCCCTGCAAGGTGACGAGGCGGGCGACGATCGTACCGTCACCGGACAAGGGTTGATAGGCGAAGTTCATGCCATCGGCCGTGTACCAAATGGCCTGACCGGAGGCCGTGATAGTGAAAACGCCGTTCGCATAGCTGGCGCTGCCTGCTGTGCCGACAGAGCCAACATCCTGATCGAGCCAGGGGTTGGGGAGCGGAGGCAGAACGGCGGCGGTCACGGTGACGCCGACAGTGGTGGTATGCGACAAAGTGCCGGATGTTCCGGTGATCATGACGTTGAAGCTGCCCGTGGGGGCCGTGCCGCTGGCGGCAAAAGTGAGCGTGCTTGTTCCGGTGGTGCTGGCAGGGATGAAGGAGGCGTTAACGCCGCTAGGCAAACCGGAAGCGGTGAGGCTGACGCTGCCAGTGAAGCTGTTCTGCGGCGTGACGGTAATCGTGGTGACTCCGCTGGAACCCTGAGCGAAACTCAAGCTAGAAGGCGACGGGGACAACGCGAAGTTCGGGGGAGCGTTGACGGTGAGTGTAATTGTGGCTGTGTTTGTCAGCGTTCCGGATGTGCCTGAAACCGTGACTGTCGCCGTTCCCAGAGCCGCAGCGCTGCTCGCAGTAAGTGTGAGGGTGCTAGTGGTCGAGGTGCTTGTCGGAGCAAAGGAAGCGGTGACGCCAGAGGGCAAGCCGGATGCGGACAGGGCCACACTGCCGGAGAAATTGCCTATTGGAACGACGCTGATAGTGCTCGTGCCGCCGGTAGCGCCCTGGACAATCGTCAGGCTGCTTGGGGAAGCGCTGAGGCTGAAACCGGCGATGGGAGTGACGCCAGGCCAGTTGTTGACCAAATTGGCGGCATTGACGCTGCCGATGCCGCTCGCGAAGTCCCATCCAGTGTTGGTGCCATAGGCCGGGGCGAAGGAAGTATCGGAGGTGGAAAGCACGCCTGCGGTGCCAGAAGGCAGATAACAGTTGTGCGTGCCGGTGCAATTCACGTCCATATCGCCGAGGGTCACATCATAGAAGACGCAAGCGTTGCCGGAGCTTGGAGGATTTGAAGAGTTGCAGGAGCTGTTGCCCGTTGAGCCGTATTCCGTGGCGGCAAGCTTGTAATAGGTGGGGTTGGGATTGCCCTGGCGCGCACCAGCCCGCTGGTTAATGAGGGCTTGAATGCCGGCCATGATCGGGGAGGCGAAGGAAGTACCGCCGGCTCCCGACCAGCCGCTGGGGTCGCCCGTGCAAGCCGCGCCGCCGTTCGTCGTGTCCGACCAGCAGAACACATAGTAGTGGCCCCAAAGTCCGTCGGCGGCGAAGAGAGCCACGTCCGGAGTATCACGAACGCCGTCGTGAGGATTGCCAAGCACGGATTGCCAAGAAGGCTTGGGCCAACCTTTGCAAGTTCCGCTCACGACGCCGCTGATGGAAGGAGTACCGCTAGCACAGGCGCTGGGAGCGCCGCCTCCGGCGACAGTGGTTTGCAGGTAGGGACCGATAGAAGGGTCGTTGCACAAGCTAGTCGATCCATAGGTTGGGCTGTAGCCTTCGTAATTGGAGAGCAGCACACCCGCGCAAGAGTCGTTCCAAGGAATCTCAGGGATATACGAAAGTGCAGACCCGTAAGTCGGCGAATTGGTGGAATTCCAATAGAGGCCATTCGTGCCGGAGTATGTATCGCTAAAGTCTGTGCCACCGACGGCGACGTTGTAGGGAGTCGAAGCAAAGGCGTTGGCGGCAATGCCGCTGGTGGCAGCCGAGACGCTATTGTCGCAACCAGCGGCGCCGCTATCTCCCGCGGCAGCGAATACCGAAACGCCTTCCGCCACGGCCTGCTGGTAGGCGGAGTTATAGGAGGCGTTGGCGGCAGCACCGTTGACCGCTTCGCACTGGCCGTAGCTGATGCTCATGATGGGCGGAGGACCAGCCTTGGCGTTGAGGAGGTTTTGAACAGCGATCAGGCCGCCGAAGGTGGTGTTGGAGTCCTTACAAGAAACCATGTTGATAGCAGCGCTGGGCGCCGCGGCGCTGGCCCACTCGCCATCCAGGATGGCTTCCGCATCGTTGGGCGCGATCACCCCTGGCTTGGCGCAGTTGTTGGCGCCCTTTGGAGGGGCTGGATGGATCGCGGTGATGGTTGCGCCGGTGTAACTGGATAAGCCAAAAGCCGAACGGAAAGTTGTCCAGTCCGAGAGGCTGAAAACGTCGGTGTCTTCAATAAGTGCAATCGTCTGACCTTGGCCCGAATTCCCAGAATTGAAAAGTGGATTCAGGTTGTAAATGGTGGCGAGGTCCGCGGGAACAACCGCGTAGGCAGTGCCGCCGTAAGGATCGGGAAACGTGAATTGCTTCTTCTCGTGCATCTGGTGCATGGCGCGAGGAGAGAAGTCGTGGAGAGACACGATGCCGACAACGATGGAGGAGAGAGCAGCCGGAATCTGTGGGTCGCTCATGTTGGCGATGTGCTTTTCGCCGTTGACCTCGAGGTTGTGGATTTCGATGTGAAAGGCTCTGGCAACGTCACGGGCAGCGCCGGAAAAATCGATGACCATGCCGCTGGGATAGACAACGTTGACTTGAAGGTGGTGCCATTCGAGCCAGTCGGTGATTTTATCGAGATCGCGGTCGGAGGGGCCGAATCTTTCCCCAAATTCGCGCGGACTGATCCAGGCCTGAAAATTAGGCGAATTTGAATCCTGGAGGTTGTTTAGGAATTCCTGAAGTTCCTGCTCCCTTTCTGACGGGCGGGCCAATTGGAGCAGCATATGGTCGAGCCAAGTGTCATCGCCGACGCGGCCGCGGTCATGATCGGCGGTGGCCTCGGGACGCGTATTGCCGCGTAACGGGACGAGTTTTCCGTCGTCAATATTTTGGGTGACTAGCGACCGCGCGTTACTGCCGGTAGCGGACTGCGCTTCAGCAGAAATGAAAGGAAAGCAACATACGAAGACAGCAAGTGCGACCGAACGATACTTGGATAGGCCAAACATTGAGGGCTCCATTCCCTGGCGCAAAAATTCGTCCTGGTTCAAGAACTCGCCCGCGCAGGGCTGTGTGGGACAGACAACAGCCCAATAAAGTTATCCGCAATTGTTAGCGGAAAATGAGGCGATAAACAACGGCCCAAAGGACAGGTTTTGGACAGCAAAAAACTGACCCAAAGTTTCGAAAATTTTGGGTCTTTCGGCTTAGTACTCAGAAGTCGAAGCAACCTAGGAAACTGAGAGAGTGGACGGCGGCACAGAGCGAAGTGAGCAAGAGCAGAGATTCATGATCGCTGGATTGGCTGATAAACCCTGCCAGGGCAATAAGTTGCTAGTGAGGACATGATGCAGAGAAATCCCTGACATTTTGTGGCTTGGCGTCGTCTATTCCACAGGAGCCAGGAATGGGAACTATGGGACTTGCGCTGCCGTGGAAGGCTAGAATCTCTTCCATGCCGCGCGAATGGGGGACGCGAGTGGAACCTTCCGAGCACCTGACCGGTGGCCCCGGGCTGACGTCTGTGGGTGCCATCAGCGAGGATGTCGCACTGGCCGCTGCCTGTCAGGCGGGAGATCTCCGCGGCTACGAGCGGCTGTACGCGTGGCAAGGCACACGGATGAAGAACCTTGCGCGGAACCTGCTGGGCAGCACCGCCGATGCCGAAGACGCGGTGCAGGAGACGTTTCTGAAGGTGCAGCGCAGCATTGCCAGTTTTCGCGGGCAATCGAGCTTCGTGACGTGGACGTTCCGGATTTTGGTCAACACCTGCTACGACGCGCGGCGCAGCCGGATGCGCAAAAAAGAAGTGCAAAACGAGGATGACGAGGAAACGCCGAAGTTCGAGCCACGCGCCCCGGGCGCACATCCCACGTTACGGATGGCGCTCGAGCGGGCTTTGGGCAAACTAACGCGGCATCAGCGGGACGTTTTTCTGTTGTATGAAGTGGAGGGATTCCGGCACGCGGAAATCGCGAGCATGCTGGATATAACAGAAACAGCTTCGAAGAACACGCTCTTCCAGGCGAAGAAAAGCCTTCGCCAGATGTTGGAGCCGCCGCGGAGCAGTTCCGCGGAGGCAAGGTGAACGATGATGAATGTGACTTGCAAAGATCGAGAACGAATTTTTGAGGACGGCACGGCGAGCGAATGGGAAGCACTCGAGTTGCATGCCGCGTCTTGCGCGCAGTGCGCGGAAGAAATTGCTGCGTGGAAATCACTCAGCGTCGCCGCGAAAGAGCTGCAGGATTACTTACCCAGCCCGGAGCTGTGGCCGCGAATCGAGCGGGCGCTCGCGGAACAGGCAGCGAGCAAGGCAAAACCAAACGGAGCCAGGAACTGGTTTTCGTTTTTGCCGAGCTTTTCGCTGGGCTGGCAAACGGCGCTGGCAGGAGCGTGTGTCCTGTTGCTGACAGTTTCGTTGGGTTGGGTGTACGTTCACAAGGCAACGCCACCAGGTGAAGAGGACAAATCTCTGCTGAGGAGCAGCGCACTGAAAGAAGTGGAAAGCGCAGAGGCTGCTTATGAGAAGGCTATCGATAAGCTCGCGGCAGAAGCAAAACCCGAACTGGATGAGCCGGCCACGCCGCTGCTGGCAAGTTATCACGAAAAACTGCTGGTGCTGGACAGCGCGATTGAGGATCTTCGCGCGCAGGCGGGATTGAACCCCTCGAACGCGCAATTGCGCTACCAGTTGCTGGCCATGTACCGGGAGAAAGAACAGACACTGCAAGAAGTTTTGGAGGCGAAAAAGCAATGAATGCGATGAGACACAGTTGCTGGAGAGGGCTGCGTGCTTTCGCCGCGATGGCGGGATTGCTCTCCCTGTTGTCTTTTTCAGCGGCGAGACCCGCGCTGGGGGCAAGGCCGGAAGAACAAGTTACGAAGGATTTTCAGAGGACGCTAACGCTTGGAACGGGACAGTGGGTGCGCGTCGAAGACAAATTTGGGGGAGTACGGGTTCACGGGGAATCGGGGCGCGATGTGAAAATCTCGGCTACGATTCGGGTGCAGGCCAGTTCACGAGAGGAAGCACAATCTTTCGCGGATAAAATCCAGATCGACGTGCAACAGTCGGGCGATGGAGTGAGCATCAAGACCATCTATCCCGACGAAGGAAGAAAGTGGTACATCCGCATCGGGAGAAGCCCCTCATACACGGTGAACTATGACATCGCGATGCCTTCGGATGCGGCCCTGAACGTGAGAAACAGCTTCGGGAGCGTGGATGCAGCGGGAATACATGCAGCGGTGGATGTCGAGAACAGCCACGGCTCGGTTGTGGTGCACGATACAGGCGCAACCCGGCTGAACAACTCTTTTGGCAGCATCGAGGTTAATGGCGCCACTGGAAATGTGACGGTGACGGACACCAATGGAAGCGTGCAAGTGTTTGAGGTGAAGGGCACGCTAGAAGTGCGCAATCGATTTGGAAGCATCACGACAAAAAACATCCAGGGTGCTGCGGATATTTCAGGTGGGAATGGCACAGTTACGCTGAGCGATGCCGGATCTGCAACAATCACGACGTCCTTCGGAAGCGTCGACGCACGCAACGTGCGCGGCGATCTTTCAGTGCACGACAACAACGGGAACATCGACGTCGCCACGGTTTCGGGAGCGGCAGACATCACTGACAGTTTTGGCAACGTCACACTATCCGATGTGCACGGTCGGGTGAATTGCAAAACGAACAATGGACGGGTGAAAGGCAGTTCGCTGGCAGGCAGTTCCGTAACGGTTCGCGATTCTTTTGCGAACATCGAACTCGAAACGATCAATGGGGCGCTGGACGCGGAAACATCGAACGGCAAGATCACAGTCCGCGACGCGCGCGGGAGCGTAACGCTCAAGACTTCGTTTGGATCTATCGACGCGTCGAACATTCCCAAAGGGATCAGCGCCACGAGCAGCAACGGGGCAATTACGGTCAGTGACATCGGCGCGGACGCGTATGCCAAGACGAGTTTTGGAAGCGTTCTAGCTGAACGCGTGAATGGGAACTTGACCGTGGAGGACAGCAACGGCTCGGTGACCGCGCGCAACGTGAAAGGCGACGCCCGCGTGAACACCTCGTTTTCCGGCGTTACTCTGGATTCGATTGGCGGGCGAATCAGCGTGGATAATCAGAACGGCGCGATTTCGGTGACGGCAACGCGTCCTTCCAGCGGGTGCCGCGATATTTCGCTCAAGACTTCGTTTTCCGCGATCCACGTGCGAATTCCCGAAGGCCTGGGATACAACCTTTCCGCGCATACGTCGTTCGGGAGAATTAATTCGGGGTTGCCAGTGACTTCAAGTGGGAATATTGGCGGGGACAATCTGACGGGAACGATTGGAAACGGCGGATGCCAGCTTCAGTTGACGGATTCGAATGGAAGCATCGAGATCGCCAAAGCCCAGTGACCGGCGACTCGTGACGCAAGCGAAACGAAGCTGGAGGATGCGGGGTTGCGTGTCGGAGTTTGGGCGCAGAGTTTTCACGTTTACTGCGGGTTGGATCTCTGTTCGTGGCGCGCGCGGTATAAGGCAAACGCTTTCGAGAGCACGCGCGTGGCCGTTTCCGTTAAATGAAATTGGGGCAGCTCTTCTTCGCCCGCAAAGGTGACGTCGGTGACGTCGCTGCCAGCACGCGGTTCGCCGCTGATCCGCTCGCAAAGATAATCGGCGATGACGTAATGAAAGCGGGGCTTCTGTTCTGCTCCGGAAATGGGAGTTCCGTTGCCGTGGTAAATCCGGTCGAACACTTCAATCAACTCGAGAACGCGAACTGAGACTCCTGTTTCCTCAAAAAGTTCGCGAGCTACGCCTGACTCCAGCGATTCGCCGAGTTCTAACGCGCCTCCGGGTATCGACCATTCGCCCAGCAGCGGCTCGCAACCGCGACGGATTAGCAGGGCACGGCCTTGATCGATGACTACGCCGCCGACGCCGACAACGGGTCTATCGGGAAACTCTCTGGAGGAAGGCATGCATTCCTTTCCCGGACGACGCGGTGAGGCAGGAACAAGACCGCACACCGCACGGAGGTTGAAATTGGATGTCACGGTATATAATACGCTGCTGGGGGTGGGCTGGGGTGCCACCCTGCGTGAACGACCGTACGGAGGATGGAGCCGTGATTCGTTGCCCTGAATGTTCCGCCGAAATCGATGTAGATGAAGACGAAGTCGAGGAAGGCGAGATCCTGAGCTGTCCCGAGTGCGAATCGGAACTCGAAGTCTCTCAGACGCACCCCGTCCATCTAAACCTCATTTCTGATGATCTGGATGAAGAAGAGGAAGAGGAGGAAGAAGCGAGCGAGGTGGGCGAGGACGGCGACTACCTCGACGAGGAGGAAGAGGAAGACGAAGACGAGGAGTGAGGTGCCTCCTTTACCCCCAATGGCATCCTTCCCGTTGCGTTTGCCCATGCAATGAGTATGAAATCCTCGGTGAATTGTCTGCGTTGGTTCAAATTGCGTTGCGCAGGGGCGGTTCTGATTCTGCTTGCCGCAGCAATCACCAAAGCGCAGGAACCCTCGCCTCCACCGCCGGCGGCGCCTCAGGAAAATCCGGCCCCTTCGACGGAAAAACCCAGCAAAAAGAAAGTCAATCACGCCAATGATTTCCTGATTCATGGAACGGTGTTCAACGAGAAAGCGCTCTCATTTCCAGGGGCGGAGGTGCGGATTCGCGTTGCGGGCGAGAAAAAATACCGCTGGGAGGCGTACACCAACTCGCGCGGAGAGTTTGCAGTGCGTGTCGCGCAGGGCGCAGATTATGAGATGCTGGTGCACGTGAAGGGATTTGTGGATCAGACGCGCACGGTGAGCGCCAAAAACGGAGATGAAGAAACAGTGGTGTTCTTGATGCAGCCGGTCGCTGGAGGTCAAAAATGAAGCTGGCCCGGAGCTGCTTCTTTTTTTTACTGGCCGTGTCGATGCTTGCTTCGGTGGCGACCGCGCAAGACAAGAAGCGCGAGGCACAATTGCGGACGGTTCACGGGCTGGTGCTGGACAGATCGGACAATCCGGTATCCGAGAGCGTGGTATTCCTGAAGAATACGAGGACGAACATCGTGCGCAGTTTCTACACCGACGCGAACGGGATCTACCGGTTCAGCGGACTGGATCCAAATGTGGATTATGAAGTGCATGCGGAAAAGGAAGGCGCCAAATCAACGACAAGGACTGTCTCCAGCTTTGACAGCCGCAAGGACATAAATCTAAACCTGAAAATTGATAGAAAGAAGGGTTGATCGACGGCATCAGTTGCAGAATGGGGTTAGTTCAATCCGCTTCCCGCAATTGTCAAGAAACCCTTTTCCCTGGCACGGAATCTAATGCGGGAATCTTGTTTTCTGGAAACTGGGCAATTCGATTTCGCCTTAGACTAGTTCTGCCGGGAGACAATTCATTTTGAGGATGGGGAATCAAACGAGGAGGTTCTTGCGTGCTCACGCGAATCCTGATTGCCCTGGCGCTTTGGACAGCGCCAGTCTTAGCGCAACAACCACAACCCCAGACTCCCGGACCTGCTGCTTCGCAGGCTCCGGCACCCGATCCCAAGAGTAATCCGGACAAGAAAACCACCGAAGGACAAAAGGAGAATAGTCAGGACGGGACAAACAATAACGTGCAGGGCAATGAGAACGGCACTTCCAAGGACAGGCTCTTCTTCACTTTGCCAAATTTTCTCACGCTTGAAAACGCGAACCAGGTTCCGCCGCTCACCCCTGGGCAAAAATTTGGAGTCGTGGCCCGCAGCTCTTTCGACTACGTTCAATATCCGTGGTTCGGATTTCTTGCCGGGATAAGCCAGGCTGAAAACAGCGAACCCGGCTACGGCCAAGGGGCCCAGGGATATGCCAAGCGCTACGGCGCTGCCATGGCCGACGGTGTGATCGAGAATTTCATGACCAGCGCAGTCTTTCCGACTGTGCTGCGGCAAGACCCGCGTTTTTTTCAGTCGGGACATGGCGGCTTCTGGCACCGAAGCTGGTATGCGTTCAGCCGAATCCTCATCACAAGAACTGACTCCGGAAAATCCCAGATCAACTATTCGGAGATTTTTGGCAGCGCTTTGTCAGCTGGCATTTCCACTTATAGTTACCATCCGCACGCGGATAAGACCGTCGATAACACGCTCAAGGTTTGGGGAACGCAAGTGGGCTACGACTCTTTGACCTACGTGGTGAAGGAGTTCTGGCCGGATATACGCCGCAAGATACGCGGACATTAGGACTAACCGGCCCTGGGTGCCAACACTTGCACCGCCCGAGGCACGACCTCGATTTGAACCGGGGCAGGGCCCAATATCTCACCATCGCCGTGGAATGAACAGGGCCGGTCAGTGGCAAGCTGCACGCTCTTCGCCTTCCAGCGCCTAATCCGTGAGGTAGTAAGCTCGCCAGTTGCTACTAATCGAGGAAGCAACCTCAATACGCCAGCGATGCTGAGGGGTTCGACTAGCGCAACGTTAAGCAATGCATCGTCAATCCGCGCATCCGGCGCAAGCCGCAAGCCGCCGCCGTAAGTCGGTGTGTTCAAAGCGCATGTGAGGAGACAGCTTGCTTCCAGCGGTTCGTGTTCTCTCTCTGGAAATTGGAGGCGAACTCGAAGCGGCGGATATTCGCGTAATGCGCGCAACGCAGCGGCGATATAGCGAAGCCGGCCAGGAAGGCGACGGTATTTCTCGCTGGCGAGGCGAGCCGCTTCGGCATCCAGCCCCATGCCACCTCCGCCAGCGTATAGGCGCGTTTTGCCATCAGCGGCGCGGACTCGCACCAGATCTACGGCACGTGGGGCGTACTTCAGCATTGCGGTGAGAGCTGCCTGCAACTTGTTGGGAATTCCCAGTGCGACTGCGAAATCGTTCCCGCCCCCGATTGGAAGAATCCCCAGAAGGACATCAGCTCCAAAGGAAGCATTGGCTAGAGCCTGAAAAGTTCCATCGCCGCCCATGGCAAAAAGGGTGCGATGGCCTTGCGCTATGGCTTCTCGTGCCGCGGATTCGAGTTCATCGGCAGTGTCAGTGATGCAGAACTGCGCAGAGATATCAAGGAACAGAAATAGATTCTGAACTCGCGACAGGTACGCCCGCGCTCGTCCCCTGCCTGCGTTCGGGTTCACGAAAACCGAGACTGGGGATGCCCGCAGGAGTGAGAGAGTATCAGCGAGTTCATTCATTGCCGGTTGAAGCCCATTCTCCCATAGACTTCCGGATCCCATGAGGCTGTTAGCTATCGAAACTTTTGGCGAAGGGCTCGGTTTTGACGGCGTTGAGCCTGGTCCTGGTCGTCGGAATCCAGAATGGTGTGGTGCCGGCGGGGGGAATCGGAATATTCAGAATCATTGAAAACAGGCAACTTATTGAGTCTTCGAGACGCTCAAAAATCAAAAACCGCAGAAATTGCGCTTGACTGGAACGCATCTGGAACACGGTTTTTCGGCCGCGTGGAACTTCTTGCCCCGACCAGTCGGCAAGTGTTTCAGGTACTGGGATCTACTTTTTCGGTCACCGCTTAATCAAAACTTGAGCAAATTGTTGCGGTGGGCAAGAATCAGTTAGCTCTTGCAACTCACCCGAAAGAGAAAACATGTCAGTTCTCACGCCCCTCCTTTGTGTGTTGGTGGCGGTTTCCCAACCGTTCAACCAAAGGCTGAAGGGGGAAGGAATAGCAAGACGACCCGGGGATTTTCATAAGGGCAGCGCTCTTTGGGCTAGCATTGCGGGCAGGATAAGGATCAGATGAACCGAAGGGATTTTGTCCGGCTTGGATGGGCCACTGTGATCGGGGCGGGGGCAGGAAAGCTGCGGCCCGCATTTGCCGAGTCGCTACCGCTCCGGCACGTTCCGACGCCGCCACAGCCTCCCCCGGTGGCGATCTCGGAACGGAAGGCCACCGGACGCGCGGCGGATTTCACCCTGCGAATCGCACCCGCGATGGTTGAGCTGGCCCCACAGGTTGTCATCAGCACGATCGGTTACAACAACAAGGTTCCCGGTCCCCTCCTGCGGATGCGCGAGGGCCAGCCCGTCACCGTCGACGTTGTGAATGATACAGACGTTCCCGAGTACGTGCATTGGCATGGCCTATTCGTTCCGTCGGAAGTGGATGGGGCGGAGGAAGAAGGCACGCCCGCGGTCCCGCCCCACGGTCGGCGGCACTATCAATTCGTGGCCAAGCCGGCGGGCTCACGATGGTACCACTCGCACACCGCAGCCATGATGGATCTGCACCGGGGCACCTACACCGGCCAGTTCGGTTTTTTCATGATCGATTCCGCGAATGACCCTGGACTGTACGACCAAGAGGTATTTTTGGCGCTGCGTGAATGGGAGCCTTATCTGACCACAATGGATCAGGACGAGGGGCGGGCGGATCCTAACGACCCTATGCCCGAAAAACCCGCCACTCCAGACCCACGTCCCAACGGGCTCGAAGTCAGCGCTCCCCTCTATTCGATCAACGATAAAATGCTCGGCGCCGGGGATCCCCTCCGCGTCCAATCAGGTCAGCGCATTCTGATGCACCTGCTCAATGCCAGCGCCTCGCAAATTCATCGCCTGGCTCTTCCGGGCCACAAGTTTCAGGTGATCGCTCTCGACGGCAATACCGTGCCCTCGCCTCAATTAGTCAGCGTGATTCACATCGCCCCCGGCGAGCGCGTGGACGCGATTGTGGAAATGAATCAGCCGGGCGTCTGGATTTTAGGGGAGCTGCGCGACGTCGCGCGGACCTCTGGCATGGGTATCGTGGTGGAATACGCCAATCAGGGGCAGCAGCGCGCGATTTGGCTTCCGTCTCCGAGCACGCGCTTGGACTACACAATCTTTGGCAAGACCGCTCCGCATCCCGCGCCAGACCAGACCATCGACATGGTCTTTGAAAAAGTGCCGGGCGGACCCCATGGGATCAATCGCTGGCTCGTCAACGGCAAGGAATATCCGCACGAACGGGAATTCGTGCTCCAGCAGGGAGGCCGCTACCGGCTAGTGTTTCACAATCGCAGTGACGATTCTCACCCGCTGCACATGCACCGGCACTTGTTCGAACTTGTCGAGCTCAACGGCAAGCCGACCGCCGGCATCAAAAAGGATACCGTGATCGTTCCCGCATTTGGGCGCGCCGCGGTGGATTTGATCGCCGACCAGCCGGGCCTGACGCTGTTTCATTGCCATATCCAGCAGCACATGGACTTTGGTTTCATGGCGCTATTTCGCTACGCTTGAGATGAACCTGCTGCGGGGACGGCAAGTTCTTGCGAAAACCTTACTGATGACGTGCAAAGAATTGCAGTCACGAGCTTTTCACACATCCGAGATACACACGAAATATTGAAGAGATGAAAATCACCCGTTTTGGCAGCTGTCCCCACAGAGGTCCAAACGGGAGGAATCGCATGAAGACGATCGGGAGAAAGTTCCGAGCGGCAGCGCTCATTGGCGCGGCTGCCTTGGCACTGGCATTAGCGGCTGGGACACGGGCACAGAATCAAGACTCCAACCCCAATGAGGATCCACATTCCCACAACAATAAGTGGCCTTACGCAAAGACCAAGCGCTCACCCGTGCTGGCGGTGGTTGGCGACATCGCCTGCCAGCCCGGCGAGGCGGAGCCGACAGGTGAGGCTAACCATGAACTCTGCATCAACCCCAAGCCCCCCTACACCAGCACCTCTCTGTGGCAGTCCCAGGAGGCCACTGCGAATCAGATTGAGGCCATGAAGCCCGACGCCGTCGCCATCGCTGGGGATCTGCAATACCAGGTAGGCCAATATTCGGACTTCGAGAATTCGTTCGATTTAACGTATGGCGCTTTTAAGTTTCTCCATCGGCCCGCCCCCGGCAACCACGAGTTTTATGATGAACATAGCCAGACCGGTGTTGCCGGTTACGGCTACTTCTCCTACTACAACGGCTTCCAGATCGATGCCAACGGGAACCCCATCGCGACTACGGTCCAAGACCCCTGCCCGCCAGATTTGGCGGCCGCATGCAACTACCCGGGCAAAACCACTCCCAACCCCCAACCTATACCGCGGGCGGATGGACAGGCGGGGCATTTCGAATTGGGGGCGTACGGAGGCGTGAACGGGAGCGGAGTCGGAGAAGGCTGGTACTCTTACAATCTCGGCTCCTGGCACCTTATCTCACTCAATATAGAGTGCTCGACACAGCCGGGCGGCTGTTCAAACAACGGATCCTGGTTTGCCTCCGAACTCGAATGGCTGAAAAAGGATCTCGATGAGAATCATTCGGCGTGCACAGCCGCCTACTGGCATCAGCCCACGTTCAGCGCCACTAACGGCATCACCCCCGAGGGCATTGCCGCTCAGGCCTTTTGGCAACTCCTCTACGAACACAGAGCCGACTTGGTGTTGAACGGACACGACCACCTCTATGCCCACTACCGCCCCCTTGACCCCTCCGGGAATTACGATCCCAAAAATGGCATCCGTGAATTCATCGTGGGTACCGGCGGCGAGACACTCGATCCGGTCGTAACAACCAATACAACAACTGCCGATCCTGGCGGCAACCCGAACTTCAACTCATTGAACCTCGAGACGGGAACAGAAGGCGGGTTCTACTGGGGCGTGATGGCCCTGACGCTCGATGAGCACGGCTACAAGTGGGATTTCGAGTCCGCACTGGAAGCTCCTTTAGCGGGTGCGCCTGCTTCGCCTAATTACTCCGACAAGGGCTTCGGGCGCTGCCACGGTGGGCACAGTTGGGATGGTAACAATAACAACCAATAAATAGCTCAGCTTCGCGGCATTCTCACTAACGTTTCGTTCGGTACTTGATCCCCACCCTTCGCGACTCCTCGCCGAAGGGTGGGGAATTTTCTTTAACCTCGCCCTGCCAGGCCCCGGTATTTTAGGTCTACTTGAAGAGTTAGTTTGCGGCAGAATCTAGGCCCGACAATTGGAAATAGCACCTCTACCGTTACTGACAGTTTCGACGTGATAACCGTCGGCCTCCAGAACAGACTGCAGATACATTCGAATGCTCGATTCATCATCCATAACGAGGATTTTTTCCTTCAGTTTCATCTTTGCGTGCTCGGTCCTCACGCAGAAGCACCGTCACGAATCCAAATTTATCATTTTTGTGTGTAGGGCCTGATTAGGCTAACGGCACTTGGAACGTCCGCGGAACGTAGACGGCCTACATTGTTTGTGAGTTATCAATTTATATAGCTTATAAATGGTGCCGGCGGGGGGAATCGAACCCACGGCCTAGGGATTATGAGACCCTCGCTCTGCCACTGAGCTACGCCGGCTTGGAAGCAATATTTAATGCTACGGACTCCATCGCAAAACTGTCAAGGCGTTCCGTTAACGGCCTCGTCAGAAACAATCTTGCGACGGCCGTTTTTTCGCTGCCCGCCTTTGCGACAGAGTCAGATGAGGTGAATTTACTCCCGTTTGAATGGTCCCGGCAGGGTTTGGTACTGACTGGCAAGATGGACCAGGAGGTTCAAGGATTCTAGTACTACCGTACCGTTGACCAGGACAGTCCCAAAACCTACCCTATCCGGGATCGAACACTATTCCGCCCGTCAGGTAGGCGAAAGCTTATCGAAAAGATGGGATGGGGTGGGGTGTATCGATTGAAAACAGGCTTTTCGGCCTGAGCTACTTGACATTGGTGTAGAAACAGGTAGAGTGCCATCCGGGTTGTTCCCTACCTCGGAGGCACAATGTCACGTAAACTCACGGTCGTTCTCTTCACTATGTTGGTGTTAGTGGGGGCAATGAGCCTGAAGACGGTGGTCGTCACCCATGGTGACGGCTCCGTGATTATGGCCAATGGCGGCGGCGGGCCAGTTCCCCCGACGCCTTGGAGCAACGGTGGTGGCGGTCCGGTCCCCCCGACGCCTTGGAGCAACGGTGGTGGCGGCCCGGTGCCCCCGACGCCTTGGAAGTAAAGTTGGGCGGAATCAATAGCCTGACTAAGTGACCAAGGCGCGGAAGGGAGTTCCGTGCTTGGCCTATATACTTATTGCACGTGGTTAGCATGCTCGGTTCTTGAAGCAGGCGTGGTGGTGTGCGCGCTTAAGCGCGGAGCCTTCCGACGGTACCTCCCTCTTAATCTCTGGATGATTCTTGAGCTTCTGTCCGGCGTTTCCCGCTTTTACGTGCTCCATTCTTTCGGTTTCGAATCCAGAGAATACGCTTACTTTTATTACTACTCCGAGGCTCTTACGACCATTGGTTTGTACTTTGCGCTGAGCAGCCTTTATGCGCATGTGCTAGAAGAGCTGAAAGTGGAATCCTATGTGCGCATGGCGGCGGTTCTGCTGCTGGCGGGAACTGCGATTTTCTCGTACCTGATCGTACGCCAATCCGCGCATCTGATGTCCACCAGGTTCGTAGTGGAAATGTCTCAAAACCTCTACTTTGTGGGGCTCGTCTTAACCTATGTGTTGTGGGGAGCCATATTGAAGCTGCGAGAGACGCGGACTCGACTGATACAGTTCGTACTCTCGCTGGGCGTGCTCTTCAGCCTATTTGCGGCAAACTATGCAATGAGAAATCTATATCCGGATCTTCGGTGGCTCTGGGGTTCACTGCCGCAACTCTTTGATTGCTTCCTGCCTTTGGCATGGTGCTATACGTTTTTGCGAATTCCGGAAGAGGCACGTATCACGCCTGCCCGGCTTGCGGTGGCCCCCCGATGATGGCCGGAATCATTCTCGTTTGCTCGGTGGTTTTGTTCCTGCAATTCTTCGTGTTTTATTGCAGGTCCCTGATCGCCGTCTCCGCAAAACAAGCTCTATCTCCAGAAGTTCAGGAAGTTACAGGCATTCAGAGAACGGCATCGGGAGACGACTTCCAGAGAGTCATGCAACTTTTGCAGTTGTGCCCGGAGCGCCGCGAAGACCGCAATGGGATTCAAGCAATCGGTGTTTATTTCGGCTTGCTGAATTTCTTACACGCGACACTGGCGCGCCTGGTTCCCTCCATGCATAGCTGGACTGAGTTGGAACGCGGACAATGTACTTACTTTGCCGCAGTGGCCTTGGAGCGGCGCATCTCCTTTAGCCGGGATATGCTTGCTCGGCAAATGGACGCTTAAGCATCGCCTGCAGCATCTTTCTCCCCCTCATGCTTGATAGATGACAGGTCGGCTCGCTTCCCCGCTTGACTTTTTTCAATTCGTGGTATGTTCGAGTGGTTCTCTCCTCACCGGAGTGGACGCGTCCGCAGCGCAAAACTTACCGGTGACAAAAACATGCTCGCAGTGTGGCGCGGTGCTGCCATCCAGCTCGCGCGTCTGTCATTTTTGTGATTCGTCTTTTTCCATCGACTCTTCTGCGTTAGAAGCTCCTTCGGAGATTCACGCTCAGGGAAGTTCCGCTGCTAGCGAAGCCTTTGGCACATCCGCAGCAGAGGGCTCTTCTTATGACGGAATGCCGCGACGAGAGGCGGCACAAGAAGCCGCATGGCGCAGCGAACTGGCCCAACGCCTGACGGCTTACCGTACCCGGCGGCGGAAGCGGCAAGCACACAGTGATCAATCTCAGTTTGCTTTCGAGGCCGAACTTCCTTTAGAAACGCCAGCCAATTCCGTAGCTATTGAAGAACCGTCAGCTCCTGCCGAGGACGATTTTTCCTTTACGATCGCCATTGGCCGACCTTCCAAGAAGCAAATTCGTGAAAAGTCGCCGATGGAAATTGACGTTTCATTGAAGCCCGAAGCTGAAACGAGCACACAAGAACACCCCGTCGTTGAAGAGTCGGCAAAAGAGAGTTGCCTGTTTCCCGTAGCATCGATTGACGATCGCCGAATTGCCGGAGTGATCGATCTCTTTTGTCTTCTTTTTGCGTACGGCGGCTTCCTGGGACTCTTCGGCTCGCTCGGCGGCCATTTCACGCTGAGCAAATTGAGTGTTGCCGTTTGCGTAGCAACTTTCTCCGCAGTTTACATGCAATACTTCGCGCTGTTCACGATCTTTGGCGGGACCACGCCGGGAATGATGGTGCGCGGCTTACGGGTGCTCAGCTTTGCCGGGGATACACCCAGTCCCAAGCAAATGCTGCTGCGGAGCGCGGGTTATCTTCTTTCCGCGGGAGCCTTCTTCCTTGGTTTTCTGTGGGCCATGTGGGACGAAGACGCGCTTACCTGGCATGATCGGCTGTCATCCACGTACTTGAGCAAGGAGCAGACGCTGGCGGAGTTCGAAACTTCCAGCGCAGCTCATAGCCGCTGAGCTTTCCAACCGCGTTATTTCGTTTTAGGAGCAGACCGACATTCGCGAGCCGCACGCAAGATCGCGTCCAAGCTCCGCTCCACGTCGGCCTGGCTCGTGGCCCAGGATGACACGCTGATGCGCATGGCCGTTTTTCCCTGCCAAACGGTTCCACCGCACCAACAAGTTCCTTCTTCCTGAATTCGACGGATGACGCTTCGCGTCAATTCCGAGCTGCCAAAGGAAACTAGGACTTGATTGATCACGACGTCGTTCAATATCTCGCACCCCGCTTCGCGAAGCCGTTGCGCAAATAGCTGCGCGTAAGTGCAAGTCCGCTCTACCAAGTCGCGAAGTCCAGATCTGCCGAGAGATTTTAGCGCAGCCCACAACTCAACGCCGCGGGCGCGGCGCGACGCTTCCGGCGTGTGATACATGGGTTCCCGGCCACCGCTCGTCTGCAGATAAGCTGCGCTCACGCCCATGGAAACCTGCAAAGTGGCTCCGTCTCTCACAAGGACTAGGCCGCTGTCGTAGCCAACATTTGGCCATTTGTGAGCGTCCGTGGCCCAGGAGTCGGCATTCTCCAATCCTTCGGTTAAGGGAGCGTACTTGGGAGAAACGCGGGCCCACAATCCGAATGCGCCATCCACGTGAACCCAGGCGCCTTGCTCCTTTGCGGCTGAGCAGATTTCCTTGGCGGGATCGAACGCGCCCGTATTCACGTTGCCAGCCTGAATACAAACAATGGTTCTCGCTGATAAGCGAGGGAGCCTATCGAGACGCATGCGGCCTTGACTGTCGGCCTCCACAACAGTGATTCGTTTGCTCCCAAACCCTGCCAAGCTCAGGGCTTTCAAAATCGATGCATGCACTTCGGCGCCAACAACTACCTCAATGGGCGGCGCGCCGAACATTCCGTCTTCGGTAACATTCCACCCTGCGCGACGAAGAAGTGCGTGCCTTGCCGCAACCAGCGCAGTGAAATTGGCCATCGTGGCGCAGGTGACCAAGCCGCCCACGCAGTCCTCCGGCAACGCCAGAGCTTCGCAGACCCAGCGCAGAACCACATCTTCCAATTCCGCGGCGATAGGCGACATCACGCGCAGGGCCACGTTTTGGTTCCACGCTCCCGCGAGCCAATTCGCAGCCAAGGCGGCTGGGAGAATGCCGCCAT
Source organism: Candidatus Acidiferrum sp. (assembly GCA_035623215.1). Taxonomy (GTDB): domain Bacteria; phylum Acidobacteriota; class Terriglobia; order Acidiferrales; family UBA7541; genus Acidiferrum. The sequence continues at coordinate 242,373 of DASPTW010000041.1, forward strand.
TCACAAATCCGAAGTATCGTCCGCCCGTGGTGGCCATCGTGGCCGGCGACCCCAATTGATCGAGTTTCTCCAGTACTTCTTCCGCAGGAGTGGAATTAGGTGGAAACGGTTCATGCAAGCTCTTGAGTTGCGCGCGCTCGGCATCGCTTGGGCCCACCCTTCGCTCCGGGATGCCTTCAACGTAACGAATGGCTTTTCGGGCCGAGTTCTTCAATAGCTTGCTGATTTCGGATTCCGAACCCTCTAACGTTGCAGGCTTCATCGCTTCTTTCCTCTGGCGGGCAAATACAACTACTCGCGCCCCTTTCAGCCGCTATCCGAAAGAAGCTACTCCATATTTTGGGGAAGGAAAGAGCCGAATTGTCCGCTTACTTCTTCACGACCGCTTGGTCAGAAGCAATCCTGCCGTCGCGGATATGAATGCTGCGGTGGGCGTGCTTCGCGATGTCGTTTTCGTGGGTAACCAGGATGATCGTATTGCCCTGCTGGTAGAGGTTTTCAAAGAGCGCCATGATCTCTTCGCCGGTCTTCGAATCCAGGTTACCAGTGGGCTCATCCGCCAGGACGATGGACGGATTATTTACGAGCGCCCGCGCAATCGCGACGCGCTGCCTTTGGCCGCCGGAAAGCTCGTTGGGCTTGTGATGCATGCGATCCGTCAGGTCCACGCGCTCGAGGGCTTTTTTCGCTTTTTCAATCCGCTCTTCCGACGGAGTGCCGTTGTAAATGAGTGGCAACTCAACGTTGTGCAATGCAGTGGCGCGCGGCAACAGGTTGAAAGTCTGAAACACGAAACCGATTTCCTTGTTCCGGATATAGGCGAGCTCGTCGTCGTCCAAATCGCTGACCAAGCGTCCAGCGAGCCAATATTTTCCAGAGCTGGGTGAATCCAGGCAGCCGATCAGATTCATCAGCGTTGATTTGCCGGAGCCCGAAGGGCCCATGATCGCGACGTACTCGCCCTTGCGAATCTCGAGGTCGACACCTCGAAGCGCATGGACCTGTTCCGCGCCCATCTCATACACTTTGGCGAGTGAATCCGTCTTTATGACTACACCGGAGTTGACCAGGTCTTCCCGGTAGGAATCGGCGGTCTGTGTCTCGACAGGCATTCGAATCTCCCTTGCGTTTGGATGCGCGTTAACTCTGGTTCTCGTCTTGCTTCTTCGGAGCGCTGTTGTCGACTTTCACCGGGGATTCCGGTTTCAAGGTGCGCAAAGCTTTGTAGCTGCCGACGACAATCTCGTCGCCCGGCTGCAAACCCTTCGTAACTTCGATGTCGGTGACGCCGGCAATGCCGGTTTCCACGGGATGGAAAATGGCCTTCTTGCCGTTCACCACGAAAACTCCCTGAATTTCGTCTTTTTTCGGATCGCCCGGAGCAGGGGGAGGCGGTGCGGCAAGCGTCACGCTCGATCCGCGCTCGTTCTTAGCGTTCTTGGCGGCTTCTTCCAAATCCTTGCGCGTCCGCACGGCTAGCGCTTGAATAGGAATCGCGACAACGTCTTTCCGCTCGGCGGTCTTGATTTTTGCCGTCGCGGAAAGGCCGGGCCGGAGATTCTCCGGCGGATTCGCAAGTGTCACCACTACTTTGAAATCCTTCGCTTCCTGTGTGCTCGTTGTGGTTTGCGTGGTCGTCAAACCGGAACTACGGAGCACGGCCTGCGAGCCGATCTCCGTCACTTTGCCGTTGAAGACTTTTCCGGGGACTGCGTCGATCGTGACGTCCGCCTCTTGCCCCATCTTCACGTTGACGATATCGGTTTCATCCACTTTGACTTCCGCCGTGACGACGGACATGTCCGAAAGGGTCATCAAAAAGCTACCATTTGAGTTCTGTATGCCTGGAACCACGTAGTCCCCTACGCGCTCCGGCAAGTAGCTCACGATTCCGTTGATGGGCGACGTGTAAATCGTCTTGTGAAGAACATCCTGCGTGTGCACGAGCACCGCTCGACTCTGATTCACTTGGGCCCGTGTCTGCTCCATTTGAGCTCTTGAGGATTGCACACGCGCTTTGGCCGAATCCACAGCCGCAGCCGCAGCGTCATAAGTCGTTTTCCGCTGATCAAAGTCCTGCTTGGGAATCAAGCCGTCTTTGTAAAGACCTTGTCCCCGGTCATAATCCAGTTTGGCCTTCTCGAGATTCGCTTGCTGCGAGGCAAGATCTGCTTGCGCCGCCTTATAGCTGGCCTCTGCAGCTTGCGCGGCAGATTCCGCCGAAGTGGTGGCGGCCGTCTGTGCTTGCACGTCTGCACTCGCCTGGACGTTTTCTTGCAAGAGCAGCTTGTCGCCCTTTTTTACGTGATCGCCTTCCTTGACCAGAATGTCAGTGATTCTGCCAAACCCCTGAGCGGTGATATTCGTGTAGGTCGTCGGCTTTACTTCGCCGGAAGCCGTAACCAAGGACACCAGGCTGTCCTGCTTGGCCACTTTGGCGGTTTGCACGGTAACTACGCCTTTGTTTGCCTGGTTCACGCTGAACAGAACGATGCCGCCGAGCACCACCACAGCGCCCGCGCCAATCGCTACTTTTTGCCACGTCTTCATTCGCTTCCCCTTCGCCCCACTTCGTTGCGACCAATTCCTCGAAACTCCGCCGCCAGTCTTGGTTTCCAAGCATGGCTCTGCGGCCGACCGGCGGGGACAATTCTCTCTTGGAGCCTCTACCTGTTACATACGCCCGTTCGGGTCGAAATGTTTCGCGGGAGGATCACTCCAAAAAGCGCGGAAAAGGATTTGCAACAGGAAACTGCGGCGCATTCTGACGCCGCTACTATCTCCGTATCAAACCGAGACTCCACGGCTCAAACTCTATTTTATCTTCCAAACTGCGGAAAGGAAAGACCATCCGTAAGACATTCCCGCCCGCTTCCCGGCACCGACCCACTCGTATTGGACGCAGGAATCCAGGAAATGGTCAGCCGGGATTTGGTGCCCTTTCGAGAATTCGAGAAAAGGACGCGCCTGCCCTTCGGCGTTTTAATGTTATACTTTGCGGGTCGGCCCATTCTTATGAGCCGCACCGTCCGCGGAGAGGTGGCAGAGCGGCTGAATGCGGCGGTTTGCTAAACCGTTGTACGCGCTAAAACGTGTACCGGGGGTTCGAATCCCCCCCTCTCCGCCATAGCAAAAACACCCAATGTTTATGCGGGTTTCGTGATGCTTGCTACTGGTTTTAGTTGATTTCGATATTATCGTATAGTTATAGAAACGAAGGCGGCGACGCTTAGAACCTATTTGCCAAGGTCTAAGCGGAATCTCGGACTGCGTGATCAGTCAACGGTTTAGCAAAAGGACCCGTCTCAGGTCCTGCTGTTCGGAATCAACGCAATATCGAGCTTCTTCGAGGGCCCATGTCCGAAAGGTGGGAAAAGGGGCCCGGAATAAAAGCGCTTTAGAAATTGCCCGTCTGAAATCGACGACGCATCCCAACAGTGCCACGATCGGTGCATCCAAACCGACGCTCCAATTCCAACGGTTATGAGCCAGTTGAATACTCGGCTTTCCAATGCACGAAACCGAATCCCCCCTTCTATTCGGGCAGGGTCTTTGATCCTTTCATCTGGAAGGTTCCAGCAACCGAAGCAGCGGCGGTATTCGGCTGGCCGCCACCAATTGATAATGAGTAATTCCCTTCTGCGACGATCGGTTCGCCGGCCTCGGTAACCATACTCAGGTCGCGATCCTTCAATTCGAAGTGAATTTTCCGTGATTCGCCTGGTTTTAGATGCACACGCTGGAATCCGCGAAGAGCACGCAGGGGAGCTCCTGGCACATTCGGGAAGCTCAGATAAAGTTGCGCGACCTCGTCGCCTTCTCTTTTGCCTATGTTGGTCACAGTGACTTCTGCCGTGAGCGGTTCGCCCGCCCTTATTGCTTTCTTCAGTAGCCGCAGTCCGTGATAGGAGAAAGTCGTGTAGCTGAGGCCATAGCCAAACGGATAGAGCGGCTTGCCTTCAAAATAACGGTAGGTGCGCTCCTTCATCGCGTAATCCTCAAAGGGAGGCAGTTGCTCGACTCCCGTATAGAACGTAACGGGCAGCCGCCCAGCGGGATTGTTTTTACCTGACAAGGTTTGCGCGATTGCTGTGCCGCCTTCCTCCCCGGGATACCAGGATTCGAGAATCGCGTTCGCGTGCTCGTTGGCCCAGTTCACGGCCAGCGCACTGCCATTCGCGAGCACAAGCACGACAGGTTTTCCTGTAGACGCAAGAGCCTCCAACAAAGCTTCCTCTGGCTTAGGGAGATCGATGCTCGTACGGTCCCCTCCCTTAAACCCTTCCTCATTCACAGGCATTTCTTCGCCTTCGAGTTCGCTGGTAATGCCCATGACGGCGACAACTACGTCCGCGTCTTTCGCAGCTTGAACTGCGGTCGGACTGGGCTTGGGATCGTACTTCGACCAAATCAACTGCACGCTCGCTGGGCCTGCGGTGCCCTGCCCGTAAGTCACCTTGAGATACACCTTCTTTCCTTGTTCGACGTGTACGTGTCCAACCTTTGCTTGCGGTCCGTCGTGACTCCCAGCCCAGCCTGCCGCGACAGGCTTGCCGTCCAGCTGCACGCTTGCGAAGCCGCCTTCCAGACGCACCCCGACCGTATAGTCTCCTGTTTCCGTGGGCGTTAGAAAGCCGGTCCACTCGATTCGCAGCGGATATTTGCCTGACGCTTCTTGAGGAATGTCTTCCGCCTTCAGATCGACGCTCTTCACCTGGCGCGCCGCAAGCACTGTTCGCTGGACTCCCCATACCTCTCCCGTGGAGAATTCCGCGGTGAGTCCCGGCTGACCTTCGACGGTGGTGAGGAACGAAGCGGGGACCGGGTCGCCTTCAGCGCGCAAAAACTGCGTGCCCGAGTTGAACGTGACTTGAGCGCCGGGGAATTCCGCCTTGATACCTTCAAGCACCGAAACGATATGCGTTGGCTGGCCGTTATAATTACCAAGCAAATAGCGAGTTTGGTCCGCGAGCGGGCCGACGACGGCGATTTTGACGCCGTCCTTCTTTAACGGCAGCGTGCCGTCGTTTTTGAGCAGCACTATCGACTCGTTGGCGATAAGACGCGCAAGTTCGCGGTGCGCGGGACTGTCGAGTTCTTTTTCGTCGATTTTCGAATACGGCGCCGTTTCCGGCGGATCGAACATGCCTAGCTTGATGCGAGCCGTGAACAGCCGGATAAGCGCCGTATCGATTTCGCTTTCTTTCAGAAACCCTTGTTTGTAGGCATCGAGATACGGTTTGTAGTCGTGATCGTCTTTGCTGTCCGCAAAATTCAAACACTCATTGTCCATTCCGCGCTGGATCGCCAGCGCAGAAGCTTCGGGCTGAGTCTTGGTGAAGTGGTGATCGGCAAAAATATTAACGATTGCACCGCAGTCCGACACTACATAGCCTTGAAAGTTCCATTTGCCTCGTAACTGGTCTTGCAGAAGAAACTCACTCGCGCAGGCCGGTTGCCCATTCACGCTGTTGTAGGCGCACATGACGGAAGCGGCTTTCGCCTCAGTCACGATCGCGCGAAACGCTGGCAGGTAGGTGTCCAGTTCGTCGTGCTTGCTGACTTTGACGTCCGCAGTGTGCCGAGTTGGTTCGGGCCCGCTGTGGACGGCGTAGTGTTTGGGAGTGGAGATGACGCGGTAGTACTTCGGATCCTCGCCCTGCATGCCGGTGACAAATGCAACGCCGAGCCGCGCAGTCAGGAATGGGTCTTCGCCGTAAGTTTCCTGGCCCCGTCCCCAGCGCGGATCGCGGAATATGTTGATATTGGGCGCCCAGAAATCCAGGCCTTCCATCACTTTGCTGTGGCCCTCTCGTTCAAATTGCAAATGCTTGATGCGTCCCTCGATGCTTATTGCCGTTGCCATACGGCGGATTGCGTCTGTGTCGAAGGTCGCCGCCAAGCCGACCGGTTCGGGAAATTCCGTAGTGCCGCTTGAGGCGACTCCGTGCAAAGCCTCGCTCCACCAGTTGTAGGCGGGTATGTTCAGTCTGGGAACGGCTCGCGATTGGTTTGTCAACTGCGTAACCTTTTCTTCGACCGTCATTCGCTTTACTAGGTCTTGTGCACGCTGCTCGGTCGGCAGAGAAGAATTCAAATAGGCCGGTGACGAAGAGTCCTGGGCAAAGGCCTGCCTCGCCGAAAGAAGGAGAACCGCAGCGACAACAATTTTCACGACCATCGTTCGCATTGTTGAACCTCAGTATGGAATCTAACTGGCTCGTTCTCGGCGCAGCATGATTGCTTACTGAAAGAGCCTCGGAGCGAAATCCTTCAAATCGCGCCGCCAGGTTTGCCATTCATGATCGGTGTCCGGCGATTCGTAGAACACGTGCTGAATTTTCGCTTCGTCCAGAGAATTATGCAGACGCAAGAGACCGGAGCGCATCCTTTCCGGCTCTTTTGTACCGACGCCGACCCACAGCAGATGCACGTTTTTCCCGAAGGAGGCAGGATCGGCGAACACTCCGTGGAAATCGGTTTTTGGATCGAGCTTGCGATCGCCAAGCACCAACGGGCCAGCGGCGCCGCTGAATCCTCCGATGTAAGAGAAGAGGTCCAGGTGATTCAGCGTGACCTGAAAAGTTTGCATGCCACCCATCGAGAGGCCAGCCATGGCTCGATGATCGCGATCGGCAATCGTGCGGAAATTGGAATCAATATACGGAATGAGCGCCTGGGTGACGTCGTCTTCGAATGCAGCGGCCATGTCCTGCATCGCCTTCATCATTTCAGGCGAGCCAAACGGTTTTCCAGTTAAGTCTGGCGGCGCTTGACCCGCTCGGCGTGCGTAGCCATATGCCATGACCACGAGCATGGGTTTGCAGCTTTTGGCCGCAAGCAAATTGTCCAGAATGAAATTTGCATTGCCTTGCCTGATCCAGCCCGTCTCATCTTCGCCGGCGCCATGCTGAAGATAGAGTACCGGGTATCGAACGCTGGTTTGCGTGTCATAGTTCGGCGGCGTGTAGACGAGCGCATGACGCCAACTGCCGGTCACCTTCGAGTTGTACCAAACCTCGCGCACCTGTCCGTGCGGCACATCCTGAATCGAATAGTACGTAGAGCCCGGCTCCGGGACCTCAACCATGCTTGCGTTCTTGCCACCGCCGAAAAACGCGTGGCTGTTCGTGTCGCTGACTTCCGCGCCATCAATGAGCAACGTGTAGTAGTGCAGGCCGGGCACTAGCGGAGGTGTCGTCACTGTCCAAAAACCGTCGGCCTGCTTCTCCATGTCGATCTTCGGGCCGCTCCAAAAATTCAATCTAACCTTTGTTGCGTCGGGCGCCTTCACGCGGATCTGCACTCTTCCGGCATTGTCCACGCGCGGATATTCCGCGCCCCAAACGTTTGTCGAGGCGGGCTGAAAAGTCTGGGATTCCTGCGCCCAGCAGCCCGTTGCGAGTACAAGCGACGCTATTCCGACCCACAGTTTCATTTTGCCCTCTCATCACTTTCGTCCTGCAATTTCAAAATCGAGCTGCCTTGGCCTCGCGCAGTCAATTTCCGGAAGCTTCAAAACGTGACACGGAGCGCATAACTGTATTTGGCCGGGGCTTGAGCGGGCAGGTGCACGTGCAAACCGTCGGGTTGCTGCTCAAACTGCAGTTTGCTAGTGCCGCCAAGCAGGTCCGCTGACCTGACTGATTCAGCGCCCGCGGTCCGCGCGAGCGAATGAATCACCGCTTCCTGATTTGAAGGCCAGGACAAACCGATGACGTAAAGTACGTTGCCTTTGGTCGTAAAGCGGAAATCTTCCGCTGTGAAATTCTGGACATCAGTATCGTGAAAGGAGCCGGCAGCTGCTTTGGTAGGGCCCTCACCATAGACACGCCACGGCCGCGTACCATAGATGGCTTCGCCGTTTACATTCAGCCAGGCGCCGACATCCAACAACACCTGCTGCACCTGCTCCGGTATGGTGCCATCCGATCGTGGACCGAGATTCAAAAGCAAATTGCCATTCTTGCTGACGATATCGATGAGCTGATGGACAACGAATTCGGCGGATTTGAATGTGTCATTCTCAATGTAACCCCACGATTTGTTGCTGATGGAGGTGTCGGTTTGCCAGGGCTGCGGGCGAATGTCTCCCAGTTGGCCGCGTTCGAGATCGAGCACGCCGGAATGCTCCTGCATGGCGTAATCCTTGTAATTGATTACTCCGACGTGGTCGCCATATTTCAGCGAGCTGTTGTAATAAAACGCGACGAAACGCGTGAGGTTCGGGCGAATGGAGGCCTGGCCGATCCACCAATCGAAGTAAACGATGTCAGGATGATATTTTTCGACCAGCTCCGCTGAGCGCGCCAGCCAATCGTTCGCCCAAGCCTGCGAGACGTAAGTGAAATCATTATTCAGTGGCGTCCCGCCCGGATTCATCACCCAGGCGTGAGCCGGGCCGTAGAAGGCCGCGTACTTCGGATCGTTCACATCCGAAGGGATAGCGCGGCCAGGAGCCAGGAAAAAGTTGTGCTCGACGCGATGCGAAGAGACGCCAAAATGCAAACCTGCCGCCCTCACCGCTTTGGCCAGCTCCCCTGTGGTGTCGCGATGTGGCCCCATTTTGGCGACCGTCCAGTCACTCAGACCGCTATCGTACATAGCGAACCCGTCGTGATGCTCGGCTACAGGCACGACATACTTGGCGCCTGCTTTCTTGAATAGCTCGGCCCAGGCGACCGGATCGAAATGCTCCGCCTTGAACATCGGAATGAAATCTTTGTAGCCGAATTTATCCTGCGGCCCATACGTTTCGATGTGATGCTTATATTCGCCCCACTTCTTGTCATACATGAGCCGCGGATACCATTCGTTACCAAAGGCCGGAACCGAATAAACACCCCAATGAAGGAAAATGCCGAACTTCGCATCGCGGAACCACTCGGGAGCTTCGTAGTTCCTAAGCGATTCCCAATCAGGACGGAATGGTCCTTGGTGACCCGCGTTATCCACATCTTGCAGCAGCGCTGCGCGTTGCGCGTCGTACTTACTGCTAGCCTTTTGCCAGAGCTGATCGATCTTTTCGGGGTCCTCGGAAGCTGAGGGCGAGTTGGGATTTTGCGCACGCAAAGCGAGGGGCGCCAGTAGCCCAATCAAGACTAAAGATGATTTGCGAATCGACCGGAGAGAGTTGTGCCAGAACATGACGTCCTTCCATGAATTGTGTTTCCCGTCCATTTACTAGATTTCTGCACGAACGATCCCTGCCCTAAGAAAACTGAAAACGTTCTACTAATCCAGAGAAACCAGAATTTTGTGGAACCGCGACGGGTTCTCGCTCCAGGAACGCAATGCATTTGGCGCCTCCTCAAGAGAAACAATCGAGCTCACGGCTTGATCAATCGGAAACTTCCCGGTCTCGAGAAACCGAATCACAGTGCGGAAATCTTCGGGCATAGCATTCCTGGCTCCACGAACGTCGAGTTCCTTTTGCACGAAAAGCCTCGTCTCGTAGCTCACAAGTTCTTTGGCGTAGCCGATGTATACGACCCTGCCGGCAAAACAAACTTCCTCGACGGCAGCGCGGAATGTCGCGGGCAATCCAACGGCTTCGATCACCACATTCGGACCTCTGCCCTCGGTCAATTCGAGTAAGCGCTGGTGCAAAGACTCATGCGAGCTATTGATCGTCAGCGTGGCGCCGGCAGCGCGTGCGAGTTCGAGCTTTTTGTCTTCCACATCCACGCCGATGACACGCGCGCCTCGAAGAGCCGCAGACGCAACTGCGCCGAGCCCCACTCCACCGCAGCCGAAGACTGCGACGGTATCATTTTCAGCGACTGATCCGCGTGCCACCGCATGAAAACCGACGGTCAGCGGCTCAACCAAGCACAATTCTTTTGCCGTGAGCTTTGCCGGATAGAGCTTCTCTGGCGGCATCGCGACGAATTCCGCAAGCGCGCCGTCCCTCTGCACGCCGAGCGTCTGGTTGAACTGACAGGCATTGGTTCGCCCAAGGCGGCACGACGAGCATCGGCCACAATTCGTGTAGGGATATAACGCGACGTCCGTTCCAGAAGGAAGCTCTCCCCTGCCTTCAAGCACTGTGGCGGAAGCTTCGTGACCGGGAATGCGGGGAAACGAAACGAGAGGATTGAGTCCGCGAAAAGAATTCAGGTCGCTGCCGCAGAATCCAACCATCCGCACCTTGAGCAAGATATCTCCACCTTTGACGACAGGGTCGGGAACTGTCTCAATCGACGCGTGTCTTGGTCTCTGAATAACGAAGGCCCTCATGATCAGGCAGCTATTTCGAAAAAGCCGCTTTAGCTTCCGGGAGCTTTTGCGTTGTCCCTGCATTTACACTGATGGGAGGCATTGCGGAACTCCGATTTTCTTGCTGGCATCTCTCCAAATCGCAAGGCATAGTAAGCGGTAAAGTAATCGGTGTCAACGTGGGTTTTTGTGGGGCGGAAAGGACGCGGAGTGGTCACACACCGTATGAGCGTGCGAATGAAAGACATCGCGAGGGACCTTGGCGTATCGGTGGTCACTATCTCCAAAGTTCTTCGGAATCATCCAGATATTGGCGATGAAACCCGCGAGCGCGTTTTGACGCGCGTCAAGGAACTTCAGTATCGCCCGAACCTGGCGGCCCGCAGCCTCGCTACCGGCTGCACGTACCTGGTGGGCTTGGTGGTTCCGGATCTACTCCATCCCTTTTTCGCGGAGATCGCCAAGGCTCTTTCCGACGTTCTGAAGGCAAACGGATATTACTTGCTGATCTCTTCCTCGGATGAAGATCCGGAGCTGGAGCAACGGGAGGTCGATCAACTGCTCGCACGGCGCCTCGACGGTTTGATCATTGCTTCGTGCCGCCCGACGGCCGACCTGTTCTTCCGAATCGAAAAACAAAACACACCTTACGTGCTGATCGACCGCGATTTGCCGGAGCTTTCGGCGAATTTTGTGGGTGTCGATGACGAGGCAGTTGGAGAGCTAGCCACAAGACACTTGATCGAGGTTGGCTGCAAAAGAATCGCGCACATTCGAGGCCCAAAAACCAGTCCCGGCGTGCAGCGGCTGGAAGGATATAAGCTGGCCTTGGCACAGGCTGGTATGAAAGTAAATAAAGACTACATAATCGCTGAGCTCAAGGGCGACGTGGAAACGAGAAAGCGCGGCGCCGAAGCCATGGCGCAACTCTTGAAGCGAAACCCGAGACCGGACGGCGTGTTCTGTTTTAATGATCCGCTTGCGATGAGCGCCATGAACTATGCCTTGGATCACGGAGTTCGGATCCCCCAAGACCTTGCGATCATCGGATGCGGAAATCTGCATTATGACGATTTGCTGCGTGTGCCGCTTTCGAGCATCGATCAGGATAGCCGGCGGATCGGCGCGGAGGCCGCGCACATCACACTGAGGATGCTGAACTCGAAGGTGCGACCAAAGTGTGAACGTATCGTGCTACAACCGGAGTTAATCGTGCGACGTTCAACAGACCGACGGAATGATAAACCTCTGTCGTCGCGCGACGCGGAACGAAGCTAACGTAGCAATGGCGGAATACTTTAGGCGCTCAACTGCGGGTTCTTAAGTATAGGTGTGCAGTGCTCTCGGCCATAGGACCGCGCGCCGAAAATCGAAATTGAGCTGTGCCGCAGTTCTCAAAAAAAGTGAGGCGAAAAATGGGATCTCGATTGTGGTGGATCGCGGTCTGGCTGATGTTCGGAATGAATACATGCGTCCGCGCGCAGGAAGCAGGCTCGTGCGATGCGCTAAAAAGCTTCAAAGCGCCAAAAGTTGAAATCACAAAAACGACTTCGGTTGCGGCGGGTACAACGGAAGTGATTCCATGGAATCAAGATCGCACAGCTCCGCTTCCGGCTTATTGCCGGGTGGAGGGCGTGATCAATCGCCGGACCGGTGTTGGAGGCGAGGAGTTCGGCATCAAATTTGCTCTGGCGATGCCTGACAAGTGGGACGGCGACTTTTTGATGCAAGGCGGAGCCGGCAGCAATGGGGTTGTAATGGCGCCGCTGGGTCTGAATGCTGTGGGAGGTACGCCCGCACTGATCCGCGGATTCGCCGTGGTCAGCACGGATACGGGGCATACGAGCCATCATCCGGGATTCGATTTTGCATTTAGACGTGACCAGCAGGCGTACCTGGATTTTGCGTATCTGGCCAATGCTGAAGTTGCGGAATTGGCTAAACAGATCATTGCTCAGCACTACGGGAAAGCGCCGTCGTATTCCTATTTTTCCGGATGCTCGACCGGCGGACGCGAAGGAATGATTCTGTCGCAACGTTATCCGACGATTTTTGACGGCATCATTTCAGGGGATCCCGCAATGCGCACGGGGCTTTCGAACCTGGCTATCGGACAGTGGATCCCCGTTGCATTCAATCAGATTGCGCCTAAGGATTCGGCTGGCAAGCCGATCATCACAGACGCGATTACGGACAGCGATCGCAAGCTCATTGCTGAGGCTCTGTTAAAGAGATGCGATGCTAAAGACGGTGTCGCGGACGGACTGATCTCTGATCCTCTAAGATGTGATTTCGATCCCGCCGTTTTGACGTGCCGGGCAGGAACAACCGACTCCTGCCTTAGTGCGGAAAAGGTTTCGGCGATCAAGAAAGTCATGGGCGGACCGAAGACGCGGGAGGGCTTGCAAGTCTATCCAGGATTTTTGTACGACACGGGCATCACGGCAAGCGGCTCGTTCCGTGGAATTCTGGCGCCGGGGCCTGGAGTGTTTGGTCCGGCAACAACGGCGATGGAAGTTGACGTTGAGAAAGAAGCGATGGCTGGTGTCCAGCCTTTAGTTGATTCGATGTCGACCGACCTTACGACCTTTGCTGGCCATGGAGGAAAGCTGATCTTCTATCATGGCGTCAGCGATGCTTGGTTCTCCCCGCTCGACACATTCGAATATTTCAAGAAAATGGCGGATGCGAATGGCGGTCTCGACACAGTTTCAAAGTGGAGCCAGTTTTACTTTGTTCCCGGCATGTTCCACTGCGGCGGAGGTCGCAGCCTGGACAACTTCGATTTGCTGGCCCCCATGGTCAACTGGGTCGAGAAAGGAACCGTGCCGGATTCGGTGACTGCGACCGGCAAGGCCTTCCCCGGCCGTAGCCGCCCTCTGTGCGCTTACCCGAAGCACGCGCAATACAAAGGACAGGGAAACACCGAAGATGCTGCAAATTTCGAGTGTCGCTGATGCATCAATATCTGAGTACCTTTTCTAACTGGGTCTACTTCGATTCCTTAATGATCGCGTCCGCGGCGTTGCCGGCCACGACCCAGCTGGCCGACCCGGCCACGACCGCCTCGTCCTCAAACCACAGGAATCCGAAGTCGTCGATGCACTCAGGAAAATCCGGCTTGATGATGATGTATCCCGGAATCACGGCACCCGGGATGTAAGAATTGTCGGCGCGATTGTTGCTGTACGTCATCGTCTTCGAAACCGTGCCGACTCCAGCGACATACGAAGTGCTGGAGACCGGGTGCGTGCCGAGAATATAGTTGACCGCGCGAAGTGTGTATTCGGGGCTGACGAGGTCCGGAAACGCCTTGTGCAGGAAATACATGCGGATGGCCATGTCTATGACGGCGCCTGATCCGCCCCAGGTGCCGAGGCTCGGAGGCACGCCGAAGGGCGTAGCGTCCAGCTTTTTATCGAAATCCGCCATGTAGGTCTTCACGGCTTCGCGCATTTGCTCTTTCGCGCTCGCGTCGAGATAAGGCAATGCGCGGACAGCTGTCCAACCACGGCGTTCCATCTGCTCCGGGGTAATCATCTGAGGAAACAATTCCTTCAGACGGGACCTATATAGCTCAGCGCCATGGGTGGCGATGGTCAATTCGAGAGCGGCCGCCCAGTCGAGTCCGATGCCCAATCCGCGTGGGCCCTGGGACGCCGGCACAACTGATTGTGGAATCACGGGGCCAGGAGTTGTCGGAGCACCCGAGTTGCCCCCCGGCTGGCGCGGCGCTTGCGTGCCTGGAACCGCACCTTGCGACGCAGCCAGCACACCACCTGCAGGGGCGCTCGCTGGAGGCGCTCCTAACCCAGTCGGATACAGCTTCGGGTCAGCCTTCGTGTCGTCCCATGCTTTGATCGCGGTCTCGAGGCAGTCCTTCGCTAATGCGTCGTCCCAGCCTTTCAGCGAATCCGCCGCCGCAGCCAGAGCTGCAATGGCATTCCACTGAAAGAACGGGTTGTTCGAAGTGAAGATCCAGCGATCATCCGGCCTCCCGGAGTAGTCGCCCTTCACTTCATTGGGGCCGAGCTTCGAGTCATAAATCCTGCCGTCCGTTTTGGAAGCTCCGTCGCCCACTTGCGTGTACTGGCGCAAATCGGGCTCGTGAGTGCCACGAATGGCGTGGCCAATGTTGTGAAACTGCGCCAGGATGAGCAGTGCGCCGTGCTTGACCTGTTGCACGGTATCCGGCACGCCATCGGGACGGTGCATTTCAACCTCACGGGCAGCTTCATCGACCGTAAGCTCGTCGTATGTGAGATTGAACTCGCGGTACGCCAACGCGAGGCTTTGAATCACGCTCAGCTGCGCCGGCTCTTCCAGATCGAAATCGCCCGCATCGTACCAGCCGCCCACGTTCATTCCGGGGATGTGATCTCCGCCTTTGTACTTCCCATCCGTTGCGGTGGACTGGTTCCAGCCGTCGAATTGCTCCCCGACCACCGGGGCCATGCGACCATCATCCAGGTGAGAAGCGCCATGCCACATGCGGTAACCTTCGCGAACGGAAACGTGATCCATCTGCGCCGCAAGGTGATGGTCCAGGCTGTCCTGCCAGATGTTCGCGTATGCGTCTCTTGAGATGGGGAAGGACGGCGTACGCTGGCCGCCATACTCGATTGAATAGAGGCCAGGCTCGTTCACCGAGGTGAAATCGAATTTCGAATAGACGTAACGCAGCCAGGGCGTTGCGGGCGTGATCCGGCCCTCAAACACCTGCTTGTACGAACCGTCTTCCATCAGCCGCAGCACTTTTGCCGTCTTCGGGGCGTCGTACTTCGGGTCCAGTTCGAGTACTGCCACTTTGGCAAAGCCCGGCGCATAGCCGACCTGGCTGTGTGCGATTACCGGCGGCCGAGTCCAGTTCGGAACCACGTCCGGCCGGATGTGCCACACGATAGCTCCGGTGGTCTTGCCCGAAGGAATCAGGGAACGCAACACGAACCAGCCGTTCGGCGCACGGTCGCGTCCATCGAACAGCATTAGGCTTGCCGTGTCCGACACTACACTCACTCGTGCGAGCGCGTCATCGACCCCCAGCGTGATGCTCTTGCCTTCGGCGAACGGCAGCGGCTGCATGTATCCCTTGGCCTTATCCCAGTCCTCGAGGTAGTACGCCTTTTTCGGTTCATCCGGCAGCGGCAACACTTTCGTCATCGGATCGTTCGGCGTGCGCGGAAAGATCCCTGCTTTGCTTCCGTCCACCAGGTAAGCCTTGCCCATGTAGATCGAGGGAAGGAATTCCAGATTGAAGCCGGCCCGCCCCGCCAGTTTGTCCGGCAGTGGCTTATCAAGATTGATGCTCACTTTCACGCCGCCCGGCTCCGCTGCTACTTCCAGCTTGTAACTGAAGTCGAACGTCGGGAAAGCGAGCTCGGCCGTTAGCCGGTTGTTAGCCTTATCCGCGTGGCGATCTCTGAGGGTTGCCACCAGGTCCCACTGCTCCGGGGTCGGCACCAGGCGAACGTCGCCGTTGGTGGCGATGCGCTGGCCATGAAGAATCATTTCCATGGCAGTATTTTTTTGATCCACAAAGACGGGATGGTATGTGCTGTCGTAGAGAAAAACGCTGAAGCCTTGTGTATCGAGGTAGTTCTTGTCGGTCACCTTCATAAGAAAATCGTCGCCGGACCCGGCGCTGCACAAGCCTGCAGCCAAGATCAGGGACAACATTAGGGCGAAAACGAGAGAAACTCTGATTTGCGTGAACATAGATTGGGATGATACTGCTGCTGTGCCCCAACATGATATGACCCGCAGCCAAGAGCATTTGTGTTTTGACTCTACTTGCTACTAGTTTTGGCTTATTTGAGGGTGTTTGACCCCCATAGAATCTGGCGATTGGGGACAATCGAGAATGCGTGTTGAAAACAAGAGACATACCAACACTCACCGACCTCTCACCCCCTACTCAACAACTGGGGCTACAATCCCCCCCTCTCCGCCAGATTTCCCCTGTACTTCACTTTTCTTTGCCGAGGAGCTGGCGGGCGTACGCCGGCGCCTTGCCCGCGTCTTCGTGTTTGCAATAAACGAAGACATCCACTCCCTGGGCGAGCCACTTGTCAA